>JAFRPH010000041.1 GCA_017429205.1 Bacteroidales bacterium
GTGGACTTCAAGAACACCATCCTCATCATGACCTCCAACGCCGGCTCGGACATCATCCAGAGCTATATGGAGCGCCTGCCGGAGGTGGACGGGGTCGATGCCCAGGCCATCGCGCAGCGCCGGTCCCTGCTGGACGAGTGCGGCGGCAAGGTGCTGGACGTCCTCAAGCAGACGGTCCGGCCGGAGTTCCTGAACCGGATCGACGAGATCATCATGTTCGACCCGCTGTCCAAGGCCGACATCCGCGACATCCTGCACATCCAGATGGACGACCTGCGGCGCAAGCTTTCCGAGAACGGCATCACGGTGGTCTTCACCCCGGCCTTCGAGGACTATATGGTCGAGCACGGCTACGAGCCGTCCTACGGCGCCCGTCCGATCAAGCGGCTGATGCAGCGCGAGCTGGTGAACCTCCTGGCGAAAGCCATCCTGGACGGCACCGTCCACCGCGACAGCGCCATCACCGTCGACTCCGCCGGCGGCCAGATTCTCCTGCGGAACTAAAGAAAAATGCCCGGTCGAAACCGGGCATTTTTGTCATTTCGAGCGAAGTCGAGAAATCTACCTAGCAGTAGAGACCGCCGTTGACGGCGATGACCTGGCCCGTCACATAGGAAGAGAGGTCGGACGCCAGGTAGAGGGCGGTGTTGGCGATTTCGTCGACGGTGCCGCCGCGCTTGAGCGGAATGCTCTTGATGTATTCCTCGCGGACGGCCTCCGGGAGGGCGTTGGTCATCTCGGACACGATGAAGCCCGGGGCGATGGCGTTGGCCCGGATGCCGCGGGAGCCCATTTCCTTGGCGACGGTCTTCGCCATCGCGATCAGGCCGGCCTTGGAGGAGGCGTAGTTGATCTGGCCGGGATTGCCCATCTGGCCCGCGATGGAGGCCATGTTGATGATGGAGCCGCCCTTCTGGCGGGCCATCGACGGAATCACGGCGTGGATGAAGTTGAAAGCGCTCTTGAGGTTCACGGCGATGACCGCGTCCCACTGCGCCTCGCTCATCCTCAGGACGAGGCCGTCCTTGGTGATGCCGGCGTTGTTGACCAGGATGTCGATGTGCCCGAACTCCTTGAGGATCTCCTCGACGACGGCGTGCGTCTCGTCGAAGTTGGCGGCGTTCGAAGCGTAACCCTTGACTTTGTGCCCGAAGGCGGAGATTTCAGCGATGGTTTCCTCGGCCGCTTCGTTGATGGCGAGGTCCGTGAAGGCGACGTCGGCGCCTTCGGCGGCGAATTTCAGTGCGATGGCCTTGCCGATGCCGCGCGCGGCGCCGGTCACGAGGGCCACCTTTCCGTCTAACATACCCATAAGTTCAGCGTTTTAGTAAATGGACTGCAAAGATAGGAAAATACTCCGGAATTCGGTAACTTTGCAGCCTTGAAACAAAACGCTTATGTCCAGTCACATCCGAGACATCAACCTTTGGGAGAGCGGTGCGCAGAAGATCGTCTGGGTCCGCAACCATATGCCGCTGCTTGACAGCATCGAGCAGGAATTTCTGAAAACCAAGCCTTTCACCGGTCTCAAGATCGCGCTGAGCGTCCATATGGAGGCGAAGACGGCGCGCCTGTGCCTGTGCCTCGCCGCCGGCGGCGCCGAAATGTACGCCACGGGCTGCAATCCGTTGTCCACCCAGGACGACGTGGCGGCCGCCCTGGTCCATGCCGGACTGAACGTGTTCGCCATCCACGGCGCCACGATGGAAGAGTACGAGGCGGACCTCCGCCGTGTGCTGGAAGTGGGCCCGAACATCATCATCGACGATGGTGGCGACCTGGTGACGCTGATGCACAAGGAGTTCCCGCACCTGATCCCGAACGTGATCGGCGGCTGCGAAGAGACGACCACCGGCATCCTGCGCCTCAAGGCGATGGACCGCGCCGGCACCTTGAAGTTCCCGATGATGCTCGTGAACGACGCGGACTGCAAGCACCTGTTCGACAACCGCTACGGCACTGGCCAGAGCGTGTGGAACGGCATCAACCGCACCACGAACCTCATCGTGGCGGGGAAGGATGTCGTGGTCGCGGGCTACGGCCTGTGCGGCAAGGGTATCGCGATGCGGGCCAAGGGGCTCGGCGCCCGCGTCATCGTCACGGAAGTGGATCCGGTCAAGGCCCTCGAGGCCTCGATGGACGGCTTCCGCGTGATGCAGATGTTCGATGCCGCCCCGATCGGCGACCTGTTTATCACCGCGACCGGCTGCAAGGACGTGATCACCGCCCGCGAACTGGAGAGGATGAAGGACGGCGCCATCTGCTGCAACGCCGGCCACTTCGATGTGGAGGTGGACGTGGCGTGGCTGCGCGCGAACGCCTTCCGGCGGAGCGAAGCCCGGCAGAACATCGAGGCCTTCACCTTTGAAAGCGGCCGTACGATCTACGTCCTGGGCGAAGGCCGGCTCGTGAACCTCGCCGCCGGCGACGGCCACCCGGCCGAAATCATGGACATGTCCTTCGCCATCCAGGCGCTCAGCGCCCGCTGGCTCCTGGAGCACCGCGACTCCCTGCCGGCCCTCCTGAACAATGTCCCGGCCGAAATCGACCGCGAAGTCGCCTTCCGCAAGCTCGAATCCGAACGAATCACCATCGACACCCTCACCCCCGAGCAGCATCGGTACATCTACGGGGAGTAAGAAACACATAAAATACATACTGAAACAACACGAGTTATCCACAACCCGTGTTGTTTTTTGTTTGTCTGGCCTAACTTTGGGACCCCACCCCGGGGTGGGCGTGTGCACCTCGCCTTTGCTCGGGTGCCGTGACCATGCCCTCGGGCGAGGGGATGGGTTGAAGCACGTGCCGGGGCACGAATAGTGCCCCAAGTGTTCCCTCAGCCGTGCTGGAGCACGTGTGGCGGCACGAAAACGCACAAAAACGTTCCCTCAGCCGTGCCAGTAAAAGGTCGGGAGGGCGCGTTCAGTAAAATGAAAAACATGGAACGATGCGGTTGATTGATTTTGTAATCGCCCTCGGCGACTTGTTTATGCCGCGGGCGTGCCTGGCCTGCGGACGCAGGCTGGGCATGCGCGAGCGGCATCTGTGCCTCTCGTGTGCGGCGGACGTGCCCTATACGCGCTTCTGGCTCGCGGCGCACAACCCGCTCGCGGACCGCTTCAACGCGGTCCTGGAGCGCCACCGCGGGACCGAGCCGATGGACTATGCCTACGCGGCCGCCCTGCTCTATTACAAGGGCGCTTACCGATCCATCCCGCGGGCGTTGAAGTACCAGGGCGACCTGGCGGCCGGGCGGCACTACGGCGCCCTCCTGGGCCGCCGCCTCGCCGCCGCCCCGCACTTCGCGGACATCGACCTGGTCATTCCCGTCCCCCTCCACTGGACCCGCCTCCGCTCCCGTGGCTACAACCAGGCCGAAATCCTCGCCCGCGCCCTGGTCGACGCCTTCCGCTCCGCCCCCGCCACTGCTCTCACTGCTCCCACGTCCTCGCCCGGCACGTCCGAAAGATGGCCGGTCGCAGCCGGCCATGACGAAGGGACCACCCCTACAACCGTCTCTCCGGGCATTCCATCCACCGTTCCATCGGGCACCCCTAACACCGTCATTCCGGGCTTGACCCGGAATCTCCCCGAGGTCCGTCCGGACCTCCTCGTCCGGGCCCGCCGCACCCGCACCCAGACCCGCGTCTCCGTGGACCAGAAAGCCCAAAACGTGGCCTCCGCCTTCCAAGTCCCCGACCGCTTTTCCCCGTGGGCGAGAGCCATCCGCCGATTGTCCCGCATTATCTCCTTCCTTTCCGCCAGATGGTCGAACAAGGTCGGCCCTGACGAAGATGAATCGTCCGAGCAGGATGATACCCGTCATTCCCGGCCTGACCGGGAATCTCCCGCAGACGTCCTCGCATCGGCCCACCATATCCTCCTCGTGGACGATACGTTCACGACCGGAGCCACGTTGTACGCCTGCTACGCCACCCTGCGCCCCTTCACTACCGCCCGCATCTCCATCGCCACCCTCGCCGCCGTCGAGGGCACCCCTTCAGGAACCGGCGGCCCGTAAATCTCGGTAAGTGGTGGCGCGAGACCCCAAGCACGTGCCGGGACACGTAAAAGCCCTGAAACGTTCCCTCAGCCGTGCTGGAGCACGCGAGAGGGCACGCTAACCCGCTAAAACGTTCCCCCAGCCGTGCTGTGACGAACTTTGACAAGAACGATCCCTGCGAGGAGCCGGGAAAAGAAATAGATCGAAATGGATAAAAGACAGAAAAGAAGAGCCGAGTACAAATCCTGGAAGAAGGGTTATTATCATCTATGTACGGATGGAAAGAAAGGGACGATCTGCCATGACGAAGCGGAATATGTGCATCTGGTCAACACGATATCCCTGCTGGACCTGCTGTTCCCCGTGAAAGTGCACTTCTACGAAGTGATGCGAAGCCATGTCCACCTGCTTCTTTCAGGGCGGGGGGAGCATTGCGTGGCTGTATTCGACTATGTGAGAAGCCGGATTAACAAGCGGCTGGTAGCAGATGGAAATCCCCCGCTTCCCAAGGATTATGATTTCAAATTGATTCCTGTCGTGGATGAGGATCAGATGCGAAACAATGGCATTTATATCGCGCGGAACGCTTCCGAAGTATTGAACATCCGCCCGGGCGGATACTTGTTCGGCTCGTCCATGGCATTCTATTCCGATCTTCCCCGCCTGTTCGAGACGGTCCGGGCGGGCGACTTGTCCGTGCGGACGTTGAGAAAGATGTTTCAGACGCACGTGTCCATCCCTCCCGACCGCTTGATTCACCCGGGATTGGGAATGGTATTGCCGCAAAGCTTTGTGGATATGGACGTTTTGTATAAGGTGTTTCCGGCGGCGAAGGAATTTGAGACCCGCCTTGTGAAGGATTACGAAGCGTTCGTCGAAATCGCCGACCAGATGGGGGAGGAGATAACGTTTTCTGTGGAGGAGGCAAAAGACATCGTCAAGCAAGAGTTGATGATGGAGGGCCGAAAACTGTCCGAACTCTCCAACGACGACCGTTGTGCCTTGGCCGTTCGGCTGAACAAGAAATACAGGTTGGATGCCGTCACCTTGTCACAAGCCGTTTTTATCCCGGCTCGTATCATTTCCCAGGCGCTCAAGTCGAAGAAGTATAAAGAGTGAAGCACGTGTCGGGACACGAAATAGCCCTGAAACGTTCCCTCAGCCGTGCTGGAGCACGCGAGAGGGCACGCTAACCTACGAAAACGTTCCCCCAGCCGTGCTGAACGGGTTGGGGGAACGGGTGGGGGTGGGATTCAGCGGGGCTCCCGGCCAGGGCGGGGAGGCTTTCGGGCTGACGGGACCGCCTGGCCGAAAGGGCCTCACACTTTCAACGCACGCATGGCGTTGAGGACGGCGAGGACGGTGACGCCGACGTCGGCGAAGACCGCCATCCAGAGGGTGGCGAGGCCGAAGGCGGCGAGCAGGAGGACGAGCACCTTTACGCCGATGGCGAAGAGCATGTTCTCGCGGGCGATGCGGAGGGTGCGGCGGGCGATGCGGACGGCCTCGGCGACCTTCGAGGGCTTGTCGTCCATCAGGACGACGTCGGCGGCCTCGATGGCCGCGTCGGAGCCGAGGGCGCCCATCGCGATGCCGAGGTCCGCGCGGGCGAGGACCGGGGCGTCGTTGATGCCGTCGCCCACGAAGGCGACCGCGCCGGCGGGAGATTCCTGGTCAGGCCGGGAATGACGGGCGGGCTGGCCGGCGCCCGTCGACCGGCCCTTCGACAGGCTCAGGGACCGGTCTTCCGACGAACTCAGGGACCGGTCGCCCAGCAGGGCCTCCACGTGGGCGACTTTGTCGGCGGGGAGGAGGCCGGCGTGGTAGGTGTCCACGCCGACGGCGGTGGCGACGGCGGCGGCGATGTCCGCCTCGTCGCCCGTGAGCATCACGGTCCGGCGGACGCCGGCGCGATGCAGGGCGGCCACGGCCTCCGCCGCGTCGGCCTTCACCCGGTCGGAGATGACGATGTGCCCGGCGTAGACCCCTTCGATGGACACGTGGATGACCGTGCCCTTGAGCTCGCAAGGATGCGAAGCCGCCCCTTCCAGGCCCATCAGCTTTTCATTGCCCACGGCCACGCGCTTTCCGTTCACCATCGCGGTGACGCCGTGCCCGGCGGTTTCGCGGATGTCGGTGACGGAGCAGTCGTCCTGCTCGTCGGGGTAGGCGAGGCGCAGCGCGGCGGCGATGGGGTGCGTGGAGTGGCGCTCCACGTGGGCCGCGAGATGCAGAAGTTCCTTTTCGTCAATGAGTTCGGGATGAACGGCCGTCACTTCGAAGACGCCTTCCGTAAGCGTGCCGGTCTTGTCGAAGACGACCGTCTTCACGCGGCTGAGCGTATCCAGGAAGTTGGCGCCCTTCACGAGGATGCCCTTCCGGGAGGCCCCGCCGATGCCGCCGAAGAACGTGAGCGGCACGGAGATCACGAGGGCGCACGGGCAGGACACCACCAGGAACATCAGCGCCCGGTAGATCCACGTGGCCCATTCGCCCGTCAGCAGGGAGGGTACGATGGCCAGCAGGACGGCCAGGCCCACCACGATGGGCGTATAGACCTTGGCGAACTTCGTGATGAAGCTCTCGCTCTTGGACTTGCGCTCCGCGGCGTTCTCCACGAGGTCCAGGATCTTCGAGGCCGTGGACTCGCCGAACGCCTTCGTCACACGCACCCGGAGCACGCCCGACAGGTTTACGCAGCCCGACAGGACTTCGTCGTCCGGGCCGATGCTCCGGGGCACGCTCTCGCCCGTCAGGGCGACCGTGTCCAGGTTCGAGCGGCCCTCCAGGACGACCCCGTCCATCGGCACCTTCTCGCCGGGCTGGATGACGATCACTTCGCCCCGCTCGACGGTCTCGGGGGCGACCGTCACGAGGGCGCCGTCCCTTTCCACGTGGGCCGTATCGGGCCGGATGTCCATCAGATGGGCGATCGATTTCCGGCTGCGGCCTTCCGCGATGCCCTCGAAGAGCTCTCCCACCTGGAAGAACAGCATCACGAACACGGCCTCGGGGAACTGCGTCTCGGCGCCCGGCAGGAAGCCGATGGCGAGCGCGCCGATCGTGGCGACGGCCATCAGGAAATTCTCGTCCAGCGCCTCGCCGTGCACCAGCGCCTCGGCCGCTTCCGTCAGGGTCTCCCAACCGACAATCAAGTACGGGATCAGATAAATGAGGAGATAGGCCCATACCGGCCAATCCGTCTTCTTCTCGATGAGGACCGCCGCGACGAGCAGCACGGTCGCGAGCGCGATCTTGACGACGGTTTCCTTGACGTCGCCCTCTTCGTGATGGTGCTCGTGGTCATGCCCATGGTGCTCGTGATGCTCGTGCCCATGGCAGTGCTCGCAAGCCTCCTCGTGATGATGGTGATGGTCTTCGTGTATCATAGTTCAGTTCATTTTCCGAAAGCAAAGGTACGGCGTCCCGCCTGCAACCGGGTTGCAATATTCGCGGGGAATGGCTAACTTGCGGTGCTTAAACTGAAAAACGAAATGCGAAAAAACGCCATTTGGTGCATTCCGTGCGCCTTTTTTCTGGTCGCGTGCATCCTGAATCTCCTCGGATGCATCCTGGGAACGAACCTGGACGATGCGGTGAAACCGGCCCTCCTGCCGCTGCTCTCCGCCACGACGCTCGCCTACCTGCTGGGTCGGGACGTGCCCGACTACCGGCCGGTCGGCCTCCTCGTCGCGGCGCAGCTCTTCGGCTGCGCGGGCGACGTCCTGCTGATGCCGGACGGCTTCTGGCTCTTCGTGGGAGGCATCGTGGCCTTCCTCGTCGGCCATCTTTTCTATATCACCCTCTTCGGCGGGCAGTCCTGGAAAGGCCTGACGCCGGGACAATGGGCCATTTCCGCCGTCATTATGCTGGCCATCGTGCTGGGCCTGGTGAAGGCCATCGGCATTTCCGGAGCAATGTTCTGGCCGATGACGGTCTATGGCTGCGTGCTGATGCTGCTGATATTCAGCGCCTTCGCGGGCGTGCTCCGCATGCCCCGCGGCCGCCGCGCGACTTGGTGGATCCTCCTCGCGGGCGCCCTCCTTTTCACCTTCTCCGATTCCTGCATCGCGATGAGCACCTTTGGCGTGATGACTTTCCCCCTCCGCCACTTCCTTGTAATGATCACCTACCTGGCCGCGCAGTCCTTGCTGGCGGTCGGGGGAGTGCGTCTGATCCTGGGGAGATAGATTCTCACGTCGGTCTTCGACCTCCTCAGAATGACAGGGGCATGTCATTCCGAGCGGAGCGAAGGAATCTCATTCCTTGTTTTTCGTGTCGATGCAGATCGTCACGGGGCCGTCATTGACCAGGGCGACTTGCATATCGGCGCCGAAGGTGCCGGTGGGGACGGGCTTGCCCAGGGCCGCCGACAGGGCGGCGCAGAAGCGCTCGTACAGAGGAATCGCCACTTCCGGCCGGGCGGCGCGGATGTAGGAGGGGCGGTTGCCCTTCTTGGTGGAGGCCATCAGGGTGAACTGGCTCACGACGAGGACGTCGCCGCCGGCGTCGCGGACGTCGATGTTCATCACGCCGGCCGCGTCGTCGAAGACGCGCAGGCCCACGATCTTCTTCACGAGCCACTCGATGTCCTCGGCCCCGTCCTCCTCGCAGATGCCCAGGAGCACGAGAAGGCCCTCGCCGATGGCGGCCGTCACCGTGCCGGAGATGGACACGGAGGCGTTCAGGACGCGTTGGATGACGACTCTCATAGGTGTTCGGTCAGTTTCGGCAGCAGGCCGTAGTCGGCCGGGAGCCAGTTGACGGAGAGCAGCTCGTCGGCGGAGAGCCAGCGCGCAGCTTCATGTTCATTCAGGTGCGGCGCCTCCCCGTCCAGCGCGCACAGGAAGCAGTGCATCGTGAGATGGAACTCGGGATAGTCCCATTCGACCGTGTCCAGGAGGTCGCCGACGACAAGGCTGCAGGAGAGTTCCTCGGAGATTTCCCGGCGCAGGGCATCCTCCCGGCTTTCGCCGGGCTCCATCTTCCCGCCGGGGAACTCCCACCAGTCCTTCCAGGGGCCGTAGCCCCGCTGGGTGGCAAAGACGCGGCCCTCCTTGACGATGAGGGCCGCGACGACTTCGATCCGTTTCAAGGGATTACAGTTCGATGACCAGGTCCTCGAGGGGCTTCCGCTGGTCGTGCAGTTCCGTGGGCTTGCCTTCGCCGGCGGCGGGATGGCCGATGGCGAGGAGCCCGTAAATGCCGTGCTCCCGGGTCTCGGGAAGGACTTCGCGGATCTTGCTCGGGTCGAAATCCCAGATCCACATGTTCGCCAGGCCCACGTCCGTGGCCGTGAGCATCAGGTGCGTGAGGACGACGGCGGCGTCCGTCTTCGCGGCGTTGATGCCGTCGTACGGGCGCACCCAGGCTTCCTCGTTCCGGCAGCCGACGATGAGGACGACCGGCGCGCCGTAGCAGGGATGCACCTGGTGCAGCTTGGCCAGGGCCTCTTCGCTCTTGACGACCCAGATGCGGGCGGGCTGCAGGTTCGCGGCCGACGGGGCCATCCGTCCGGCGTCCAGGATCATCTGGAGCTTGGACTCGGAGACGGGATGGTGGTTGAAGGCGTGGCAGGAATAGCGGCTTTCCAGGATCTGCATGAAGGCGTCGGAGCCGTACTTGTATTTCTTGATCTGGTGCTCCATGTCGGAGAACGCGGCGCGACGGGTGATCTTGGAAATGTCGTTGAGTTTTCGCAGAAGTTTGTTCATCGGGTCACAGTTTTTCGTGTTGGGGACAAGATAATAAAAAAACGGGAAAAATATTGCTATCTTTGTAGGAAACGGCGAAAAGATGGTGGGATGGGCTAAAAAAGTTTGGCTTTTCTACCGGGATGGTTTCCGCAACCAGACCTGGGGCCGCCCGCTCATCTGGCTCGTCGTGCTGAAGTTCTTCATCCTGTTCGCGATCCTCCGCGTCTTCTTCTTCCGGCCCGCCCTGGCCGGCAAGACCGACGCCGAGAAGAGCGAGACCGTGGGGGAGAACCTCACCCGCAACCGAGAGAACACTGAAACTTATAACCTGGCTGAGAAACAATGGAAACAGTCCTCTGGTCCCGACTCCAGTTTGCCATGACTGCCGCCTACCACTGGCTCTTCGTCCCCCTGACGTTGGGCCTGGCGTTCGTGATGGCCATTATGGAGACCCTGTACGTTGTCAAGAAAGACAACTTCTGGCGCAAGACCGCCCAGTTCTGGATGAAGGTCTTCGCCATCAATTTCGCCGTGGGCATCGCCACCGGCATCATCCTCGAATTCGAGTTCGGCACGAACTGGAGCAACTATTCCTGGTTCGTGGGTGACATGTTCGGCGCCCCGCTCGCCATCGAGGGCATCCTGGCCTTCTTTATGGAGGCGACCTTCTTCGCCGTGATGTTCTTCGGCTGGGACAAGGTCTCCAAGCGGTTCCACCTGGCGTCGACCTGGCTCACCGGCATCGGCGCCACCATTTCCGCCTACTGGATCCTCGTCGCCAACGGCTGGATGCAGAACCCCGTGGGCACGACCTTCAATCCGGACACCGTCCGCAGCGAGATGGCGTCGGCCCAGGCCTTCTGGGAGGTCGTGACGAACCCCGTAGCCGTGTCCAAGTTCTTCCACAGCATCTCCAGCGGCTGGGTCACCGGCGGCGTTTTCGTCGTCGCGGTGAGCGGCTGGTACCTGCTGAAGGGTCGCGAGAAGGAGTTCGCCCGGAAGAGCATGCTCATCGGCGCCATCGTGGGCCTCGTCGGCACCGGCACCGTGATGCTGTCCGGCGATTCCTCCGGCGTCCACGCGGCCAAGTACCAGCCGATGAAGCTGGCGGCGGCCGAGGGCCTCGAGAACGGCGGCCCGCGCGCGCCCTTCTCCATCGTCCCGGGCGTCGAAATCCCGGGGATGCTGTCCATCCTCGCCACCCACGACCTCGATGGCGTGGTCCCCGGCATCAACGACATCCTGAACGGCTACACGGACAATGAAGGGAACGTCATCCCCTCCGTCGAGGAGAAGATGGAAAGCGGCCGCAAGGCGCTGGACGCCCTGGCCGCGTACCGGAAGTTCAAGGACAGCGATCCGGAAGCCGCCGAAGCGGCCCTGGCCGTCCTGGACTCCAATGTCCAGTACATGGGCTACGGCCACCTGGCGAGTCCCGAGGACGTGATTCCGCCCGTTCCCGTCGTGTTCTGGGCCTTCCGCCTGATGATCGGCCTCGGAATGCTGATGGGCCTGCTGCTGGTCCTGGCGCTCATTTTCGCCTGGCGGGACACGCTGGAGAACAAGAACTGGTTCTTCTGGGCGGGCCTGGTCTGCATCCCGCTCGTGTTCATCTGCGGGCAGTGCGGCTGGATCGTCGCCGAGGTGGGCCGCCAGCCCTGGACCATCCAGGGCCTGCTGCCCGTGAACGTCGCCATCTCCAGCCTCAGCGCCGGCGCTGTGAAGACGACCTTCTTCCTGTTCCTCGCCATCTTCGCCCTTTTCCTGGCCATCGAGATCCGCATCATGCTGCGCGCCATCCGGAAAGGACCACAAATCAAGGAGGGTTAGACCATGACCTATACGTTGCTGCAAAACTACTGGTGGATCCTCGTCGCCCTGCTGGGCGGTATCCTCGTGGCCCTGATGTTCGTCCAGGGCGCCAACATCCACCTCGTGAACCGCAAGCTGGACGATGCCCAGAAACGGATGATTCTGAATGCGACAGGCCGCAAGTGGGAACTCACTTTCACCACCCTCGTGACCTTCGGCGGGGCGTTCTTCGCCTCCTTTCCCCTGTTCTACAGCACCAGCTTCGGCGGCGCCTACTGGGTATGGATGCTGCTCCTGGTGACCTTCGTCTTCCAGGCGGTTTCCTACGAGTTCTACGCCAAGAAAGGCAACCTGCTGGGTGTGAAGGCCTTCCGCGGCGCCTTGATGGCGAACGGCGTCCTGGCTCCGTTCCTGGTGGGCACGGCCGTGGGCACCTTCTTCACGGGCTCCGGCTTCACCGTGGACAAGACCGCCATCGCGGACCCGTCCGCCCCCATCATCAGCACCTGGGACAGCGCCTGGCACGGCCTGGAGGCCTTGGCGCAACCCCACGCGGTGATCCTGGGCCTGACCCTGGTCGCCCTGGCCTACCTGTTGGGCGCCCTGTACCTGCTGAGCCGCGTCGACGACCCCGGTGTCCGGAAGGAAATGTACGAGGCCATCCACCGCGTCTTCTTCCCGTTCGTGGCCCTGCTCGTGGCCTGGGTGGTCCTCCTGCTCTTCCGCAAGGGCTACGCGGTGGAAGTCGACGGCACCGTCGCCCTGGAGCGCGGCAAATACTTCGCGAACCTGCTGGCGATGCCCGCCGTGCTGGGGATGTTCGTCGTGGGCGTGGTCCTGGTCCTCATCGGCCTCATCCGCGGCGGTTTCTCCCACGAGCTGGACGGCTTCTGGTACGCCGCCCCGGGCACCGTCCTCGTGGTGATGGCCGTCTTCTTCGTGGCCGGCTTCAACGACACGGCCTACTACCCGTCCTATTCGGACCTCCAGAGCTCCCTGACCATCCGGAACAGCTCCTCCAGCTTTTTCACCCTGCAGGTGATGTCCTATGTGTCGCTTCTCATCCCGTTCGTCGTGGCCTACATCGCCGTCGCCTGGCGGGCGATGGACAGGCACAAGATCACGAAGGACGAGCTGGAGCAGACGAAGCACAAGTATTAGTCCCCGCGACATACGCATAAAAAACGGGCGGCCCCGAGGGGTCGCCCGAATTCGTAGTCGGGGAAGAGGTCTTTACTTGATCGCCCACCACAGCGGGGTGATGGTATTCTCGTTGGTCATGCCCATCAGGGAGAGCGCGTTCTTGTACTGCTCCGGGCTGGCGTTCTTGAAGGAGTTCGGGTAGTTCATGCGCTGGGCATAGCAACCCGGCTTCTGGCCAGTCAGATAGGCGGTCTTGGCGCCTTCCATCAGATACGGGAAGTCCGTGGTGGTCACGGGCAGCTCCCAGAACGGCAGGCCCGTACGACGGTGGTCGCACCAGTTCTCCTGGGGCAGCCAAGGCGTATTGGCGATGAACTTCTGGGTGATGATCTTCGTGAGCTGGTCGTTGAGCTTCTTGCCCTTGTACAGGATCTTGTTCGCATCCGGGTACTTGTACTCGGTCGTCTTCATGTCACCGGAGACCGGATCCTTGTAGTAGATCGAGTAGTTGGTCGGTTCGGCCGTGTGGGTGAACTTCACGGAGGTGCCCACGCGATTGTAGTCCTCGGAGTTGATGTAGGCCTCGTAGTTGGCCTCCACGTTCAGGTACTCGAAGCTGGCCTTGATGCCGGCCTCATAGGCGGCCTGGGCACCCATACCGGCGTTCCAGCCGCGGACGGCGGCCTCGGCGAGGAGGAAGTAGGTCTCCCAAGGGCCGAAGAACACGCGGAACTCCTTGCTGTTGCGATAGCGCTCGGCGAGGGCCGGGTAGGTCTTGCCGTAGTTGCCGCCGCTGGCGTCGACCAGGCCGTTGCCCTTGGCCTTGTCGTCGCGGCCGTAGCCGGCGATCAAGCCGTTCCAAGCGAAGGAGGTGTTGATCTGAAGCGAGTTGTTGGCCTTGTCCAGGGCGACATTCAGCGGCGCCGTGGAGTTCGGGAAGCTGGCGTAACCGGTCTCGATGCGGTTGCTGTAGTCGCTAGGCAGGGTGAAATACACCAGGGCGCGGGGATCCAGCTTGGACGGGATGCCGTCGAAGAAGTAACCCCAGGTCGGGCTGTCGGTGTTGGACTCGTACAGGTTGTTGCCGTCCTTGTCCACCATGTGGACGCCCAGGTACGCGGACGCGTCCTTGATGTACGCGCCATACATTTCGGAAACCGTCTCCGGCTTCAGGGGAGCGTTCTTGTAGAAGCGCTTGCCCGGGTCCTTGAGGATGTCCTCGGCCTTCGCGCCGCCCAGGTTGGTGGTGAGGTTGGCGAAGGTGTGGGAGGCTTCCTGCCAGTCCCAGGTGCGGCTCATCACGCCGGCCAGGTCGTTCCAGGCGTTGCGCTCCTCGATGCGGAAGATGCCCTCCTTGGTCCGGATGCCCGGGCCGGCGGCGACGGCGGCCTCGAAGTTGGCCTTGGCCTTGGCGGCGTCCACCTCGGACAGGCGCATCGCGCAGCGCATCCACATCGAGATGCCGAAGTTCTTCCACTTGGTGGCGTCCAGCTGGAAGGCGGCGTCGGCGTCCTTCTCGGTGGAGGACTCGCCGGAGTAGGCCGTATTGATGGCGGGAACCGCCTCGCTGAGCTCCTTGAGCATGAAGTCGTAGCATTCCTCGACGCTCTTGTATTCGGGCGTGTTGGCCTCGAAGTCGAAGGTGAAGGAGCCGAAGGAGTCGACGAACTCGGTCATCAGATAGACTCTCCAGATGCGGGAGAACTGTTTCACGTTGGCGAACAGGCCGGCCTCGTGCTCACCGAGGTTGCCCCCTTCGAGAGCGGCGTCGGCGATCTTGATCGCAAGGTTGGCGGAGTTCACGCAGTTGCGGGTGAGGTTGTACAGGCAGCCGGCCCACTCGTCGTTGGATCCGCCCACGGAACGGCCGCTGTTCTCACCGTCCTGGCGGGCGATGTCGGCCCAGTAGAGGACGAAGACACGCTCGGCGTCGTTCGGGTTCTGCTGGTCGCTCATGATGGCCTTGTTCAAGGCCCAGTAGGGCATCAGGTCCTCTGCGTTGGCGGCTTTCGGGTTCTTGTTGATCTCCTCGAAATCGCTGCAGGAGGCGAAGAGGGCGACGACGCCCGCGGTCAAAGCAAGTATTTTGTTCAATTTCATGGTAGTGCAGAGATTAGAATCCGAAGGAAACATTGAAGACATAGGCACGGGAAGTCGGCGCGGCGCCGTACTCGAAGCCGATGGCGTTGGTGGAAGTCGCGAAGATGGATTCCGGATCCAGACCGCGCATCTTGCTGTAGATCATGAAGACGTTGGTGCAGGAGAATCCGAGCTTGATGGACTGGAAGATGTCCTGGCCGGCCAGGAGGCGCTTGGGCAGGGAGTAGGCGATGGAGACATTTCTCAGACGGACGTTGGTCGCGTCGTAGAGGTTCTCCTCGGTGATACCCAGGTTGGAGCCGGCGGCGCCGGAGATCTGCTTCCAATACTTTTCGCCGGTGGTCTCGGTGGTGTTCACCTTGTAGCCGTCACCGTCCTTCTGGACGCCGTCGACGAGCATCTTGTCGCGGTTGTCCACGGTCCAGGCGGCGGTACCGGCATATTCCATGGTGCCGAGGGTGCCGGAGAACATCTTGCCACCGATGCGGGCATCCACCTGGAAGCTCGCGGTGAGGTCCTTCCACGTGAAGCTGTTGATCCAGCCCAGCTGCGCGACCGGGTTCTGGTTGCCCAGGAACTGGCTGGAGCCGTCGGACGTCGGGAGACCGTCGGTGTTCAGGATGAGCTTGCCGTAGTACGGGCTGCTCTCGTCCTCGACGCGGGCGTACTTGGTGCCGTAGATGTCACCGTAGCCACCGCCCACGTGGGCCTTGATGCTGAGCTTGTCATAGCCGCCGAGGTTGTAGTCCTCCACGCCGTCTGCGAGCTCGAGGATGGTGTTCTTGTTGGTGGAGAAGTTCACCGTGGAACGCCACAGAAAGTCGCGGTTGCGGATGGGCTCCACATTCAGGACGGCTTCCCAACCGGTGTTCTGGATGTTACCGGCGTTGACCTTCTTGCTGGAGTAGCCGATGGCGGCGATGGGGAGGTTGATGAGCTGGTTGGTCGCGTTGGTCTTGTACCAGGAGAGGTCGAGGCCGACCCGGCTGTCGAAGAAGCGGAGGTCGAGACCGGCTTCCCAGGACTTGATGAGCTCGTTCTTCACGTCGGCGTTGTACAGGGTGCCCTGGGAGTTGATGACCGGCTTCGCGTCGGCGCGGGCGTCGGTGCCCATGGTGTACACGTTGTACAGCTGGTAAGGACCCATGTCGTTACCCACTTCCGCATAGGAGACGCGGGCCTTGGCGAAGGTCAGCCAGCCGGGGAGGCTGGAATACTTGTTGATCATGTCGGTGATGACCCAAGCCAGGGAGACGGACGGATACAGGTAGGAACGGTTCTGCGGGCTCAGGGTGGAGGTCCAGTCGTTGCGGAGGGTCGCATCGAGGAAGATCCAGCCGCCGTAGTTGAGCTGGGCCGATCCGAACAGGGAGTTCATCTTGCGGTGGGAGTAGCTCTCGGAGACGCTCGGCTTGTCGCTCTTGGCATTGCCCAGGTCGAACAGGTTCGGGATGAGGAGCTGGCTCTGGGAGGCGGAGAGACCGCGGTTCTCACGGTCCATCAGGTTGCCGCCGAAGGTGGCGGAAGCACCGAGGTCGCCCCAGATGTTGTCCTGCTGGGCCTTGAAGAGGAAGGAGAAGTTGTTCTCGTAGAAGCGGCTTTCGCCCACTCCGTAGGAACCGGTCACGGAACCCGCGATCTTGTTGCCCGCGTAGAACTTGTTCTCGGTCTCGGTGAAGTACATGTCGGAACCGGCCTTGAGTTCCAGGCTCAGCCAATCGGTGAAGTCATAGGCGAGGCTGGCGTTCATCAGGAAACGGTTGCGGACGTCCTGGTTGGTGCTGTACTTGGCATACCACCAAGGGTTGGAGCCCATGCGGTCCTTGTTGCCGAAGAAGAACATTTCGCCGTTGGCGTCGACGGCATCCTTGAAGTCGAGGATGTTCACGGACACCGGCAGGGTGTACATCTTCAGCATGTAGTTCGCGTTCACGTTGGAACCGGAGATCGGACGGTTGTTGGCCTGGATCCGGATGTACTGGATCTTGCCGTCGAAGTGCCACTTCTCGTTCTTGCCGAAGGTGGAGGTGCCGCGGAGCATCATGTTGTTACGGCCGAGGGTGGCGCCGGGAACCTGGCTCTGGTCGTAGGTGCGGGTCCAGGAGGCGTAGATGCCGGTCTTGCCGTACTGCTGGGAGAAGGTGACGTTCTCGGTGTCGGTGATGCCGGTGCCGAAGAAGCCTTTCACGTTGTCGAAGGCCTGCAGCGGGGCGGAGGTGCCGTCCCACTTGGTGACCATCTGGCTCTTGATTTCCGGACCCCAGCTCTGGGAGTCGGCGTTGTCGTACACGCCCAGGGAGCCCTGGCCGTACATGGACTGCATGGCCGGACGGGTGAACTCGGTGGTGAAGGCCACGGTGCTGTTGAACGTGATGCCCAGACCCGGAGTCTGACGACCCTTCTTGGTGGTGATGAGGATGACGCCGTTACCGGCGCGGGAGCCGTAGAGGGCCGCGGCGGAGGCGCCCTTCAGGACGGTCATGGACTCGACGTCTTCCGGGTTGATGTCCTGCAGGCCGCTACCCATGTCGGCGGAAGGATTCCAGAAGTCGTTGTTGGAGGCGCCCACGAAGTTGTCCATCGGCACACCGTCCACGACGATGAGCGGCTGGTTCAGGCTCGTCAGGGAGTTGTTACCGCGGAGGACGATACGGGAGGAAGCGCCAGGACCGTTGGAGGAACGGATGATTTCCACACCGGCGACCTTACCGGTCAGCGCGTTGGCGAGGTTCGCCTCGTGCGCGTCGAGGAGGGTGGCGCCGCCGACGTCCTGGATGGCATAGCCCAGCGTCTTCTTTTCGCGGGTGATGCCGAGCGCGGTGACGACGGATTCCGTCAGGAACTCGGAGTCGGGCGCGAGGGTCACGTCGATGTTTCTGCGGCCGCCCACGGCCACGTTCTGGGTCTCCATGCCGATGAAGGAGAACTCGAGGACGGCGTCAGGGGCGCAAGCGAGGGTGTAGTTACCGTCAATGTCGGTGGAAGTGCCCCTGGTGGTGCCCTTCACGACGACGCCGGCCCCGATGACGGGTTCGCCGGTGTTGTCTTTCACCGTACCCTTGACCGTAATGTCCTGCGCATTCAAGCCCAGGGCCACGAGGAGGCCCGCCAGGGCGAGAACAAATCTTTGTTTACGCATTACAGTTGGTTTTTTGGTTAATGAAATAGGTTGGTGGTTATAAAATAGTTGTTAGTTGCGCGTATTTAAGTGGTTTTCTTAGTATTAGGCGAAGATAAATAAAAAATTTGAATGCAGACACATTCTCTTAAAAAAATCGTCATTTTCTTTTGTTTTTCGTTCACGGGAGTGGGAAAAAAGCGTACATTTGTTGACCTAAAACATACAATCGATGAAACGTACCCTTCTTTTTGTCCTCCTGTGCGCATTCCCGGTCCTGTCACTGTCCAATGCCTGCGGATCGAATGGAATCCAGGGGAACGATCCGGAAAATGATGCTTACGAGCCCGACCTGAGCACCCTCGAGGGCCAGTGGCGGGATTCCGTCCATACGGCCCTGTCGTATGCCTATCGGGGCCACCTCCTCCAGATCGGCCAGAACAAGATGCCCATCTGGTGGACCGTCTACGGCAACAAGCCGGCGGGGGGACGGTCTCTGTACATCTCCCTGCACGGCGGCGGCCAGACGGACGCGTCGGAGAACGACGGGCAGTGGGAGAACCAGAAACAGCTCTATACCCCGGCGGAGGGCGTGTACCTGTGCCCCCGGGCCATCACCAACACCTGGGACCTGCATTTCCGCCCCGAATCGGACGCGTTCTATGAGCAGATCATCCAGATGGCCGTCGTGTTCCTGGACGTGAATCCGAACAAGGTGTACCTGATGGGCTATTCCGCCGGCGGCGACGGCGTGTGGCAGGTGGCGCCGCGGATGGCGGACCACTGGGCCGCCGCCTCGATGATGGCCGGCCACCCGAACGGGGTGCGGCTGGAATCCCTGCGGAACCTTCCGTTCATGATTTGGTGCGGGGCCAATGATGCGGCCTATGATCGAAACAAGGTCTGCGCCGAGTATATCGGCAAGCTGGACGCCCTGCAGGCGGAGGATCCGCAGGGCTACATCCACGAGGGCCATATCGTGGCCGGGAAAGGGCACTGGATGGACGGCGAGGACGCCGCCGCGGTTCCGTGGATGGCGAAATACGCCCGCAACCCCTACCCGAAGAAGGTGGTCTGGGTCCAGGGCGACGTGACGAAGGAATATTTCTACTGGCTGGGCGTTCCCGCCGGAGAGGCCAAGAAGGGGAAAACACTCTCTACCTACATCGACGGAAACACCGTCAACATCGGCGACTGCGATTATTCCTCCGTTCGGATCTACCTCAACGAGAAGATGGTGGACCTGAGCCGGCCCGTCAAGGTCGTCCACGATGGCGCGACCCTCTTCGAGGGCAAGCTCACCCCTTCCGACGCGCTCCGCAAGGAGACCCTCTACACACGCAACGACCTTTCCTACTCCTTCCCGTGCGTGGTGGAGGTGAAACCCTGAGTTACACTTTCATGAGCAGGACGACGACCACCACGATGATCACGAGGACCGCCAGGGCGATGCTGATGAGCGAGAGGATGCCGTTCCACTTGAAGAAAGACTTGGTGTTCTTCAGGCCATTGGTCAGGTCTTCCTCCGCTTCGCCGATGCCCCAGGCCTTGAGGGATTTGGCGGAAACGAGCAAGAAGCGGGCGAAGACGAAATAAAGCAGGGCGGCCAGCAGGTAGACGATGCCGGCGGTTATGCCGCCGATGTTTCCGAGCGCCTCGTCATCCAGGTCCAGCGCGTTGCCGAAGAAGATGAGGATGAGGCCGGCCACGGCCATGAAGGCGGTGCCGATGGCCATCAGGATCCCGATGACTTTCTGCCATTTGGCCATTTCGACCAGGTAGGTTTTTTGGATGCTGTCCATGATTGTGGGGAGTTTATGGGTTTATAAAAGGTTGAATTTCAGCGCGATGGGCTCTTCTGCCAGTCCCTTCGGGAGCTTGACCGTCACTTGACCGTCCTTGACCACGGCTTTCACTTTCTTGCCGTTGTTGAGGACGGTTACTTTACCCTTCGGGAAGTTGCCGGTCCATGTCAGTTCCGACGGGAGGTTCTCGCCGTCGGGGAGGGCATAGACCGCATACAGCGTCTTCCCGTCCTTGGAGGCGTTGAACCAGATGTTTCCGTCGTTGTAATGGTCCGTGATGCGGGTGCCGTAGATGGCCTCGCCGCAGCGGCGCAGCCAGGCGCCGATCTCCTGCAGGATGACGACGGCCTTGTCCTCGATGACCCCGTCCGGGGTCGGGCCCACGCCGAGCGCGAGGCAGCCGCCCTTGGCGGTGATTTCGGCCAGCGTGCCGATGACCCGGCGCGCGGTCTTGAACGGCGGGTCCGGGGTCCATCCCCAGTCGGCGCCGAGGGTCATGCAGGACTCCCAGGGGTGCTTCAGCTGCGTCTTCGGGACGGACTGCTCCGGGGTCTGGTAGTTCTCGTTCGGGCCCTGGATGGTGCGGTCCACGCAGATGAGGCCGGGGCTCACTGCCCGGGCTTGGGGCAGGACCTCGTTCAGGCCCACCTCGTCGCCGGTGATCCAGCCGCCGTCCAGCCAGAGGATGTCCAGCTTCCCGTAGCGCCCCCCGGTGAGCTCCGTGAGCTGGTTCTTCGTATAGTCCACATAGTTCCGCCACCAATCGGGGTGCAGGTCCACCGAATAGTTGATACCGCGGCGCGCGGTGGCGTAGTAGGGATTCCAGAACCACTCGCAATGCCAGTCGGGCTTGGAGAAGTACGCGCCGATCATGAAGCCCTTCGGGCGGAAGGCGTCGAAGACGTACTTGGCGATGTCTTTCTTGGGATTGTCGGCGAAAGGACCGGCCTTGGCCACGGAAAAGTCCGTGTATTCCGAGTCGAACATACAGAAGCCGTCGTGGTGCTTGGTCGTGAAGATCATATATTTCATCCCCGCGTCCTCGAACACGTCGGCCCATTGTTCCGGATCGAAACGGACCGGGTTGAACACCTTCGAAAGCCCCCAGTACCACTGCTTGTAGCCTTCGTAGGTGGTGCCTTCCGGCCGGACGACCCAGTCCTCGTTGCAGAGGTTCCAGGATTCCACGATGCCGGGGACGCTGTACAGGCCCCAGTGCATCAGGACGCCGAACTTGAGGTCCTGCCACTGGTCCAGCTTCTCGAGGACGGCCGGGTCGTCGGGCCAGACGTATCCGTCGGACTGCTCGTGGATGGCATGGGTTTGGGCGAAAATCGCGGCGGCCGCGAAGAGGCTTGCTGTCAGGAGAAAGAATCGTTTCATAGGGATCGGCCTTTTCACAAATATCGGCAAATTCCCGGAAAATATCTTATCTTTGTCCCCCAAACTATGATAAACGTGAAGAAAACGATGCTTCTGGCGGCCGTCGCCGCCCTCCTTCTCTCCGTCTGCCTGGTGAGCGGCGCCCGCGGCACCCGCTCCGCCGGGTCCGCTCCGGCCGACACCCTGGTCGTCAACACCACCGAACTCTGCAAGGACGTCATCGGCTATGACGGTCCCACCCCGCTCCTCATCAAGGTCGTCAAGGGGGTCGTCGTCAAGGTCGAGGCGCTCCCGAACACGGAGTCGCCCAGCTATTTCGACCGCGTCGTCAAGGGTGGCCTCCTGAAGGCCGTCGTGGGCAAGAAAGTGGACGAAGCCGCCAAGATGCAGCTCGACGCCATTTCCGGCGCCACCTACAGCTCGGAGGCCGTGATCGAGAACCTCCGCGCGGGGCTCCAGGAAGCTTCGAGAAGATAGCAGTTTTCGCGCGCGAAATATTCTGTCAATCCACGAAAAGTTCTATCTTTGTGGAGATTGACCGCTGCATCCGGTCGGTCTCCACAAAGCGATGAAACGGATTTTACTCCTTCTCTCCCTCTTCGCAGGCCTTTCCGCCTTCGGCCAGGAGGCCCGGGGCGACATGCCTGCCGACGTCTTCTACCTGCTGCCCGAATTCCGGCAGGGGATGGTCTATTTTTCCGGCCAGGGACCGGGCCAGGGAGAACTGAACATCTGCGCTGTGGACCAGACCCTCCGGTTCATGGACAAGGGCGAGGAACTCTCCTCCTCCGCCGACAACATCCTCCGGGTCGTCATCGACACCGTCGTGTTCGTCCATGTCGACGGCGCCTTCTATCGGCTGTATCCCGTTTCCGACGAGGTGACGCTCGCTTACCGGCGGGACGTGGAGATCCTCCGAGACGTCAAGACGGGCGCCTACGGAATTCAATCCCGCACAAGCTCCATCCGGGAGGTGGGCACGCTCCAGTCCGACGGAATGATGTACACCCTCCAGTCGTCCAAGAGCTATCCGTACAACGTGAAAGAGTCGTGCTACCTGTATGTCGCCGGCAACGTCACGCCCGTCAACAAGCGCACCATCCGGAAACTCTTTCCGGCCCGCAAGGACGACCTGGACGCCTGGCTCAAGAACCACGCGCTCCCCAAGACCCTCGACGACACCCGCGCCTTCCTGGCCCGCCTGAGCGCGGGAGAGGCTCTGTAAATCTTTCTGGTAGAACCCATTACCTATGAAATACGATATTTTCATCAGCTACAAGCGAAAGGGAACATCGAGCGCCACCGCCGCCTACCTCTACGAAATGCTTCAACAGAAGGGCTACAACGTCTTCTTCGACCGGAAGGAGATGCGTTCGGGAAAGTTCAACGAGCAGATTCTGGAGCATATCAGCAACGCCACGGACATCATCATCCTGCTGGAGAAAGAGTCTCTGGGCTCCTGGTTCGACTACCGGACCGTCAAAAAAAGCAGATTCACGGGGGACAAGGACTCCTCCGGCCGTCCTGATCCGGGCATCGGCTTTCAGGAAGAGCCCTATAAGTCGGACTGGTTCTGCAAGGAGATCATGTACGCCTTGAGCCTCCCGGGAAAGAATATCATTCCAATTCTGTTGGATGGCTACAAGATGCCTGATAAGAAAGAATTGCCGCCGGAGATGGCGGACCTGTACGATCAGCAGGCTTTGGACCTCGATGTCAGCGAGACCGAAGAGTTCTATGAGAAGTACCTCGTCGGGAAGGAATATCTGAAGTCCAAGCCGGCGAATCTGTCCCTGACCAAACGGTTCCAAAGCAAAGGCGGCATCGTCGCCTGCTTCCTCCTGTATACGGACGCGGACAGCTGCGACTTGTATGAATGCGGTGAGAAAATCGCGACCTTGACGGACAACGATGATGAATGGCACCCTTTCCGCTATCCCGTCAATTTTGCAGGAGAACACCGTTTCAGGGCCATCAACAACGATTCCTGCGAAATCGTCACAATCCGATGCTCCGTCGAAACGAATTGCCAGCAATACGTCCAGATTCAGTTCACCGACACCCGGGACCTGTGGCAGCTCACGAAGGAGGAGATCGCCGCCCAGGATGATGCAGAACGGCTGTACAATTGGGGCTGCGGCCTGTTCAACGGGACAATCAAGCACGAACCGGACGTCGACCTTTCTTTTGAATGTTTCCAGAGGGCCATAGACCTGGGCAGCCAGGACGCTCTTGCCTTTGTCGGCAGTTATGGCTCGGGATTGGTCACCCAGAAGCATGCGTCGGACGAAGTGGCATTCAAGTGGTATACGATTGCAGCCGAACAGGGCAATCAGGACGCTTTGTGCACTTTAGGTAATATGTATTACGACGGAGAGGGGGTTGATCAAGACTATAGAGAGGCGTTCAAATGGTTCCAGAAGTCTGCGGAGCAAGGCGTTTCGACTGGCCAATGGCTTTTGGGGAATATGTATGTTGAAGGCAAAGGTGTTGATCAGGATTATGGGAAAGCTTTCGAATGGTTCCGGATGTCGGCAGAACAAGGCGATGCCGTCGGTCAGTTTTACTTGGGCTATTTGTTGGAAAACGGCTGGGGGGTGGAACAGGATTATCGAAAGGCTTTAGAGTGGTACCAAAAGTGTGCGAATCAAGGAGATGCGGATGGCCAGCGAAAGATGGGCGTTTTTTATGAAGATGGCTTGGGTGTAGAACAGGACTTCGAAAAGGCTGTTGAGTGGTATCGGAAGTCTGCGGAGCAGGGAGATGAGACGGGCCAGTTCTGTTTGGGGACCATGTATGAGGACGGCCATGGTGTGGAGCAGGACTATGGAAAGGCTTTCGAGTGGTACCATAAGGCGGCAGAACAAGGACATGGATATAGCCAATATAAGATAGGTTGTTATTATGAAGATGGCCTAGCTGTGGAGCAAGACAATGGAAAGGCATTCGAGTGGTATGAAAAGTCTGCAGAGCAAGGAGATTCTGATGGCCAGCGTAAAGTGGGCTATTTTTATGATGAGGGTTTAGGTGTGGAACAA
>JAFRPH010000042.1 GCA_017429205.1 Bacteroidales bacterium
CGTACAAGGCTCCCATGTCAGACAGGATATGTGTCCAAATGGCATCCTTCAGGGAAGCCGAGGATTCCGCCAGTTTCCAGTATCTGGGGACACCGCCCCAAACGGCGTAATGCTCGATGGTTTTCTGGGCATCCAGATTCAAGGCTTCTTGCAGATAGTTGACAGGTATTGCCTTCATCCCAAAGTCAGCATCTGTTCTTCCGTACAGCGGAGAAGACTCGTCGTGGGTGAGGTTGTACATCATCTGCTGGGAAGATCCACACAGAATCAGGTTGTATTTCAGTTTGTCCGTATCCGAGTCCAAAAGACCCTGGATAATGGACGGCAGCGAAGGCGTCCCTTCTGCAAGGTACGGAAACTCATCAAGGCAGAGGGTTATCCTTTCTGTCACACGATGATTTATGGCAGAGAGTAATGCCCGCCAATCTTTATACACGGCATCATCAAACCCTGGAATAACATGAGCTACCATACGGGACAGTTCCGCCATCTGGTTTACCGGGTCCGTCCTGTCTGCCTCATAATAGATATCTTTCTCGCATAGCACTTTCCCGATCAGAGTCGATTTGCCGATTCTGCGTCGTCCCCGAATGATAACGAAATACGGAGAATCGCCTTTCAGCAGCTGCTGAAGACGCGCGATTTCTTTCTCTCTGTCAACGAATCTCATTTCTGTCAATTATTATGCTCTACAAACATAATGTTTATGAAGCATAATTCCAAACAATTCGGCAAACAATTCTATATCAACCCATCAAACTTCGTCATTGAGCTCGCTTTGATGGAATCCACGATATCGATGTAAGGCTTCATGGCCTTGTAGTCGGAGTGGCCGGTCCACTTCATCACGATGTTGGGGGTGATGCCGAGGGACAGGGCGTTGACGATGAAGGTGCGGCGGCCGGTGTGGGTGCCGACTAGTTCCCACTTAGGCTGGATCTTGTCGGTTCGGACGTTGCCCTTGTAGGTGGTGACACGGATCTCCTCATTGATACCGGCGAGTTTGCACAGCTCCTTGATGTCGCGGTTCATTGCCTGGTTAGTATAGTTCGGCAGGGCCTTGTTGTCCTTGAAGGGGGTGTCCTTGTATTTCTCCAGAATATCCCTGGTAACCTTGTTCAGCTCGATGGAGATGCTGTCCGCCGTCTTGACGGTCGTGACCTCGATGTGGTCACCCTTGATGTCGCTGCGGCGGAGATTGTTGACGTCGGAGTGACGGAGTCCGGAGAAGCAGCAGAACAGGAAGATGTCCCGGATAGGATCCAGGTAGGCCTGGGATTCGGAGAGTTCCAGGTCACGGACGCGGGATATCTCCTCTTTGGTAAGGTATATAACCTTCCGCTGGGTCATCTTGAGCGTCGGGTGGAACTTCTTATAGTCCAGGTTGGTGTTGTAGCCCCGGTCGGTCGCCCAGTTCAGGAACCAACGGAGGTAGCCCAACTTCTTCTCGATGGTGGAGTTCTTCAGACCCACCAGATCCTCCTGATCATAATCATCTCTTTCTCCCTTCTTTTTCCGGGGAGTGCGAAGCTTCTTGCTGTCGCGCATATATGCGACGAACTCCGTCAGGGTGGCTTCCGTCAGGTCGGAGAACTTGATGTTCTTCTTGAAAGTGGTCAGATCGACGCGCATCGCCTCCATCTTCTCGAAGGTGGCTTCCGTCCAGGCGTTCTTCTCGCCGCACTCCTTCAGGAACAGATCATAGACCTTGAAGAAGTCGTGTTCCTTGGGCTTGCGAACCTTCTTGGGCTCCGGGGCTGGCTTTTGGGGAACAGATCCGTTCAGCCGGTCCTCATACTTCTTCTGAAGCTGAGAAGGGGTGGGGATTTGGTCGATGGCCTCGAAGAACTTGAATGTGGATTCCATCTGGTCCTTGATGTTCCGGAGCTCGTTGTTGATGGACAGGGCTGTCTCACCCTTTGGGCCTTTGTAGCCCGTCTTGACCAGTTCTGCTTCTTCGTCCCAGGCAGATTTCTTATTGATCTGGCATCCGGTCTTGAGGTCCAGCCGCTGGGAATTGAACGTGGTGCGAAGCCTAATCTGGAAAAGGTCGTTATTCTTTCCGTAAGCCCTCAGTTTGAAACTGACATTTCTCTTGATCTTCATGGCGTCTCCTTGTTAAAAATCGTGGCCCAAAAATGGCCCAAAAATGCTCAAAGGTGAGCGAACCCGTTTGCAAAGATACGCAATAGAAAGCACTCCTGCAAGGGTTTACGAAGGGTGTTGTACTTGGTTTACGATTCTCGCTCTCTCCGCAAAGATATGACACACAGCCGGCTGCGGTAGCAGCTGGCTGTTTTCGTCATACGGCGGACACGAGCTCGCTCGTGGCTGACGTGTGGCGGAAACAGACACGAGGGCCTTCAGGCCCGACGGCTGTGGGTCATAGCTTCGCAAGGACCCCCCGGGAGGGCACCGAGATAGCGACGGCCTCCGGCCGGCGGAATCTCGCCGTGCAGGTAACGCCCCATTTTTAGGACATCAAAGGCATGCGCAAAATACCCTCTGGGGGCTTTAGCACTTTCTCGCACATCATATATCCGGATATGGATTATCCATTTTGGATTATCTAAATTTGGATATTACTGCCGGAAATATTATCTTCGCGAAAAAGAGGAACAAGATGAACCCGTTTTTCCTTACCGGAATCATTCCGGATGCGTATTTCTGTGACCGTGAAAAGGAAACAGATGCCATCATCACCCACCTTGAGAACCAGAGCAACATTCTTCTGACATCGTCCAGGAGGATGGGCAAGACCCAGCTTATCCGCCACGTTTTCAACAATGACAGAATCTGCGGGAAGTACCATACCTTCTATACGGATATCTATGCGACTTCCTCTCTGCGCGAGCTGGTCTTCTTCCTTGGAAAGGAGATTTACCAGCGGCTGGTCCCCGGAGAAAAGAAGGCGCTCAAACTGTTTTTGGGGACCATCCGCTCCCTGGCGGCCGCCTTCGGAATGGACCCAGTCACAGGGGAACCCAGAATCAACCTCCAGATTGGTAACATCACTGCGCCGGAGCTGACTTTGGAGGAGATCTTCGACTACCTGGAGAAGGCAGACAAGCCGTGCCTGTTCGCCATTGACGAGTTCCAGCAGATATCCCGCTATCCCGAAGCCAATGTCGAGGCCCTCCTGAGGACGCACATTCAGAAGATGAACAACTGCTGCTTCATCTTCTCGGGCAGTGACCGGCATATCCTCGAACAGATGTTCTCGTCCTATGCCAAACCGTTCTACAACAGCGCACAGCCGGTTCACCTGGGGCGGATAGACCGGGACGAGTACATCCGATTCGTCGTGGGACAGTTCAAATCTGCCGGGGTGCAGGTTTCTCCCGAAACGGTCGGATACTGCTACGACGAATTTGACGGCTACACCTACTACAACCACAAGGTGTTCCACGACATCTATGCATTTGTAAGGAAAGGGGCGTCGGTGGACAAGGTGACCGTCGAGCAGGTTGTCGACAGCATCCTCGAGGAAAGCTCCCACACTTTCAGCGAAGTGATGTCCAGACTTCCGATCGCCCAGAAGCAGATGCTGGTCGCCGTCGCGAAGGAAAAGCCCGCGAAACGCCCCACTTCAGGGGCCTTCGTGCGGAGGAACGCGCTCAACTCACCGAGCTCGGCACAGAAAGCCATCGCCAAATTGCTGGACGCACAGTTGATAACCTATATTGTCGTGGACGGCGAAAAGGAGTATTCGGTAGCTGACAAGTTCTTCGAGCGCTGGCTGAGAGAGACCTACTGAAACTGGCGCATTCCATTTGCAGAACTGAAAGGAAAAAGCCATATTTGCCTATCCGTGACAACTATTAATCAATCCACATCCAAACTATGAAGAAGATTATTTTCACCTTCCTGCTGACGCTTGTCACGGCCCTGGCCGTAAACGCCCAAAGCCTGCTGGGCGGAATGCCCAAGATGAACAACCTGAAGATCGTCAAGCTCGAGAGCAAGCAGCTCGTCGTCAAGAACAGCGACAATCAGGAAATCCCGTTCTACGCCGAATAACCGGGGCCGATCTGACCGCCGATGAAACGCTTCTGCAAATTCGTCTCGGACTATATGGGCGTGCTGGTGCTGTTGTCGGCGCTGGCCGCCCTGCTTTTTCCCGACACGATCGGTCACCTGAAGCCCAAGCTCATCAACCCGCTGCTCGGGGTGATCATGTTCGGGATGGGCCTGACTCTCAAGGCGGAAGATTTCAAGGTGGTGTTCAGCCGGCCCAAGGACGTGCTCGTGGGCTGCCTGGCGCAGTTCACGGTGATGCCGCTGCTGGCGTTTGCCTTGACAAAAGTCTTCCGGCTGGAACCCGCCCTCGCCATCGGCGTCATCCTCGTCGGATGCTGCCCGGGCGGGACCGCTTCGAACGTCATCACCTATCTGGCCAAGGGCGACCTGGCGCTGTCCGTCGGCATGACGGCCGTGTCCACCTTGCTGGCGCCGGTCCTGACCCCCTTGCTCGTGTGGCTGCTGGCGGGGGAGACGGTGGATGTCGATGTCGTCGGGATGCTCCTGAGCATCCTCTGGGTGGTGATCCTGCCCATTGCGCTGGGCCTGCTCGTGAAGCGTTTCTGGCCCCGGACGACGGAACAGGCGTCGGCCTACCTGCCGGCCCTGTCGACTCTCGCCATCTGCGTCATCGTCCTCATCGTCATCGCCGCCAATGCGCACAAGCTGCTGGACGGCGGCCTGGTCATCCTGCTGGTGGTCGTGCTCCATAACGTGTGCGGTCTCGGCGCCGGCTACCTGATCGGCACGCTCCTGCACCTGGCGCCGGCCAAGCGCCGCGCCATCAGCGTGGAGGTGGGGATGCAGAACAGCGGCCTGGCGTCCTCGCTGGCCACGCTGCACTTCGCGGCCTACCCGCTCGCGACCATTCCCGGCGCCCTGTTCAGCGTCTGGCACAACATCAGCGGCGCTATCGTCGCGAAACTGTATTCCAGGAACGCGCATGATTGAACTGTCCATCGCCAACCGCCCCTGCCGCCTGTTCGGGTCCGAGACGCCGGAGTTCTTCCTCGTGCAGCCCTCGGCCCGGCACGAGAATGCCTCGCTGGAGGCCGAGGTGACGCAACTCGCCGCCCTTATCGACCGCCCTTTCCTCCTCGCGACCATCGAACTGGGGGACTGGACCATCGACCTGATGCCCTGGCCGGACGGGAACATTTCCCGCGACCCGGAGGCGGGGAAGCATGGGCAGGAGACGCTGGATTATATCCTGCAAGGCCTTCTTCCCGAGCTGGAGCGCCGATACGGCCCCCGGCCGGTCGTCCTGGGCGGGTACTCCCTGGGCGGCCTTTTCGCCCTCTGGGCATCCACCCGGACGGACCGCTTCCGTGCCATTGCCGCCGCATCCCCGTCGGTCTGGATCCACGGCTGGATTCCTTTCGCCAAAAAGAACAGGCCGATGGCCGAGGCCGTCTACCTGAGCCTCGGCGACCGGGAGGAGCACGTGAAGAACCAGGCCATCGCGCGCGTCGGCGACAATCTGCGCGCCTATTACGAACTGCTCCGGACCCATCTGGATCCGGAGCATTGTACCCTCGTCTGGGAGGATGGCGGCCATTTCAACGACAACGCGGGCCGTCTGGCCCGCGCCTTCGCTTACAGCGTATCCTGCTTGAGCTTTTCCACGAACTGATTGATCCGCTGGAGCTCCCGCGGAATCGGAATCGACTGCGGGCAGTGGGAGAGGCATTCGCCGCAGTGGATGCAGTGGTCGGCCTGGCGGAGGGTCGGGATGGCCCGGTCGTAGCTCACCAGGTAGGCCTTCTTGAGCTTCTGGTAGTCCTTCTGCTCCTGCGTCTGCGGGTAGCGGCCTTCCTGCACGGCGGTGTTGTAGTGCTTGAAGATGCCCGGGATGTCGATGCCCCACGGGCAGGGCATGCAGTATTTGCAGTCCGTGCAGTTCACCGTCGGGTACGCCTTCATCTTGAAGACCATCTCCTCCAGGAACGCCAGTTCCTCTTCGTTCAAAGGCTTGAAGTTCGTGAAGGTCTTGAGGTTGTCCAGGAGCGGGTCCATGTTGGTCATGCCGCTCAGGGCGCACAGGACGCGCGGGTAGGTGCCGCAGAAGCGGAAGGCCCAGGAGGCGATGGACCGGTCGGGCTCCCGTTCCTTCATCTGCGCGGCAATGTCCTCCGGAACATTGGCCAGGCGGCCGCCCAGCAGCGGTTCCATGATGACGATCGGGATGCCGCGCTTGTCCAGTTCCTCATACAGGTAGATGGCGTTGGAGTTCCGGCCGTCGGCGTGGGTCCAGTCCACATAGTTCATTTCGATCTGGACGAAATCCCAATGGTACACCCCCTGGTCGTGCAGGGCGATGAGCTGGTCGAACTCGCCGGGCTTGCCGTGGAAGGAGAAGCCCAGGTTGCGGATGCGTCCGGCTTCCTTCTCCTTGATGAGGAATTCCATCATCCCGTTCTGCACGTATCGCTGGTTGAACGCTTCCACGCCGCCGGTGCCGATGGAGTGCAGGAGGTAGTAGTCGAAATAGTCCGTCTTCAACTGCTCGAAGGAGTCCTTGTACATCTGGATGGAGGCCTCCGGCGTTTGGTTGTTGAAGTTGGAGAGCTTCGTGGCGATGAAATACTTGTCGCGCGGATGCCGGCTCAGGGCGATGCCCGCGGCCTTCTCCGACTGGCCCTGCAGGTACGCGGGGGAGGTGTCGAAGTAGTTGACGCCGTGCTCGATGGCGTAGTCCACCATCTCGTTCACGGCTTCCTGGTCGATGACCCGCTGTCCGTCCACGTCGATCATCGGCCAGCGCATGCAGCCGAAGCCCAGGAGGGACACCTTGTCCCCGTTCACGGGATTCGTGCGGTACACCATCTCGCCGGTGCCTTCTTCGGCCACCAGGGCGGCCTTCTTGGGCGCGCAGCCCACGGCGGCGGCGCCGAGGGCCAGGGCCCCCGCGCCCGATATCTTGATAAAGTCTCTGCGTTCCATAACTAGTCTTCGTTAAGATGGTTGTGCCGTCCGTTGACGGTGATCGCGCTGATCGGGCGCGCCGGGCACAGGTTCTCGCAGGCGCCGCAACCGATGCAGCGCTCCTCGTTCACCACGGGCCGGCGGTAGCCGGTCGCATCGTCCTTGACGAGCATGATGGCGCCGGCGGGGCAGTGGCGGGCGCAGTTGCCGCATTCCACCCCCTGCTCCACCACGCAGAGTTCCGCGTTCACGCGGGCCGTGCCCACGTGGTACTGCGTCTTCTCCTCCTTGGTGATCTTCAGGATGGCGCCCGTCGGGCAGAGTTCGGAGCAGCGGGTGCACTCCGGGCGGCAGTAGCCGCGCTCGTAGGACATCTCGGGCTGCATGAAGTGCTTGAGGTCCGTCGACGGACGGAGCACGTTGTTCGGGCACTCGGCTACGCACAGCTGACAGGCCGTGCAGCGGCGGTAGAAGTCCTTGACGCTCTTGGATCCGGGAGGCGTGAGGGGAATGTCCCGCTCGGGCACTTCCTTGTCCAGGATGGTGGCGAAACCGCCGTCCACCTTCTTCTCCTGCGCCTTCAGCGCGGCCGTTCCCACGGCCAGCGCGGCGCCGGCGATGAACGCCCGGCGGCCCTGGGACTCCTTCGCTTCGCTCGGAGTGACATTATCATTTCGAACGGCCTCTTTGTCATTCCGAACCGGCACAGCCGGTGAAGGAATCTCTTTCTTCCCCCAGGCGAACTTGTACTTCAACCCGCCGAACTTGCAGGTGTCGATGCAGTTGAAGCAGTCCACGCAGCGGGAGTAGTCGATCCTGCGGTTCTCCACGTCGATGCAGGACGCCTTGCAGTTGTGTTCGCACTGCTTGCAGCCCTTGCACACGTTCGCGTCGATCATCGGACGGAACATCGCGAAGCGGGAGAAGAAGCTGAGCGTCGTGCCCACGGGGCAGATGGTGTTGCAATACGTGCGGCCGTTCTTCCAGGCGAGGATGACCACCACCACGAGCGTGACCAGGGCCACGAGGAAGGTGGGCAGGCTGCGGAGCCAGACCTCCTTCTCATAGAAGGCGTAGCTGCCGGCCCGCTCGGCGATCGCGGCGAAGAGGTTGTTCACCCAGAGATAGACCGGCTGGAACAGGTTCTGGACGATGCGTCCCCAGGCGCTGTACGGGGCCAGCAGGGCCACGAGCGCCTGCACGCCCACGACGAGGGCGATGACGAAGACCGCCCACACGCCGTAGCGCAGCCACTTCATTTCGGGGCTGTAGCTGTAGGGCTTGCGGTTCTTGTTCTTGCGCTTGCGCGCCACGTTGAGGTGCGCCACGCCGTCCTGGAACACGCCCAGCGGGCAGATGACGGAGCAATAGACCCGTCCGAAGACCAGGGTCAGGAGGACGAGGCCGACGATGACGGCGACGTTGAGGGCCATCACGGCCGGCAGGAACTGGATCTTCGCCATCCAGCCCAGCCATCCGTGCAGCGCTCCGGTGAAGTCCAGGAGCAGCAGCGTGATGCCCAGCCAGAAGACGACGGCCAGCGCGATGCGTATTTTCCTAAGCATTTGACCTTTTATTGTTAATCAGGCAAATATAGGAAAAAATACTCAATCCAGAATGACGAGCGCGCGCGAGGGATGTGAAAAGGTGAGTTTTACGATGTCGTCGTCGGCCCGGTTCAGCGTGGCCGGCCACCAGGCGTCGAAGACGACTCCGTCCGTGGCCCAATGGAGCCCTTCGGACTTGATAGTCAATGAATTATCCGGGGAGAACAGCGACACGCGCCGTCCTTTTCCCACATGCAGCTCGCAGCTGTCCGTAATGGCGAAAGCCGTGGAAAAGTCCGAGACCATCTCCACCCGGATCCCCGCCAGGTCGAACATCCGGGTATACTCCATCAGCAGCCCCAGATTGCCCACGGTATGGTCCTCCCGGAGCCCCGTGGCGCCCAGGATATGGATGTCGGTCACGTCCGGATGATGGTCCAGCACGTACCGCATCGCTTTCGTCAGATCATTGTCGTCCTGCTCCTCCACCGGAATGACAATCGGCGCCAGTTTCGCCCGGAGCCGCTTGGGCAGCGAGTCCATGTCCCCGATCACCACCTCCGGCAACTTCTCCTCCCCGTACCTGCGCAGATACTTCGCCGCCGCCCCGTCGCAGCACACGACCGCGTCGGCGCTGTCCAGCAAGTACAGCGGATACGCTTTCCGGGGAAACTCCCCATTGCAAAGGATGACGACGCTAGGCATCTTCTTCGGGCTTGGTCTTCAAGATCTCCCCCTTGGAAGTCCCCTTCGAGGTGGTGTAGGTTTCCGGTTCGCGGAAGCCCAGGAGGAAGGCCTTGACATCCATCCGCTTCTTGCCGGCGAGCTGGATGTCGGTGAGGGCGAGCGCTCCGTCCTGCGTGGCGACGGCGAGATAGGTCTTGCCGTCGGACAGGACGGTGCCCGGCGCGGCGTGGAGGTCGGTGCGGATTTCGCCGAAGAAGACCTTCAGCTGCGTCGCCTGGCCGTCCTTGACGAGCTCGGTGAAAGCGCCCGGGAACGGGGACAGGCCCCGGACCAGGTTATAGACATTCCGCGTGGTGTCGTCCCAGTCGATGTGCTGGAGCTCACGGGTGAGTTTCGGGGCCGGTTTCAGGACCTCGGAACCCTGGACGAAACTGCGCTGGACGCGGGTTTCGACATTCTTCTGGATGAGGCCCTCGACCGTCTCGACCACCAGGTTCGCGCCGATGGCCATCAGCTTGTCGTGCACGTCGCCGGCGGTGTCCGTGGGCTCGATCCGGCACTCCTGGCGCAGGAGGATGCCGCCCGTGTCGATCTTCTGGTCGATCATGAAGGTCGTGACGCCCGTGAGGTTTTCCCCGTTGATGACGGCCCAGTTGATCGGGGCCGCGCCGCGGTACTGCGGCAGGAGGGCGGCGTGAAGGTTGAAGGTGCCCATCTTGGGCATCTTCCAGACCACCTCCGGCAGCATCCGGAAGCCGACGACCACGAACAGGTCCGCCTTCCAGGCCGCGAGGGCCTCGAGGAAGGCCGGATCCTTGAGCTTGTCGGGCTGCAGGACGGGAATGCCGTTCGCCACGGCGTATTTCTTCACGGCGCTCTCGTTCACCTTGAGCCCGCGCCCGCTGGGCTTGTCGGCCACGGTGACGACGCCGACCACTTTGTAGCCGCGCCCCTTGGTGAGGGCGTCGAGCGGGGCCACGGCGAACTCCGGCGTGCCCATATAGACGATGCGGGTCTTCTTGAACAGGGACATGATCTTGCTGAAGAATTTGCGACGCCAGGTCTTGAAGGCGTCCAGGTTGAGGGACTTCTCCCGGATGGCCATCCAGGTGAGGAACACGCCGATCGGGATCAGGACGAAGGCCGATATGAAGTCTCCGATGAAGGGCGTCGTGGCGCCGTCGCGGGCCAGTTTCGTGCCCGAGATGTCCACGACCCAGTACAGGACGAAGAACAGGATGGACACGACGGCCGGGGTGCCCAGTCCGCCCTTGCGGATGAGGGAGCCGATCGGGGCGCCGATGAAGAAGAGGATGAAGCAGGCGAGGGCCTGGGCGTATTTCTTCCAGATCTCCACCTCGCTCAGGCGGAGGAGGCGGCTGTATTCGTAGGCTTCCATCCCCTGGGTCTGGATGGTGGACTGGAGCTGGTTCGCGTTGGACATGGCCGATTCATAGGCCGTCTTGCGCCGCTCCGGGTCCTCCCAGGAGGCCGGTTTCCGGTCCAGGTCGAACGGTTTCTTCGCGGGATCCTTCCAGCCGGAATCCAGCTGCGACTGACACTGGAGGGCGTACGAGTGCCGGATTTCCTCCAGGAACTTCTCCGCGCCTTCGTCCGACTTCCCGGCCAGGGAATCCCGGCCGTGGCGGAGCTGCTCGTTGGACATCGACCGGACCTGGTCGCCGTAGCGGGCGGAGTCGGAATGCTGGAACGAGTAGTTCTCCAGCGGGATCACCATCTCCTGGCGGGCGAAATGGATCCGCTGCAGGGCGAGGGTGGTGTCCCGGTACTTGCGGGTGTTGGTCTCCTGGTAGTTGGTGCCGTTGAACAGCTGGAAAGTCAGGTAGTCCTTGGCCTTGGACATCTTCATGATTCCGCTGTCGGCGACGGTCAGGCTGAGGTTGCCCTTGTCGGTCGTGTGGTCGTAGACCATCACCCCGTACATCATCCCGGACTCCTTGTTGCGGTCGTCGATGCGGAGGATGTACCCCTCGATGCCGTCGTAGAAGGTCCCGACGGGGATCTTGATCTCGGACTTGGTGCGCCCGATGTCCTCGCGCATCGTGTAGATGTGGTTGATCGAGTAGGGGACCAGGCGGTCGCCGATGTAGAAGGCGGCGACGGCGATGACGGCGCTGGCGACCGTCGCGGGCAGCAGGATGCGGGCGAGGGAGATGCCGGCGGAGTTCATCGCGGTGAGCTCGTAGTGCTCGCCCATGTCGCCGAAGGTCATCATCGACGCCAGGAGGGTCGCCAGCGGCAGGGCCAGCGGCAGCACCTGGCAGCTTCCCCACAGGAGGAACTCCAGGATGACCTTGAGTTCCAGGCCTTTGCCGACCAGTTCATCGATGTACAGCCACAGGAACTGCATCACCAAAATGAAAATGGTGATCGCGAGGATCGCGAAGAACGGTCCTATGAACGACTTCAGTATGAACAGGTCCAGCTTTTTCATTTAGGCCGTGGCCAATTCGATCAGTTTCTCGAGGGCGGACTTGAGGTTCGCGGTGTCGCGGCCGCCGGCCGTGGCGAGGCCGGGCTGTCCGCCGCCGCCGCCCTGGATGAGCTTCGCGGCTTCGCGGATGTCCTTGCCGGCGTTCTTGCCCTTGGCGACGAGATCATTGGAGTACATCGCGAGGAGGTTGGGCTTGCCGCCGAACTCGTAGGCGCCCACGAGCACGAGGTTCTCGGCCTTCTTCTGCAAAAGGAGAGCCATGTTGCGGGCAAAGCCCGGATCCACGGACATTTCGAACTTGGCGACGCGGATGCCGTTCACGACCTCGGCGGCGGCGTACAGACGCTCGGCCAGTTGCGCGGCCTTCTCGGCCGCGGCGGCCTCGAGCTGCTTGCGCGCATCGGCGTTCTCCTCGACCAGCTTGCGGATGGCGCCGGCGAGGTCGGGCGTGTTGTTGAAGAAGGACTTCGCGCCGCGGAGGGCTTCCTCCATCGCGTGGACATAGTTCTCGGCCGCTTCGCCCGTCAGGGCCTCGATTCGGCGGACGCCGGCGGCGATGGCGCTTTCGGACACGATCTTGAACAGGCCGATGTTGCCGGTCGCGGAGGTGTGCGTGCCGCCGCAGAGCTCGACGGAGCCGCCGAAGCGGACCACGCGGACCACGTCGCCGTACTTCTCGCCGAACAGGGCCATCGCGCCCATCGCGCGGGCCTCGTCCATCGTCGCGTCACGCTTCTCCCAGAGGGGGTCGTTGGCGCGGATGAGGGCGTTGACCTTCTTCTCCACGGCGAGCATTTCCTCGTCCGTCATCTTGGCGAAGTGGGAGAAGTCGAAGCGGAAGTAGTCCGGGCCCACGAAGGAACCCTTCTGCTCCACGTGGGTGCCCAGGATTTCGCGCAGGGCCTCGTGGAGGAGGTGCGTCGCGGAGTGGTTGGCCTGGATCTTCTTCCGGCGGTCGCCGTCGACGTGGAGGTCGAAGGACTCCGTGCCGTCGGCGGGCAGGCGCTCGGCGAGGTGGATGGTGAGGTTGTTCTCCTTGACGGTGTTCAGGATGGCGATCTTCTCGCCGGAGGCGGAGACGATGTAGCCGGTGTCGCCCACCTGGCCGCCCATCTCGGCGTAGAACGGGGTCTTGTCGAAGACGAGCTGGTACAGCTCCTTGTTCTTCTGCTTGACGGTGCGCTGCTTCAGGAGCGTCGCGCCTTCATAGTCCAGCAGGTCGTAGCCCAGGAACTCCACCTCGTCGCCGCTGGCGAACTCCACCCAGTCGCCGAACTCGTTGGCGGTGGCGTTGCGGGCGCGCTCCTTCTGCTTGCCCAGCTCCACCTGGAAGCCGTCGAGGTCCACGGTGTAGCCCTTCTCGGTGGCGATGAGCTCGGTCAGGTCGATCGGGAAGCCGTAGGTGTCGTACAGGACGAACGCGTCGACGCCGGAGATGACCTTCGTAGCGGCGCTCTTCTCCATCGTGTCCTCCAGGAGGCGGATGCCGCGGTCCAGTGTGCGCAGGAAGGCGTTTTCCTCCTCGCGGATGACGCTCTCGACGAGCTTCTGCTGGGCCTTGAGCTCCGGATAGGCCTCGCCCATGTCCTCCACCAGCTGGGGAACCAGGCGGGTGAGGAACGGCTCGTTGAAGCCCAGGAAAGTGTAGCCGTAGCGGACGGCGCGGCGGAGGATGCGGCGGATCACGTAGCCGGCCTTCACGTTGGACGGCAGCTGGCCGTCGGCGATGGAGAAGGCGATGGCGCGGATGTGGTCGGCGCAGACGCGCATCGCCACTTCCACCTTCTCGCTCTCGTGGTACTTGTGGCCGGAGAACTCCTCCAGCTTGCCGATCAGGCCGCTGAAGACGTCGGTGTCGTAGTTCGTGGCCTTGCCCTGGAGCACCATGCACAGGCGCTCGAAGCCCATGCCGGTGTCGATGTTCTTGGCGGGCAGCGGCTCGAGGTGGCCGTCGGCCTTGCGGTTGTACTGCATGAACACGAGGTTCCAGATCTCGATCACGTCGTCGTTGTCGGTGTTCACGAGGTCACGGCCGGGGATCTTCGCGATCTCCTCGTCGGAACGAAGGTCGATGTGGATCTCCGAGCAGGGGCCGCAGGGGCCGGTGTCGCCCATCTCCCAGAAGTTGTCGTGCTTGTTGCCCAGCAGGACGTGGTCCGCCGGCATATGCTTGAGCCAGGCTTCCTGCGCCTCGGTGTCGAGGGCGGTGCCGTCGTCGGCCGCGCCTTCGAACACGGTCGCATAGAGCTTGGTCTTGTCGATCTTGTACACCTCGGTGAGGAGCTCCCAGGCCCAGTCGATGGCCTCGGCCTTGAAATAGTCGCCGAAGCTCCAGTTGCCCAGCATCTCGAACATCGTGTGGTGGCGGCCGTCGTGGCCCACCGCCTCGAGGTCGTTGTGCTTGCCGCTCACGCGAAGGCACTTCTGGCTGTCGGTGGCCCGGGGGAACTTGGGCGCGGTGTTGCCCAGGAAAATATCCTTGAACTGGTTCATTCCCGCGTTCGTGAACATCAGGGTGGGGTCGTTCTTGATCACCATGGGGGCGCTGGGAACGATGGTGTGTCCCTTGGAAGCGAAGAACTCCAGGTACTTCTGTCGAATCTCTTTTGCAGTCATCATAATCACACTTATAATATCCTGCAAATATACGGCTTTTTACGCGGATTTTCAAGCGTAGGGGACGGCCTTGCGCCAACGGAGGGTGAGATAGGCGGCCCGGACGAGCAAATGGGTGAAATAGGCGGCCATCAGCAGGTGGATGGCGAGGGTCTCCGGAACGGTTCCCCGGACGGCTTTGAGGAGGCCGATGCCGACGAACCACACGCCGAAAAAGCCCACGACACACCACGCCGTGGAGTTCCGCAAGTCCTTCGAGGCGGTCGCCCCCATGAAGATGCCGTCCCAGGTGAAGGCGGGGCAGCCGATGAAGGGCATCAGGAGCAGCCAGGGGATGAATTCGCGGCCCGCCTCCACGACGTCCGGGTCGGACGTCATCAGGCGGAGGAGCGGGACGCCGCCCACCCCGTACACGAGGAGGAACAGGACCGTCACGCCCAGGCACCAGACGAAAGTCTGGCGGATGGTGGAGCGGACCCCGTCCGGGGACCTTTCCCCGATGAAACGGCCCGTGAGCGCCTCTCCGGCGTAGGCGAAGCCGTCGGTGAAATAGCTGAAAATCATCAGCAGTTTCATCAGGATGGCCCCGACGGCCAGCATCATGTCGCCGTACCGGGCGGAAATCATCGTGAAGCCGATGTACACCGCGATCATGCACACCGACCGGAAGAACAGGTCGCGGTTGAGGACGAAGAATTCCCGGAATCCGGCCGCGTGCCCGCCTTGTTTCGCGTGTTTCAGGACCCATCCGTACCGGAACCGGACCGCCAGCGAAGCGTACAGGAAGCCGGTCCATTGGGCGATGAGGGTGCCGTAGGCGACGCCCGCGAAGCCGAGCGCCGGGAGGCCGGCGTACCCGAAGGCGAGGCCGATGGACAGGAGGATGTTCGTGGCATTGACCAGGAGGTCGCAAATCATCGGCCTGACGGTGTCCTGCATCCCGATGAACCAGCCCTTGAAGGCGAAGAGCGAGAGGGTGGCCGGGGCCGCCCAGATGCGGATGTAAAAGTATTGGGTGGCAAGGGTTTGCACCTCCGGGGAGCATTCCACCAGGAGGAACGCCACCTGGACCACGACCCATTGCAAGGCGATCAGGACGAGGCCCGATCCGAAGGCGATCCCGAGCGCCCGTTTCAGGGTGACCGCGATGTCTCCCTCCGCTTCCGCCATGCCGGCGCGATGACGTCCGTAGGCTTGCGCCGTAAGCCCACCGGTTCCTCCTCGGAGGAAGCCGAAGTTCCAGTAAAGCATGTCGAAGAGCATCGTGCCGATGGAGATGCCGCCGATGAGGGCGGCGGCGCCGAGGCCGCCCGAGGCGCCCAGGTGCCCGGCGACGGCGATGTCGACCATCCCCACCAGGGGCACGGTGATGTTCGCGAGGATGCTCGGAACGGCGAGGCGGAGGATGTCCCGATGGAGATTCATCGGAACTTCTTGTCTTCCTCCAGCATCCCCAGGTAGGAGGCGTAGCGTTCAGGGGAGATTTCGCCGGCGTCCACGGCCGCTTTCACGGCGCAGCCGGGTTCGTGGGTGTGCGTGCAGGGGGTGAACCGGCACCCTTCGGAAGCGCGGAGCATTTCGGGGAAGTACTTGCCGATTTCCTCCTTCTCCAGGTCCACCAGACCGAAGCCGCGAAGTCCCGGAGAATCAATGACATAGCCGCCCGTTGCGAGGGGGTACATCTCGTACAGGGAAGTGGTGTGCTTCCCCTGCAGATGGGCCGTGGAAATCTGGCCGATCTTGGGGTCCAGGGCCGGGTCCAGCGCCTTGATGAGGGAGGACTTCCCGACGCCCGATTCCCCGGAGAAGAGGTTGATCTTCCCCCGGCAGGAATTCCGGAGCTCCTCGATGCCTTCGCCGGTCAGCACGGACGTGTCGATGACGCGGTAGCCCGCCCCTTCGTAGATGGCGTGGAACGCCTCGATCTGCTCCGGCGCAAGTTCCCGGTACAGGTCCACTTTCGACAGGACGACGGTGGCCGGAATGCCATACACGCCGCAAGTGACGAGGATGCGGTCCAGGAAGGGGAGTTTGACCTCGGGGAAGAACAAGGAGACGACGAGGTAGGCCATGTCCACGTTGGCGGCGATGATGTGCGCCTGGCGGGACAGGTTCGTGGACCGCCGGATCACATAGTTCTCCCGCGGCAGCACCTCCGTGATGACGGCGGTCTCTTCGCCGTCGGCCCATTCGTACCGGACGCGGTCGCCGACGGCCACCGGATTGGTGATTTGGCTGGCCTTCAAACGGATGCGTCCGCGGAGCACGGCGGGGAAGATCCGCCACTCCGGGAGGGCGGAAAGTTCGTAGTGGCTGCCGGCATTTTTGACGACGGTCGCTTCCCCTTGTGTCATTCGTCGCTCTTTTTGAACAGTTCGTACCGCAAAGATAAGGGTTTGTTTTGGAAATCCGTCCCCATTCCCTATTTTTGCTTTCGCCGGACGGTAGTCCGGGCTGGACATTAAAACTAGTAAACCACTATGAATATTCGAATTACTATCCAGTATCATACCCAGTGGGGTGAGACGTTGGTGCTCCGCATCGGGAAGAAGCGGTATCCGATGGATCCGGCTTATGCCAATATGTGGCAGAAGGAACTGACGGGGCGCAATCTCCGCGACGGGGACGCCTACACCTTCGAGGTGGAGAAGGACGGGAAGACCGTCCGCCGCGAGTGGCGGGCGCACCGCTATGAGGCTCCCGCCGGCGGCAATTCGCTGGTGATCCGCGAGCGGTGGAACGACCGTCCCGCGAACTCCACGTTCTACGCCGCCGCGTTCAGCGACGTCATCTTCCGCCGCCCGGACGGCGTTTCCTTCCGGAATCCGCGTCCCACGGCCCCGTGGAAGGGGAACGTCGCTTTCCGCGTCGCGGCTCCCGAGGTCCGCACCGGCGAGTCCGTCGCCCTCGCGGGCAGCGGCCCGCTCGGCGACTGGAAGGAGTTCCATCTGCTGGATGACGGCGCTTTCCCGTACTGGCGCATCGCCCTGGATGTGAAGGAGCCCTTCGAATACAAGTTCGTCATCGTGGACACGGCCACCAAGAAGCCGGTCCGGTGGGAAGAGGGGCCGAACCATTTCTTCGCGGAGCTGCCCGCCGCCGGGTGCCGCCTGGAGGTCGCCGACGCCGTTCCCGCGTTCCGGACCCGCCCGTGGCGCGGCGCCGGTGTCGCCGTCCCCGTCTTCGCCCTCCGTTCGGAGGACAGCTTCGGCGTGGGCGAGTTCAACGACATCAAGAAACTCGTGGACTGGGCCGTGGAGGCCGGGCAGAGCGTCATCCAGCTCCTGCCCATCAACGACACCACGATGACCCATACCTGGCAGGATTCCTATCCCTATAACGCCGTCAGTTCCTTCGCCCTGCATCCGCAGTTCCTGCACCTGCCCGCGGCCGGTGTCCGGCGGGATGCGAAGTACAAGGCCCTGAAGGCGGAGCTGGAGGCCCTGCCGCAGGTGGACTACGAGAAGGTGAACGAGGCCAAGACCGCCCTGCTGCGGAAGGTCTATGCGTCCAAGGGCCAGGAGACGATGCAGTCCCAGGCCTACCACGATTTCGTCGCGGCCAACGCCGAATGGCTGATGCCGTACGCCGCTTTCTCCGTCCTGCGCGACCTCAACGGCACCTGCGACTTCTCGCAGTGGGGCGAGTTCGCCGAGTACAAGGTCCGCAAGGTGGACGCTTTCGCGGCGGCCCACGTGGACGAGGTCAATTTCTACTGCTGGGAGCAGTTCCTGCTGGACGCGCAGCTCCACGAGGCCGTGGCCTACGCGCACAAGCGGGGCGTCGCCCTGAAGGGGGACCTCCCGATCGGCGTGAGCCGCCAGAGCGTGGACGCCTGGCAGCACCCCGACCTGTTCCACCTGGACAGCCAGGCCGGCGCCCCGCCGGACGCCTTCGCGGTGGACGGCCAGAACTGGGGCTTCCCGACCTACAACTGGGAGAAGATGGCGGAGGACGGCTTCGGCTGGTGGAAGGCCCGCATGCGCAAGATGGCGGAGTATTTCGACGCCTTCCGCATCGACCATATCCTCGGTTTCTTCCGCATCTGGGAGATCCCGGTGCCGTACAAGAGCGGCCTGATGGGCCACTTCAACCCGGCCCTCCCGTACAGCGGCGAGGAACTGCGGGACAAGGGGTTCAACCCCGTGAACACGGGCGACACCGATGTCCTGTTCGTGGAGGACCCGCGCCGCAAGGACTACTGGCACCCGCGCATCTCTTCGCAGAACACCAACGCCTACGCGCAGCTTCCCGACTGGCTCAAGGACCGGTACAACGAGCTGTACAACGACTTCTTCTACCATCGGCACAACCAGTTCTGGAAGGAGTCGGCCTACCGGAAGCTCCCGGCCTTGCTCCGCACCACGGGCATGCTGTGCTGCGGCGAGGACCTGGGCATGATTCCGGCCAGCGTCCCCGAGACGATGGCGGACCTGGACATCCTCAGCCTCGAAATCCAGCGGATGCCGAAGGACCCGAAGGACACCTTCGCGGATCCCGCCCGTTATCCTTATTCCTGCGTGTGCGCGACCGGCACCCACGACACCAGCCCGCTCCGGGCCTGGTGGGAGGAGGACCGCGCCCTCACGCAGCGGTACTTCAACGAGGTGCTCCACTGCGCCGGCGACGCCCCGGCCTTCTGTGAACCGTGGGTCGCGGACCTCATCCTCGGCGCCCACCTCAAGTCGCCGGCGATGCTCGCCATCCTGCCCCTGCAGGACTGGCTGGCCACCGACGGGACGGTCCGCTACGCCGGCAACCCGGCCGACGAGCGCATCAACGTCCCGGCCATCCCGCGCTACTACTGGCGCTACCGGATGCACTGCACCCTCGAATCCCTGATCGGCGCCACCGCCTTCAACCAGCACGTGAAGGGCATGGTGGACGCTTCCGGACGTAACGTATAACCATGAAGGAAAACGATTGGAAATCCAGGCTGGGCGTGGTCTATTCCACGAATCCGGACTTTCAGTATGAGACGGCTTCGGAGGCGGAGGCGGAGACGCTCCCGCCGGCGAAGCAGCGGCTCATCGTCGGAATAGACCGGCGCAACCGGGGCGGCAAGCAGGTCACGCTCGTGACCGGCTTCGTGGGCAAGGCCGACGACCTGAAGGAGCTCGGCAAGACCCTGAAGACCCGGTGCGGCGTGGGCGGCACGGCCAAGGACGGCGAAATCACCATCCAGGGCGACCTCCGCGACAAGGTCGTCGCCCTGCTGAAGGAAATGGGCTATCAAGCCAAACGAGGTAACTGATGTTGGACGATCCCTTCAAATCGGGGCAGCTTCTGCTGCCGGACACTCCGCCCGAGGCCGTGACGACCGCGGGGGAGGGCCTTTCCCTGGCCGCCTCCATTCTCGTCGCGGTCTCCGTCCTGTTGTTCCTGCTGGCGCTCCGCAGCTTCCTCAACGTGCTGCCGTACCTGTCGGACAACATCCTCCGGGCTCGCGGCAGCGCCGCCCTGGAGAACAGCGTCCGGGTGAGCCGTGACCGCAACCTCGTGGCCGCCGTCTTCCTCGTCCCCGCGATCCTGCTCATCTACCGGTACCGCCTCATCGACATCGCCTGGTTCGACACCCTGTCGCCGGACTTGCGGCTCGCCGCCGTCACGGGCGCCTTCGTCGGTTTTCTTTTCATCCGGTTCCTGCTGTACCGGTGGATGCGTCCCCGTCGCCGTTATGACGATTATCAGATGGCCTACCGAGCGGGCTACACCTTCTTCATCCTGCTGATGATCCTGGCCCTCCTGACGGTGGGCGTCTGCTATGTCCTGCACCTTTCCGACCTGACCATCAAGACCTTGCTGCTGGTGGAAACCGGTGTCGTCTATCTGATCTATCTGTTCCGCCGCGGACAAATTTTGTCGATGTCTTGCAATTCATTGACAACTTTTTTGTACCTTTGCGGGCTCGAATTGCTGCCGACCGCCTTGCTGGTCGTCCCGGCGGTGATTCTCTGAGCGAGTGTATAGGTTAGTGCATAGGTTAGTGCATAGGTTAGTGTAGATTAGAAGTATGACTGTCAAGAACATCCTGATTTCGCAGAACACCCCGCGTGTTCTTACTCCCTACCAGGCTGTGACGGAGAAGTACGGAGTGGAATTCGAATTCCGTCCGTTCTTCCTGATCGAGCCGCTCACGTCCCGGGAGTTCCGGGCCCAGCGGATCAACATCCTCGATTATACCGCCATCGTTTTCTCCTCCCGCCACGCCATCGACGCGTTCTTCACCCTGGCGGAGGAACTCCGGTGCAAGATCCCCGAGACGATGAAGTATTTCTGCACGACCGAGGTGGTCGCGATGTACCTCCAGAAGCACATCGTGTACCGCAAACGCAAGATCTTCTTCGGCACCGGCACCCCGGACAGCGTGGTCGCGCTCATCGGCCCCAAGCACAAGGGCGAGAAGTTCCTGATCGCCACGTCGGACAACTCCAACAACGATACCCTGTACCGGCTGTTCGAGGCCGCGAAGCTGGACTACACGCCCGCCGTCTTCGTCAAGTCCGTGCCCCAGGACCTCAAGGATGTGGACCTGCACGCCTACGACATGATCGTCCTGTACAACCCGGCCGACGTCAAGTCCCTGTACGAGAATTTCCCCACGTTCGAGCAGGGGAACATCAAGTTCGTCTCCTACGGCCGTTCCATCGTGAAGGCGATGGAGGAAGCCGGTCTTTCCATCGAAGTGAAGGCCCCCTCTCCCGAGGTCCCGTCCGTGGCCCGCGCCATCGAACGCTATCTCGAGGAGCAGCAGTAGTTTCCGCCCATGGCGGCCACCCTCTCCAAATCCGAGCGGCTCTGCGGCAAGAAAGCCATCGCAGAGCTGATGGAGCGTGGAAAGGGCGGCGTGTCCGGCTGTCTGCGCTACAAGTTCCTCCAGGCCGATGAGGCCGGGGTCACCCGCATCCTGGTCTCCGTTCCCAAGCGCCATTTCAAGCGCGCGGTCAAGCGCAACCTCTTGAAGCGCCGCATCCGCGAGTCCTACCGGCTCCAGAAGGACCTCCTTCCGGTGCCCGTGGACATCGCTTTCCTGTACCTGGACCGCGAAGTCCTTCCGTCCGAGGACATCTACGCCGCGATGACCGCCGTCCTGGCGGCCGTGGCGGCCAAGACCGGACCCAAGACCGACTCCAAACCCGAATAGGCATGCCCGGCTGGTTGAAAAACGTGCTCATCTTCCCGTTCGTGTTCCTGATCAAGTTCTATCAGGTATGCGTGAGCCCGTTCACGCCGCCGGCCTGCCGGTTCACCCCCACCTGTTCCCAGTACGCCCTCGAGGCGTTCCGCAAGTACGGCCCCTTCAAGGGCCTTTACCTGGCCGTCCGCCGCATCCTCCGGTGCCACCCCTGGGGCGGTTCCGGCTACGATCCCGTTCCGTAATGCCCAAGAAAGAGAAAGTGCGGGAGATGTTCGACAGCATCGCGCCCACCTACGACCGGCTCAACCACGTCCTGTCGCTGAATGTCGACAAATTGTGGCGCCGCCACGCGCTGCGGGAGATCGTGGACGGGACGCCGCAGCGGATCCTGGACGTCGCGTGCGGGACGGGGGATTCCACCATTTCGATTGCGAAGGCGGCCGCGGAAGGGTCGTCCGTGATCGGGGCCGACATCTCCGAGGGGATGATGGCCCTGGTGAAGGGCAAGGCGGAGAAGGCCGGCGTAGGGGAGCGGATCAGCCTGCAGGTCGCCGACGGGGAGGCGCTCCCTTATGAGGAGGGAACTTTCGACCGCGTCACCTGCGCGTTCGGCATCCGGAATTTCGAGCACAAGGAGAAGGGGCTGGAAGAGTTCCTGCGCGTGCTGAAGCCCGGCGGAAAGGCGGTCGTCCTGGAATTGTCCGTGCCGCAGAACCGGCTGGTCCGGTGGGCCTACGACCTGTATTTCCTGTACGTCCTGCCTCGCATCGGCGGCGCCGTCTCCGGCGACCGGGCCGCCTACAAGTATCTTCCCGCCTCGGTCCATAACTTCCCGTCTCCCAATGACTTCTGCCGGATGATGGCGGAGGCGGGCTTCCGCAATGTCCGCTGCCGGACGTTCTCGTTCGGCCTGTGCCGGATGTTCGTCGGGGAGCGGTAGGTTTGCCCGTCCGGGTTTTTATTGCTACCTTTGCGATTCGGAAACTTAAACCTGATTCGCATAATGTCCAATTATTTCTATGACATGGTCCCCCGCGAGGAGATGGAGCGTCTGCCCTTCCTTCCGACGATGGGGGAATTCGTCCCGTGGATGGAGAAGACCTACGCCGACATGCCGGCCCTCTCCGATCTCGCGCACACGATTACGTACAAGGAATTCGGTGAGCGCATCGCGCGCCGCCGCGCCGTCATCGAAGGCCTCGGCCTTCCGAAGGGCGCGCACATCGCCATCTTCGACCGCAACAGCCAGGACTCCATCGAGCTGTTCCTCGCCGTCACCAGCGCCGGTTACGTGGCGATGAACCTGCCGGCCTCCCTCCCGGAGATGGCCCTCATCGGCTCCTGCATGAAATTCGACATCGCCGCCCTCTTCGTCCGCGACGAGTTCAAGCCCCTCACGGCGAAGCTCCAGGGCGTGAAGGTCCTCCCGGCCTCCTCCATCGCCGAGGAAGGCGTTCCCGCCACGGTCGTGGATCCGGACCAGCCCGCCGCCATCTTCTTCACCGGCGGCACGACCGGCACCCCGAAGGGCGCCGTCCTGAGCCACCGCGCCTTCATGCGCGGCTCCTTCAACGCCATCTTCAAGCCGGGCAAGGTGATCGGCGTCCACCGCTACATCGCCCTCCTGCCCCTGAGCCACGTGTTCGGCGCCATCGCCGGCCTCATGGGCTGCTTCTACACCGGCAACCTGATGCATACCTGCGAGGATATGAAGGCCACCATCGGCAAGCTCCCGATGATCAAGCCCACCCTCCTCGTGATCGTCCCGGGCATCTGCGACATCCTCGCCGGCCTGTGCAAGATGTACGGCCCGCAGTTCCTCGGCGGCAACCTGAGGATGATCATCTCCGGCGCCGCGAACGTGCCCCCGCGCCTGGTGGACATCTTCACCAAACTGGGCGTCGAGTTCTGCTTCGGCTACGGCCTCACCGAGACGGCGAACCTCACCTCCGCGAATGCCGACGCCATCACCCATCCCACCTCCATCGGCAAGGTCTATCCCGGCCAGGAAGTGCGGATCGTGGACGGCGAGCTCCAGGTGAAGGGCGACAACGTGTTCTCCGGCTACTACAAGGATCCCGAGAAGACGGCCGAGGCCTTCACCGAGGACGGCTGGTTCCGCACCGGCGACCTGATGCGCATCGACGAGGACGGTTTCCTGTACATCACCGGCCGCATCAAGAACCTCATCATCCTCGCCAACGGCGAAAACGTGAGTCCGGAGAGCCTGGAAGAGCCCTTCTATGCCGATCCGTGCGTCCGCGACGCGATGGTGAAGGAGGACGAGCTGAACGGCGCCCCGGTCATCGCCGTGGAGATTCTCCCGTTCATGCCGGCCTTCGAGGGCAAGCCTTGGGAAGAGGTGACCGCGTACATGGACGCGCTCGTGAAGAAGATCAATGACACGCTGCCTTCCACCCACCGGATTATGAAAGTGACCGTGCGCACGGAGGATTTCAAGCGCACCGGCAGCATGAAAGTCGCCCGCGTATGACCAAGCAGGAAGTTTTCGACGGCCTGAAGGAAGTCCTCACCGTCCTGCGTCCGCACACGGACCTGACTGGCGTGAATTTCGATACCGAGCTCGTCCGCGGGCTCGGCATCGACTCCCTCACGATGATGCTCCTCTCCCTCGCGGTGGAGGAGAAGTTCAAGATGCGCTTCCCCGATGGCGAGCCGATGCCCGTCACGGTCGGGGACGTGTGTGAGAATGTGCTGAAGCAGCTCGCCTAAGCCTCCAACTCCATCACATAGCTGCGGCGCCGCTGGAACGGCTTCGGGTCGTATTCCCCGAACAGGGACTGGACCTTGTAGTTTTCCTCGAGCTGCGGATTCAGAAGCATCCGTTTGATTCCCAAGCGGATGCAATTTTCGTGTATAAACTTGAACATCAGCACGTTCGCGCCCTTGCCCTGGTACTCGGGCAGGACGCCGATGAGGAGCGCCTCGATGGTGTCGTTGTGGCGGAGGGAACGGAGGATGGGAATGAAGCCGAAGGGGAAGAGGCGGCCTTTCGCCTTGCGGACGGCCCGGGAGATGGACGGCATCGTGACGGTGAAGCCGACGAGCTTGTCCTCCTCGTTCACGACGAAGGCGACGAGGTCCTTGTTCATGATGGGGACGTACTGCTTCACGTAGCCGTCGATCTGCTCTTCCGTGAGCTTGGAGTATTCGTACAGCGGGGCGAAGGCGTCGTTCAGGACGTGGAACATCTCGCGGCCGCGCTTGGCCATTTCCCGGATGTTCTTCCCGCGCCAGATGTGCAGGCCGTAGCGCTTCTCCACGAGGTCCGCGTACTGGAACATCGGCGGCAGGGTGTCGGGCAGGTCGATGTACCGCTGGGTCCAGTCCACATCCTTGGTGAAGCCCATCCGCTCCAGGAACTCGCCGTAGTAGGGGAAGTTGTAGATGACCGTGAAGGGGGAGTCGTGCTCGAACCCTTCCACCAGGAGGCCTTCCCGGTCCATGTCGGTGAAGCCGAGGGGTCCCTTGACCTTCTTCGCACCCCACGTGCGGCCCCAGGCGACGACCGCGTCCACGAGCGCTTTCGCGACGTCGAAGTCCTCGATGAAGTCGATCCAACCGAAACGGACGGTCTCCTCCTTCCATTTCTCATTCGCCTTGCGGTTGCGGATGGCGGCCACGCGGCCGACGATTTTTCCGCCCCGCTTGGCGAGGTACAACTCCCGTTCACAGAAAGACAAGGAAGGATTCTCGTCGCCGAGGGACTTCAGTTCGTCGTCCTCGAAGGCGGGCACCCATTGGGGGCAGTCCTTGAACAGGTCGAAGGGAAAACGGATGAATTGCTTCAGCATGCGCCGTCCCCGGACGGGGACGATTTCGACAGGTTCCATAGGTTCGTACACGGTTGGTTTGGCAAGACAAATATAACGAGAATTATTCGTATCTTTGCAAAATATAGCGAAAGAAGTACATGGACAATAAGAAATTCAACCTGTGGAACCGGATCGTCGCCCTGGCGGTGTTCGTCATCGCCTGCGTGACCTACCTGTCCACCCTGGAGCCGACCGCCTCCTTCTGGGACTGCGGTGAATTCATCGCCTCATCCTACAAGCTGGAGGTGGGCCACCCGCCGGGAAACCCTGTGTTCCAGCTGTTTGCGCGCATCTTCACCATCCCGTTCCCGCCGGAGAAGGCGGCCGTGGCGGTGAACGCGATGAACGGCATCCTGTCGGCCCTCACCATCTTCTTCCTGTACCTGACGACGGTGTTCTTCGCCAAGCGGCTCGTGAAGCCGGGGAAGGACGGCTACAGCGTGGCGCAGGCGGTCGCCATCTTCGGCGCCGGCGCCGTGGGCGCCCTGGCCTACACGTTCTCCGACACCTTCTGGTTCTCCGCCGTGGAGGGCGAGGTGTACGCGATGTCGTCCCTGGTGACGGCCCTCGTCTTCTGGGCGATGTGCAAGTGGTACGAAGAGGCCGACGAGCCCCACGCGAACCGCTGGATCGTGCTGATCGCCTTCCTGATGGGCCTTTCCATCGGCATCCACCTGCTGAACCTCCTCACCATTCCGGCCTTCGTGTTCATGTACTACTACCGGAAGAACGAGGACAAGCAGCTGCCGTTCAAGCAGCTCGCGGCGATCTTCCTCATCGGCGTCGTGATCGAGGCCCTGCTGGTGTTCCTGTTCATTCCGTACCTCCCGAAGCTGGCGGCCTTCTTCGACCGCATCTTCGTGAACGGCTTCGGCCTGCCGTACAACAGCGGCGCCCTGTTCTTCATGGTGGCGCTGCTGGCCCTGTGCTTCTGGGCGCTGTTCGCGACCCTGAAGAAGGACAAGGTGTTCTGGAACACGGTGATGCTGTGCGTGACGACCCTGGTGATCGGCTTCTCGCTGTTCTCCATCGTCATTATCCGCTCCTCCGTCAAGACCCCGACCAACGAGTACCAGCCGGACAACGCCTATACCCTCGTGCGGTACCTGTCCCGTGAGCAGTACGGCTCCACGCCGCTCCTGTACGGCCAGTACTTCGACGCGCCGTACGACCTCAAGAACGACAAGTACTGGGCGCCCCTGAACGGCAAGTATGTCCATGCCGACGGCCCCGCCGACGCGGACTACCTCCCGGAGGGCAAGATGCTTTTCCCGCGCATGTGGTCCAGCGCCAGCCCTTCCCACATCGAGTTCTACGAGTCCTATATGGACGGCAAGGGCATCCGCGTGAAGGGGGCCACCCACAAGAAGCCCACCTTCGGGGCGAACCTCCGCTTCTTCTTCGACTACCAGCTGAACTGGATGTACTGGCGGTACTTCATGTGGAACTTCGTCGGCCGCCAGAACGAGATCCACAGCCCGACCCCGGGCGAACTGTTCTACGGCAACTGGGAGAGCGGCATCGGCCCGCTCGACCGGTTCCGCCTCGGCGACCAGCGCGACGCCCCGGCCACCCTCCTGGAGAACAAGGGCAAGAACCACTACTTCTTCCTGCCGCTCCTGCTGGGCCTCCTGGGCCTGGTGTTCCAGTTCGACCGCGACAAGCGCGGCTCCTGGATCGTGTTCCTGATGTTCTTCATGACGGGCATCGCCATCGTGCTGTACCTCAACCAGCCGCCTTACCAGGTGCGCGAACGGGACTATGCCTATGCGGGTTCCTTCTACATGTTCGCCATCTGGATCGGCCTCGGCGTCGCGGCGCTGTATGAGTGGATCAACGACGCGACCAAGGGCAAGGCCTCCAAGGCCGTGGCCGTCGGCGCGTCCGTCCTGTGCCTCGGCGTTCCCGCCCTGATGGCGGAGGAGAACTGGGACGACCACGACCGCTCCAACCGCTACACCTCCACGGAGATGGCGGAGAACTACCTGAATTCCGTGGGCCCGAACGGCATGCTCGTCACCCACGGCGACAACGACACCTTCCCGCTCTGGTACGCGCAGGAAATCGAAGGCTGCCGGACCGACGTCCGCGTGGTGAACACCTCCCTGCTGGGCACCGACTGGTACATCGACCAGATGAAATGGGCCTGCAACGAGTCCAAGCCCCTGCCGCTCACCGTCCCGCAGTCGCAGTACCTGTACGGCACCAACGAGTACGTCTTCATCACCTATGACGACGGCTCGCCGATGATGATCCAGGACGTGATGGACGTGTTCAAGGACCCGAAGATGAAGGCGGAGCTGACCTCCCGCCGGAAGGTGGACTTCATCTGCGCCCGGAAGATCGTCATCCCCGTGAACAAGGAGAACTGCCTGAAGTCCGGCATCGTCCCCGAGGCCTTCGCCGACGAGATCCCCGAGACCATCACCCTCACGATGTCCGAGGACAAGAACTACATCACCAAGCCGGAGCTCTTCATGCTCGACTTGCTGTCGAACTACCAGTGGGACCGCCCGCTGAACCTGCTGAACATGGGCGGCGACCTGAACATCGGCATCAAGGACTACCTGATGTATGACGGCTTCTCCTACCGGTTCGTCCCGTTCAAGAACAAGATCACCTCGACGGATCCCGGCATCGTCGACGCCGACGACCTGTACCGCAAGATGACGGACGGCACCTTCAAGTGGGACGCCCTGAGCCGCAAGGACTGGTTCGTGGACTACCAGAACCTGTACACCTTCATGGGCGTGCTTTCCCAGCGCCAGCTGTTCCTGAACGTCGCGAACGCGCTCATCGACGCCCGCGAGGACGAGAAGGCCCTGGAGATCATGGACCTGTGCCAGAAGAACTTCCCGGAGGAGAACTTCCCCCTGGAGTCCATCTCGCTGGGCTTCAGCAGCAACGACTATATGGTCATCCAGATGGTGGAGAACTACTACTTCCTGGGCGAGAAGGACAAGGCCCGCGAGCTGGGCCTGAAACTGGCCGACGGCCTGCTGGACTCCTCCCGCTTCTACCTGGAGTTCTACGACTACGCGTCCTCCAGCTTCGAGAGCTGCCACCGCTGCATCGTCTACCTCGCCGACGTCTTCAAGGAGTACGGCGACAAGGACCTCTCCGACCGGCTCCTCGACTCGCTCGAGCTCCTCGTCCGGGTCGCCACCGGCCGCCTGGAGCCCGAACAGGACCGCGCCGCCGCACCGGATTCGGTGGATTCCCTGGAAGTGGAAGAATAGGGGCTTCCCCGCTCGATGAATGCCGATGGTGGTCCAATCACTGGACCACCATCAGCGTTTTACCCCCTTTTCTGTCGATGGAGGTCAGTCTCCTGGACCACCATCGGCACAAAAAAACCGACCGTCGAGACGGTCGGTTCTTGATGAAGTCCGGGGGTCTTAGTCCTGGATCGCGGCGATGCCGGGGAGAATCTTGCCTTCGATGGCTTCGAGCATCGCGCCGCCGCCGGTGGAGACGTAGGAGACCTTGTCGGCATAACCCATCTGGGTCACGGCCGCGACGGAGTCACCGCCGCCGACGAGGGTGTAGGCGCCCTGCGCCGTGGCATCGGCCAGATCCTGGGCGATCTGGAGGGTACCCTTCGCGAAGTTCGGGAGCTCGAACACGCCCACGGGACCGTTCCAGAGGATGGTCTTGGAGGCGAGGATGATCTTGCGCCAGTTCTCGAGGGATGCCGGGGAAGCGTCCATGCCCTCCCAGTCGTCCGGAATGTTGTAGATGTCGAAGATCTGACGAGGCGTGTCATTGTCGAAAGCCTGGCCGCAGACGGTCGCGACGGACAGGGAGACATTGACACCCTTCTCCTTCGCGGTGTTCAGGATCTCGAGGGCGTCCGGCATCAGGTCGTCCTCGTGCAGGGACTGGCCGATGTGGCCGCCGAGGGCCTTGATGAAGGTGTAGCCCATGCCGCCGCCGATGATCAGGTTGTCCACCTTGCCGACGAGGTTCTTCAGGACCGCGAGCTTGGAGGAGACCTTGGAGCCGCCGATGATGGCGGTCAGCGGGCGCTGGGCGTTCTTCAGGACGTTGTCGATGGCCTTGATCTCGCCTTCCATCAGGTAGCCGAACATCTTGTCGTTCGGGAAGTACTCGGCGATGAGGGCGGTGGAGCCGTGGGCGCGGTGGGCCGTGCCGAAAGCGTCGTTCACGTAGCAGTCGGCGTAGGAGGCGAGCTTCTTGACGAAGGCCTTCTGGGACTCCTTGACGGCCTTCTTGGCGGCCTTCTTCTCTTCCTCGGAGGCGTCCTCGGCGAGGCCGCGCGGCTTGCCTTCTTCCTCGGCGTAGAAGCGGAGGTTCTCCAGGAGGAGGGCCTCACCCGGCTTCAGGGCCGCGGCCTGCTCGTCCGCCTTCTGGCAGTCGGCGGCGAACTGGACGGGAACGCCCAGGCACTCGGACACGTGGTCCACGATGTGGCTCAGGGAGAACTTCGGATCCACCTTCTTGGGACGTCCGAGGTGGGACATGATGATGACGGCGCCGCCCTTCTCGAGGATCTTCTTGAGGGTGGGCATCGCCCGGCGGATGCGGGTGTCGTCGGTGATGTTGAAGTTCTCGTCGAGGGGAACGTTGAAGTCGACTCTCACGATGGCCTTCTTGCCGGTGAAGTCATAACTGTCGATGAACTGTTGCATATCAGATATTAGAGTTAAGAATTTTCCAGTCCACAAATTTAACTATCTTTGCATAAAAATCAAAGGCTATGACCATCGAATACCCTGCGGAATACTGGAAAGACTATCAGCTGATCGACTCGGGACGCGGCGAGAAGCTGGAGCGCTTCGGCAAGTACGTGCTCCGGCGTCCGGAGCCGAAGGCCCTGTGGGCGCCGTCGCTCCCGGAGAGCGAATGGAAGCGCCAGTGCCACGTGGTGTTCCGGCCGGGCGCCGGCTTCGGCAAGGCCGGCAAGGAGGACAGCGGCACCTGGGAGAAAGTCCGCAAGATGGACGACCAATGGGGAATCGCCTACAACGGCGCCCCGGACCCTGAGACGCACGCGGCCTCGGACCTGCACATCGCCCTGCGCCTCGGCCTCACCTCCTTCAAGCACGTGGGCGTGTTTCCCGAGCAGGCCCCCAACTGGGAGTTCATCTACCGGGAGACCCGGCGCCTGGGGCGCATCTGCCAGGCGAACGGATTGGGCGCGCCCAAGGTGCTGAATCTGTTCGCTTACACGGGCGCCGCCTCGCTGGCCGCCAAGGCCGCGGGCGCCGACGTCACGCACCTCGACTCCGTGCGCCAGGTCGTCACCTGGGCGCGCGAAAATATGGACCGCAGCGGCCTGGACGGCGTGCGCTGGGTGGTGGAAGACGCTTTGAAATTCGCGAAGCGCGAGGCCAAGCGGGGCAACCGCTACCAGGGCATCATCCTGGACCCGCCCGCCTATGGACACGGCCCGGACGGGGAGAAGTGGAAACTGGACGAGCTCCTGTTCGACCTCCTCAAAAACGTCGCGCAGATCCTTTCCCCGCGCGACTCCTTCATGGTCCTGAACCTCTATTCGAACGGCTACTCCGCGATGCTGGGCGAGACGACCGTCCGCGAAGCCTTCGGCCTGCGGCCCGAAGACGGCTTCACGGCCGCCCCCGGCCACGACGGTGCCTTCGTCGCCCTCGAAAGCGGCGAGCTGGCCCTCCGCGACGCCTTCGGCAAAGTCCTCCCCCTGAGCATCTTCGTCCGGCTGAAGCGGTAAGTCCGGTTCGGAATCGGCTTTTTCTACACGTGCGGGCACATACGCCCGCACGTTTTTTTTGTACTTTGTGCAGTAAAGCATTATCTTTGTAGATTACTTCTGCTCAAGGAATCTACAAAGATTGAGCAATTGAAACTGTGATGCTTATGCGTGAACTTGTCGTCCATTGGCACGTCGACCCGGCCATCCTGCATATCGGAGGTTTCGAACTCCGCTGGTATTCGCTCCTGTTCGTGAGCGGCTTCATCCTGGGCTGGTTCATCTTCAAATGGTTTTTCCAGCGCGAGAAGATCGACACGAAACTGCTCGATCCGCTGCTGTACACCCTGCTGATCTGCACCATCGTGGGCGCCCGTCTCGGGCACTGCCTGTTCTATCAGCCGGACTACTACCTGGGCAGCTGGCAGGGATTCTGGGAGATTTTCATGCCGTGGAAGGGCGGCCTCGCCAGCCACGGCGGCACCATCGCCCTGATCCTCGGGATGTGGTGGTTCGCGAACCACTATGGGAAGAAGCACGATTTCGACTTCGTGTGGCTGCTGGACCACCTGGCCATCGCGGTGGCCTTCGCCGGCGCCTTCATCCGCTTCGGCAACCTGTTCAACTCCGAAATCTACGGCGACGTGACCAACCTGCCCTGGGGCTTCGTCTTCGAGCTCCGCGGCGAGACGGAACCCAAGCATCCGACGCAGCTCTACGAAGGTTTCACCTACCTGCTGCTGGGCTTCGTCCTCATCGGCCTGTACTGGAAGAAGCTGGACCAGATGCTCCGCGGCCAGTTCATCGGCATCTTCCTCATCGTGTGCTTCGGCAGCCGTTTCCTCATCGAGTTCATCAAGGAGCCGCAGGTGGAGTTCGAGCAGACGATGGTCCTGAACATGGGCCAGCTCCTGTCCATCCCGTTCATCCTGCTGGGCGTTTTCTTCCTCGTGTGGGCGTACAAGAAGCGGATGCCCGCCCGGGCCGTCCATCCGGAACAGCAGAAGCCCAAGAAAGAAGCCACGCATTACGCGAAGCCCCTTGCATAATCGATTATCAGTTAGTTAGCATATGTATTTGAAACGAATTGCCCTCCTCGCCGCAAGCGCTTTCCTGGCGCTTCCGGCGCTGGCGCAGTATCAGGACGCAGCCCCGCAGTCAGAGGCGGGGAAGGTCGTCCTCACGCTGGAGGACGCCCTGAAGATCGCCCTCAGCGAGAACACGTCCGTGAAGGTCGCGGATATGGAGATCGAGCGGCAGCAGTACGCCCGCAAGGGCTCCTATGCAGCCCTGCTCCCGCAGGTGAGCGCCTCCGGCATGTACAGCTACGCCCTCAAGAAGCAGAAAGTCTACTTCGGCTCCGACAAGAAGGACGGTGACGGAGAAGGCTCCTCGGGCGGTGGCGGCATGGCCGGTATGATGGCGTCCCTGATGAACCCCATCATGTACTACATCGAGCAGCTGTATGCCGGAACCGGCGTCCCGTTCGTCCCGTATGTGGACCCGGATGCGGGCAAGGAGAGCGGCGGATCCTCCGAGCCGATGGAAATGGGCCGTACCCACTCGGTCACCTTCGGCCTCAGCGCGCAGATGCCGCTGGTCAACTTCCAGCTCTGGGAGAGTCTCCGCCTCACCGGCGACCAGGTGGAACTGGCCGTGGAGCAGGCGCGCGAGTCCCGTCTCGGGACGGTCGCGTCCGTGAAGCAGGCCTATTACGGCATCCTCTTCGCGAAAGAGGCGTACAAGGTGTACAATTCCGTCTATGAGAACGCGGTGGAGAACTTCCGCCTGACCGAGATGCGCTACAATGCGGCGCGGGCGTCCGAACTGGACCTGACCCGCGCGAAGGCCAATGTGGCCGCCGCCATCCCGAACCTGTACAACGCGGAGAACTCCGTGGAACTCGCCCTGTGGCAGCTCAAGGCCGTGATGGGCGTGGACCTGGAACGGAACATCGACATCGCCGGCACCCTCGAAGACTATGCCGGACAGATGTTCAGCGACATCGCCGAAGGCGAAGGCGCCTCGCTGGACGGCAACTCGCAGCTCCGCCAGCTCGCGCAGCAGGCCGAGATGCTCTCCCGGCAGATCCGGATGCAGCAGTACGCCTACCTTCCGACCCTCGCGATGACCTTCTCCTACTCCTACCTGACCCAGAGCGACATCTTCAACCTGAGCCAGTGGAAGTGGTTCCCGTCCTCCACCATCGGCCTGAGCCTGTCCATCCCCATCTTCTCCGGCGGCCAGCGCTACCACGCCATCAAGCAGACGCGCGTCCAGGCCGACGAACTCGACCTCCAGCGCGAGAACGCCGAGCGCCAGCTCCGCATCGGCATCCGCCAGAGCCTCGGCACGATGGACACGGCGATGCGCACCTACGACGCCTCGAAGGAGGCCCTCGCCTCCGCGGAGAAGGCCTACGACATCGCCGTCAAGTCCTACCAGCTCGGCAAGAGCACCCTCACGGACCTGAACAACGTGGAACTCACGCTCACCCAGTCCCGTCTCGCCGTCTCCCAGGCCATCTACAACTTCGTCATCGCGAAGGCCGGCCTGGAACAGACCCTCGGTTACGATTTTAACGCGAATTAACGATATGAACTGCAGAATCATCATCCCCGTCCTGGCCGCCCTGGCCGTGGCCTCCTGCGGCAGCAGGGGCGGTAACCAGCAGCAGCCGGGCCCCGGCGCTCCCGGCCCCCAGGCCAACGTCACTCCCTCCGTCGAGGTGGTCTCCGCCACCGCCCGGGACGTCGCCCAGGAAAGCACCTATTCCTCCTCCGTGGAGGCCTACGCCACCAACAACATCATGCCCCAGACCGGCGCCCGCATCCGCAAGATCAACGTGGAAGTGGGGGACTATGTCGTGAAGGGCCAGGTCCTCGCCGAGATGGACCGCCTCCAGCTGGAACAGCTCGAGCTCCAGATCCAGAACGACGAGATCGAATACGCCCGCCTGAAGGGCCTCTATGAGGAAGGCGGCGTGTCCCAGTCCGACTTCGAGGCCGCCGAGCTCGGCTACAAGGTCCGCAAGACCAACTACCAGAACCTCCTGGAGAACACCATCCTCCGCAGCCCGATCAACGGCTTCGTGACCGCCCGCAACTTCGACGTGGGGGACATGTTCGCGATGAGCGCCCCGCTGTTCACCGTCCAGCAGGTGGTTCCGGTGAAGCTCCTCGTGGGCATCTCCGAGAACGAGTACACGAAGGTGAAGAAGGGGGACACCGTCTCCATCACCGTGGACGCCCTCCCGGGCCGCTCTTTCACCGGCAAGGTGAACCGCCTGTATCCGACCATCAACGCCGCCACCCACACCTTCAACGCCGAGGTGGTCGTCCAGAACGCCGACCGCGCCCTGCGGCCGGGCATGTTCGCCCGCGTGACCGTGAACTTCGGCACCAACCACCGCATCGTGCTGCCCGACCGCTGCATCGTCAAGCAGGAAGGCACCGGCCAGAAGTTCGTCTACCTGCTGAACAACGACGACACCGTCAGCTACGTGCCCGTGACCATCGGCCGCCACATCGGCGCCGAGTACGAGGTCGTGGACGGCGTCGCCGAAGGGGCGACGATCGTCAGCAAGGGACAGGCCACCCTCAAGGATGGCGTCAAGGTCGTGGTCCTCAACTAAGCCGGAAGTCCCATGAGCATCTACAGGACATCCGTCAACCATCCGGTCACGACCGCCCTCATCTTCGTGGCGTTCGCGATCCTGGGCCTTTTCTCCCTGACGCGGCTGCCGGTGGACAACTTCCCGGACGTGGAGTCCAACGTCATCATGGTGATGTCGTCCTATCCGGGCGCCAGCGCCGAAGACGTCGAGAACAACCTCACGAAGGCCCTCGAGAACTCCCTGAACGGCGTCGCGAACCTCAAGGACATCACGTCCAACTCCCGGGAGAACATCTCCGTCCTCACCCTCGAGTTCGAGTACGGCACCGACATCGAAGTCGCGACGAACGACGTCCGTGACAAGCTGTCGATGGCCAGCCAGACCCTCCCGGACGGCGCTTCCTCCCCGACCATCTTCAAGTTCAGCGCGGACGACATGCCCATCATGATCATGTCGGCCACCGCGAACCAGAGCGTCTCCGCCCTCGACAAGATCCTCGACGAGCGTGTCGCCACGCCGCTGGCCCGCGTCACCGGCGTGGGCACGGTCTCCGTGAACGGCGCGCCCCAGCGCGAGATCCACGTCTACTGCGACCCGAACAAGCTGGAGGCCTACGGCCTGTCCATCGCCTCCATCTCCCAGGTCATCGCGGCCGAGAACCGGAACGTGCCTTCCGGCAGCATCGACATCGGCTCCGACACCTACACCCTCCGCATCAAGAAAGAGTTCAAGGATCCCTCCGAGCTGGAGAACATCGTCCTCGGGAACGCGAACGGGGGCGTGATCTATCTCCGGGACGTCGCCCGCGTGACGGACGGCCTGGAAGAAAAGTCGCAGGAATCCTACACGAACGGCGTCCGTGGCGCGCAGATCATCATTCAGAAGCAGTCCGGCTACAACACCGTGAACGTGATCCGCGGCGTCAAGAAGGAGCTCGCCAAGCTGCAGCGCAACCTGCCGTCCGACATCAAGATCACTCCGGTCGTCGACTCTTCCGACAACATCCTCCGTACCATCAACTCCCTGAAGGAGACGATTCTCATCACGTTCCTCGTGGTGATGCTCATCGTGTACATCTTCCTGGGCCGGTGGAAGGGTACCCTGATCGTCGTCCTGTCCATCCCGATCGCCCTCCTGGCCTCGCTGATGTACCTCTTCGCGACGGGCAACACCCTGAACATCATCTCGATGTCCGCCCTGTCCATCGCCATCGGCATGGTCGTGGACGACGCCATCGTCGTCCTGGAGAACGTGACCACGCACCTGGAACGGGGCGAGAAGCCCAAGGAGGCCGCCGTCCACGGCACCGCCGAGGTGGGCATCTCCGTCATCGCCTCCACCCTCACGATGCTGTGCGTGTTCCTCCCGCTGACGATGATCTCCGGCATGGCCGGCATCATGTTCCGACAGCTGGGCTGGATCGTGTCCATCATCATGATCGTGTCCACGACCGCCGCCCTCACCCTCGTCCCGATGCTGTGCTCGCAGCTTCTCACCATCGAGAACAAGAGCGGCAAGCTGTACCACTTCATCTTCGACCCGGTGAACCGCTTCCTCGACGCCATCTCCCGCGGATACTCCAAGATGATCGCCTGGTGCATGAACCACAAGAAGCTCGTGCTGCTGGGCGCGGCCGTCGTCTTCGCCGTCGTCATCGCCCTCTACGTCCCCCGGATGAAGACCGAGTACTTCCCGACGCAGGACCAGGGCCGGATCCAGGTTTCCGTGGAACTGCCCATCGGCACGGCGCAGGACGTCACCCGCGACCTCGCGGCGCGCATCTACGAGAAGATCGTCGCCGACGTGCCCGAGATCAAGGTCCTGAGCTACAACTTCGGCCAGGCCGATTCCCAGAACGCTTTCGCGTCGATGCGAAACAACGGCACCTACCTGATCTCGATGAACGTCAATGTCGGGTCTATGGAGAACCGCAAGCGCTCCACCTCCGAGATCGCCGACCTTATCCGCGAGGACCTCAAGCTCTTCCCGGAGATCAACAAGTCCACCGTCACCGAAGGCGGTATGGGTATGGGCGGCCGCAGCGCCGTCCAGCTGGAAATCTATGGTTATGACTTCGAGGCCACGGAGACCGAGGCGCGGCGCCTCCGCGCGAAGATGCTGGAGAATCCGATCTTCGTGCAGGTGGTCCTGAGCCGCGACCAGTACACGCCGGAATACGAGGTCGATTTCGACCGCGAGAAGCTGGCGCTCAACGGGTTGACTTCCACCACCGCGGCCGCCGCCGTGAGCGCGGCGATGAGCGGCACCGTAGCTTCCTACTACCGCGAGGACGGCGAGGAGTACAACATCCGCGTCCGCTTCGCGCCGGAGTTCCGCGAGAGCGTGGAGGACATCGAGAACATCGTGGTCCACAACGCGATGGGCCGCGGCATCAAGGTCCGCGACCTCGGCGAGGTCGTCGAATCCAAGGTCCCGCCCACCATCACCCGCAAGAACCGCGACCGCTACATCACCGTCAGCGGCATGATGGCCCGCGGCCACGCCCTCAGCGAGGGCGTCGACTTCGTCACCTCCCTGATGGAGGCCGAGCCGCTCCCGGCCGAGCTGTCCTGGGACATCGGCGGCGACTATGAAGAGCAGCAGTCGATGTTCTCCGACATGATCCTCCTGATGCTCCTCATCGTCATCCTCGTGTATATGGTGATGGCCTCCCAGTTCGAGTCCTTCCTGGGCCCGCTGGTGATCATGTTCTCCATCCCGTTCGCCTTCACGGGCGTCGCGCTCGGAAACATGCTCCACGGGATGGCCGTCGGCGTGATGAGCCTCATCGGCATCATCATCCTCCTGGGTATCGTGGTGAAGAACGGTATCGTGCTCATCGACTACACCATCCTGTGCCAGGAGCGCGGGATGAGCGTCCGCGAGTCCTCCGTCACCGCCGCCCGGAGCCGTCTCCGCCCGATCCTGATGACCACCCTCACCACCGTCTGCGGCATGCTGCCGATGGCGTGGGGCCGGGGCGAAGGATCCGAGATGTGGAACGGACTCGGCGTCACCGTGGCCTGGGGCCTTTCCATCTCCACCCTCATCACCCTCGTCATCATCCCGGTCCTGTACTGCGGCATCACCGAACACCGCGAGCGCCGCAAGGCCCGGAAAAACGCATAGTCTATGAAAGCGATATTCATTGTATACAACCAGGCCTACAACCAGGAGATCGTGGAACTCCTGGAGGCTTGCGGCCAGCGGGGCTACACCGTCTGGGAAGAGATCGGCGGCCGCGGCACCGAGACCGGCGAACCCCACCTGGGCAACCACGCCTGGCCCACGCAGAACCACGCCGTCCTGACGGCCGTGGACGACGCCCTGGTGGCGGACATCATGGACCGGCTCCGCACGACGGACCGCGACAATCCCAAGCTGGGCCTGCGGGCGTACGTGCTTCCCGTGGAGGACGCGTTGTAAGTTTTTTTCATTATATTTGCGAAACGCTAAAACCCTTTCTGTTATGGCAAAGATTGCTACCAATACCAGTTTCGACGAACTCCTCCAGAGCGAGAAGCTCGTCATCGTGGACTTCTGGGCCACTTGGTGCGGCCCGTGCCGCATGCTTTCCCCGCTGCTCGACGAAGTCGAGGCGGAGATGGCGGACAAGATCGAGGTCGTCAAAGTGAACGTGGACGACGCCGACGAGATTGCGATGCGCTTCCGCATCATGAGCATTCCCACGCTGCTCTTCTTCAAGAACGGCGCGATGGTGGACCGCTCCGTGGGCGCGATGCCCAAGAGCGCCCTCGTGGACAAGATCAACGCCAACCTGTAGGCCGATGAAACGGTTCCTGACCCTGGTCGCCGCCGTAGCCGCCTCGATGATCCTGGCCGCCGGCGCGCATGCCCAGTTCGGTTTTCTCGTGGGCCTGACCTCCTCTTCCGTGAAGATGGCCTCCGCGGACGCCATCAGCCTGTATCACGCCGGCCTGACCTACAAGTTCAACCTTCCTTCCGGCTTCGCCATCCAGCCTGCCGTCCTGTACCAGGTGAAAGGGGCCAACGTGGGCCATCTCAGCACCGCGACGGAGGAGGATTTCAAGGTGAAGACCGGTTTCGTGGAGGTTCCCCTGGGGCTCCAGTGGGGCCCGCACCTCGCCGCGTTCCGCCCGTACGTGTTCGCCGAGCCGTTCGTCGGCTATCGGGTTTCGTCCACCGACCGGGGGAACGAATCCTTCCAGGCCTGGGCCAGCCAGGCCAAGAACAAGTTCGAGTACGGTTTCGGCCTGGGCGCCGGCCTGGAGATCTCCGATCATCTTCAGCTTTCCGTCCAATGGTTCAACAACCTCGGCACGATGTTCAGCAAGCCTGCGGAGGCCGGGACGGAGTCCCTGGAAAAAGTCAAGAATTTCGAGGGAATCAAGTTCTCCCTCGCCATCCTTTTTTAAGTCAAACACTGATAAAAGCATAGCAATATGAAGAAACTGATTGTCATCGCCGCTCTCTTCGCCTCGATGGCGGCCCTCAACGCCCAGCAGTTCGGCGTGACCGGAGGTATGACCCTCTCCAAGATGAACGGTGTCTCGAATCCCAAGGATACCAAGGCCGTGGTCCTGTACAGCGCAGGTGTCGTCTACAAGGCCGACCTCGGCGCCGGCTTCGCCGTCCAGCCCGAACTGCTCTGGCAGGTCAAGGGCGCCAATGTTCAGGAAAACGTGGGCGCGCTCGACAACATCATCGTGTCCCGAAGCAACAACGTGGAGCTCGGCTTGGGCCTCCAGTGGGGTCCGGACCTGCTGGCTTTCCGTCCTTACCTCTTCGTGGAACCCTTTATGGGCTATTCCTTGGGTGGCAAAGAGAGCCAGAAGCTGGCCAACGCCGACTTCTCCAACGACAAGGCGCTTCAGGCAAGGAGCAAGCTTGAATACGGCGTGGGCGCCGGCTTCGGCGTGGAAATCGCCAGCCACGTCCAGATCAGCTGGCAGCTGTTCCGGAATTTCGGAGCCCTCTACAATACGTCCAAACTGGGTGAGATCAAGTATCCGTACGACCACCTGAAGAACTACCAGGGAATGAAGATCAACCTGGCCATCCTGTTCTAGCAGATGCCCCGGCGCAAGGCGGTCGTCTTCTGCTCGGCCAGTTACGACATCGACCCCAAGTACAACGAGGCAGCGCGTGAAGTGGTTCGCGCGCTGCACGCGTATGGATGGACCCTCGTCTCCGGCGGCAGTTTCCGCGGGACGATGGGGGTGATCGCCGACGAGATGGACCGTCTCGGCGGCGACCACATCGGCGTGCTTCCGCGGTTCATGAAGGGGCTCGAGTACCCGAACCTGACCGAACTCGTCTGGACCGACACGATGGCGGAAAGGAAGGAGCGGATGCGCGAAGGGACATCGGCAGTCATCGCCCTTCCCGGCGGCATCGGCACCCTGGACGAACTGATCGAGTCGCACGTCCTGGTGAAGCTGGGGCGGTACGACGGCAAGCTGCTCGTCCTGAACGTGGACGGCTTCTTCGACCCCTTCAAGGCCCTGCTGGACCATTACGAGGCGACCGGGATGCTGACTTCCGGCGACCGGGCCCTCATCATCTTCGCCGACACGGTCCCCGAACTGGCTGAACACTTGAAGTAAATGGATATCCGCGCGCTCAAGGCCTTCCTGGCCGGACCGATGGAGGAAGTCTCCGCCTTGCTGGAGGCTTCCCTGAAGAGCGACATCGCGCTGCTGGACGCGACGAACCAGTCCCTGCTGTCGCAGGGCGGGAAGTTGATGCGGCCGATGCTGACGCTGCTGTCCGCCGGCGCCTGCGGCGGGATCAACGGCGACACGGTCCGCTTCGCGGCCGCCGCCGAGATGATTCACAACGCGACCCTGCTGCACGACGATGTCGTGGACGGCGCGGCCACCCGGCGGGGAAAGCCTACGGTGATGTCCATCCTCTCGAGCCCCGCCTCGGTGCTGATCGGCGATTACTGGCTGGTGAAGGCCATCCGCCGCATCCTGGACGCGGAGCGCTACAGCGAGCGGGCGATCCGCCTGTTCGCGAAGACGCTCTCCGACCTGGCGGAAGGGGAGATGCTCCAGCTCGAGAAGGCCTCCAGCTGCGATACGACCCGCGAAGACTACCTCCGGATCGTCTATTCCAAGACGGCTTCGCTCTTCGAGGCGTCCGTCCTGTCCGGCGCCGTCTCCGCCGGCGCGCCGGAGGAATGGACCGCCGCCCTGGCCGGCTACGCCCGGAACCTGGGCATCGCGTTCCAGATCAGGGACGACATCCTGGACTATGCCGGGGACGAGGCGCTGGGGAAGCCCGTGGGCATCGACCTCAAGGAGCAGAAGATCACCCTCCCGCTGCTGTGTGCGCTGGATTCGGCGACGGCGGAGGAGGCCGCGGCGGTCCGGGCGCTGGTCGGAAGGATTTCCGACGAGCCCGCCCTGGCGGACCGGGTCCTGGCGTTCGTCCTGGAACGGGACGGCTTGGACAAAGCCGTGGCGGAGATGGACAAATACATCGACGAGGCGGTTTCCTGCCTGGACGAACTCCCGTCGTCCGCGGAAAAGCCGTATCTCGTGGAACTGGCCCGCTATGTGGGCGAAAGGAATTATTGACCGATGGAAACGATGAGCAGCAACGCGCCCCTCGCGGCGGCCCTCCGGCAGATGGCGGAGAGCGGCCGGATTCCGCATGCGATGCTGTTCCACCAGAACGACGGCGGCGGCGCCTTCCCGCTCATCCTCGATTTCCTGGACGAAGTCTATGGGCACAACCCCCGGGTGAAGAAGCTCATCCATCCGGACATCCATTTCGTCTTCCCGGTGGCGGGACCGGACAAGCCGGTGTCCGACCGGTTCATCGGCCCGTGGCGTGAATTGCTGACGGAGAACCCTTGCTTCTTTGAGAACGAGCTCTATGAGGCCATCGGCATCGAAGGGAAACAGGGCCTCATCTCGGTCAATGAGGCGCGCTCCATCCTGGAGAAACTGTCCTTGTCCGCCGTGGAAGGCGGGTACCGGACGGTCGTCGTGTATCTGCCTGAGAAGATGAACCCGCAGGCGGCGAACGCCCTCCTGAAAATGGTCGAGGAACCGCCGGAGAAGACTCTGTTCCTGCTGGTCACGCTCCAGCCGGAGAAGGTCCTGACGACCATTTTCTCCCGCTGCCTGTTCATGCGCGTCCGGCCGTTCTCCCGGGAGGAGGACCGCCTTGTCCACGCGAAAGAGGGGGCGGAAACGACCGAGATGACCGACCTCTTCCACGACCTCCTGGACGCCTTGGTCCGGAAGGACCTCCTGGGAGCGCTGGAGGTGGCGGACGCGGCCGCGGACCTCGGCTCCCGCGAGAGGCAGAAGCGCTTCTGCCGGGTGGCTTCGGAAGGCCTCAGGAACGTTTTCCTCCTGCAGCAGGGCCTGCCGGAGCTGGCGGACCTCCTCGGCGACGAAAAGCCGTTCTACGAGGAGATGGCCGCGAAACTGCGCAAGACTTTTTCCCGCCAGGCGCTCGTCGCGCTGGACCGGGCGCTCCTTTTGCTGGAGCGGAACGTTAACCAGAGAATCCTGTTCACCGACTTGGTGAACCGGCTCTATATGACTGCATTATGATCGACACGAACGAGAATGTACGCTATGACTGCTTCCGGGGCTGCGTGATCAGCGGCAACGAGGAGGCGGGGGTGGAGGAGATCCGCTACCGCCAGGGCTGCTGCAAGCTGGAGGTGTACGACTACCTCAAGGGCATCGGCCAGGAACAGTACAACAATATCTTCGAGGTCCGTTTCAAGAATACCCGCAAAGGCTTCTATGTCAATGCTTCCGGCCAGACCATCAAGACCGGCGACCTCGTCGTGGTGGAGGCCCAGACGGGCCACGACCTCGGCATCGTCACGCTGGAGGGGCCGATCGTGGCCCGGCAGATGAAGTGCCGGAACGTGGACCCGGAGAAAACGGTTTTCCGGAAGATCTACCGCAAGGCGAAGACCTACGACATCGAGCGCTGGCAGGACGCCATCGCCCGCGAGCAGGAGACGATGATCCGCTCGCGCGTGCTGGCGGCGAACCTGGGCCTGGAGATGAAGATCGGGGACGTGGAGTTCCAGGGCGACGGCACGAAGGCCATCTTCTACTACATCGCCGACGGCCGCGTGGACTTCCGCCAGCTGATCAAGGATTTCGCCGAGGAGTTCCACATCCGGGTGGAGATGAAGCAGATCGGCGCCCGGCAGGAAGCCGGCCTGATCGGCGGCCTGGGCATCTGCGGCCGCGAACTGTGCTGCGCGAACTACATCACGGAGTTCAAGTCCATCACTACCTCCGCCGCGCGGGTCCAGGACCTTTCCCTGAATCCGCAGAAGCTCGCGGGTCAGTGCGGCAAGCTCAAGTGCTGCCTGAACTACGAGGTCTCCAACTATATGGACGCGCACTCGCGCATCCCGAAGGTCTCCGAACCGCTGGAATTCGAGGACGGCCTGGCCTACCTGGTGAAGACGGACATCCTGGCGGAGACGATGTACTTCTCCTACGAGAAGGGCTCCCTCGCCAAGATGTACCCGCTCCCGGCCTCCGAGGTCCGCGAGATCATCATGATGAACCGCAACGGCCAGAAGCCCGAAACGCTCCTCCCGGACGCCGAACCCACGGCGCCGGAGTTCGTCACCGCCGTCGGCGACGACAGCATCTCCCGCTTCGACGAGGCCCGCAAGAAGAAGCGCCGCAACAAGAACCGGAACAACAAGAACAAGGGCAACAAGGGCGCAGCCGGGAACAAACCCAAGAAAGATGCGTAAGCTCCTGTATATGATTCCTTTCCTTTTACTCTTCACAAGCTGCCGCGAACCTATGTCGGTGGAGAAGTTTGTGAAAGGGGAGGGGCCGTATACGTTCTTCGTGGATATGAGCGACAGCACGGCGACGTATGATTTCGACCTGTACACCCGGGTCGATGCACCGCTGGATTCGCTGCGGAAGCTGGCGGCGCTGCCGCTGCAGGTGACCTGGACGTCGCCGACGTTCCACGTGTTCCGCGAAGAGGTGTATCTGCCGATGGAAGGGAAGATGTCGCTCTTTTCCGCGCAGGTGCGGGCGCCCTACCGGGCCGGGGTCCGGCCGGAGGAATGGGGCCCGTGGCAGGTGGTCGTGCGGGTGCTGGACCCGCCGGAGGGCCTGTGCGGCATGGGCCTCGTGGTCGCTAGAAAACGAGAAGGATGGGACACGGAAAACTGAAGAAATTCGCTGAGAACGAGACGTTCCGCTGCCTGCTGCAGCCGGACGCGTCGTCCGTATTGGCCAAACCGGAAGGCTCCCGGGAGCTGGTCCTGCGGGACCACGCCATCAAAGGGAACTGGAACCGGGACATGTTCGAGAAACCCCAGCCGATCGTGCTGGAACTGGGTTGCGGCAAGGGGGACTACACGATCGCCCTGGCCCGTCGGCATCCGGAAATGAACTTCATCGGCGTGGACATCAAGGGTGCGCGCCTGTGGAAGGGCGCCAAGGAGGCCACGGAGGAAAAGATGGGCAATGTCGCCTTCCTTCGCACCCGCATCGAGTTCATCGACGCCTTCTTCGGCCCGGGCGAGGTCTCCGAAATCTGGCTGACCTTCTCCGACCCGCAGCTCCGCGGCAGCGAGAACGCCCGCCTGACCTCCCCGCTCTTCCTCCAGCGTTATCACCGTTTCCTCAAGCCGGACGGCATCGTCCATCTCAAGACCGATTCCCGCTTCCTCTACGAATACACCCAGTCCGTCATCCGCGCCAATGGTTTGCAGGTGCTCGCTTTGGGCACGGACATCTACAATGCCCCCCTTGTCATTCCGAGCGAAGCGAAGGAATCTCTCCGGGATATAGATGCAGTCTTTGAAGTGCAGACTTTCTATGAAAGTATGTTCCTGAAAATGGGCCTGCCGATCACGTTTCTGGCGTTCCGGCTGGAGCATGAAGGGGAAGGGTTCGCGTATCCGACGGACTTCGATGCAGCCTACTGGCGCGAGGCCGAAGGCCCCCGCCGGTCGTTCAGCCACCAGCCCACGAAAGGTTAGGGCCGGACCCAGTGGATGCGGACGCCGTCGCGTTCCATCCCGCGGAACCAGGTCATCTGGCGCTTGGCGAACTGGTGGATGGCGTTGGCGAGGAGGATGTGCATCTCGTCGTAGGAGAGTTTCCCCAGCACGTACTGCGTAACGAACTTGTATTCAAGGCCGTACCAAAGGAGGTCGTCGGCCGGGATGCCGCTGTCCAGGAGACCCTGGATTTCCTCGATTAGTCCGTCCTCCAGGCGCTCGTCCAGGCGGCGGTCGATGCGCTCGACGCGTTCCTCCCGGGAGACGAGGGTGCCGATGTAGAAGGTCTTCTGCGGCAGGCGCTCCGCCGGGACGCCGTTCTCGCGGTCGAACTTGTACGCCCGGGTGGCCGATTCGATGTACAGGCCGGAGCCGCCGCACAGGATGGGGACGCGGCCGCGGGTGCGGACATCGGCCCAGGCGTCGGCAAAGGCCGCCTGATACTCGTAAATGTTGTATTTGCTGCCGGCCGGGACGATGTCGATGAGGTGGTACGGCACCTCGCCGTACTCCCCGAGGTCCTTCCCCGTCCCGATGTCCATCCCGGTGTACACCTGCCTGGAATCAGCAGAGAGTATCTCTGCAAGAGATTCCTTCACCCCTCCGGGGTTCGGAATGACAGAGGTGTTGTCATTCCGAGCGGAGCGAAGGAATCTGTCCAAATCCCTTGCGAGCTGCACCGCGTAGCGGGTCTTGCCGGAGGCGGTGGGGCCGAGGACGCAGATAAGGTCGATGTCCCCGTCGTCATAGGCCTTCGCAAGGGCGGGAATGTCGAGGGTTTCGGGCTCGGGCATCGCCGCCATCGGCGGAATGCCGGGGCGGTCGGGAAGGAGGTTTGTCTTGTTCGGAAGGGACATATCGCAAAAATACGGAAAAAAACTGTACCTTTGCAGTCCGTTTCGAGATTTCTCGACAAGCTCGAAATGACAGAGGGGAACCTTGAAGCGACAACACCATGCCGAAAGCGAAGAGCACCATCCAGATCAAGAACCGCCGGGCCTCGTTCGATTACGAGTTCCTGGAGACCTATACCGCCGGCATCCAGCTGGTGGGCACGGAGATCAAGTCCATCCGGGCGGGCAAGGCTTCCCTCCAGGACGCCTACTGCTTCTTCGTGGGCAACCAGCTCTTCGTCCGCGGGATGAACATCGCCCAGTACCACTGGGGTTCCTGGGGCCAGCACGAGCCCGTCCGCGACCGCCGGCTCCTCCTCACCCGCAAGGAGCTGAACCATCTGCTGATGGAGGACAAGAAGACCGGCCTCACCATCGTCGCCGTCAAGCTCTTCATCGCCGACAACGGCTACGCGAAGCTCCTCATCGCCCTCGCCAAGGGTAAAAAGGAGTACGACAAGCGCAACACCATCAAGGAACGCGACGTCCGCCGCGAGATGGACCGGGGGGACTATTAGGCGCCGCAGGGGGGCAGCACGCATCCCCAAGCAACTACCTGACAACCAATCACTTATTATTGCACCCGTACTGACCCCTCCCCTTTTTCGAGGGGGTTAGCACACCACCGTACTGACCCCTGCGATTTTTGAAGGGGGTTAGCACGGGTAAAAATGCAACGGTCTTATTATCAATTAGTTAAAACACAGTGCGTGCTGACCCCTCCCGAAGCCAAACTACTGCTTCGTGGGCTGGTGGCTGAACGACCGGCGCGGCCCTTCAGCCTCGCGCCAATAAGCGGCATCGAAGTCCGTCGGGTAGGCGAAAGACGCGCCCGCAGGAAGCCCTGACCGATCCAGCCGGAACGCCAGATACGTGATCGGCAGGCCCATCTTCAGGAACATTGTCTCGTAGAAAGTCTGCACCTGAAATACCGAATCTATATCCCATTCATCTTTTTCGGGCAGGGGTGACTCTTGAAAACCTGTGGCCACCCTCGGCCGCATAAGAGGGAGGGGCCCGCCGCTTGCGGTGGGAGGGGTCGCGGAGCGACGGTTTTCACGAGTCACCCCTGTCCGAATACCCTCATGGTAAATATCGGTCCCCGAAGCGAGCACCTGCAGCCCGTTGGCCCGGATGACCGACTGGGTGTATTCGTAGAGGAAGCGGGAGTCGGTCTTCAAATGGACGATACCCCCTGGGGCGAGGAAGCGGCTGTAGCGCTGAAGGAAGAGCGGAGAGGTCAGGCGGGCGTTCTCGCTGCCGCGAAGCTGCGGGTCGGAGAAGGTGAGCCAGATTTCTGAAACCTCGCCGGGACCGAAGAAAGCGTCGATGAACTCGATGCGGGTGCGGAGGAAAGCGACATTGCCCATCGCCTGCTCCGTGGCTTCCTTGGCGCCCTTCCAAAGGCGCGCGCCCTTGATGTCCACGCCGATGAAATTCATTTCCGGATGCCTGCGGGCCAGGGCGATCGTGTAGTCCCCCTTCCCGCAGCCCAGTTCCAGCACGATCGGCTGGGGCTTTTCGAACATGTCCCGGTTCCAGTTCCCCTTAATCGCATGGTCCCGCAGGACCAGTTCCCGGGAGCCTTCCGGTTTGGCCAGCACCGAGGATGCGTCCGGCTGCAAAAGGCAGCGGAACGTCTCGTTCTCAGCAAATTTCTTCAGTTTTCCGTGTCCCATCCTTCTCGTTTTCGCGCTACGACGAGGCCCATGCCGCACAAGCCCTCAGGCGGGTCCTGCACCCGCACGACCAC
>JAFRPH010000006.1 GCA_017429205.1 Bacteroidales bacterium
ATAATGAGGAACTTCACAGTCCGGTCCGTTCTCTTCCCGCGCCGTGGCGACAATCCGCTCGAAATGCTCCCGGCTGATTACCGGATTGCAGAAGAAACTCCCTGCGCTCCCGACCTTCGCCGGATCCGGCAGCTTCTTTTCCCGGATGGCGATGATCGTTTCCCGGATCATCCGGGGGGTGAGATGCCCGATCAGGTCGGGCATGACGACGTCAGATTCCTTCGCTGAGCTCGGAATGACAGGGGCAGGACCCTCGACCTTAGGCGAAATGACGGAAGCAACCTCTTCGGCGGAAGCCGTTGTTCTGTCATTTCGAGCGGAGCCCGAAAGGTCGGAGTCGAGAAATCTCGCATCCAACGCCTTGCGGACGCCACCATAGTCCAGGACGGGCGTGGGGGCGAGGGAAAGGCGGAAGGTGACGGCCGTGATGATGTAGCGGCCTTTCCAGACAGTCTTGAAGTTCGAGGTGCGGTAGCCGTAGCCGCAGTCGGCGGCGGGGATGTCCACGAAGCGGCGCTCCCGCAGGTCGAAAGCGTGGACCGTCTCGATGATGTCCTTCGCCTCCACGCCATAGGCACCGATATTCTGCACGGCGCTGGCTCCCACCTCGCCGGGAATCAGCGACAGGTTCTCCGGGCCCCAGAGGCCCTCCTGCGCCGCCCAGGCGCAGAAATCGTCGAAGACGACGCCGGCGGGGATGCGGACGAGAGATTCCTTCGCTTCGCTCGGAATGACAAAAGCGCCGTCATTCCGAACCCCGGGCTCCCTGTCATTCCGAACCCCGGGCTCTCTGTCATTCCGAACCCCGGAGGGGTGAAGGAATCTGTTCCCCATATGCAGCACCGTTCCAGGGAAATCCCTGGTGAAGAGCAGGTTCGAACCGCCGCCCATCACGAAGATGGGCTGCGGAAGGGCGTCGAAGTCCAGCGTGAGCAGGTCCTCCGGCTCCGTAACCTCCACATACAGACGGCAGGACACCTTCATGCCGAAGGTGTTCCGCCGCGAAAGGTCATAGGCTTCGTGACGCGTTATCATACCTCAACGGGTCTGCGGGACCAGGTTTTATAAGTTATTACTATTCAATCGTTTCTGTCAGAGGCCCCTGCAGGCCCCCGGAAAAAACGGGAGGCCTGCGGACTGTTGTTTTGTAAAGCACGTTCAATCAGTCAGTTACAAAACACCTGCCCGCAGACCCCGAAAAAACTACTCCGCCGCCTTCACGTTCAGGGCGATCTGGAGTTCATCCAGCTGTTCCTGGTCGATCTCCGAAGGGGAGTCGATCATCACGTCACGTCCCTGGTTGTTCTTCGGGAAGGCGATGTAGTCGCGGATGGAGTCGGAGCCGCCCATGAGGGCGCACACGCGGTCGAAGCCGAAGGCGAGGCCGCCGTGCGGCGGGGCGCCGTACTGGAAGGCGTGGATGATGAAGCCGAACTTGAGTTCCGCCTCTTCCGGGCCGATGCCCAGCACTTCGAACATGCGCTTCTGCATGTCGGCGTTGTGGATCCGGATGGAGCCGCCTCCGAGCTCGGTGCCGTTCAGGACGAAGTCGTAGGCATTGGCACAGACACGCTCGAGATCCTCTTTCTTATTGCTGTAGAACCACTTCTCGTGCTCCGGCTTCGGGGCCGTGAAGGGGTGGTGCATCGCGTAGAAGCGCTGGGTCTCGTCATCCCACTCCAGAAGCGGGAAGTCCACGATCCACAGCGGGGCGAAGACCTTCGGGTCACGGAAGCCCAGGCGGTTCCCCATCTCCAGACGGAGGACGCCCAGCATGGTCTGGACCTTGCGCTTGGCATCGCCGGACATCACCAGGAGGAGGTCACCGGGCTTCGCCTCGGCCGCCGCGGCGATCTTCGCGAGATCCTCGGCACCGTAGAACTTGTCGATGGAGGACTTGAAGGTACCGTCGGCATTGACCCGGATGTAGATGAGGCCCTTGGCGCCCACCTGCGGACGCTTGACCCACTCGGTGAGTTCATCGACCTGCTTGCGGGTGTACTCGGCCGCGCCGGGAACGGCGATGGCGCCGATGTAGGCAGCCCCGTCCAGCACGCCGAAGCCCTTGCCCTTGGCGACGTCCGTGAGTTCGTGGATCTCCATCCCGAAACGGACGTCCGGCTTGTCGGAACCGTACTTGTCCATGGCATCATACCAGCTCATCCGCGGCAGCGGGTTCGGGATCTCCACGTCCAGGACGTTCTTGAACAGGGTGCGCATCATGCCTTCGAAGGTGTTCAGGACATCCTCCTGCTCCACGAAGGACATTTCGCAGTCGATCTGGGTGAATTCGGGCTGACGGTCGGCACGGAGGTCCTCGTCACGGAAGCAGCGGACAATCTGGAAGTAGCGGTCGTAGCCGGCCACCATCAGGAGCTGCTTGAAGGTCTGCGGGCTCTGCGGCAGGGCGTAGAACTGGCCCGGATTCATGCGGGAGGGGACCACGAAGTCGCGGGCGCCTTCCGGAGTGGACTTGATCAGGTACGGCGTCTCGATCTCCATGAAACCCTTGGAATCCAGGTAATTGCGCACTTCGTGGGCCACGCGGTGGCGCAGGGTCAATGCCCGGCGGAGCGGTCCGCGACGGAGGTCCAGGTAGCGGTATTTCATCCGGAGGTCGTCGCCGCCGTCGGACTCGTCCTCGATGGTGAAGGGCGGGGTGACGGACTTGTTCAAAATGGAGAGGGCGGTCACCTTGATCTCGATGTCACCGGTGGGCATCTTGCTGTTCTTGGCCTGGCGCTCGACGACCTCGCCGGTGGCCTGGATGACATATTCGCGTCCGAGGGAGGTGGCGGTGTCCACCAGGTCGGCAGGCGCGTCAGCCTCCACGACAAGCTGGGTGATGCCATAACGGTCCCGGAGGTCGATGAAGGTCATGCCGCCCAGCTTGCGGGCTTTCTGGACCCATCCGGCGAGCGTCACGCGCTCCCCCTTGTTCGCGATGCGGAGTTCTCCGCAGGTGTGTGTACGGTACATATCAAAAGCTGTTTTTCGTTTCGTCCGGTCCAAGGAGGCAGAGATTCCTTCGCTTCGCTCGGAATGACATTCCGCTGTCATCCCGAGGAGGTCAGAGACCGACGAAGGGATCTCAGGGCTCAGCCTCCTGGTTTGTAACTTGCAAAATTAGCAAAAATAAATGAGTATCTTTGCAGGGTTAACCGAATTGATATGGAAGTACGCGCGAAGAAGGCCCTCGGCCAGCATTTCCTCACCGACCAGCGCATCGCGCAGGCCATCGTCGATGCCCTACTGCTGGATTGGAACAGCACCCAGCCGGCATCAGCCGGCCGGCCGGCCCCGGGACTTTCTGAGAAAGTCGGAAAGGGGTTTAAGGCCGCAGGGGGTTCGGGGGAATCCTATTCCCCCGTATTGGAAGTCGGTCCCGGCATGGGGGTATTGACTCAATATCTCCTCCCCCGCGAGGACATCGACCTGAAGCTCGTGGAAATCGACGGGGAATCGGTGGACTACCTCCTCACCCACTTTCCGGGCATGCAGGGACGGCTTCTGCAGGCCGATTTCCTGAACCTCCGGCTGGAGAAGATCTTCCCGGAAAAATTCGCCGTCATCGGCAATTTCCCGTACAACATCTCTTCGCAGATCTTCTTCAAGATCCTCGACTACCGGGAGCAGATTCCCGAGGTCGTGTGCATGATCCAGAAGGAAGTGGCCGAGCGCATCGCCGAGAAGCCCGGGTCCAAGACCTACGGCATCCTCTCCGTGCTGCTGCAGGCCTGGTACGATATCGAGTACCTCTTCGGCGTGGGCCCCGGCTGCTTCGCCCCGCCGCCCAAGGTCGATTCCGCCGTCATCCGGCTCACCCGGAACAGCCGCACGTCGCTCGGCTGCGATGAAAGCCTGTTCAAGGCCGTCGTCAAGACCGCCTTCGGCCAGCGTCGCAAGACGCTCCGCAACTCACTGAAACCCATCATCTTGGAAAAAGCCGACCGGCTCGGCTGGGATATGGCCGAGTTCATGGGCAATGCCTCCGACGAGGCTTCTGAGGCCCCCGAATTGGAACTCATGCTCCAGGAGGACGACGGGCGCATCGACCGGAAAAAAGGGAAGAAGCGCAAAGGTGCCGACAGTCCCGCGCCCGCCATCTGCACAGTGCAAGCAACATCTCTGGCCGCCTTCCTCGCCGACCCAGTCTTCGAGCGCCGTCCCGAAACCCTCTCCGTGGAGGATTTTGTCGCCCTGACGAATTTTCTCGCCTAAGAGCGTCGAATGCATTTCCCTGGCCATCAGCCCTTTACGCAAAAGTGTCTGGGAGAACTTCCCCGGGCACTTTTTGCCAAACACCTCAAAGTCAGGCGTTTCCATTCAACGGCCGGAATCAGCCCAGCGTGACAATCAGATCATCCAGCGTGACAAAGAGGGCCGGAACGGCCTCGCCTTTGGCCTCACCGCCGAGGTCGAGGTTCTGTCCACCCACTCCATTATTTTATATCGTAAGCGATACTTCCATTTTTGCAAAAGATTCTTACAGGCCCCGAAAAAACGTATCTTCGCATGAAATCTGTATCGGCAACCGCAACATGTTTGACGTGGCGCCTAAACGACTGATAATCAGCAAAAACACGGATGGTGCCTTGTGTCGAAACGCACAGGGCATCACCATTTAAACACCTGCAATTCAGCAGGTTAGCCGCCACAAGCTACTATTTATTCACCGCATCCACCAGCTTCCTCCCCAGTTCCAGGAACGCGAGGCTGTCAGGCCTTGTGCCCAGGGCGACGGGTTCGCCGTTGTCGCCGGCTTCGCGGATGGACTGCACGAGGGGAATCTGCCCGAGCAGGCCGATGCCCAGGCGCTCCGCCATCGCGGCGCGGCCCTGCCGGAAGAGCATCTTCCCAAGCCGGGCAAACCATCCTCCTGAAGGCCGTGGAGATGGGTCTCGGCGGCATTTTTCCGGAAGCAGGCCATCCGGGAAAGCCTGGCGCTCCCGCTGGATTCCATCGCTGTCATCGCCATCGGCAAACCAGCCAAGAGCATCTACCTCCTCCCGGCGGGAGGAGAAAACCCCGACCTTCGGTACTACCGAAAGGACGGGGTTCACTTCGTACCCAAACTGACGCCGGATACGCTTCTTATTTAAGCTTCGCGACCGTTCCCGCGAGCTGTTCGCCCAGGCCGATGGTATAGCCTTCGGAGAAGAAGAAGACGCGGCCAAAGGAATCCGCCAGGATGACGAGCGGGAAGCGGGAAGGCTGGCCTGCAGCACTCTCCGGGCCCGCTTTCATGCCTTTCTCGATCCCCTTCCGGACGGCGCCGTCCTTGTCCAAGCCCAGGACGATGGTGCCGGGCAGGGTACCGTAGCGGCCCTCGGACATCTCCACCTGAAGACGGTGCAGGGCCGATTCCGCAGAGCAAACGAGGACGATCGGACGGCCCCAGGCCTCGAGCTGCGTCTTGGCGGCCGCGAGGTCGCGGAGGACGTGGTTCGTGGGTTCCTTGCCGGGCTCGAGGAGGGCGAGGGCGTAGTAGCCGCGGCCGCAGACGGAAAGGAGGCTCGCAGATTCCTCCGTTTCGCTCGGAATGACAGAATTGTCACTTCGACCAAGACCCGAAGGGGCGCGCGGAGAAGTTTCCAACACGTCCCCGTCCTCGGTCAGGGCAAAGGTGACTGGCGTGAACTTCGTTTCCGCATCAAAGGAGCCGATCACCGGGACACCCTCCCCGCCGGAGCGGAGGACCAGGTCGACGACGGTCTCCCTTCCGGCCGTGACGTCAAAGAAAACGACCGAAACGGGAACGGCACCATTGGAGAGGCGGTTGCCAGAGACGAGCATGTAACGCCCCTCCTCCATCGGGAAACCCTCGCGGAACACATGGGCCCAGTCCACGCCGCCGCCCATGTCCACCTCGCCCTCGTCGAATTCCATCAGATGCGGACGGCCGTTCTCGATCCGGGAAAGGGTGAAATGGCTGTAGTACTTGGGGTTGTCCACGATTCTGTCCGGGGTGTAGGTGAGCTTGAGCGTGCCCTTCGGGGCGGCCGCGGCCGGGCCGGCGCCGTCAAAGTCCACGTCCAGCCAGTCGCCGCCGTCCTGGCGGTACTGGATCTTGCCGTTCACGGGGTTCTTCCGCGCATCGATGCCCAGCGTCCGGGCCAGGGCCACAAAGGCGATGCCCCGGGAACGCGGGGTGGCCAGCCGGCTCTTCGCGACACCGATCGGAGACATCGGAATGTCCCAGGCCTTGGGATCGTCGATCACGGTCAGGTACTGGCGGACGACCTGCACCAGCTTCTGGGGATCGGACACATACTGCCGCTGGTCCGGTGTGAGATATCCCTTGAAAAAGGCCTTGTACGGGCTCAGGAACTCGTTCTCCACCCGGGGGCCGATGACGGCATCCCGGTCGTCGTAACTGTCCATGAGGTTTTCCAGGGTGATGTCGTGGAAGTCCTTCCGGCTCAGGGACAGGAACAGGGTCTCCACGCGCTCATGGTCCTCGGCCTGGGCCATGAAGGCCTCGATGGTGCGCCAGTTGCCGCGGGACCACTCGATGGGCGCAGTCATGTGGTGTCCGAAGCCGTACTTCTGCGTGAAGGCGAGGGCCTCGTCGTGTGTCGGGAACGTGGCCTCATAGGCACGCCGGAGGGAGTCCTCGTAGGCGAACCGGCGGTCGTTCTCCGCCCGCTGTTCCGGCGTCACGGCCGGCATCTTCACGTTCTCCGGCGGCGGAACGATGTCGAGGGAATCCGTATCGGACCTGCCCTTCGACAGGCTCAGGGACCGGTCCAGGACGACCGTCACTTCCGTATCCTTTCCGAAAGAGCATTTCGCGTAGCCATAGGCACCGTCCTTGGAGGCCCAGATGAGAAGGTCCCCGAGACCGGAGGAGAGGAAGGTGCGGCCGTCGGCGTCCGTATACTTGGACACGGCTGGGTAGAATTCCGCGTAATTGTAGATGCAGAAGTCCACGCGGGCGCCCTCCACGGGCTTCCCTTCGCCATCGACCACCCGGAAATCCGCCCGGGCGGTGGTGGCGTAATGGTCGATGAGGTTCACCTCCGTGTAATTCGGGCTCTCCAGCACTACCTCCTCCGAACCGTCGTAGCGGCCGAAGACCTTGGTATGCATGAGCATCGCGCGGGAGGCGGGGGCATTGAACCAGCCCAGGTCCAGCACCGGCTCGGGCTCGCAGGCGCCGATGAAATGCCACTGTCCGTCGGCCCAGGCTTCCACCCAGGCATGATTGTCGTCGGTATGCGCCCAGCGCGGGGTATACACCTGCCGGGCGGGAATGCCCACGGACCGCAGTGCGGCTACGCAGAAGGTCGATTCCTCCCCGCATCGCCCCAGCGCATTCCGCACCGAGGCGAGCGGTGAACTCGTCCGCGCGTCGGAGGGCTGGTAGGTCATCTTCTCGTGACACCAGTGGTTCACTTCCAGGATGGCTTCCGCCATCGACAGGCCCTGCACACGGGGCTTCAGCTCCCGGTAGAACACCACGCGGGAGGTGTCCAGATTCTCATTGTTGACACGGACAGGCAGCACGAAGTGCCTGAATTCCCGCTCCGGCACCTTCCACCCCATCTCTTCCCGGATGCGGAACGACGCCCGCACCTGGTCCAGATAATACTGCGCGGGGTAGTCCACCACGTCCGCAAGGGGCATGTAGGCATACAGGAACCTCAGCGCCTCCTGCTCGGCAAGGGTGGCATCGCCATCATCCATGAACGGCGCAAGCGCCCCGCCGTTCGCCGCTTTCCGGGCGTCGTAATCCCGTTGTACCTGTTCGCGGTACGCTCTATTCGTGAGAAAATGCACTCCCCGGGCGCCGGTGCAGCCCGCCAGCATCGCGAGAATCAGTCCCGCCACGGAGGACTGGAAAACCGCCTTTTGTAAACACCTCATAATCAACGATATCCATCAAGTCAATCCGCAGGCCACGTAAATAAAGAAGAGGTTTGCGGAACGATGATTTGTAACAGACTTACTTTCAGTCATTTGCAAAAAACGGCATCCGCAGGCCTGCACCAGGTGACATCCGGGAACCGCTTCGCTCACGAAGATACGAATCTTTTTTGCAAAATCCGGCAGATGGCCTATCTTTGCGAATATGAAAAAGAGGCTTCTCCTCGCAGTGGCGCTCCTCGGCACCCTTACGGCCGGCGCCCAGAGCAAGTATTACGTCGGCGGCGACATCTCGCTTGGCGCCAGTTCCTCCGGCGCCAGCGTCGTCGTATATCCGGAAGTGGGAACGCGGATCGCGAACAACCTCTATCTGGGCCTCGCAGCCGGATTCGACTGGAACAACTACGCCAGCCCCTCCGACTTTACGATGGGTCTCATCCCGCACCTGAGAGGCTATCTTCCCATTTATCAAGGCTTCGGCCTGTCCGCCGACACCTTCTTCTCCGCCCGCTTCACCCGCCGGCGGAACTATGACCCGCTCATCAAATCCTTCCAGCTGGGCCTGAGACCGGGTGTCTATATCCCGATCGGCAACGTCACCCTCTCCACCCGGATCGGTTTCTTCGGCTGGACCCGCACGGACTACGGCAACGGCAATCCCACTTCCCGCTGGGCCGCCCGCCTCGAGGCCCGTGACATCCTTATCGGTGTCCTGTTCAACCTGTAGGCAGGGAAAGGGGGACATCCCCAAACCGTCGCTCCGCGACCCCTCCCAAAGCCGGCTTCCGCCGTCTTCGGGCCCCTCCCTCTTATGCGGCCGAGGGTGGCCACAGGTTTGGGGATGTCCCCCTGCCCGGACCTCAGTACCAAAAAAAATGGAGCCAACCCGGCAGCGGGCTGGCTCCTTCTTGTTTCGCCAGGGAAGGGATTAGTCCTCTTCCTGCTCCTGGGCGGCGTACTCGGCGATGAGCTTCGTCTGGACGTCGGCAGGGACCTGGACGTACTCGGCGAACTTCATCTGGAAGGTGGCGGAACCACCGGTGAGGGAACTCAGGACGGTGGAGTAGCGGTACAGCTCAGCGAGCGGAACGCGGGCGTGAAGGATGGTCATGCCCTTGTCCATGTCCTGGTTCATGATCATGCCGCGACGGGTGTTGAGGTCGCTCATGCAAGGACCCACATACTCGCTCGGGGTGATGATGTCCACGTTGTAGATAGGCTCGAGGATCTTCGGGCCGGCGTTCTTGAAGGCCTCCTTGAAGGCGTTGCGGCCGGCGATGATGAAGGCGATTTCCTTGGAGTCCACCGGGTGCATCTTACCGTCGTACACATACACGCGGATGTCGCGGGCGTAGGAACCGGTGAGCGGGCCTTCCTCCATCTTGGACTTGATACCCTTCAGGATGGCGGGCATGAAGCCGAGGTCGATGGAACCGCCGACGACGCAGTTGTAGAACTCCAGCTTGCCACCCCACTCGAGGTCGGTGATGTCCTGGCTC
>JAFRPH010000043.1 GCA_017429205.1 Bacteroidales bacterium
AGAAGAAAAGACCGGTGCGGAAGTCAATGCCGCCAAACTGAAGGCATTGCAGGCGACGATCGACAAGATCGAGAAGGATTACGGGAAAGGTACCATCATGAAGTTGGGAGATCAGCCAGAATGGGATGCGGCGCAGGTCATCCCGAGCGGGTCCATCGCCCTGGACCACGCCCTCGGAATCGGCGGCTATCCGAAAGGAAGGATCATCGAGATCTACGGCCCCGAATCCAGCGGTAAGACCACCCTCGCGGTCCACGCGATCGCCCAGGCGCAGAAAGCCGGGGGCATCGCCGCCATCATCGACGCGGAACACGCCTTCGACAGGACCTATGCGAAGGCCCTGGGCGTGGACCTCGAAACCCTCCTGATCTCGCAGCCCGACAACGGCGAACAGGCGCTCGAGATCGCAGACAACCTCATCCGGAGCGGCGCCATCGACATCGTCGTGATCGACTCGGTCGCCGCCCTGACTCCGAAAGCGGAGATCGAAGGCGAGATGGGCGAGAACAAGGTCGGCCTCCAGGCCCGCCTGATGTCCCAGGCCCTCCGCAAGCTCACCGCGAACATCTCCAAGACGAACACCTGCTGCATCTTCATCAACCAGCTCCGCGAGAAGATCGGCATCATGTTCGGCAACCCCGAGACCACCACGGGCGGCAACGCCCTGAAGTTCTACGCCTCCGTCCGCCTGGACATCCGGCGCACCACCCAGATCAAGGACGGCGAGGAAGCCCTCGGCAACCACGTGAAGGTGAAGGTGGTGAAGAACAAGATGGCCCCGCCGTTCAAGAAGGCGGAATTCGACATCGTCTTCGGCGAAGGCATCTCCCACACGAGCGAGCTCGTGGACCTGGGCGTGGAGCTCGGCATCATCGCCAAGTCCGGCTCCTGGTTCAGCTACAACGACCAGAAGCTCGCGCAGGGCCGCGAAGCCGTCAAGAAGCTCCTCCAGGACAACCCCGAACTCGCCGAGGAAATCGAAGCCAAGATCCGGGCCGCGATGGCCAGCGTCCAAGACTAGTCCGCCTATGAAACGCCTCCTTGCCCTCCTCTCGCTGGTCTGCGCGCTCTTCGTCGCGAGCGCCTGCCACTTCGACGTGAACCTGTCCGTCGACGCCGACGCCACGCTCATCTACCCCGACAGCGCGATGATCCCCGTCGGTCCGGCCCACTACGAAGGCTTCCACCACAAGCATCTCACGGACTATGACCTGGAAGACATCTTCATCGACCTGACCAAGCACGTCAACGACAACTTCACCTCCGCCGTGTTGCACCTCGCCATCTACGACGAAATCAGCGGAAAATACCTGCGGGACGAGAACTATGCCGTCGTTTACGACACCCGCACAGGGCATTACGCGTTTACGGACTACGGCATCCTCTGACGGCAAGGCCTCGGAACACGAGAAAAGGCAGTTCTTCACGAGCTGCCTTTTTTGTGTTCCGCCCCTTACTGCTCCGCCAGCACGCAGCGGGACAGCCGCGCGTAGTGTTCCTCCGAGAGGATGCCGGCTTTGCGCATTCCCTCGAGCGTCCACGCTTCTTGCGGCTGGTGGGTACGGTAGAGGACGATGGAATGGGCCTCGTCCCTGGAGATGTACGGATGGCGGGCCAGATCCCGCTCGGAGAGCGTCCAGATGGGATAAGGCTCCGGCGGCGAGCAGGAGATGAGGTCCTTCAGGGCGTCGTATTTCTCCCGGTCGAAATGGTAGATGTCCAGCAGCTGCTCCGGGTGCGAATAGCCGCCGAGCGAGGTCCGGTAGGACACCATCTTGGACGCGAAATAGGGGCCGATGCCGGGCAAGGTCTCAAAGGCGGCGCTGTCGGCCTTGTTCAGGTCGATGCGAGGAATGTCGATGTACGGTTCCAGGCGGTCGAAGACCGAATCGGCCACCACGAAGGACTTGGCGAAGTCCGCGGGGCGGCGGAAGCGCCCGCCCTTGGCGCGGTAGTTCAGGATGGACTGGGCCTGCTTCTCGGAGAAACCCAGGCGCATCAGGTCCTCCAGCGAGACGGTGTTCGGGTTGAACCGGAAGGACTCGACCCGGCGCGGGGAGGCCTTCTCCCGGATACGGACGGCGTCCGGGCTGCGGTCCGCGGGTTTCCGGTAATAGACCGTATCGGATTCCTCCTCCGGCGGCTCCGGCCCGGCTTCCGCCTTCGGTTCCGCTTTCGGCCGGATCCGTTCCACCACGTACACGGTGTCCGGGCGGTCGCGGTCCGCGACCAGCCGCGTCACCGCCGCCTTGTGGACGAACAGGGCGGTTTCAAATCCGATGATGAGAAAAACGAGGGCGATGGCGCCCGTGGTGAAGCTACTCTTCAGGGTCTTCTGTCTCTTCCCCTCTTCCATAACGCTTCTTTTTGACAGGTTTCACCGGCTCCGCGCCGGCCACGACGATGACGATTTCGCCTTTGGGTTCGTGCTCCCGGAACCAGGCGGCGACTTCCTGGAGGGTGCCTCTTCTGTGCTCCTCGTGGAGCTTGGAGATTTCCCGGGCGACGGAGCAGCGGCGCTCCGGCCCGAAGTGTTCCGCAAACTGTTCCAGCGTCTTCACGAGCCGGTAGGGGGACTCGTAGAAGACCATCGTGCGGGTTTCCGCCTCCAGGGCGGTGAGCAGGGTCTGCCGGCCTTTCTTCTGCGGGAGGAAGCCCTCGAAGCAGAAGCGGTCGCACGGCAGGCCGGAGGAGACGATGGCCGGGATGCAGGCCGTGGCGCCGGGAAGGGTCTGGACCTCGATCCCCTCCTCCGCGCAGGTGCGGGCCAGCAGGAAGCCCGGGTCGGAGATGCCGGGCGTGCCGGCGTCGCTCACCAAGGCGACGTTCAGCCCGCCCAGGATGCGCTCCTTCACGAGCTGGACCGTCTGGTGCTCGTTGAACTTGTGGTGCGACTGGAGCGGGCGGTGGATGTCATAGTGGTGGAGGAGCACCGAGCTGGTGCGGGTGTCCTCCGCCAGGATGAGGTCCGCCTCCTTCAGGACCTGTACGGCCCGGAAGGTCATGTCGTCCAGGTTCCCGACCGGGGTCGGGACGATGAAAAGCTTTCCCGCCATCAGCCCAGTTTCTTGCGGATGGCCATCATGAAGTTGTACACGATGTCGGACTTGAGGTTCCAGTCCGGGAACCGCTCCAGGAGGTAGTCCACCGCCTCGTCCAGCGAGGTCAGGGCGTCCAGCTCGCCGATGGTCTTGTCATACAGGGCGTAGTCCTCCTTGAACAGGGTGCCGATGAACAGGGCGCGGTCGTACATCGAGATGCCGCTCCGGATGTGCTTCACCGAAAGCCCCGGCTTGTCCAGCCGCCACGGCAGCCGCTCCGTCTCCGGTCGCGGCAGCACCGGCGCCGGCTTGGGCGCGGGCTCCGGTTCGGGCTGGGGTTCGGGTTCCGGCCCTTCGACTGGCTCAGGGACCGGAACAGGCTCGGCTATCGGCTCAGGGACCGGCTCGGGCAGGTCGTCGGCCGGGAAGTCCATTTCCACGGGTTCGGGTTGGGGTTCCGGCCCTTCGACAAGCTCAGGAATCGGAGCGGGCTCGTCAACGGGTTCCGGCAGGTCGGGGACGCCGATCTCCAGGTCGGTGAAATCGGATTCCTCCACGGGCTCCTCCTCGGGGAGCTGCCGGAAGGCTTCGAGCTTGGTTTCGAACTGGAGAACCTTCTCCTTGAGCGCGGCGAGTTCGGCTTCGAGTTCCCGCAAGATTTCTGTTCTATTATTCTCCATAAATGACTATCTTTGCATAAGTCAACCTAACAAAGTTAAGGAAATGTTTTTGGAAAACACAAAAAAATCGGGCAGCATCGAAGTCATCTGCGGCTCGATGTTCTCCGGCAAGACGGAGGAGTTGATCCGGAGGCTCAAACGGGCCCAGTTCGCCAAGCAGAAAATCGCCACGTTCAAGCCCACCATCGACAAGCGCTACTCGGACCTGGACGTGGTCTCGCACGACTCCCACAGCATTTCCTGCACCCCCATCAAGACCCCTTCCCGGATGCTCCAGATCGACCCCGACGTGGCCGTCGTGGGCATCGACGAGGCCCAGTTCTTCGACGACAGCATCATCGGCGTCGTCCAGGAACTCGCGGGCCGGGGCGTCCGCGTGATCATCGCCGGCCTGGACACGGACTTTCTCGGGAAGCCCTTCGGTCCGATGCCCGGCTTGATGGCCATCGCCGAGGACGTCCAGAAGGTCCACGCCATCTGCGTCCGCTGCGGCTCCCTCGCGAACCACTCGCACCGCCTCTCCGCCAGCAAGAAACTGGTCGTTCTGGGCGAGAAGGACACCTATGAACCCCTCTGCCGCGACTGCTACAACAAAGCCGTCCAGGAAGACAAAGAAGGATAATCTATGAAAAAAGCGATCGTCCTGCTGCTGGCCCTCCTCTGGGCCTTCGGCGCCAGGGCCCAATATGCCGTTCCCGAATGGCACCAGGGCGACCTGACGAAAAAAGGCACCGTCCTCGCCCTCCACGGAATGAAACTGAATCGGGCGGACACGGAGGCCATCCTGAACCAAGTCGGCGGGTCTAAAATGGTCGATTCCTGGAACAAATACTGCCGGGAGCGCGGCTGGGGCATCGGCCTCACCGCCGGCGGCTTCACCCTCGTCGCCGCCGGCCTCGGCTTCGGCGGCGTGTACTTCGTGGCCGGCGTCGTCGGCACTATCTTCGCGGCCATCGGCGGCCAGGAAGCCGTGGACAAGCTTTGGGCGGACCTGGGTCCCCGGGTCTACATCGGCGGCGCCGCGATGCTTGCCGGCCTTGCCGCCGGCACCACGGGCATCGTCCTCCTGAGCGTGGGCAACAGCAACCTGAAGAAACTGGCCAAGAGCTGCGACGCGGCCGGCCTCGGCCCCCAGTCCGGCGTGCAGCTCGCCTTCGGCCCGGCGCCTTCCGGCATGGGCCTGGTGCTGTATTTCTGATCTGAAAGGAGATTACTCCACGAGCGACGTCGCCTGGTTCCAGGCGACGTTCTCTTTATAGAAGCCGTCCAGGAACTCGGTGCCGTGATAGATGTCCCGTCGATAATCGGGATAGGCGGGCAGGTACATCGCGAGGCCGCAGACCCGGTTCAGCTTCACGTCGAGGAACTTGGCGGTATGGGCCTCATAGAGGATGCATTCGTCCAGGGCGGCCTGGAGGGACGCGAGATCCGCGTCCGCCGCGCCGGCCTCCCGGAGGATGTCCTTGAGGTCGAAGAAGGCATAGTAATGCTTGCTTCCCATCTGGCGGTCGTACACCTGCACGTTCTTTCCGCTCAGGTTCCGGATGCCGGAGCGGTAGCGGTCGAACAGGTCGCGGCAGGTGGCGGCCAGCCGGTCCATCCGGGCGCAGTCCACCAGGGTGATGGTCGCCCCGTAGATGGAATCCTCCTTGTAGGCGGTGTAATAATCGTCGCAAACCCCCGTCAAATCGGGCGTTTCCGGCTGCAGCAGACGCTCCGTCAGATGCTTGAAATCGAGGCCCGCGGCCGGAATCTCGCACGGCGAGAACGCCACGTAGGAACAGACGTTCCGAAGCTCCCAGGCCACCTCGACCGTGCCCATCAGGCAGGCGTCGAACAGGATGTAGTCCAGCTTGTAAGGAATGGCGGCGGCCAGGTCCTTGAGCTCCATTTCCTGCGTCTTGTTCCCCGCGGAATAGTACTCCTGGCCGAACGACTTCAACCGCGGGCTCCAGGAGATGGAACTGCCCCGGTCCCGACCTTCGTATTTCTTGGGATTGCTGAAATAGTCTTCCGGAAGATAGCCGGTGGCGTGGGAGGACAGGACGGCGCCGTACCCGGCCGCCGGGAACTCCTCCCGCACCCAGTTGAACACTTCCGTCATCATCTCCTTGTTCGCGACGGGCGTTCCCACGGGCCACACCTTGAGCGTGTCCGCGCAGGGCTCCCCGTTCCGGCTGTACAAACGAAACATGACCGGGGCCGTTTCCTCGGTATAGGAGCGGCGGTTGTACCAAGTCTGGTGGCTGAAAACCAGAACGACATCGTCGTTCCGGTTCTTGCCGGGGAGATAGCCTCTCTGGAGCACGTTGAGATTGTTCTGGATGTCGTTGCTCAGGGAGTTGAAGCCGGCCTCGTACAGGAGCAGCACCTGGCGGGTTTCCTTCCCGTAGGGGCCGACGGACAGGGTCAGGTCCAGACCGTCCCGCTCGCAGGAGCAGAACAGCAGTGTCAACAGGGACAGAAGGATGAGCCGGACTTTCGCCATAAAAACGGTCTTATCGGACAAAGTTAATGATTTATTTCATAATTTTGCACCAAATTGACACCTATGAACCGTTTCTGCAAGATGATGATGACATTGGGAGCCGCCGCCCTCGTGGGCGCCTGCTCGGAAAAGAAAGCGGGGGACGCGGAAATCGCGGATTTCCGCTATACTGTAGACTCCTTCGCCGACCTCAAAGTGATGCGTTACCAGGTCCCCGGCTGGGACAGCCTCTCCCTGAAACAGAAGGAGTACGCCTACCACCTCGCCGAAGCCGCCAAATACGGCCGCGACATCCTCTGGGACCAGAACTGCCGGGACAACCTCCGCGTCCGCCACGCCGTGGAGAACATCCTCGAGAATTACAAAGGCGACCGCAAGAGCGCTGATTTCGAAGCCTTTACGGTCTATGCCAAGCGTCTGTTCTTCTCCAACGGCATCCACCACCACTACGCCGAGGACAAATTCTTCCCGGCCTGCCCGCAGTCCTATTTCGCGGAGCTGATGAAGGCCGTCGGCATTGACGATGCCGACCTCCTGGACGTGATCTACAATCCGGAAAGATATCCCCAGCGCCGCTCCACCGAGACTTCCGGCGACATCGTGAAGCTTTCCGCCGTGAACTTCTACGACGGCGTCACCCGCGATGAGGTGGAGAAGTATTACGCCGGCATCATGGACCCGAAGGACAACTGCCCCATTTCCTACGGCCTCAACACGAAGGTCGTCAAGGGGGAGGACGGCGTGGTCCGTGAACTGCCCTGGAAGGTGGGCGGCATCTACTCCCCCGCCCTCGAGAAGATCTGCGACGAGCTCGTGAAGGCCCGCGCCGTGGCCGAGAACGACATCCAGGCGCGCGCCCTGGACCTCCTGGTGGAGTATTACCGCACCGGCGACCTCCGCAAGTGGGACGAGTTCAACATCGAATGGGTCAAGGACACCATCGGCACCGTGGACTTCATCAACGGGTTCGTCGAGGACTACAACGACCCGCTGGGCCGCAAGGGCGCCTGGGAGGGGTATGTCAACATCAAGGACTTCGACGCCTCGCGCCGCACCGAGACCCTGAGCGCGAACGCCCAGTGGTTCGAGGACCACTCCCCCGTGGATCCGCGCTTCAAGAAGGCCACCGTCAAGGGCGTTTCCGCGAAGGTGATCAACGCCGTGTGCCTCGCCGGCGACAGCTATCCGTCCACCCCGATCGGCATCAACCTCCCGAACGCCGACTGGATCCGCAAGGACCACGGCTCCAAGAGCGTCACCATCGCGAACATCACCCATACCTATGACTATTCCGCGCAGGAGTTCCCGAAGAGCGTCCTCTCCGAGTTCGCCTGGGACGAAGCGGAAGTCGCCCGCAGCAAGCAGTGGGGCACCGTCGCCGACGAGATCCACACCGACCTGCACGAATGCCTGGGCCACGGCTCCGGCCAGCTGCTGCCGGGCGTGTCCACGACCGCGATGGGCGAATACGCCTCCGCCCTGGAGGAGGCCCGCGCCGACCTGTTCGGCCTCTACTACACCGCCGACCCGAAGATGGTCGAGCTGGGCATCATGCCCGACCCGGAGGCCTACAAGGCCGAATATGACAGCTACATCCGCAACGGCCTGATGGTGCAGTTCAACCGCGTGGAGCTGGGCCGGCCCAACACCGAGGCCCATATGCAGAACCGCAAGCTCGTCGCCGAATGGTGCTTCGAGAAGGGCGCCGCGGACAACGTCATCGAGAAGAGAGTCCGCGACGGCAAGACTTATTTCGTGGTCAATGACTACGTCAAGCTCCGCGCCCTGTTCGCCGAACTCCTCGCCGAAATCCAGCGCATCAAGTCCGAGGGCGACTACGCCGCCGGCAAGAACCTCATCGAGACCTACGCCGTCCACATCGACCCGGTCCTCCACAAGGAGGTGAAGGAGCGCTACGACGCCCTGGGCCTGAAGCCCTACGGCGGCTTCATCAACCCGGAAATCCGGCCGGTGGAGAAGGACGGGAAGGTCGTCGACTACGAGGTCGTCTACTCCGACGACTACCTCGGGCAGATGCTCGAATACGGCCGCAAGTACGGCACCCTCTGATGAGCCGCATCGCCGAGGATTTCCGCAACTACCTGCGGATCGAGCGCGGGATGTCGCCGAACACGGTGGCCTCCTACGCCCGGGACGTGGAGGGACTCCTCGCGGCGTATGAAGGATACCGCCCGGCCGACATCGGCACGGCGGAAGTGGAGCGTTATCTCTCGAAACGCATCCAAAAAGGCCTCTCCAAGCGCTCCCAGGCCCGGATGCTCAGTTCCCTCCGGTCCTTCTTCAACTGGTGCATCGAGGAAGGCGACCTGAAGGACAACCCCATCGACCGCATCGACGCGCCCAAGCTCGGGAAGCACCTTCCCGCCGTCCTCTCGGTGGAGGAGGTCGACGCCATCATCTCCTCGGTGGACACCCGGAACCCGGCGGGCCTGCGGAACCGCGCCATCCTGGAGGTCCTGTACGGCTGCGGCCTCCGCGTGAGCGAATGCACCGGCCTCCGGATCTCGCACGTCCACCTGGACGAAGGCTATGTCGATGTCGTGGGCAAGGGCAACAAGCAGCGCGTCATCCCCCTCGGGGACATGGCCGCCGACGCCATCCGGAACTACCTCCCCGCCCGTCCGGAACCCGCCGCCCGCACCTTCGAGGACATCCTCTTCCTCAACCGCGCCGGCCGTCCCCTCAGCCGCGTCTACGTCTTCAACGTCGTCAAGAACCAGGCGATGGCCGCAGGCATCCACAAGGAGATCTCCCCGCACACCTTCCGCCACTCTTTCGCCACCCACCTCATCGAAGGCGGGGCGGACCTCCGCATCGTCCAGGAAATGCTCGGCCACGAATCCATCCGCACCACCGAGATCTACCCCCACCTCGACTCCTCCACCTGGCAGGCCGCCGTCCTGGCGCACCATCCGCGGAAATAATTTGCGAATCAAAAAATTATCCGTATCTTTGCGCGCTTAAAAAAAGCGCAAGGCTTTTTGGTGCAATGGGGTCTTTGAAACAGAAGACTGAGTAACACATTTTTAAATTAAAGTACAATGAAGCATTTCCAGCTGAACGGCCAGATCCGCGAGAAGGGTAACAAGGCCGTCATCAAGGCGTTCCGCCGCCAGGGCCTCGTCCCCTGCAACCTCTATGGTCTCGGTATGGACAACGTCCTGTTCACCGTCGTCGAGAAGGAGCTGATGGGTCTCACCCACACCCCCGCCTCCTACATCGTGGACCTCAACCTCGATGGCAAGGTGTACACCGCCATCGCCCACGAGTACCAGTGGCACCCGGTGGATGACAACTGCCTGCACGTGGACTTCCTCGCCGTGAACGAGGAGAAGCCCGTCACCATCAACGTTCCCCTCAACGTCTTCGGTCACCCGGTGGGCGTCCAGGCCGGCGGCAAGTTCACCCAGCTTTCCCGCTCCCTGAAGGTCAAGGCCCTGATGAAGGACCTCCCCGACCAGCTCGACATCGACGTCACCCCGCTGAACATCAACGACCGCATGGTCGCCGGTGACCTCAAGTTCGACGGTCTCCAGATCGTGTCCGACAAGAACACCATCATCTGCCGCGTGAACGCCACCCGCGCCATGCAGCAGGCCGCTGCCGAGGCCGCGAAGGCCGCGAAGTAATGGCGGACTACCTCGTTGTCGGGCTCGGGAACATCGGTGCCGAATACGCATCGACCCGCCACAACATGGGATTTATGATATTGGATGCCTGGGCTCAGGCATCCAATGTCGTTTTCACCGTGGAGCGCTACGGGGCGGTCGCGGAAATCTCCTTCAAAGGCCGGCACTTCCACCTGCTCAAGCCGTCCACCTACATGAACCTGAGCGGCAACGCCGTCCGGTACTGGCTGCAACGGCTGAACCTCCCGCTGGAGAACCTCATCGTCATCTCGGACGACCTCAACCTCCCGTTCGGGACGCTGCGGATGCGCCTTTCTGGCAGCGACGGCGGGCACAACGGCCTGGAGAACATCATCTACCTCCTGGAATCCGACCAATGGGCCCGGATCCGCGTGGGCATCGGGAACGGTTTCTCCCGGGGCGGCCAGGTCGATTATGTCCTGGGTCCCCTTTCCCCGGAAGAGCTGGAACAGATCCCCGCCATCGCGGATAAAATCGTCCGCGGCATCAAGGATTTTTCGACCATCGGACCGCAACGGGCGATGAATTTCGTGAACGCGAAGCCAAAACCTGCGGAAAAACCCGCAGAAAAACCCGCAGAGGGCCCTGAAAATTAACTTTTTTTGAGTTTTTTCTTGGATTTTTCGGGTTTTTATTCTTATCTTGCACAAAGTTTTGATAATAAACGTTTAACGAACTAAATAAAACCTATCATCATGAAAGAGCTTGTTGAAAAGATCAATGCCGAATTCGCCGAATTCGCGAAGAATGCCGAAGCGCAGGTTGTGAAGGGTAACAAGGCCGCCGGTGCCCGCGCCCGCAAGGCCGCCCTGGACCTCATGAAGGACCTCAAGGACTTCCGCAAGGCTTCCGTCGAGGCTGCGAAATAATCCCATTTCGCTCCGCTTGACCGGCTGTCCACGACAGTCGGTTATTTTTTTTCATTTTTTTGATTTTTTCTGCAACGAAACCCCTCGACACTGCATCTTTAGTACAGGTTTAGGTTTTAGTACACGTCAAAGAATCGGTTCTCACGTCAGTGAGGCCGGTTTTTTGCATAGTGTTTGCATATAGTGTTTGCAAGTGCGCAAAAAAATGCCGTCATTTGTATAGTATGAAACCGAAACCGACCTGTCTGCGACGCCTGTCGCTGATACTTTATATATGCCTCTGCCTGGCGCCGGCCCTCACGGCCGCGCCCGCCCGGAAAGGGCTGCTGAACCTCCGGCAGCCGGACGGGACGATCGTCCAGGCCTATCTCACCGGCGATGAAAACGGCCATCTGGTCCTGACCCCCGACGGCTGCGCCCTGATGCAGGACGCGGAAGGCTGGTGGTGCTACGCCCGCTATGACTTTTACGGCCACCGGCTGAACTCCGGCGAACACGCCGGGGACCCGGACACCCCCGGCGAGGTGATCGCCGCCAGCCGCAACATTCCGTACGACCTGATCCGCCGGCGCAGGGCGGCCCGCATCCGGCGGGCCCTGCCGCTCCGGCAAAGGGAGCTGGTCCGCACCCGGGCCGGGGAAGGCGGCGTCCGCCACGGGCTCATCATCCTGGCCCAGTTCCCGGACCTCCCCTTCACCTATTCCAAGGCCGACTTCGAGAATCTCATCAACGGCGAAGGTCCGAACACGGCCCTCTCCTATTTCAAGGACCAGTGGAAGGACGGCTACACCTTCCTGTTCGACATCACCGAACCCGTCACCCTGCCGAACAACTTCGCCTACTACGGCGCCAACAACGAGGACGGGGAGGACGGGAAGGCCGCGGAGATGGTCATCGACGCCTGCGCCGCCGTCGGACCCGAGATCGACTTTTCCAATTACGACTACGACGGCGACGGCGAGGTGGAGAACGTCTTCGTCTTCTACGCCGGCCCGAACGAGTCGGAGGGTGCTGGCGACAACTACATCTGGCCCCATATGTGGTACGCCAATTCCGGCGCCGGCCTCACCTTCCGCCGGGACGGGGTTCTCGTGGACAATTACGCCTGCACGTCGGAACTCCGCGTGGACGACAACCTGACCACGTTCACCACCCTCGCCACCATCGGCACTTTCTGCCACGAATACACCCACACCTTCGGCATTCCCGACCTGTACGACACCGACGACGAGGACAGCGGCGGCAATGCGGAGACGATGTGGAACTGCATCGACCTGATGGACGCCGGCAACCACAACAACGACGGCAAGACGCCGCCCAACTACAGCGCCGTGGAGCGCTGGTTCTTCGGGATGAACGAAGGGAAACCGCTCACCGAGGGCACCCACACCCTCCGTCCAGTCCACGAAAACGGGGACTTCTATATTATGGAAACGGATGTGGAAGACGAGCTCTTCCTCATCGAGTGCCGCCAGGCGCGCGGCTGGGACGCCTATATCAGCACCAGCGGCCTCCTCATCTACCACATCGACTATACGCTGCGGCCGGCGGGCGAATCCACCTCCGCAGGGAGAGTCGTGACGGCCTGGGACCGGTGGGACATGAACGAGCTCAACGCCCGGCCGGACCACCAGTGCGTGGACCTCATCGAACCGGATCCGGAGGCGCGGCAGAAGTACCAGGCCGCTGTCAAGAACCGGAACTTCGCGGCCATCTACACCCTGGCCACGCATGCGTTCTGGCCATATGAGGACGCCTACACCTACACCTGCGACACCGATCCGGCCTTCACCTTCTGGAGCGGGGCCGACTCGCCCCTGGGCCTGACGGACATCCGGCGGAATGCCGACGGCAGCGTCACCTTCACCGTCTTCAACGCCCAGGAGGACAAGGCTCCGGCGGTGAAGATCGACAACCAGGTCGTCTTCCAGGACGCCTCCATCATCCAGTGGAGCACCCTGGATCCGGCCTTCGACGGGACCAGCGTGATCCGGTACGGGCCGGCCGACGCCGCCCAGCTGACCGAGGTCGCGGTCCGTCCCTACGAAACCGGGAAATACGCCTTTGTCATCGACGGGCTCTCGCCCTCGAAGGCCTACAAGGTCCAGCTCCTGTGCCGGAAGGGGAACATTCCCGGACCGGTGAACGGCAACGCCTCCTTCACCACCAAGTCCGACCGGAAGGCGGGAAGCTATCCCTACATCTACCTGAAAGACGTCCAGCGCGGTTCCGGCGGCTCGTTCGCACCGGACACGCCCATCGCCCTGCGGGTGTACAACGCGCCGGACGCCGTCAACGTCGTCTGGTATTTCGACGGGCAACGCATCACCCCGGGAGCCGACGGCTATTACCACCTCACCCGTTCCGGGACGCTGAAAGCGGTCGTCACCTACTCGGACAGTTCCGAAATCATCACCAAGAAAATCGTCGTGAAATGAGAAAGTGTCTCTATATCATCCTCCTCGCGATCCTCGCCTGCACCGGCTGCAAGAAGAAGGTGGAGATGGACCTGGAGATGTACAACAGCGAACAGGTCAGCCTGATGGTCAAGGGAAAGAAAGTCTACACCTATGACGAGGGCACCGGCCAGTCCGCCTACAACCGCACGCTCCGCCAGTTCCGGGCGGGCAACGACGACATGACGAGCTTCTTCGTCCTCACCTGCAGCGAACTTCCGCGGGAGGAAGGCCAGGAAATCCGGGCCGACATCCAGTGGACCTCCGGCAACACCGTGAAAACCTCCACCGGCGTCGTCCTCAAGGTGGAGAATTACGACGGCACCGGCCTTGTCTGGCTTTGGAATGCCACGGACAAGACCGGCGCGATCGTGAGAATCCTGAATTAGAACGACTGGGCGATGCCGATGAAGTCGTCGGCCTTCAGCGCGGCGCCTCCGATGAGGCCGCCGTCGATGTCCTTTTCAGCAAAGAGTTCCTTCGCGTTGGAAGGCTTGCAGGAGCCGCCATACAGGATGGTCATGTCCTCGGCGACTTCCAGGCCGAACTTCTCGGCGATGACGCTGCGGATGCAGGCGTGGATTTCCTCGGCCTGCGCGGCGGTCGCGGTCTTGCCGGTGCCGATGGCCCAGACGGGCTCGTAGGCGATCACGACGTTCTTGAGGTCTTCGGCGGTGAAGTTGTACAGGACGGCCTTCGTCTGCTCGGTGACGACCTCGAAGTGACGGCCGGCCTCGCGCTCGTCGAGGTTCTCGCCCACGCAGAGGATGACCTTCAGGCCGGCCTCGAGGGCGAGCTTCGTCTTGACGACGAGCTTCTCGTCGGTCTCACCGTAGTACTGACGGCGCTCGGAGTGGCCGAGGATGGTGTACTTGCAGCCCAGGGAGGTGAGCATGTTCACGGCGACTTCGCCGGTGTAGGCGCCCTTCTCGTGATCGGCGCAGTTCTGGGCGGAGAGGGCCACCTTGGAGCCCTTCAGGACGTCGGCGACGCAAGCGAGGTGCGTGAACGGCGGAGCCACGACGAGTTCAACGTTGGCGGGAAGGTCCTTCCCCTTTTCCACGACGGCCTTGGCGAGTTCGACGCCTTCAGGAACTGTGGTGTTCATCTTCCAGTTACCTGCAACAATGTACTTTCTCATTTTATGTGTGAATTAAGTTGTTTCCAGTCTGCAAATTTACGCAATCCCCCGGAAAAACACAACGGCCGGAGGTTTGGATTATTCATTCAACCGTCCTAACTTTGCAGTTTTAACGAACGGAAAACAAATGGCACTCTATCTTCCTCCCCAATACCGCAACCTGCTCGGCGGCGTCGAGCAGACGGAAAAGGCCATCAAGGCCGTGAAAGACATGTTCCAGGACAACCTCTCCGCCCAGCTCGCGCTCCTGCGCGTGACGGCGCCGATGACGGTTCTCTCCGGGACGGGCATCAACGACGACCTGAACGGCGTCGAGCGCCCGGTTCGGTTCCCGGTCCGCAGCCTGGACGAGCAGCAGGCCGAGGTCGTGCACTCCCTCGCCAAATGGAAGCGCCTGAAACTCGGCGAGCTGGGCATCACCCCCGGCCGCGGCATCTATACCGACATGAACGCCCTGCGTCCCGACGAGGACCTGGACAACCTCCACTCCATCTACGTGGACCAGTGGGACTGGGAGAAGGTCATCCGGGAGGAGGACCGCAACCTGGATTTCCTAAAGCGCACCGTCCGCCGCATCTACGAGGCGGTGAAGGTGACGGAGAACAAGCTGTACGTGGAGTTCCCGCAGCTGGTCCCCGCCCTTCCCGACGAGATCTATTTCATCCACGCCGAAGAGCTCCTGCAGCGGTATCCGAACCTTTCCCCGAAGGAGCGTGAAAACGCTGTCGTGCGCGAGCACAAGGCCGTTTTCATCATCGGCATCGGCGGAAAGCTTTCCGACGGAAGCATCCATGACGGCCGCGCCGCGGACTATGACGACTGGAGCACCCCGAACAGCGACGGCTTCGCCGGCCTGAACGGCGACATCCTCCTGTGGAACCCCGTCCTGGAGAGCGCCTTCGAGATTTCGTCGATGGGCATCCGCGTCAATCCGGAGGCCATGGTGCGGCAGCTCAAGGAGCGCGGCCAGGAGTGGAAGGCAGACCTGTATTTCCACCGCCGGCTCATCGCGGGCGAACTCCCGCAGACCATCGGCGGCGGTATCGGCCAGTCCCGCCTGTGCATGTACCTCCTGCGGAAGGCGCACATCGGCGAAATCCAGTCCTCCATCTGGCCGGAGGCGATGCGGGAGGCGTGCCACCGCGCGGGGATCGAACTCGCCTAGCTTCTCCTTTGGAGAAGGGCGGTTTTTTCCTTATCTTTGTGAGATATAAGAAAGATCAGATACATCGATGAAGAATTTTGTTGAAGAACTCACTTGGAGAGGCATGATCCAGGACATCATGCCGGGTACGGAAGAGAAACTGATGGAAGGCCCCCAGGCCGCCTACGTGGGCATCGACCCGACGGCCGACTCCCTGCATATCGGACATCTCGTGAGCGTGATGATCCTGAAGCATTTCCAGAACTGCGGCCACAAGCCCTTCGCCCTCGTGGGCGGCGCCACCGGCATGATCGGCGACCCGTCGATGAAGTCGGCCGAGCGCAACCTCCTGGACGAGGAGACCCTCAACCACAATGTCGACTGCCTCAAGGCGCAGCTCGCCCGCTTCCTGGACTTCGACTCCGACGCCCCCAACAAGGCCGAACTCGTGAACAACTACGACTGGATGAAGGACTACAGCTTCATCAATTTCATCCGCGACATCGGCAAGCACATCACCGTCAACTATATGATGGCGAAGGATTCCGTGAAGAAGCGCCTCCAGCGCGACTCCTCCGAGGGCATGTCCTTCACCGAGTTCAGCTACCAGCTGATGCAGGGCTACGATTTCTACTGGCTGTGGAAGAACCGCGGCTGCATCCTGCAGCTGGGCGGCTCCGACCAGTGGGGAAACATCACCACCGGCACCGAGCTCATCCGCCGCATCGACGGCGGCGAGGCCTTCGCCCTCACCTGCCCCCTCATCCGCAAGGCCGACGGCACCAAGTTCGGCAAGACCGAGAAGGGCAACATCTGGCTGGATGCGGAGCGCACCTCCCCGTACGAGTTCTACCAGTTCTGGCTGAACGTCGCCGACGACGACGCCGAGCGCTACATCAAGATCTTCACGATGCTGGACCGCGAGACCATCGAGTCCCTCATCGCGGAGCACCGGGAGGACCCCGGCCAGCGCAAGCTGCAGAAGGTCCTCGCCAAGGAGGTCACCATCATGGTCCACGGCCAGGAAGCCTACGACAACGCCATCGCCGCCAGCCAGCTGCTGTTCGGCAACGTCTCCGCCGAGGTGTTCCGCTCGATGGACGAGCGCACCGTCCGCGAAGTCTTCGCCAACGTCCCCTCCTTCGAGGTGAAGGCCGACGAGTTCCCTTGCAACGTGCTCGACCTCCTCGCCGTCAAGACCGCCGTGTTCCCGTCCAAGGGCGAAGCCCGGAAGATGGTCCAGGGCGGCGGCGTCTCCCTGAACAAGGGCAAGGTGGGCGACATCAACTACGAGGTGACCGCCGACGACGTCATCAACGGCCACTACATCCTGGCCCAGAAGGGCAAGAAGAACTATTTCATCATCAACGTAATCTAATGGAGAAACCGGCAAGCACAAGACAGCTGAAAGTGGCGCGGGAGATTCAGAAGGACCTCGCGGAGATCATCCGGGCCAAGGGGATGGCCGCCTTCGGCGGCGCCCTGGTCACGGTGAGCGAGGTCCGCGTGAGCCCCGACCTGTCGGTCGCGAAGGTCTACGTGAGCATCTTCCCGTCCGACAAGCAGGAAGCCGTCATGGCGCTCCTGAACGAGAACAACAAGGCCCTCCGCGGCGAACTCGGCCACGTGGTGGGCAAGCAGCTCCGCATCGTGCCGGAACTCGTGTTCTACCTGGACACAAGCCTGGACTATGCGGCGCATATCGAGGAACTGCTGAAAAAATAGATTTCTCGACTCCGCCCTGCGGGCTCCGCTCGAAATGACAATCTTTCTGTCATTTCGACCGAGCGAAGCGAGTGGAGAAATCTGAAACAAAGTATGATGAACTTGCCGTTACGATTCGCCCTGCGCTACCTGTTCGCCCGGAAGTCACACAATGTGATCAACATCATTTCGGGCATCAGCGTGGCGGGCATGGCCATCGGGACGGCGGCGCTCATCATCATCCTGTCGGTGTTCAACGGGTTCAACAAGCTCGTGTCCGACAGCCTCGGGGACGCCCAGCCGGACCTCGTCGTAAAGCCGGCCGCCGGCAAGGCGTTCGTCCCGGACAGCACGGCCTTCGCCTGGCTGTACGACCAGGAGCTGGTGTACAATATGTCCAGCGTCATCGAGGAGCAGGCCTTCATCGCCTTCGACGGCAAGCAGAGCCTCGCCCGCGTCAAGGGCGTGGACAGCGTCTTCGAGGAGGAGAGCCCCCTCCAGAACCACATCACCGACGGCATCTTCTCCCTGCACCGGGGGACCCTGCCGCGGGCCGTCGTGGGCAGCGCCCTGGCCTGGTCGATGGACATCAACCCCCGGTTCATCGCCCCCCTCGAGATCTATTATCCGGACCGGGAAGGGTCCATCTCCCTGTCCAACCCGGCCGCCTCGCTCCGGAGCACGAAAGTGACCGTGGCGGGCCTGCTCGCCATCAACTCCGAGCTGGACGCCGAACTGGTCCTCGTCCCCATCGAGACGATGCGGGAGCTGCTGGACTATGACGACGAGGTGTCGGCCGTGGAAATCCGCGTGCAGAAAGGGACGACGGACAAGGCCCTGAACGGGCTGGCCGCCGAACTCGCGGAGCGCCTGGGGCCGGACTACCAGGTCCTGGACCGCTACCGCCAGAACGAGGCCCTGTACAAGATGATGCGCTACGAGAAGCTGGCCATCTACATGATCCTGATCTTCATCGTCATCATCATCGCCTTCAACATCTACAGCTCCCTGACGATGCTCATCATCGAGAAGAAGGACGACATCGGCACGCTCCGCAGCCTCGGCGCCCCGGAGCCGATGACCCGGCGAATCTTCCTCCTGGAAGGCTGGCTGATCTCGCTCCTGGGCCTCGTGATCGGCCTGGTCCTGGGAATCGTCCTGGTCTGCCTGCAGCAGAAGTTCGGACTCATCCGGATGCCCGGCAACTACGTCATCAGCGCCTATCCCGTCATCCTGAAGGTGTCGGACATCCTCTGGACGGTCGTCGGCGTCGCCCTGGTGGGCTACCTGATCGCCCTCCTCCCCTCCTTGACCAAAACAACTGATAACCAATAGCATTATGAAAAAAGCACTGCTCCTCCTCGCCGCGATTGCCGGCACCCTGACGCTCAGCGCCCAGAACAAGAAAGGCGGCATCGACGCCAAACTCCTCGGCGAAATCAGCAAGGGGTACGAAGGGACGGCCGCCGACAAGGCCCTCCGCAACGCCCTCAACACCACGGCCATCAACACCCTGGCCCTGAACGCGGACAACATTCCGATGGACACCCGCTTCTCCGACGTGGTGAAGACCAAGGGCCGCACCAACCAGCTCTCCTCCGGCCGCTGCTGGCTGTTCACCGGCCTCAACGTGATGCGCGCCAAGATGATCGACAAGTTCGACATGGGCCCGGTCATCCTGTCCCAGAACTATGTCTTCTTCTACGACCAGCTGGAGAAGGCGAACCTGTTCCTGCAGGGCATCATCGACACCAAGAACCTGCCGGACGACGACCGCACCGTCGACTGGCTCTTCGCCCATCCGATCGGCGACGGCGGCCAGTTCACCGGCGTGTCCAACCTCATCATGAAGTACGGCGTCGTTCCGTCCGAGGTGTTCCCGGAGAGCATGATCGCCAACAACACCGCCCAGATGCGCGCCCAGATCACCAACAAGCTGCGGGAGGACGGCCTCCGGCTGCGCCAGGCGCCCAAGGGCACGGACCTGCAGGCGATGAAGGTGGCCCAGCTCAAGGAGATCTACCGCATCCTCGCGCTCTGCCTCGGCGTTCCCCCGACCGAGTTCACCTGGACCCGGACCGACTCCAAGGGCAATGTCGTGAGCACGAAGCAGTACACCCCGAAGTCCTTCTACGAGGAGTACATCGGCACGGACCTCGAGAACAGCTACATCATGGTGATGAACGACCCGTGCCACGAGTACTACAAGATCTATGAGATCGACTACGACCGCCACGTCTACGACGGCGAGAACTGGGTGTACCTGAACCTCCCGGTCGACGAGATCAAGAAGATGGCCATCGCCTCCATCAAGGACAACACGGCCCTCTACTTCTCCTGCGACGTGAACAAGTTCCTGATGCGGGACAAGGGCCTCGCGGACCTGAACAACTTCGACTACGAGTCCCTGATGGGCGTGACCTTCGGAATGGACAAGAAGGAGCGCATCTACACGCACGCCAGCGCCTCCACGCACGCGATGACGCTCATCGCGGTAGACCTCAAGGACGGCAAGCCGGTCAAGTGGATGGTGGAGAACAGCTGGGGCGCGAACTCGGGCTACCAGGGCAACATCATCATGACGGACGAGTGGTTCGACGAGTACATGTTCCGCCTGGTCGTGGACAAGAAGTACGTCCCGGCCTCCCTCATGAAATACTTCGACCAGAAACCCATCATGCTCCCGGCCTGGGACCCGATGTTCCTGCCGGAGGAATAATGCGGTACCTTCCGGTCGTTGGATTGTTTACGCTGCTACTGCTCGACCTCCTGGTCGGCGGCGGCAGCGTCTCCTTTGCGACCGGCGCCATTCTATGGAAGCTGCGGGTGCCGAGGGTGGTGACGGCGGTGATTGCGGGGGGCGCCTTGGCGGCGAGCGGCGCGCAGATGCAGGCGGTGTTCAGGAACCCGTTGGCCGATCCGCACATCATGGGCGTGAGCGGCGGTGCGGGGCTGGGCGCGGCGATTGCGACGATGGCGCTGGGCACGTCCGCGGCCTATTTCACGGGATTCACCGTGGCGGTGGCGGCGTTTCTCGGAGCCTTCGTGGCGGCGGCGCTGGTCGTCGCGGTCTCGGCCCGGTTCCGGTCGGTGACGACGCTGCTGGTGTTCGGCGTGATGCTGGGATTCATCTTCAGCGCGCTGAGCTCGGTCCTGCAGTACACGGCCGGTGAAGAGAGCCTGAAACTGTTCTACAGCTGGATGGCGGGCAGTTTTTCCGGCTGCCGATACTTCGAGGTCGCGCTGATGGCCGGGGCGCTGGCCATCGGCCTCATCCTGGCCTTCAGCAATGGCAAGGGGCTGGATATCATCCTGTTCGGTGAGGAGTACGCGACCCTTTCCGGGGCCTCGACCCGGCGCATCCTGTTCCTGTCGATGCTATCGGCCTGCCTGATGACCGGCACGGTCACGGCCTTCTGCGGCCCGCTCGGGTTCGTGGGCATCGTCGCCCCGCACCTCGCCCGCCGCATCACGGGCTCCTCGGTCCATCGGCAGGTCCTCCCCTGCGCCATCGCGACCGGCGCCGCCCTCGCCCTGGCGGCCGACATCCTCGCCAACCTCTGGCCCATCCCCCTTCCGGTGGGCTCCACCCTCGCCCTTATCGGCATTCCCCTGATTCTCATCATTTTACTGCGCCAGCGCCATGCTTAAGGTCGACCATCTCACCATCGGCCACGACGGCCGAACCCTGGTCCGGGACATCTCCTTCGAGCTGGCCCCGGGCGAATGCGTGCTGCTCGCGGGCCCCAATGGAACCGGGAAAACGACGTTACTGAAAGCCTTGGCGGCAGAGGGTGTCGTCCTTATCCCCACAAACATCCCGAAGGTCAAAGGGTTCACGGTCGAGGCGTTCGTGCGGACGGGGTGCTATCGGGAGAGCGATTGGCGGGGACGGATTTCGAAGGAGGTCGAAGGAAGAATGGAAGAGGCCCTGAAGATGCTGGGGATCGAGGGGCTGTGGAAGCGGGACATATCGACCTTGAGCGACGGGGAGTTCCAGAAGGCGTGCCTTGCGACGGGATTGACCCGGAAAGCCGAGGTGCTGCTGCTGGACGAGCCGACGGCGCACCTGGACGTGGAAAACCGGATCGATGTGCTGCGGACGCTGCGGGAGGTCGCCCGAAAGACGGGCACGGCCGTCCTGTTCTCCAGCCACGACCTGCACGACGCCCTGCAGGTGGCCGACCGGGTGTTCGCCCTCACCCGCGACGGGCGTTTCCTGGCCTCCGGGCCCTTCGACAAGCTCAGGGACCCGGACGCCGTTCTCCGGACGGCCTTCCCCACCCTGGAGATGCTTTAATCTTTCAGTTCCTCGGGGACCACGGGCATGGCCCCCTTCTGGGTACAGACGTAGGCGGAGACTTTCACCGCCGTCTCGTGGGCGACTGCCACGGACTTTCCTTGCAGAATCGAGCCGATGAAAGCGCCGGTGAAGGAGTCGCCGGCCCCGACGGTGTCGGCCACCTCCACCTTCGGCGTGTCTTGATAGGACATGCCACCTTCGTGGAATACATAGCTGCCGTTGGTTCCGCAGGTCAGGATGAGCATCTTAAGGCCGTATTGATTGAAAAGATGCCGGCCTTTTTCCTCCAGGCTCGCGCCGGGGATATCGTACATACGGGCCACGGTCTCCAGCTCCTCGTCATTGATTTTCAGGATGTCGCAGCGCCGGAAAGACGCATCCAGCACCTCCTTGTTGTAGAAATGCTGGCGGAGGTTGATGTCGAACACCTTCAGGCAGTCCGCAGGGACGGCGTCCAGGAACGCGCCGATGGTATCGCGGGAAACCTCGCTCCGCTGCGCCAGCGAGCCGAAGCACACGGCCTTGCAGTCCGCTGCCAGGGCGGCGAGTTCATCGTCATAGGGGATGTTGTCCCAGGCGACATCGGTCTTGATCTCATACTGGGGCACGCCCTGCGCATCCAGGGAGACCTGGACGGTTCCGGTGGGATACTCCACCCGGGCAAGGTGATACGGGAGCCGGTGCTCCTCGAAAGCCTCGACGATCTCCTCGCCCAGCGCATCGTGGCCGATGGCGCTCATGGCGATGCCTTCCAGCCCGAACTGACGGGCGTGATAGGCGAAATTGGCGGGCGCGCCGCCCAGTTTCTTTCCCTCGGGAAGCACATCCCACAGCGCTTCACCGATACCGATAACGTACTTTCCCATAACTACTTACGCATTGTCGACATATAATATAGCAGGTACGCGACGCCCACGGCCATCACCGCCACGGCGCCGGCCTGGCCCACCGCGTCGGAGGCGAATCCCATCAGGAGCGGGAACACCGTACCGCCGAACAGGCCCATGATCATCAGGCCCGACACCTCGTTCTGCTTCTCGGGAACCGCCAGGATGGCCTGGGAGAACACGATGGAGAAGATGTTGGAGTTGCCGAAGCCCACCAGGGCGATGGCCACGTACAGGATGGCCTTGCTCGCTCCGAAGAACATGCCCACCATCGCCAGGGCCATCATCACGACGCTCACCAGGAAGAACTTCTTGTGGCTGAATTTCGCCAGGATGAACGACCCGGACAGGCAGCCCACCGTTCGGAAGATGAAGTACAGGCTGGTCGCGAAGCCGGCTTCGGTGAGGGTCATGCCCACGCGCTCCATCAGGAGCTTCGGCGCCGTAGTGTTCGTTCCCACGTCGATGCCCACATGGCACATGATGCCCAGGAAGGACAGCAGAACGACGGGCTTGCCCAGGAGCTTGAAGCAGTCGGCGAAGGAAGAAGCCTTGTCCGGGGCCGCCTCGCGCTCGATCGGAGAGAGGAGGAGCAGGAGGGAGGCCAGGATGCCGATGGCCATGTACACCGGGAAGAGAACTCTCCAGCCGAGACCGAAGGTAGGCATAGCCGCCGTGGCGCCCCACATGGCGATATACGGAGCCATGAAGGAGGCGATGGCTTTCACGAACTGCCCGAAGGTCATGGTGCTGGCCAGCCGGTCACCCTTGATGATGTTAGTGATGAGCGGGTTCAGGGAAGTCTGCATGAGCGCGTTGCCGATGCCCAGCAGCGAGAAGGAGACGAGCATGAGTCCGTAGCTCTCGCCGAAGATGGGAAGCAGCAGGGAGACGACCGTCACCACGAGGCTCAGCAGCACCGTGTTCTTCCGGCCGATCCTGTTCATCAGCATCCCCGTCGGGACGGAGAAAATCAGGAACCAGAAGAAGACCAGGGAAGGAAAGATGTTGGCGGCCGCGTCGCTCAGGCCCAGGTCGGACTGGACATAGTTGGAGGCGATGCCCACGAGGTCCACGAACCCCATGGCGAAGAAGCAGAGCATCACCGGGATGAGTTGTATCTTTTTGTTCATTGGGCGATAGGATAAAGGGTTACGTCGGCTTTCAGGTTTCCGTTGATTTTCAAGGTGTTATAAGGAGAGGAAGGGAAGACGAGGTTGGTCATGCAGAAGTCCTCGCCGAAGGCCTCGATGCTGGCGCTGTCCACCAGCAGTCGGAGTTCCATTTTGCCGCCCACCCGGGCCGGCGCGGTGGTGACGGCGGGGAAAGCCTCGCTGAACTGGACGTTGCCGCTTCCCCGACGGTCCATCGAAAAGGTCTGGTTTTCAGACTCATAGGTGAGAACAACCTGCTCGCCAAGCGCATTGGAGAGCACGAAGGAAACGCCTTTCTTCTTGGGAGCGGTGAAGCGGATCACCAGTTCGTACGCCTGCTGCGGGCTCTTGAAAAGATCCACGGGGACGGCGCCCAGCTTGTATTTCACCGGCCGGCCGCGAAGGGCTTCCACCTCCGGAGAAGGCGTGCTTTTCAGGATCACCTCACTCCCCTTCCGGATCAGGGACAGGTCGCGGGGAACGGAGTTGGAACTGCGGAACTGCCGCGTCGGGACGGCATTGGCATACTGCCAGTTGCTCATCCAGGCCAGGGCGACCGTGCGCCCCTGCGGCGCGTTGCTCCAGGTGACCGTGGCATAATGGTCCTTGCCGTAATCCATCCAGCGGGTGACGGCGGGAAGGTCGTCGCACCGGAAGGTTTTCCCGTCGAAGGTGCCCACGAAATACTGCGTCGCGCTGCCGCCGAAGGGACCGCCCGGATTGATGTTCAGGAGGAGCACCCACTTGTCCTTGCCCTCGAAAGGAAGCCGGATCAAGTCCGGACACTCCCAGACGCCATCGTGCGAGCCATAGCCCTGCCCGAAGCTGCTCTCGTATTTCCAGTCCTTCAGGTTGTCGGAACTGTAGATCTGCACCTCCTGGCCGGCGGCGAGGACCACCTTCCACTGGCGGGTCTGGTCGTCCCAGAACACCTTGGGATCCCGGAAATCCGGCTTGTTCTCGGCCACGATCACCGGATTGCCGGGGTATTTGGTGAAGGTGCGGCCGCCGTCGTTGCTGTAGGCGATGCTCTGCGTCTGGCTGTCCCCGGCCGAGGTGTACATCGCCACGATGGCGTTCCGGCCGAAGCCGGCGGTGTTCTCCTTGTCCACGACGGCACTGCCGCTGAAGACGGCCCCCAGCGCGTCCGGGGCAATCGCGACGCCCAGATACTCCCAGTTCACCAGGTCCCGGGAAACGGCATGTCCCCAGTGCATATTGCCCCAGAGGCTGCCGTACGGGTTATATTGGTAGAAAAGATGCCATTCCCCGTCCAGGTAGACCATCCCGTTGGGGTCGTTCATCCAGCCATATTCCGGCGTGAAATGATAGCGGGGCCGATAGGCCTTCTCCCGGTTGGTCCGGTCGAAGGCGGGCGCGGTGGTCATCTCCTTCCAGCAGACATCGCCGGAAGAATTCCGCTGCACGCCGCGGGCCCGGGTTCTCCGGACGTCCAGCAGAATGCTGGCGCCGCTCCAGGCGCCGAGATCCAGCGGTACCAGATAATCGGTCTTGTCGACTGCCAAGGCGACATTGGCGGAGAGCACCTCTACGCCGTCCGAAAGCACGCTGATGCGCGCCGTTTGCGCCGTTTCCTGGACAGGAAGAAGCACGTAACGGTCCTTTCCGTCCACCCTGATCATCGTATGCGTGTCGCTCAGATGCCGGATGGTCAGGTTCTGTGCGCCGGCCCCTAAGGTAAGCAGGAAAGCCGCCATGAGAAGGATGTGTTTCATACGCAGTGTCTTTTTTCAAAGATACGGTTTTTTTCTATATTTGTATGGACAACCCCTCCAGACAATGCCTGACCTCCAGAAAACCGCCCTCGTCACCGGAGCGAGCTCCGGAATCGGCCTCGAGTTCGCGCGACAGCTCGCGCGGAAGGGGTATGCATTGGCCCTTGTGAGCAACCGGGATCAGGAACTGGCCGATGCGGCCGAAGGCATGCGGGCGGCGTTTGGCGTGCCCGTGCAGACGCTTTGCATCGACTTGACCAAGCCGGGGGCCGCCGAGGAAGTGCTCGCGTGGTGCCCGGAGCCGGACGTGCTGGTCAATGATGCCGGGATGTTCTTCATGGAGTATCTCTCGCCGGAGAACCTCGGGAAGGTGCGGACGATGATGGCGCTCCATATGAATGTCGTCACGGAGCTGTCCATCCTGGCGGGTTCCCGGATGAAGGAAAAGGGCGGCGGGCACATCCTGAACATTTCGTCGATGACCGCGCGCATCCCCGCGCCGGGCATCGCCATCTACTCGTCCACGAAGGCCTACCTGAAGGTTTTCGGGAAAAGCCTTTCCTACGAGCTCCGGCCTTTCGGCGTGAAGGTGACCACGGTGTGTCCCTCCGCCGTGGACACGGACCTCTATCCCCTCCCCGGACGCCTGCGCGGATTCCTCCGCCGCATCGGCCTCATCCGTTCCCCCGAGTGGCTCGTGCGCCGCTCGCTGAAAGCCCTGTTCCGCGGCCGTAGGACCTTCAGTCCCGGCCTGACAAACTACCTCGTTCCTCCCCTCATCGCGATCCTCCCCGCCCGCCTCATCGACCGCCTGGGCCTGAAATGGATCGCCAACCCCAACCACCGATAGCATGGAACCGCATCCCATCACCGATACCTCCTCCCTCGAGTTCGCCTTCATGGGCGAAATCAAGGCGGGATTCCCCTCCCCGGCCGAAGACGTCCGGGAAAAGCTGGACCTCGTGAAACTCCTGGTCCGCCACAGCGCCTCCACCTTCTTCTTCCGCGTGGACGGCGTGTCCATGGTGGACGCCGACATGGACGAGGGGGACATCCTCATCGTGGACCGCGCCGTGGAGCCGTACAACGACTGCAAGGCGGTCTGTTTCATCGACGGTGAGTATACCGTCAAGCGGGTGGAGATCCATGAGAACGGCGCCCTCCTGCTGCCCTGCAACGAGCACAATCCCAAGTACAAGCCCATCCCGGTGGGTCCGGACAACCAGTTCATCATCTGGGGCGTGGTGACCTGGATCATCAAGAAGGCCTGACTGCGCCGATGTACGCCCTCGCCGACTGCAACAATTTCTTCGCTTCGTGCGAACGGGTTTTCCGTCCGGACCTGAACGGGAAACCGGTCATCGTGCTGTCCAACAACGACGGCTGCGCGGTGGCCCGCTCCAACGAAGCGAAGGCGCTCGGCATCAAGATGGGCGACCCCTATTTCAAGATCAAGGACATCATCGAGCGGAACCACGTCGCGGTGTTCTCGTCCAATTTCGCGCTGTACGGCGACATGTCGCGCCGGGTGCAGGAAGTGCTCCGAAGCTTCGCCCCGGCCGTGGAGCAATACTCCATCGACGAGGCCTTCCTGGACCTGACGGGGATGGAGAATGTCGATTTCGCCGCCTTCGCCCGGGAGGTTTCGCGCGCCTGCTGGAAGTATACGTCCATTCCGGTTTCCGTGGGCGTCGCTCCGACGAAAACCCTGGCGAAGATTGCCTCTAAGCTTTGCAAGCAGTATCCCAAGCTCCAAGGCGGGTGCTATATGTACCGCCCGCAGGACATCGAGAAAGTGCTCCGCAAGTTCCCGGCGAAGGATGTCTGGGGCATCGGCCGCCGGTCGGTGAAAAAGCTCGAGTCGATGGGCGTGAAAACGGCCTGGGACTACACCCAGCTCCCGGAAACGACCGTCCGGAAGCTCTTCGCCCTCCCCGGATTCCGCACCTGGAAGGAGCTCAAGGGCATCCCCTGCGTGGAGTTCGAGGATATGGTCGAACCCAAGCAGAGCATCTGCGTTTCGCGCTCTTTCGCGCACGAAATCACCACTTTGCCGGAGTTGACCGAGCAAGTGGCGACCTTCGCCGTGAGCGCCGTCGCGAAGCTCCGGAAGCAAGGCTCCCTGGCCCAGGAAATCACCGTTTTCGCGATGACGAACCGCTTCAAGGACGATGCGCCGCAGACTTCCGGCGGCGTGTGCGTCCCCTTCCCCGACGCCACGGCGGACCACCGCACGGTGGTCCTCGCGGCGGTGGAAGGGTGCCGCCGGCTCTTCCGCCCGGGCTTCGGCTACAAGAAGGCCGGCGTGGTGTTCACGCGAATCGTCCAGGCCGCGGACCACACCCGCTCCCTCTTCGAGGACGAGGCCGCCGCCGGCAAGGAGGCGCGCCTGTCCGAGACCCTCGACACGATCACCCGCACCTTCGGGCCCGGCGCCGTCCTCTTCGGCGCCCAGGGCGACGGCACCATCCGCAACGCCCGCGAACACCAATCCCCCCACTATACCACCCTCTGGACCGACATCCCGGGGGTGAAGGTGGAATAATCCAGAATTTTGCCTATCTTTGTTTGATATGGACAAACTGTTTCTCATTGACGGACACGCGCTCGTCTTCAAGATGTACTACGCCTTCCTGCGGAGGCCGATGATCAACTCGAAGGGGGCGGACATGTCCATCCTGTACGGGTTCACGAAGTATCTGCTGGAGATGGTGGAGCGGGAGAAGCCCACGCATCTGGCGGTGGCGTTCGACCCGCCGGGCGGCACCTTCCGCAACGAGCTGTACCCCGAATACAAGGGTACGCGCCCGCCCACCCCGCAGCTGATCATCGACGCACTGGAGCCCCTCACGGAGCTGGTGCAGGCGATGAACATCCCCGTGCTGATGATCAAGGGGTTCGAGGCCGACGACGTGATCGGCTCGATGGCCCTCCGCAGCGCGCGGGAAGGGATGGACGTGTATATGGTCACGCCCGACAAGGACTACGGGCAGCTCATCTCGGAGCACGTTTTCCAGTACAAGCCCGGGAAGTCCGGCGGGGACGACGAGATTGTCGACCGCACCGCCATCTGCGAGAAATGGGGCATTATGGACCCGGTCCAGATCATCGACATGCTTGCCATCTGCGGCGACACGGCGGACAACGTGCCGGGCGTCAAGGGCGTCGGCGAGGTGGGCGCCGGGAAGCTGATTTCCAAGTACGGCAGCATCGAGAACATCTATGCCCATCTGTCCGATCTCTCCCCGCGCCAGCAGGCGCAGTTCGAGGAGGCGCGGAGCTATATCGGCCTGTCCAAGGAGCTCGTGACCATCAAGACCGACATCCCGCTGGAAACCACGGCGGAGGACATGCGGATGGACATGAACTTCTCCCCCGCCATCGCGGACCTGTTCGAGAAATACGAGTTCAACTCCCTCAAGCGCTTCATCGCGCACGTGGGGCCTTCGGCGGCCTCGCAGGAGAGAAAGGAATTCATTGTCAATGACATAACGCCGGCCGAAATGACCCAGGCTATCCGAGCGAAGGGCTGCTGCGGCCTCATTACCGAGGCGTATTCCGAGGGCATCTTCGCCCCCGTCAAACGGCTCGTTCTCGGCTGCGACGACAAGGCCTGCACCGTCCCCGGAGACCGGCTGGATGCCGTCCGAGAGGTCCTGGAGGACGCGTCCATCGACAAATACGGCTACGACCTCAAGCTGCAGGCGAACCTCCTCGCCCATGCGGGCATCGCGCTGGAAGGTCGCTGGTACGACATCCCGCTGATGCACTACCTCATCGACCCGGAGAAGAGCCACGCCGTGGACATCCTCGCGCGGAGCTACCTCAACGTCGAACTGGAGGAGGCCCCGGCCGAGGCCGGGACGGGCTCGCTGTTCGACGAGGCGCCCGAGGAGGGCGCGGCCTCCCGCTCCCGCGAGGCGGCCGCCCTCGTCCTCCTCGGCGGCAAGGTCCTCGACGAACTCGCCGACCGGAAAAAGCTTTACGACGACATGGAGGAGCCGCTTTCCAAGGTGCTCGCGAAGATGGAGCGCGCCGGCGTGAAGGTGGACCTGAAGCAGCTGGATCAGTTCGCCCAGGGGCTCCGGAAGGAGCTCGAGGAGCGGCAGGCGCACATCCGGGAGATGGTCGGCGAACCCGACCTGAACATCTCCTCCCCCAAGCAGGTGGGCGACATCCTGTTCGACAAGCTGAAGCTGGACCCGAAGGCCAAGAAGAGCGCCCGGGGCCAGTATTCCACCGACGAGGCCACCCTCCTCGCCATTGCGGACCGGCATCCGGTCGTGGACGAGATCCTGGAGTTCCGCGCGGTGAAGAAGCTGCTGTCGACCTATATCGAGCCGTTCCCGGCCTATGTCTCGCCGGTGGACGGACGTGTCCATACGACGTTCAATCAGGCGCTTACGGCCACCGGCCGCCTGTCCAGTTCCAACCCGAACCTGCAGAACATCCCCATCCGCACCGAGCGTGGCAAGGAGATCCGCAAGGCCTTCATCCCGGGGACGCCGGAGGGCGTGATCGTGTCCGCGGACTACTCCCAGATCGAGCTCCGCATCATGGCGCACCTCAGCCAGGACGGGCACCTCGTGAAGGCGTTCCGCGATGGGGATGACGTCCACGCCGCCACGGCGGCGAAGATCTACGGCATCCCCCTGTCCGAGGTGACGCGCGAGCAGCGCGGCCGCGCCAAGACGGCGAACTTCGGCATCATGTACGGCATCTCGTCATTCGGCCTCGCGCAGCGGCTGCACCTGGGCCGGAAGGAAGCCAAGGACCTGATCGACGGCTACTTCGCCTCCTTCCCCGCCATCCGGTCGTTCATCGACGACAGCATCGGCTTCGCCCGCGAGAACGGGTACGTGGAGACGCTCTTCGGCCGCCGCCGCTACCTCCCGGACATCAACGCGAAGAACGCCACCGTGCGCTCCCTGGCCGAACGGAACGCCGTCAACGCCCCCATTCAGGGCACCGCGGCGGACATCATCAAGCTCGCGATGATCGGCGTGGACAAGCGCCTCACGGAGGCCGGGCTCAAGAGCCGGATGGTCCTGCAGATCCACGACGAACTGATGTTCGACGCCCTCCCGGAGGAAGTTCCGGCGCTGAAGAAGATCGTCGTCGACGTGATGGAGAATGTATTGAAACTGTCCGTCCCGCTCACGGTGGAGTGCAGTGACGGCAAGAACTGGCTGGAGGCGCACTGAGATGGGATACCTGGAAATGCCTGAGAAAGAGCTGGTGCGCCGTGCCGTCGCCGGCGACCAGATGGCCTACCGCGCCATCTACCAGCTGCACGAGAAAGCCATCCGCGGGCGCGTGAGCGGCTATTTCAAGTGGAAGGCCGACGTGGACGACGTCGTGTCCGAAAGCTTCCAGAAAGCTTTCACGAACCTGCCGAACTTCGACACGGAGCGCGAGCTGCGGCCGTGGCTGTCCACCATCGCCACCCGCACCGCCCTGGACCACCTCGCCAGCATCAAGCGCGAGGACCAGAAGAAGGAGGGCATCAAGCTCAAGGCTTCCGGCGAGACCGCCGAAGGCCAGGGGCCGATCACCGACGTGGACCCGGAGGAGGAAATCATCAACGGGGAGAACCACGAGCGGCTGATGGCCTTCATCGAGGAACTGTCCCCCCTGTACAAGGAGGTGATGGTCAAGTATATGATCGAGGAGCTGGAATACGAGGAGATCGCCAAGGAACTGAAACTGGAGCTGAACACGGTCCGCACCCGCATCCGCCGGGGCAAGCAGCAGCTGGCGGAGATGATGCTCCGAGGAGAAATCGAATGACACCGCAGGAATTCATCTACTTTGTCCGGTCCGATTTCGACCTGACACCCACGCAGGAGGAACAGTTCCTAGCCTGCGACGCCCTGTACCGCGACTGGAACGCGAAGATCAATGTGATCTCGCGGAAGGACATCGACGGTCTCTACGACCACCACGTCCTCCACTCTCTTGCCATCGCCCGCTACCTGCTCACGCAGCCGGAAACGCTGGAGAAGTTCCGCACTGCCGATGTCCTGGACCTCGGCACCGGCGGCGGCTTCCCGGGCATCCCGCTGGCCATCCTGTTCCCGGAGGCCCGGTTCACGCTGTGCGATTCCGTGGGCAAGAAAACCATCGTCGCCAAGGCCGTCGCCGAGGCTCTGGGGCTCAAGAACGTGGAAGTGGTCAATGCCCGGGCGGAATCCCTGCCGAAGCAGTACAATTTCGTCGTCTCCCGCGCCGTCGCCTCGCTCCCGGACTTCTATCCCTGGGTGAAGGGCAAGTTCACCGACGGCATCCTCTACCTCAAGGGCGGCGACGTCGTCGAGGAGATCGCGGAAGTGATGGCCCGCCACCGCCTCCGCCGCGGCTCCGTCCACACCTGGCCCGTCTCAGCCTGGCTCCACGACCCCTACTACGACGGGAAGCTCGTGATTTTCATCGAGCGGTAACTGTCATTTCGAGCTTGTCGAGAAATCTCAAATAAAATTTGGCGGTTTCCCCCGAAATTGCTACCTTTGCAGTCCGTCCGTGAAAACGGCTCCAAACACGCCAAAATAAGCAAATAATAAAAGAATAAATACGATGAAAAGAACATTTCAACCCTCCAACCGCAAGCGCGTGAACAAGCACGGCTTCCGCGCCCGCATGGCTTCCGCCAACGGCCGCCGCGTGCTCTCCGCCCGTCGTCGTCACTGCCGCAAGAAGCTCACCGTCTCCGACGAGGACCGCTGGTAGTCGATCGACCTCCATCAGAAACTGAATGCAGACCTTCCGGGGTCTGCATTTTTCGTATGTTCTCAGAACAGGCGGCGAGCAGAGTGCCCTCCACCGGATTATCGCAGGAAGAGAAACCAGGCCAGAATGGCTTGGGCAAGGAGGATGGCGGGGATGCCGAGGTTGAATTTCCGCTTTTGCGTTTTGTGCCGGAAGAGATACATCCCCACGAGCGCGCCGATGCTGCCGCCGGCGATGGACATCCAGATGAGCGTACCCTCCGGGATGCGCCACTTCCCCCTGCGCGCCTTCCACTTGTCAATCCCGAAGATCAGGAAGGTCAGGATATTGATGCCGATGAGGTATATGAGGAATGCTCGCAAGGCTGTCAGGGTATAAGTCAAAAGGCTCGAGGAACGGCTACTCGTAAGTCGTTAATTATCAATTAATTACAAACAAGAAATCCGCAGACCCTCCCATTTTCCAGGGGGTCTGCGGATTCGTAGCTTGTAACTGATTGTCCAGCAAACGTTTCCAAATCACGGATCCGCAGACCCGCCACACGGGCCGTACTTGCTCCGAATCACACCCCTTTCCAGGAGGCCGGGACGGGCGCTTCGAGGAAGAGTTCCGTTTTCTTCACGGGGTGGATGAAGCGGATGGAGCGGGCGTGAAGGGAGATGCCACCGTCGGGGTTGGAGCGGGGGGCGCCGTACTTGAGGTCGCCCTTGATGGGGCAGCCGATGTGGGCGAGCTGGCAGCGGATCTGGTGGTGGCGGCCAGTGAGGAGTTCCACTTCCACCAGGTGATACCGCTCGGTGCTTTTCAAGAACGTGTACTTCAGTTTCGCTTCCTTCGCCTCTCCCCCGGGGCCTTTGGCGATGAAGGACTTGTTGAGTTTCTCGTTGCGAGTCATCCAGTCCGTCAGGAGGGCCGTTTCCGGCGAAGGCTTGCCGCAGCATAGCGCCCAGTAGGTCTTGTGGACCTCGCCTTCCCGGAACATCGCATTCAGGCGCTCCAGGGCCTTGGACGTCTTCGCGAACAGGCAGATGCCGCTCACGGGGCGGTCCAGGCGGTGCGGGACGCCCATGAACACCTGGCCGGGCTTGGCGTCCCGCTGGGCGATGAAGGCCTTGAGCGTCTCGCTCACCGGCTCGTCGCCCGTCTTGTCGCCCTGGACAATCTCACCTGCCCGTTTGTTGAATACGAGCAGGTGGTTGTCTTCAAAGAGAATCCGGGACGCGAGGTCCCGGAATTCCCGTTCGTCAAGCGTTCTGTAGACACTCATCCTAGATGAAGATGTACTTGCAGATGAACAGCGCGGCGAGCACCCACATCGTCGGGGAGATCTTCTTGAACTTGCCCGCGCAGGCGTTCAGGAGCACGTAGGAGATCACACCGAGGAGGATACCGTCGGAGATGGAATAGGCGACGGGCATCATCAGGATGGTGATGAACGCCGGGATGCTCTCGGAGTAGTCCTCCCAGTCGATCTTCGCGACCGGGCTCATCATCATCACGCCCACGATCACCAGGGCCGGAGCCGTGGCGGCGCCGGGGATGGCGAGGAAGATCGGGGAGAAGAGGAGGGCCAGGGCGAAGAGGATCGCGACCGTGAAGGCGGTGAGGCCGGTACGGCCGCCCTCGCCCACGCCGGAAGCGCTCTCGACATAGGTCGTGGTGGTGGAGGTGCCGAGGCAGGCGCCGCAGACGGTGGCGATGGAGTCGGCCATGAACATCTTGTCGATGCCGTCCACATTGCCCTTCTCATCCACCATACCGGCCTTCTGGGAGACGCCGATGATGGTGCCCATCGTGTCGAACATGTCGATGAACAGGAAGGTGAAGACGACGGCGAGCATGTCCCAGCTCAGGATCTGGCTCCACTCGAACTTCAGGAAGATGGGGGCGACGCTGTCCGGAGCGGAAATGACGCCGGAGAACTTCGTGAGGGCGGTTCCGGAGGCGGGATCCTTGATGAACAGGCCGATGATGGCGGTCACGAGGATGCCGATCAGGATGCTGCCCTTGACCTTCAGGATCACCAGGGCGCCGGTGATGACGATGCCGATGATGCCGAGGAGGGCGGCGCCGTGGGTGATGTCACCGAGGGCGACGAGGGTGGAGTCGTTGTTCGCGATGATGCCGGCGTTCTGCAGGCCGATGAAAGCGATGAACAGGCCGATGCCCGCGCCGATGGCGTGCTTGAGCGAGAGCGGAATCGCGTTCAGGATCCAGGAGCGCACCTTCGTGAGCGTGAGGATGATGAACAGGAGACCCTCCAGGAACACGGCCGTCAGGGCGAACTGCCAGGAGTGGCCCATCGTGAGGCACACCGTGAACACGAAGAAGGCGTTCAGGCCCATGCCCGGGGCGAGGGCGAACGGCTTCTTGGCGTAGAGCGCCATCACGAGCGTACCGATGAGGGCCGCGAGGGCGGTGGCGGTGAAGACCGCGCCCTTGGGCATGTCGAGGGCGCTGAAGATGCTCGGGTTGACGGCCAGGATGTAGGCCATCGTCAGGAACGTGGTGATGCCCGCGACGATCTCTGTCCGGACATTGTGCTTCGCGGAATCGAACCCGAAAGCTTTGGTCAGGAAGTTAGCCATCGTTCTCAGGAATTAGAAAACCCACTTGGTGCCGATGCAAGGCATCACATTGAACTTCTTGCCGGTGGAGAACTCCAGGCCGCCGAAGTTGTAGCTGAGCTCGACCTCGCCGCCGATGTTGAAGTGGTCGCCGATGCCGTACCAGAGCTGGGGCTCGGAAAGGACCACCAGGTTGTCATACTCGCACCAGAAATCCACGAAGCCGGAGAAGCGGAGTTTTTCCAGGCCGAACAGGTCCTGGCATCCCCAGACCGCCGTGAACTGCAGAGGAACGTTGGAGGACATCTTGACGAACTTCTTGTACAGGACCTTCAGGTTCAAGGTGTTCTTGAAATCCCCGCTGTGCAGGAACCAGTCCACACCCACGAGGAAGGCGCTGTTGATCCCGAAGCCCAGACCCAGGCCGCCGTTGTATTCCACCTGGAGGCTCAGCGGTGCGAGGGCCGTGTCATTCCAGAAGTTCAGGCAGCGGGCGATCTCGAAATACGAGCCGCTCGGCGAGACGACCGTGTTGTCCACCTTGTTGTTGTAGTCGTAGTCGATGAAGAAGAAAGTGTTGCCCCAGTTGTCCTGATGGAATCCTTCCAGGGTGGTGGTGAAGTGCTTCCGACCGAAGTCGTAGAAGGTCTGGAAATTGGTCTGGGCGTGCACAGTGGCACCCAGCGCCAAGGCTGCGACGGCAGCGACGAAGATCTTTTTGGACATAATGCGTGGTTTAGGAAGAATTATTCGGATTTTTTGTCTTTTCGGAGAGACGGGTTGATCTCGAAGTCGACGGCCTTGTCACCCTTCGGGTTCTTCCCGAACTCATAATCTTTTCCCGGCAGGATGGCGTTCAGAATGATGCCCACGAGGGCGGCGACGGCGAGGCCGCTGAGCGAGGTGAATCCGAGGGAGATGCTGTCGTTCGCGCCGTACTTGATGCCGATGGCGAGCACCAGGATGAGGGCGGCGATGATGACGTTGCGGGAGGAGGTGAAATCGACCTGATTGTCCACGATGTTGCGCACGCCCACGGCGGAGATCATACCGTACAGGACGAGGGAGACGCCGCCGATGGTGGCCGCCGGCATGGAGGCGATCAGGGCGGAGAACTTCGGGCAGAAGGACAGGACGATGGCGAAGCAGGCGGCGATGCGGATCACGCGGGGGTCATAGACCTTGGTGAGGTTCAGCACGCCGGTGTTCTCGCCGTAGGTGGTGTTCGCCGGGGCGCCGAACAGGGAGGCCAGGGAGGTGGCGAGACCGTCGCCCATCAGGGTGCGGTGCAGGCCGGGATCCTCCAAGTAGTTGATGCCCACGGTGGAGGAGATGGCGCACATGTCGCCGATGTGCTCGATCATCGTCGCGAGGGAGATCGGCAGGATGGCGATGATGGCGGAGACCACGAGGCCCCAGTTCGGATCCTGGAACACGTGGAAGGCGGTGTTCTGCCACTGGAACGGCACGCCGATCCAGGCGGCTTCCTTCACCGCGGAGAAGTCACAGAGGCCGAAGCAGGCGGCCACGACATAGGAGCCCAGCACGCCCAGCAGGATGGGGATGATCTTGATCATCTTCTTGCCCCAAATGTTGCACACGATGATGATCAGAATCGCAAGCAGGGCGATCCACCAGTTCTGCGTGCAGTTCTGGATGGCCGATCCGGACAGGGTCAGACCGATGGCGATGATGATCGGGCCCGTCACGATGGGCGGGAAGAACCGCATCACCTTCTTCGCACCGAAGGCCGCGAACAGGCCGGCGAGCACGAAATAAAAAAGGCCTGCGCAGAAGACTCCGATGCAGGCGTAGGGAAGGGACTGGGCGGTGGAAAGACCTTGGGCTTCACCCATCGAGACGACGGCGGCATACCCGCCGAGGAACGCGAAGGACGAGCCGAGGAACGCCGGGACCCGCATCTTGGTCAGGAGGTGGAACAGGAGAGTGCCGAGACCTGCGAAAAGCAGGGTGGCCGACATGGAGAGACCGGTGATGACCGGGACCAGGACCGTGGCTCCGAACATGGCGAACATGTGCTGGAGGCCGAGGGTAAGCATCTTCCCGGTGCCGAGGGCACGGGCGTCGTAGATGGCTTGCTGCTGCTGTGACATTATGGTAGGTTTATAGGTTGTCCTTGCAAGGGGGTCCAATAACCGTAAACAAAGGTAACTTTTTCATCTTGAAATAGCCAATCAAGTTATCCACAGGGGTCTGTTGAAAACTTTCCGGATTCGGTGTCAGATTTCATATTATAAGAGATATTCATCCATCCTTAAAGTATTCACACGGATATCCATATAAATCAAATAAAATGTTATCTTTGTACTATGGAATTACACGTCGTCAACGAAACCGCCCGCTTGCGGGAAGTCGTCCTCGGACTGCCCTGGGCGAACGGGCCCGTCCCGTCCCTGTCGGAAACTTTCGACAGCAAATCCTACGAATCCGTCCTGAACGGGACCTACCCCGCCGAGCAGGACATCGTCGCCGAGATGGGCGCCTTCGAGGCCGTGCTCAAGAAGTACGGCGTGAAGGTCTACCGCCCCGCCCTCGTGCCCGACTGCAACCAGGTCTTCGCCCGCGACGTCGGCTTCGTCATCGACGACAAGATCATCGTCTCGAACATCATCCCCGACCGGCAGGAAGAAATCGACGCCTACGGGGACATCTACCGCCGGATCCATTACAAGAACATCTACAACCTCCCCGAGACCGTCCACGTGGAAGGCGGCGACGTCGTCCTGTACAACGACATCATCTTCCTGGGCCAGTACGACTTCATGGACTATCCGTCCGTCAAGACGGCCCGCACGAACCGCCTCGCCCTGGACTATCTGAACATGATCTTCCCCGAGAAGACCATCATCCCGCTGAACCTCCGCAAGAGCGACACCAACCCCTACGAGGGCATCCTGCACCTGGACTGCACCTTCATGCCGGTGGGCCGGGACAAGGCCATCATCTACCGGGAAGGCTTCATGAACCCGCGCGACGCCGATCACCTCGTGGAGATGTTCGGCCCGGAGAACGTTTTCGAGCTCACGAAGGAGGAAATGTACTGGATGAACTCCAACGTCTTCTCCATCAGCGAGGACGTCGTCGTGACGGAGGAGCATTTCACCCGGCTGAACGCGCACCTGCGGGAGGCCTGGGGCATGACCGTCGAGACGGTCCCCTACCGCGAAATCTCCAAGATGGGCGGCCTCCTGCGCTGCTCCACCCTGCCCCTCCGCCGGGACTGAACCGGAACCACAACCTACACTAAAACGATATGACCACCAAGAAGTACACCGCCGCCGAGCTCATCGAAATGGAGCAGAAATACGGCGCGCACAACTATCACCCGCTGCCCGTCGTCCTGGAAAGGGGCGAAGGCGTCTATGTCTGGGACGTGGACGGCAAGCGTTACTACGATTTCCTGTCGGCCTATTCCGCCGTCAACCAGGGGCACTGCCACCCCAAGATCGTGAAGGCCCTCTGCGACCAGGCCCAGAAGCTGTGCCTGACCTCCCGCGCCTTCTACAACGACTGCCTGGGCCCGTACGAGAAGATGGCCACCGAGTACTTCGGCTATGACAAGCTTCTGCCGATGAACTCCGGCGCCGAGGCCGTCGAGACGGCCCTCAAGCTGGCCCGCCGCTGGGGCTACAAGGTGAAGGGCATCCCGGAGAACGAGGCCCTCATCATCGTGGCCGACGGCAATTTCCACGGCCGCACCATCACCATCGTCACGATGTCCAGCGACCCGGACAGCTACGGCCAGTACGGTCCCTTCACGCCCGGTTTCGTCCACATTCCGTATGACGACACCGAGGCGCTCCGCAAGGTCCTGGACGAAAAGGGCGACAAGGTCTGCGCGATGATCGTCGAGCCCATCCAGGGCGAAGCCGGCGTCTATGTCCCGCACGAGGGCTACCTCAAGGAATGCTTCGACCTGTGCCACGCGCACAACGTGCTGTTCGTCGCCGACGAGGTTCAGACCGGCATCGGCCGCACAGGCAAGCTGTTCGCCTGCGACCACGAGGGCGTGCGCCCGGACATGGTCACCATCGGCAAGGCCCTCTCCGGCGGCGCCCTGCCCGTCTCCGCCGTCCTCGCCGACGACGAGATCATGCTCACCATCGGCCCCGGCGAGCACGGGTCCACCTTCGGCGGCTTCCCGCTGGCGGCCAAGGTCGCCGTCGCCGCCCTGGAGGTCATCCGCGACGAGCACCTGACCGAGAACGCCGCGCGCCTGGGCGTGATCTTCCGCGAGGAAATCGCCAAGATCAAGAGCCCGTTCTTCAAGTTCGTCCGCGGCAAGGGCCTGCTGAACGCGGTCGTCACCGAGCCGCAGAACGGCATCGAGGCCTGGGACATCTGCCTCAAGCTTGCGGAGAAGGGACTGCTCGCGAAGCCGACGCACCGCCACATCATCCGCTTCGCCCCGCCACTCGTCATCACTGAGGAGCAACTGCGGGAGGCGATCGGCATCATCAAGGACGTCTTCGAGTCGCTATGAGACCGCTGGCCGTGCTTGCCTTCGGCGGCAACGCGCTGCTCAGAAGCAACCAGATAGGCACCTACGAGGAACAGTTCCAGAACGTCGAGAACACCTGCCGCCAGATCCTGCCGCTCATCCGGTGGGGGTATGACATCGTGATCTGCCACGGGAACGGCCCCCAGGTGGGGAACGTCATGCTCCAGCAGGAGGCCGGCCGCCACGCCTTCGGACTCCAGAAAATGCCGATGGACGTGTGCGGCGCGGAAACCCAGGGCGCCATCGCCTATATGATCGAGACGGCGATGGACCGCGTGATGTACGCGGGCGGCATCACCACCCGGCGCGTCATCTCCCTGGTGACGCGGGTGGAGGTGGACCCCAAGGATCCGATGTTCCGGAATCCGACCAAGCCCGTAGGGCCGTTCTACTCGGCGGAAGAGGCGGAACGCCTCGCCGCCGAGACCGGCGCCGTGTACAAGGAGGACCCGAAGGGCCGCGGCTGGCGCAAGGTCGTCCCCTCCCCCACGCCGATGCACATTTCCAACGTGGACATCGTCTCCCGGCTCGCCCGCGAGGGGAAGATCGTCGTCACCTGCGGGGGCGGCGGCATCCCCGTCATCTGGGAGGCCGGTGGCTACAAGGGAGTGGAGGCGGTCATCGACAAGGACCTGGCCTCCGCCCTGTGCGCCTGCCAGATTGGCGCGGACGCCCTGTACATCCTGACAGACGTCCCGAAGGTCTATCTCAACTTCCGGAAGCCCGGGGAAAAGGCCCTGGACACGCTCACGGTGGCCCAGGCGGAGAAATATCTGGCCGAAGGCCAGTTTGCGGAAGGATCGATGGCGCCGAAGGTCCGCGCAGGCATACATTTTGTGCGCAAAGGGGGCGACCAGTGCGTCATCACCGAGGCCGGGCAGCTCGGCAATCCTGCCTGCGGAACCCGAATCATACTCAAGTAATTATGGCATACGAACTTCACGGCCGCAGCTTCCTCAAGCTGCTCGACCTCACTCCCCGGGAAATCCAGTACCTGCTGGACCTCGCCCGCGACCTCAAGCGCGCCAAGCGCGAGGGCGCCGAGCGCCCCACGATGACCGGCAAGAACATCGCCCTCATCTTCGAAAAGACCTCCACGCGCACCCGCTGCGCCTTCGAGGTCGCCGCCCACGACCAGGGCGCGCACGTGACCTACCTCGGCCCCTCCGGTTCCCAGATCGGCATCAAGGAGTCGATGAAGGACACGGCCCGCGTGCTGGGCCGGATGTTCGACGGCATCGAGTACCGCGGTTTCGCCCAGGCGACCGTGGAGCAGCTCGCGGAGTATTCCGGCGTTCCCGTATGGAACGGCCTCACCAACGAGTTCCACCCGACGCAGATCCTCGCGGACTTCCTCACGATGACCGAGCACAGCGACAAGCCCCTGAAGGACATTTCCTACGCCTACCTGGGCGACGCCCGGTTCAATATGGGCAACTCCCTGCTGGTGGGCGGCGCCAAGATGGGCATGGACGTGCGTATCGTCGCGCCGAAGGCCCTGCAGCCGGCCCCGGAGCTGGTTGCGCAGTGCCAGGCCATCGCCGCGGAAACGGGCGCCCGCATCACCATCACCGACGACGTGGACGCCGGCGTGAAGGGCTGCGACTTCGTGTACACCGACATCTGGGTGTCCATGGGCGAGCCCGCCGAAGTCTGGAAGGAGCGCATCGACCTCCTGATGCCTTATCAGGTCAATGCGAAGCTGATGGAGCGCACCGGCAATCCGGACTGCAAGTTCATGCACTGCCTCCCCTCCTACCACAACCTGGAGACCAAGGCCGGCCGGGACGTCTACGAGCAGTTCGGCCTGGACGGCATCGAAGTGACCGAGGACGTGTTCGAATCCCCGAACAGCATCGTCTTCGACGAAGCGGAGAACCGGATGCACACGATCAAGGCCGTCATGGTCGCAACCCTCGGAGAATAGCGTTATGAACCGTACCGACACCTTTCGCAAGGAGGTCCGTCAGGTCCTCGAGAACAACATCCTGAACTACTGGCTCACCCTGAAGGATCCGCGCGGCGGCTTCTATGGGGAGGCCGACGGCACCGCGGAAATCCAGTACAACGCCCCGCGCGGCGTCATCCTGAACGCCCGCATCATCTGGGCCTTCGCCGCCGCGTACCGGGCGCTCCGCAAGACGGAATACCTGGTGGCGGCCGTCCATGCCCGGGATTACTTCCTGGAGCATTTCTGCGACCACCGGTACGGCGGCGTGTACTGGAGCGTGGACGCCACCGGCAAACGGCTGGAGACCAAGAAGCAGCTGTACGCGCAGGGATTCGCCATCTACGGTCTCAGCGAGCTGTTCAAGGCCACCCGCGACGACGAAGTCCTGAAGAACGCCATCAACCTGTTCCAGATCGTGGAATCCCGCTTCAAGGACCCGGAGAACGGCGGTTATGTCGAGGCCCTCGCACGCGACTTCTCCCCGCTCGAGGACATGTCCCTCAGCGCCCACGACATCAACGCCGACAAGACGATGAACTCGCACCTGCACCTGCTCGAGGCCTATGCGAACCTCTATCAGGTCTGGCCGGACAAGGCCCTCCGCGAAGCGGTCAAGGACCTCCTGGCCATCGTCTGTGACAAGGTCATGGGCCCGGACGGGCACCTGCAACTGTATTTTCAGCGCGACTGGACCGTCATTCCAGGCGCCGTCTCCTACGGGCACGACATCGAGACCTCCTGGCTCGCCCTCGAGTGCGCGACGGCCATCCACGACATCGACACCGTGAACCGCGTGCGGCCGGCGGCCGCCCTGATGGGCAAGGCCGGCAACGAAGGCCTCCGCAGCGATGGCTCGATGATCTACGAGAAGCTGGAAGACGGCACCCTGGACCTTTCCCGCCAGTGGTGGGTCCTCGCCGAATCCGTCGTTGGCAACCTCTGGCTCTGGAAGTACCACGGCGACCTCGAGGCCCCGGACCGCGCCCTCTCCACCTGGGCCTACATCCGCGACAACCTCGTGGACTTCGACAACGGCGAATGGTTCTGGGCCATCGCCCCCGACGGCACCCCCGACAAGGACTCCCCCAAGGCCGGCTTCTGGAAATGCCCCTACCACAACACGCGGATGTGTCTCCAGGTGCTGGAGCTGGTCTGATCTCAAGCTGAGTGCAGCCAGACACGGACGGAGGAAAAACGGCAGGCGGCCAGGTCGTCCGGAGAAATCAGGAAACTCAGGATTCCGCTGTCGAAAAAGCGAAGCCCCCAGGCGTCCTCTTCATCGATTTGGAGCAGGGAGACCATCCCGGGGTTCTCGTTCGACACTTCTTCATAAAAAGGATGGCCCAGCAGACGGGTGTAGCAATCCTCCCCTCGCTCCACGCGGGAGAAGCACAGTTTTTCCGCCGGCAAAACGGCGGGGGTGCCGTCTTCGTACAAAAGCGAATGTTCATGCAGGGTACCCGGGTCCGGAACGTAGAGAACTCGGAAGCAGGATGGATCCCATGCTCCCAAGCCCGGGCAGAAGGCGTCCAAATCCCCCAGGAAATAATCCAAGGCCGCAAAAAACCAGAGCATACCCCGATGGGGAAGCAATCCTTCAGGATCATAAGGAGCCAGTTCCTCGCAGCGAATCTGGCAGATGAAGGTCAGGGGATCGTCGAACCAATTCCCATTTTCCTGAACCGGAACCGTAGGCCAGTCCAACTCCTCCGGCAGGTCCGGAAAGCCCCACCATTTGCTGCAGCCGAAGAGCTTGCCTTCAGCGGCCTTTGTACAGATACCAATCATCAAGCCATGTCTGTCTAATCGAAAATCACACGGGGATTCATCATGTGGGGAGACTTCCAGTCTATCCCGTACTTTCGGAGCACATCCCGCTTGGCCGCCCAGTAAGGGAAACAGAAACCCATCCCGCGCGGAACGCCTTCCAGGCGCCGGAAGCACTCCTCTTCCACTTCAAAAAAAAGTTCCTCCCATCGCGCCGTCCGCTCTACCGGATCGAAACGCAGATGGCGGCCGTATTTTTGGCAGAAGGCATCCATGGACAGTCCATCCGGGTCGATGTACGCTTCCAACCTGGCAATATCGGCCTCGACGTCTTCGGCCGGCAACCCATCGCTCTCCTCCTCGGATTCACGCAGCCATGCGAGTTCCCTGCGCAGGATTTCCAGCGCAAAACGAGGCGTGTCATACTCGGAAAGTTGCTCCAGGATGGCGTTGCAGGCATACGCCTTGCCCAACGGCCCCTCCTCCGGGTCATCCAGTTTCTCCAGAAGTGCAAGCGCTTCCTTCGCAAGCGCCACGTTCTTGTGGATCGCCTGATCCTGCGCATGGCGGCGCATCTGCTCCACAAGGGCTACAATTCTGTCAACATCTTTCATAATCCTTTATACATAGGCGTCCCAACGGCCGTCATCATCTTCCGCTTCTTCCTCCTCCGGCAGCCAGTAACGCTCGATTTCATCCTTGAATTCATCCAGCAGACCCTCGCGGTAATCCCGGGCCAGCAATTCCCGGATCCTCCCGTCATCACTTCCATACCGCACGGTTTTCAAACGGAGTTTGGCCGCTTCCTTCCGCTGACCGGGGTCCGCAGACTCATCATCCAGGATATCCGCCAGGAATTGGCAGCATTCCCCGTCACCAAGCGCGGCTCCCCGTTGCAGGTAGGCTTTGGCCTTCTCATCATCGATCGGGAAATCAAACCATCCTGAATAAGCGTATAATCCAAGATAGTATGCACACAACCCCTCCCCCAGGCTGAGCCCCCTCAGCAGCATCTTCTCCATCTGCGAAGACTTGCCCTGACGCGCAGCCGGATCCAAGGCTTCAAACTGCTCCTCGTCCATAGGGGTTCCCAGTAAACAGCACAATCCGCTTCCTGCCTCCATCCCCTTCTCCAACCATTCCCCGGCCTGTTTCGTGTCACCCAGCCGGGAAGCCATTTCGGACAACTCCACATAGCAGCGAAGACATCCGCGTCTGGCTCCTTCCTCATAAACATCCTGCGCCTTCCGGTCCTGACCTAGCTTTTCATAAGCATAGCCCAGCACGGAGTACCACTCCGGACTGCCATCCGGATCCGCTTCCAAACGGCGTTCGACTTCCTCACGCACAATCTCCGGTTCCACCGGGGAAGCCAAGATACCGGAAACCCTGGCCCGCGCATACTTGAGCGCGGCGAGTTCGCTCCCCCTCGAAAGCGCCTCGTCACGCAGGCGCACCATCTCGTCCATATCCATACGGTCCTCGTGTGTATCGCCATAGGAATACATCGTCGAAAGCGCCGAAAAGGCATCCGGTACACCGGCATCCGCCGCTTCCCGGAAAAGGGCCTCCGCCTTCCGGATAGAATCCGGCTCAGGAACCATCAGATAATGCCAGCGGCCCAACGCATATTGGGCCCATGGCTTACCGGATTCCTGCAGTTGATCGATATCGGGATCCTCCAAACCGGCAAGCTGCTCCCTGGTAAAAAACTGTCGGTAGAACCCGGGAGTGTCCTCCACGACGATGGCCGGAACCAGGGCAAGCCACAACTCGAATTCCGTATAATCCCTGCCTCCCCGGTCCAGCCGGACCACTTGGCGACCCATATCGAGGATATACGGATGACCGCCATACTCGACAGTCACCCCTTCATCCCCCATCTTCCAAAGCGTAATCCGTCCGAACAAGCCGCCCGGATCGTCGTACCGGAGCACTTTCCCGGCTTGCAGGTCCTTCTTCAGGTACTGGGTCTCCTCAGAGAACCAGCGGGTCGAGCCCGGATCACAGGGGTGGTAATCGACACTGATCACCAGTTTTATCCATTGCCTCAGCATAGTGGAAGAACAGTCAAGAATCGGATTTGTAAACAAAGTGGTCTACAAAGTCAAAGATATACAATAATTTACACTATTCCAACCAATCCGGCCATCAAAAAGAGACCCGGGCTCTGTAAGCCTGGGTCTCCAGTCTTCCCCTGACGGACGGGATTCTACTTGGGGTATTCGCGGTTTTTCTTCCGCAACCTCGCGCACCAGGTACTCGGAGACTCCTGCATCACGGCCTTGAAGGCCTGGTTGAAGGTGGTGCCCGAGTGGAAGCCGGCGAGTGCGCCGAGTTCCGACACCGTGAGCGATTTGTTCTTCCGGAACAACTCCATCGCGTACATCACCCGATAGTAGTTGATATAACTGCGGAAGTTTTTCCCGGAATAGTAGTTGATGGTCTTGGAGAGATACACCTTGTTGGTAAACAGCACGTTCGCAAGGTCTCCGAGGGAGAAGGACTCCACCAGGAAAGGCTTGCGGTCCGCCATGTACCGGCAACACCTGTCGTAAAGAAACTGGTCGACCACAGAAGGCCCGTCTGCCTGTGGTTCGGTGTCGCCTCCCTGCTTAGCGAGGGAAGACTGCCGCTGCGCGGTCTCGCGGTGAGCCCGGCTGCGGCCCAAGAGGTACACTCCAGTCAGGAGGACCGGAGCGAAAAACAGCATCAGGATCATTTGCATAGGCTGACGGTTTTTCGCCCCTCAGGGGAAGACTTTTTTTATTTTCCTTTGATGGCCTCGAACCCGCGTCCGTACACCCCGTTCACGGAGGAGACGGACAGGAAGGCGTTCGGGTCGATGGCCTTGATCTGTCTTAAGAAGAGGTTGACATCCGTTTTGCGCGTGATTACCATAAGCACCTCGGCGGGTTCCTTGGTGTACCAGCCCTTGCCGTCCAGGACGGTGACGCCCCGGTGCAGGTCGTGGGTGATGGAATCGGCGATCTCCGCATAGTGCTTGGACAGGATGAACAGCTGCACGCTCTGCTGCGAGCCGGACAGGTAGCTGTCGATGACCCGCCCGTTCACCGTCACCAGGATGAGACCGTAGATGACGGTCGTCACCTTCTCGGCGAACGGCATCAAGTGCGTGAGCGGCTGTCCGTCCGGGCCGACGAGCTGCTTGCCCGTCGCCGGGTCCAGGTCCGGAACGATGGACGGGATCAGCAGGGAGGACAGGATGATGACGAAGTCGATGTACAGGATCACCTTGCCCGGGGACACGTTGCGGTACTTGGTATAGATGAGCGCGATGATGTCCGTGCCGCCCGTGCTGCCGCCGTTGGAAATGGACATGCCGATGCCGATGCCGGCCATCACGCCGCCGCACAGGGTGGACATCAGCTTGCCGTTCTGCAGGGCCAGCGTCTGGATGATCTCCGTGGGGATGAGGTCCGGCAGGAACCGCAGGCCCACGGAAGCCAGGATGATGGCGTAGATGGTCTTCGCGCCGAATCCCATGCCGATCACCACCATCGCGAGGATGATCAAAATCGCGTTCAGCACGAAGTAGGAGTAACCCATCTGGATCGCTCCGTCCGTGGCGTACTGGATCATTGAGGAAATACCGGAAACGCCGCCGCCCACCAGGTTGTTGGGCATCAGGAACAAGGCCCATCCCGTCACGTAGATCAGGATACCGAGGGTGACGAGCGCCCATTCCTTGACGACTGTCCAGAAAGACTTTTTGACTATGGCCATAGGTTATTGGTTAGTGTTCTTTTTCTTGGCCGGAAGGCCCACCTTCATCTCGTCGAAGCCCTCGCCGAAGACGTTGTTCGCGGGGACGACCGTCACGAACGCCTTGGAATCGATGTCCTTGACGCATTTCACCAGCTCCGAAAGCTCCGTCCGCCGAAGCATCACCATCAGCACCAGACGGTCTTTCTGCGTGTACCAGCCCATCGCCTTGAGGGCGGTGACGCCTCGCTCCATCCGCTTGGTGATGTAGTCTCCAATCTCGTCGATCCGGTCGGAGAAGATGATCACCTGGACGGTGGAATCCTTGCCCAGGATGATCAGGTCCAGCACGTAGGAGCACACGCCCATCGTGATGTAACCGTACACCACGTCCGTGAAGCAGTGCCCCGGAACCAGGATCAGCAGGGTGATCACGATGAAGTCAGCGTACAGGTAGAAGCGGCCGACGGTGATGGGCCAGAACTTGTTCACGATGAGCGCGAGAATGTCGGTGCCGCCCGTGGAACCGCCCCGCATGATGATCATCGCGAGGCCCACGGCTTCCAGGAGACCGCCGATGATCGGAACCAGGATGGCTTCCTTCACGTGCAGCGCATTCCCTTCGATGGACCAGAGCCAGGACATGTTCTCGCTGCCGAGGACGCGGAACAGGGCCGTGGACAGCAGGATGGCGTAGATGGTCTTGATGCCGAATCCCCGGCCCAGGATGATCCAGGCCAGGACCAGCAGGAGGATGTTGATGCCGAAGTACCAGATATCCACCGAGATACCCGTGACCATGGAGAGCAGGGCGGACGCGCCGGTGAGGCCGCCGTCGATCATGTTGTTGGGGAGGAGGAAACACTGCCAGGCCATCACGAAGAGGATGACCCCCAGCGTGATCACGACATAGTCGTAAATGCCTACGATTACCTTGCTCCTTGCCATGGTTTACTTCTTGAGGACGACGTTCACGATGCGGCCGGGGACGACGATGACCTTCGCGATGGTCATGTCGCCCACGTACTTGGGCGTCATTTCATGGGCGCGGACGGCGGCTTCCACGTCCGCGGGCGCCGTATTGGCGGGGACGTCGATGAGGAAGCGGGTCTTGCCGTTGAAGGAGACCGGATACTTGACGGTGTTCTCCACCGTGTATTCCTCGTGGTACTCCGGGAAGGAGGCCATCGTCACGGAATCCTCGTGGCCCAGCTGGTGCCACAGTTCCTCCGCGATGTGCGGGGCGAACGGGGACAGCAGGACGAGGAGCGGCTCCAGGACTTCGCGCTTGTGGCAGTTCTGCAGGTCGTTCAGGGCAATCATGAAGGCGGAGACCGTCGTGTTGTAGGAGAAGTTCTCGATGTCCTCCTGCTCCTTGCCGATGAGTTTGTGCAGGGCCTTGAGCTCCTCGGCCGTGGGCTTCTCGTCGGTGACGAGCCAGTTGTCACGGTCCCAGAACAGGCGCCAGACCTTCTTCAGGAAGCGGTTCACACCGTCGATGCCGTCGGTGCTCCAGGGCTTCGCCTGCTCCACCGGTCCGAGGAACATCTCGTACAGGCGCAGGGTGTCCGCGCCGTAGGTGTCGCACACGTAGTCGGGGTTCACGACGTTGAACATGGACTTGGACATCTTCTCGATCGCCCAGCCGCAGACGTATTCGCCGTTCTCGAGGATGAACTCCGCGGTGGCGAACTCGGGACGCCAGGCCTTGAAGGCCTCGAGGTCCAGGCGGTCGTTGCGGACGATGTTCACGTCCACGTGGATCTCCGTCGTCTCGTACTGGTCCTTGAGGCCCAGGGAGACGAAGGTGTTGGTGTTGACGATGCGGTATACGAAGTTCGAGCGACCCTGGATCATGCCCTGGTTGATGAGCTTCTTGAACGGCTCGTCCTCGCAGACATAGCCCAGGTCGAACAGGAACTTGTTCCAGAAACGGCTGTAGATCAAGTGGCCCGTCGCGTGCTCGGTGCCGCCCACGTACAGGTCCACATTCCGCCAGTATTCGTCCGCCTCGCGGGAGACGAGGGCCTCGTCGTTGTGAGGGTCCATGTAGCGGAGATAGTAGGCGCTGGAGCCCGCGAAGCCCGGCATCGTGCTGGTTTCCAGCGGATAGCCGTCATAGGTCCAGTCCTTCGCCCGGGCGAGCGGCGGGTCGCCGGCCTCGGTGGGCTTGTACTCGTCGATCTCCGGCAGGGTGAGCGGGAGCTTGTCGAAAGGAATCGGGGTGGCGACGCCGTCCTTGAAGTAGATCGGGAACGGCTCGCCCCAGTAGCGCTGGCGGGAGAAGATGGCGTCGCGCAGGCGGTAGTTCACCTTCCGGCGGCCGAGACCGTGGGACTCCACGTAATCGATGGCGGCCGGGATGGCCTCCTTCACGGACATTCCGTTCAGGAAGCCGCTGTTGCACATAATGCCTTCCTTGGCGTCATAGCTCTCCTCGGACACGTCGGCCCCTTCGATGAGCGGGACGATGGGCAGGTCGAACTTCTTCGCGAAGGCGTAGTCGCGGCTGTCGTGGGCCGGAACGGCCATGATGGCGCCCGTACCGTAGCCGGCGAGGACGTATTCGGCGATCCACACGGGAACTTTCTCCCCCGTGAGCGGATTGATGGCGTAGGCGCCGGAGAACACGCCCGTCACCGCCTTGCCGGCGATGCGCTCGCGTTCGGTCTTCTTCTTGACCTGCTCCAGGTAGGCGTCCACGGCCTCCTTCTGCGCCGCGGAGGTGAGTTTCGGGACCCATTCGCTCTCCGGGGCGAGGACCATGAAGGTCACGCCGAAGACGGTGTCGGCCCGGGTGGTGAAGATGGTGACGTCGTGCGACTGCCCGTCGCATTCCATCCGGAACACCATCTCCGCGCCCTGGGACTTGCCGATCCAGTTGCGCTGCATCTCCTTCAGGGAATCCGTCCAGTCCAGGCGGTCCAGGGCGTCCAGCAGGCGCGGCGCATAGGCCGACACGCGGAGCTGCCACTGGGTCATCTTCTTCTGGTAGACCGGGAAACCGCCGCGCACGGAATAGCCTTCCTTGACCTCGTCGTTGGCGAGGACGGTGCCGAGTTCCGGGCACCAGTTCACGGTGGACTCGCCCTGGTAGGCGATGCGGTAGTGCATCAGGACATCGGCCTTCTCCTTCTCGCTGAACGCCTTCCACTCGGCGGCGGTGAACACCGGGGCGTCGTTGTTCGCGGCGTCCACGGCGGCGGAACCGCCCTGCTCGAAGGCCGCCACGAGCTCCTCGATGGGACGGGCCTTCTGGAGGGCGTTGTCGTACCAGCTGCCGAACATCTTCAGGAAGGCCCACTGGGTCCACTTGTAGTAGTCCGGGTCGCAGGTGCGGAACTCGCGGTCCCAGTCATAGGAGAAGCCGATGCGGTCCAGCTGGCTGCGGTAGCGGGCCACGTTGTCGTGCGTGGTCTTCTCCGGGTGCTGGCCGGTCTGGATGGCGTACTGCTCGGCGGGCAGGCCGAAGGCGTCATAGCCCATCGGATGCAGGACGTTGAAGCCCTTCAGGCGCTTGTAGCGGGAGAAGATGTCGCTGGCGATGTATCCCAGCGGATGTCCCACGTGCAGGCCCGCTCCCGACGGATACGGGAACATGTCCAGGACATAGTATTTGGGTTTGGCACTGTCGGTCCGGGCCTTGTAGGTCTTGTTCTTGGCCCACCAGTCCTGCCACTTTCTCTCGATTTCGATGAAATTGTATTCCATAGGTATCTATTTGATTCGCTTTCCGTTGATGCCGAAGCCGCCCTTGGTGTTCTTCTCCAGGCGGAAATCCACCGGAATGGTCAGGGCGACCTTCACTTTCTTGCCGCGGTGCCGGCCCGGCCGCCACTTGGGCGAGGCCGAAATGACGCGGATGGCCTCCTCGTCCAGGGACGTGTGGATGCTGCGGTTGATCCGGACATCCTTCACGTTGCCGTCCTCGTCGATGACGAAGTCCACGAGCACGCGCCCCTGGATGCCGTTGTCGACGGCGTATTTGGGATATTTCAGGTATTGGTACACCCACTTCTCCAGGAAGTAGGAAGGCTCGCTGGACGTCAGGAACACCGGTTTGACGTCGCAGTCGTTCCAGGAGATGGCGTCTTCCACCGGCACCGGCGCCTTGGCGCTGTCCTGCCGGAACAGCGGGCGCGGGCCGTTGCAGAGCGCCATCGTGTAATTGAAGATGTATTCCAGCTCCTTCTCCATCCCGTCGAAGTCCACGATGTCATAGGTGTCGCGGCCGGTGTCGTGCTCCGGGTAGCGGCCCGTCGTGAAGAGGATGGAGGGGATCTCCTTGTCGTAGAAGGCCCGGTGGTCCGAGGAATAGGGCTCGTCCACGGTGAGTTCCGCCTGGATCGGCAGGAGTTCGCCCTGGAGGGCGCGGACGCCGCGGTCCAGGTCCTCGTTGGAGGAGGTGTAGGCATAGAAGCCGCGCTCCGCCGTGCCCAGCATGTCCAGGTTGATCATCGCGTCGATGTGGGCCACGTCGGAGAAGGACCGGTTCAGGAAGTACCACGAGCCGGCGAGGGTCTCCTGCGAGGCGCCGAAAGCGATGATGAGGACGTTCCGCCGCAGGAGGACGCGGTTCGTCGACAGGCGCGAGGCCAGTTCCAGCAGCATCGCGAGGCCGGAGGCGTTGCCGTTGGCCCCGTAGAAGATGCGACGGACGGTTTCCCCGTCCTTGGTGAACGTGTCCATCCCGAGGTTGTCCAGGCGGGCGCCGATGACCACGTAGCGGTCGTTCAAGGACTTGTCCCAGCCCGGGATGAAGGCGACCACGTTGCGGGAGGTCAGGGTGTCGGCCCCCTCGCGGGCGATGCCGAACTCCTGCCCCGTCACCGGGGAAATCAGGTCGATGCCGTATTTCTCGAGGGTGCTTCCCACGTATTCGGCCGCATCCCGCTCGCCCTCGGACCCGGCCTTGCGGCCTTCCAGGGCGGCGGCGGAGAGATAGGAGACGTGCTCCTTGAAGGCGTGGACCGTCTCGGAGTCGTACAAGTCGTCATAGACCGACGAGCCGGTCCTGAACTGGGCCGGCAGCGCCGTCGAAAGCAGCAGGCAGGCTGCTGCGAGGAGGAAACGCTTCACCATTTCGTCATTCGTTTACAAGAATCCACCCATCGGGAGGGCAAATTCCGTTCCCGCGCAGCTCGCGGAGTTTCTTCAGCGTCTCGTTCAGGCTGTCGGAGGCACACACGGCGACGGCCAGAAGGCCGTTCCGGAAACTGATGATGGTGGCGTCGCGGTAGCCGGCCTCGCTGCACTGGGTGAGCTTGCGTTCGGCATAGGAGCGGGTCCGGAAGGCACCGACGACGATGTAGTAGCGGGACGCCAGCTTGGTCGTGTACAGGCCGCCCATCTTCGTGGGATTCAAGATGGTGCCCTTGGTCTGCGACAGGGAATCCAGCAGGTGCGCGTCCAGCGCGGCGAGGGAATCGGCCAGGCGGACCCTCACCCGCTCCAGAGAGTCGATGCGGGCCTGGTACCGGGCGACGTTCTCCGCACGCTCGATGGTGGAGCGCTTCACTTCCAGGTCGTCCGACGTGGGCCTCCCGGCGAGGGTGCGCACGAAGTCGCAGCCACCCAGGAGAAGGGCCGCGCAGGCGAGGAGCAGGATGACAGACCGTTTCATACTATATCAGTTTACCTCAACTTACAAAGTTAATGGTTTTTCACGCGTCTTCAAAGCCCCGGGCGCGGTTTTCTTCCTCGTCGAAGGCCTTCACGATCTTGGTCACGAGCGGGTGGCGGACGATGTCCTCGTTGCGGAAGGTGATGGCCGCGACACCCTTGAGCCCCTTCAGCAGCTGGATGCCGGTCAGCAGGCCGGAATCCGACTTGCGGGGCAGGTCGATCTGCGTGGCGTCGCCGGTGACGATGAACTTCGCGCTCGTGCCCATGCGGGTGAGGAACATCTTGAGCTGCCCGAGGTTCGTGTTCTGCGCCTCGTCCAGGATGACGCAGGCGCGGTCCAGGGTCCGGCCGCGCATATAGGCAAGCGGCGCGATCTGGATGGTCCCGTCGGCCATGAACTCGTTCAGCTTGCGGGAAGGGATCATATCCTCCAGCGCGTCGTACAGCGGCTGGAGATACGGGTCCAGCTTGTCCTTGAGGTCGCCGGGCAGGAAGCCCAGGCGCTCCCCCGCCTCCACGGCGGGCCGCGTGAGGATGATCCGCTTGATCTCGCGGTTCTTCAGCGCCCGGACGGCCAGGGCGATGGCGATGTAGGTCTTGCCCGTGCCGGCCGGGCCGACGGCGAACACGAGGTCGTTGTCGAAATAGGCCTTGACCAGTTCCTCCTGCGTCTTGTTGCGGGCGCGGATGGGCTTCCCGTCCGTCCCGTGGACGATGACCGCGTCGCCCGTGAGGCGGAACTTGTCGGGCGAGGAGGTCCCGTCGAAAATGTCCTCCACGTCGTACACCGTCAGGTTCATCTTCCGGTGCCGCCGCTCGACCAGCTCCCCGAAGCGGATCTGGAACTCGGCGATGTCGCTCTCCCGACCTTCCAGGATGAGTTCGTTCCCCCGCGCCACCACTTTCAGGTGCGGGAAATAGGAGCAGAATTCAGTGAGGATCTTGTTGCCGGCCCCGTACAGCTCAATGGGGTCGATGGCCTCCAACGTAATGGTTTTCTTCATAAATCTTCCGATAGGTGGACTGCATGTCCCGATGGTCGGCGGGAACCCGCCAGAGCGAGTCGGGCAGCGTGACGGGGACGGTGGCGTAGGAATCCTCCACCATCCCGGGTTTGGTGCACCAGATGTACTCGAACGCGGGTTCGAGCAGGCGCGGCGCCTGGTCCTCCTCCAGCACCACCCGGAGCGTGAGGGCCAGTTCCAGCCGCGAATTGAGGTCATTCTGGTTGGAGAGGGCGTTCCCGAGCGAATAGACGACGGGCGCCTCCCCGATGTATTCGACATCCTGGATGACGTGCGGATGCGCTCCCACGACCACGTCGGCCCCGTTCTCCACGAGCCAGCAGGCCATTTCCTCCTGCTGCGCGTCGTGGTGGAGCCGGTACTCGGTGCCCCAGTGCGGGAAGGCCAGCACCAGGTCGGCCTCCCGGGCGCGCTCAAGCATCGGCAGGATGTCCTTTTTCCGCATATAGTTCACCTTGGGCCAGGGATCCCAGGGACCAGTGTTGGTCCCGTAGGTGAAATTGACGATGGCGATGCGCAGTCCCCGGACGTGAAGCAGGAGCGGATTCCGAAGCGTGTCGGCCTGCGCGTCCCGGGCGATTCCCGTATAGATCAGGCCTTTCTGCTCCAGCACGTCGATCGTGCGCCGCAGGCCGGCCGTCCCCTTGTCCAGGATGTGGTTGTTCGCCGTCAGGAAGACATCGAAGCCGATGTCCGAGAGATACTGCGCGTACGCGTCGGGCCCCGAAAAGGCCGGATAGCCCGTGTAGGGCTTTCCGGCCAGGGGGAATTCCATGTTGCCGATGGCGAGGTCCGCCCCGGCGATCCGGTCCTCCAAGTGCTTGAAGAAGGAGCCGAAGCCGAACTCCTCGGCGCTCTTGGACACGGCCCGGTGGCTCATGATGTCTCCGACGATGAACAGGGACACCGTGTCCGGGCGGGGCTTCAGGAAGTCGAAGCGGAGCGGCCAGAGGGACTCGAAATCCGGCGTACGGGACCGGTCAGGCAAACGCTGCGCGGCCGCCGAAACGGCGACCACGCAGCAGATTGCAAAGGCGAGCAAGCGCTTCACGCTTGCCATCGATTACTCGTTGGTGCCAACGATGGCGTTGTACTTCTCGTAGCCGGCCTTGTACTCGTCACCCTCGTTACGCAGGGCGAAGTAGACTCTCTTGAGGAAGTCGGCGGCGGCGCCCTTCAGCGCTTCGTCCTTGGCCTTGGCATAGCAGGTCTCGAAAGCGGGAACCGCGCTCTTCAGGGCATGGGCGATCTCCTCCATCTTGGCGTCGTACTCCTTGTAGGCGTTCACGGGCAGGGCGTTGGCCTCTTCCACGAGGGCGGCCTGCTTCTGGAGCCACAGGGAACCTTCACCATAGTAGCCCCACTCGTAGTTCGGGTCGATCTCGGAAGCCTTGCGATAGGCCTTGAGGGCGCCGTCGAAGTCCTTGATGCCGGTCAGGATGTTGCCTTCCACATAGTAGAGGGAAGGATTGTCGGGCATCTGGGCCTTGGCCTCGTCCAGCAGTTCGACGATCTTCTTGGGATCCTCCTTCATCTGGATGTACAGGTTGATGAGGTTCGTCAGGATGCTGGGGTTGTCCGGATACAGCTTGAGACCGTCGGCGAGGTACTGCTTCGCAGCGGTGGTGTCCTTGTCGGCGAGGGCGCAGTTGGACAGGGCGGCGTACACGGAACCTTCGGAGGTGTAGCCCATATCGAGGCACTGGTTGTAGTACTTCTTGGCGCGGGCGAAGTCACCGGCGTTGGCGGCCGTGAAAGCGGTGTTGTAGACCGCGTTGGTGTCGATCTTGGAGCTCGGAGGAGTCATCGAGGTCTCAGCGGCCTTGCCGAACAGCTCGGAAGCCTTGTTGAGGTTGCCCAGGGTGTAGGCGGTGATGGCGTCCTGATAGTAGTACTCCTTGATGCCCTGGAGGGCGGTGTCCACTTCCTTGTCCTTGGCGCCGAGCTGGAAAGCCTTGGCATAGGCCTTGACGGCCTTCTCGAGCGGATCGCCCGGGACGGAGGGCTTCGTCAGTTCGTAGAAGGCGAGCTGGCCGGCCTGGTTGAAGTAGATGTTGGCGCGGCTGTGAACCTGCTTCTCGTAGGTCTGGCCGTCGAGGGTGACGGTTTCGGTCGAGAGAGCCGGATCGCCTTTGGCCATCAGGTTGAAGGTGGCCTTGTCGATACCCGTCGAGATGTTGGAGGTCGGGTTCGTGTAAGCCTTCACATAGGCCTCGCCGAGCTTCATCCAAGGAGCGGGCTTGGCACCCTTCTTGGCGTCATTGGCAGTGGCTTCCGCCTTCTCGATCGCCTTCTGGATCTCGGCGTCGGACTTGATCTGAGCGTTGGCTACCTGCACGGAGGCAACGAGCGCAAGGGCAAGAAGAATTCTTTTCATGATACTATAAGGTTAATTTAGTTGTTGTTCTCTTCGGGCGTCTCCGGTGCCGGAGGCAGTTCCTGGTTTTCGGCGGCCTGGGTCTCTTCGTCGTCGCTGTGGGCCACCACGGACACGGCGGCGATGGCGTCTCCTTCGCGGATGCTGACCAGTTTCACCCCCTGGGTGGCGCGTCCCGCCACGCGGATGGTGGAGACCGGCATCCGGATCGTCAGTCCCGACCGGTTGATGATCATCAGGTCGTCCTCGTCGCAGACGTTCTTGATGGCCACCAGGGCTCCGGTCTTCTCCGTGATGTTGAGGGTGCGGACACCCTTCGCGCCACGGGCGGTCTGACGGTACTCCATCGGGTCGGAGCGCTTGCCGAATCCGTTCTCCGAAACCACGAGAACCTGGCGGTTTTCCGCGCCTTCGGCCTCGGGATCCTGGCATACGACACCGATCACATAGTCCCCCTCATCAAGATTGATGCCACGGACGCCGGTGGACGTGCGGCCGAGCGGCCGGGCCTCCCGTTCGTCGAAGCGGACGCAGCGTCCGCCGTGGGCCGCGATCATGATGAAACAGCGGCCGTTGGTGAGGATGGCCTCGAGGAGTTCGTCGTCCTCGCGGATGTTGATGGCGTTCACGCCGTTGGTCCTCGGACGGGAGTAGGCCTCCAGGGAAGTCTTCTTCACGATGCCCTGGCGAGTGACCATCATGATGTAGTTGTTGTTGATGAACTCCTCGTCCTTGAGGGTCTTCACGTTCACGTAGGCCTTGATCTTGTCGTCCGGGTCGATCATCAGGATGTTCTGGACGGCGCGGCCCTTGGAGGCGCGGTTGCCCTCCGGGATCTCATAGACCTTGAGCCAGTGGCAGCGGCCCTTCTGGGTGAAGAGCAGGAGCGTCGAGTGGTTGTTCGCAATGTAGATGTGCTCGATGAAGTCCGCGTCGCGGGTGGCGCTGGCCTTGATGCCGACGCCGCCGCGGTTCTGGGTGCGGAACTCGGTGAGCGGGGTGCGCTTGATGTAGCCCAGGTGGGAGATCGTGATGACCTGGTCCTCGTCGGAATAGAAGTCCTCGGGGTTGAACTCGTCCTCGGCGAGGGTGATTTCGGTGCGGCGCGGGTCGCCGTACTTCTCCTTGAGTTCGCGAGTCTCGTCCTTGACGATCGCGAGCTGCAGCTCCACGCTGGCGAGCACGGCTTCGCAGTGCGCGATGAACTTCATCAGCTCGTCGTACTCGTTCTGGAGCTTCTCGCGCTCCAAGCCGACCAGCTGGCGCAGGCGCATGTTCACGATTTCTGTGGCCTGGATGTCGGTGAAGTCCCAGCGGTCCATCAGGATCTGGCGGGCTTCGTCGATGGAGGCGGCCTCGTAGCGGATCACGTGCACGATCTCGTCGATGATGTCCATCGCCTTGAGGAGGCCTTCCAGGATGTGGGCGCGCTTCTTCGCCTTGTCCAGCTCGAACTTCGTGCGGCGGACCACCACCTCGTGGCGGAAGTCGACGAAGTTACGGAGGATCTCCTTGAGGGAGAGGGTGCGCGGACGGCCCTTCACGAGGGCCACGTTGTTGAACGAGAAGCTCGACTGGAGCGGGGTGTACTTGAACAGGGTGTTCAGCACGACGCCGGAGTTCACGCCCTGCTTGAGGCGGATCACCACGCGGATGCCCTCGCGGGAGCTTTCGTCATTGATATAGGAGATGCCCTCGATCTTCTTGTCGTCGGCGAGCTGCGCGATCTTCTCGATCATCTCGCGCTTGTTCACCATATAGGGGATCTCGGAGACGACGATGGTCTCGTGGCCCTTGTCGTCCACTTCGATTTCGGTCTTGGAGCGCACCACGACACGGCCGCGGCCGGTCTCGTAGGCTTCCCGGATGCCGCTGCGGCCCATCACGATGCCGCCGGTCGGGAAGTCGGGACCCTTGATGTACTGCATCAGTTCGTCCGTGGTGATCTCGGGATTGTCGATGTAGGCGCAGATGGCGTCGCAGCATTCGCCCAGGTTGTGCGGGGCCATGTTCGTGGCCATGCCCACGGCGATGCCGGACGCGCCGTTCAGCAGGAGCAGCGGGGCCTTCGTGGGAAGGACCGTCGGTTCCTGGAGGGTGTCGTCGAAGTTCAGGTCCATGTCGACGGTGTCCTTGTCCATGTCGGCGAGGACGTCCTCGGACATCTTCTCGAGCTTGGCCTCGGTGTAACGCATGGCGGCCGGAGAGTCGCCGTCCATCGAACCGAAGTTGCCCTGGCCCCACACCAGCGGGTAGCGCTGGTTCCACCACTGGCCCAGCCGGACCATCGCGTCGTACACGCTGGAGTCGCCGTGCGGGTGGTACTTACCCATCACATCACCCACGATACGGGCGGATTTCTTGG
>JAFRPH010000044.1 GCA_017429205.1 Bacteroidales bacterium
TAAGGAAGGAGAAAACATCGAGAGAGCCCTGAAGAAATTCAAGCGCAAATTCGAAAAGACCGGTACCGTTCGCGAGCTCCGCGCCCGCAAGAACTTCGAGAAGCCTTCCGTGAAGAATCGCATTGCTCATCAGAAGGCCGTCTACGTGCAGCAGCTCCGCCTCAAGGAAGAGCAGTAAGCCTTCGACTACACCTATCAACATAACGAGACCGCCCATCCGGACGGTCTCGTTTCGTTTCTATGTCCCTCTAAGGCTAGTAGTGGACGATCGTCACGACCACCTTGCCGGCGTCCTTGCCGCGGACGACCTTCATCCGGAGTTCGCCGGTGACGGTGGTGCCGTGGCCGAGCTCGGTGAGCTTCGCCTCGATGCCGGGCTCGCCCTCGCCGATGAGGTCCGCCTCCGTGAGGTCGCCGTCCCAGAGGACGGGACCGAAGGTGTGGTTGATCACCCAGTGGCCCGGGTCGATGCCCTCGAACACGTACTCGTCGACGCCTTCCTTGAGCATCACGCGCTTGCTCATCGCGTTGCCGCCGTAGCCGAAGTTGCCGTTGCCGCGCTTGTTGATCTCCACCTCGGCGCCCATCCCGTTCACGGCCTCGGTCTTCTCGCGGCAGTAGTCCAGCCCGCAGTCGAAGGATTCCACCTGGAAGAAATACTCGGGATCCACGTTGAGGCTGTGCAGCTTGAAGAAGTTGGCGTCGTACACGATGTAGCTGTTGTAGAGCTTCTTCTTGTCGATGCCGTAGCGGATGACGTAGCCGTCCGCGCCCGGGACCGGATCCCACAGGAGGGTGGCTTCACGGCGGTCTTCGGGGTTCCGGACCACCTTGACGCCTTTCACGACCGTGGACTTGCCCACGGTCGGGTTGCCGAACACGCGGAGATCCTTGACGCAGAATTTGGCGCCGTCATACGTGCCCAGGTTCGTGACCTTGACGTAGCGGGCGTTCACCGGCTTCGGGAGCTCGATGTAGACGTGGCGGAACTCCTGCTTGTTGTCCGGCTGGTCCGCGACCTTGGTCCAGGTGGCCTTGTCGGCGGAAACCTCCACGGTGTAGCACTGGTAGTGCGCCGGCGGAGCCTGCGGGGCGCCGAAACCGCGTCCCTGGGGCGCCGCGGCGCCGATGTGGTCGAAATTGACCTGGATGGCGCGGAGGTCCGCCACCTGGCCGAGGTCCACGCAGAAGTATTCGCCCGGGTCGCCGGTTTCCGCGGCCCAGCAGGTCATGAAGTCCTCGTCCACGCCCTTGGAGGGGGCGTAGTTCTCGAAGGTCGAGGAGACTTCCACCTTCTTCTTGTGCGACAGCAGCTTCCAGCCCGTCCAGTTGTCGCCCACGGGGCCCTTCCGGGAACCCGGCCAGTACTGCGGCCAGTCGCCGAAGGCGGTCTCGGAGTGCATCACGCCGTCCTTGTCCACGGCCGTCGGGTAGATCGCGAGCTCGGAGCCGCGTCCGCCGCCGTAGTTGCCCGGAATCATGCAGATGGTCCACAGCTGGCCGTTCTTGTCGTGGAAGGTGCTGCCGTGACCGGCGCCCACCGCGAAGCCGGTGGTCTTGAACGTCAGCGGGTTATGCTCGGAATAGGTGAACGGTCCGGTGGGGGAGTCGCCCACGTACACGCCGTGCGAATAGGACAGGAACTCCAGGCCGATGGCGGCGTACTGGAGGTAGTACTTCCCGTTGTGCTTGGTCATCCAGGGGCCCTCGATCCAGGGGTATTCCTCCTCGAAGTAGCCGCGCCGGCCGTTGAAGATGGAGTAGATCACATCCTCGTTCCGGCGGCTCTCGAAGCCGTGCCTGCGGTGGTCCCCGAAGAACAGGACCTTGGGCTCGGAAATCTCCTTGAAGGTGGTCTTGTCCAGTTCCACGACCTTGAAGGGCATGATCTGGGACCAGCCGTAGTACATGTAAAGGTGCCCGTTGTCATAGAACAGGTTCGCGTCGCCGTAGCGGTCGCTGTCCAGGGTGCCGACCTGGACCCATTCGCCCTTGCGCGGGTCCACGGCCCGGAACACCCGCTTGTTGTTCATCGAGCAGCCGTACAGGGTGCCGTCCATCTCCACGACGGAGACCACGCCGCCCGGATAGTTCGGGGCGTCGACGTACGTCCAGTTCTTGAAGTCGGGGGAGTACCAGTAGCCCTTGCGGTGCGAGACGAACAGGAAGTAGTCGTCCTGGAAGATCAGGACGACAGGCTCGCCGCCCCGGTAGGCCCTTTCCTGGCCGATGACGATGTCCAGCGGATTGCAGAAGGTCTCTTTGGGCTGCGCGGCGGCGCTGAGCGCCAGCAGGAACGCCGCCGCGGCAAAAAGGAGATGCGTGGTTTTCATAAGGCAGGGACTTTTGGTGATTCCGACCATAAATATCGGCAGAAAAAACGAAAATCCCTACAGATTTGTCAGAAAATCAGTTACTTCTTCCAGTAGGCCTCGATTTCCTCCAGCGTCTTGCCGGTGGTCTCCGGGATGTACTTCCACATGATGAACAGGTACGGGAGGCAGCAGAAGGCGAAGAGGAAGAACGTGCCTGCGGGGGTGAGGTTCTCCAGCATCCAGGGCGTCAGCTGCCCGATGAGGTAGGTGCCCACCCACAGGGCGAGGCCGGCGATGGACATCGCCAGGCCGCGGACGCGGTTCGGGTACATCTCGGACAGGAGGACGAACACCACGGCGCTGATGGAGATGGCCGTGCAGAAGACATAGAGCAGGAAGAAGGTCAGCAGGAACCACGTGGGCAGCGTGCCTACGGCGAACCAGGTGCCGATGCACAGGAGGCAGAAGATCATCCCGCCGACGCCCCACCACACGAGCTGCTTGCGCCCGACCTTGTCGATGATCAGGAGGGCGATGACCGTGGTGAGCATGTTCACCACGCCCACGAGGACGGTCGAGAACATCGACCCTTCCCCGCTCAGGCCGGCGTCCTGGAAGATCTTGGGGCCGTAGTACAGGACGGCGTTCACGCCCATGAACTGGCCCAGGATGGCGATGGCGCTGCCCACGAGCACGGCCTTCAGGATGCCGGGCTCGCGGAGGGCCTTCCACTCCTCGCTCTTGTCCTGCCGCTGGCCGCGGATGGCGAGCCAGCGCGGGCTCTCCGGGATGAAGAAGATGAGCACGAGGAACAGCAGGTCCGGAATGGCCTCGCAGCCGAACATGCCCCGCCAGTACTCCTGGTTGAACATCCGGGTGCCGAGCTCCGTTCCCGTGTCGTCCGTCGCCGCCCCGCGCAGGATGAGGTAGTTCATCAGGTAGGCCAGCAGGAAGCCGATGGTGATGAAGAGCTGGTACAGGGACACGAGCGTCCCGCGCTTCTCGGCGGGAGCCACCTCGGAGATGTAGATGGGGGAGACGATGGACACGACGCCGATGCCGAAGCCGCCGATCATCCGGTACACCACGAGCTGGGAGAAGCTCCCGCACACGGCGCAGCCGATGGCCGAGACGGAGAACATCAGGGCCGCGATGAACATCGTCTTCTTGCGGCCGAGGAAGTCGCTGAGCATGCCGGCGACCATCACGCCGATGATCGACCCGATGAGGGCGCAGCCCACGAACCAGCCTTCCAGGCCCGTGGACAGGCCGAACTGGGCCTTGACGATCTCCGTCGTGCCGGAGATCACGGCCGTGTCATAGCCGAACAGGATGCCGCCGATCGCCGCCACGAAGGACAGGAAGACGATGTATCCCAGGCTTCTTTCCTTGTTTGTCATAGTCCGAAGTACTCTTTATATCGGTCGTACAGATGCCCGGCCTGGAGATAGGCCGACTGGGGGCTCATGAAGTGGGAGAACTCGAAGGTGATGGCCTTGTCGTAGCCGCAGCGCTTCGCCGCCTCCAGCTTGAGGCGGAGCTTGTCGAACTTCAGCGGGAAGAAGTGGATGGGCATGTCCCGGTCGAAGGTTTCGGCGTTGGTCCAGCACTGCATCCCGTAGCGGTCCGCGAGCTTCTTGTTCACGCTGAAGAAGGCGTCCAGCTCGTCGTAGTCGATGTGCCCGTCCTGGAAGGCGCAGGCGTCGACATACTCGTGGATGCCGTCGAAGATCTCGTTCCATTCCTTCTCGTGCTGCTCCACGGAGACGGCCTGCTCCTTGGTGAGCTGGCCGCTGGCGGCGTCGACCGCCTTCTTGCCGTCGATCCACGGGGAGATGAAGGTGGGCAGGCCGCCGGAAATCTCCTTGCACTGGCGGCCCATCGTCCGGAAGGACTCGATGGCGCCCTTCGTGGCACGGGAGATCTCGCCGGAGATGTACCAGCCGCCGAAGCTCTTGTACTTGCTTCCGTACCGCTCCCACACCTCGTCGATGACGAACTTGTTGGACTCCACCTCGTAGGACATGTCGCCGGTGTCCCAGTACTTGCCGGAGTCGTACAGGCCCAGCATGAACTTCATCCCATGTTTCTCCGCCAGGCGGCAGAACATGTCGATGAGGTCCACCGAAGGCATGTAGCAGCCCTTCTTGAGCAGGTAGGGGGAAGGGTAGGTGATGAACTTCCGGTAGCCGCAGCGGATGTCGATGACCGTGTCGATGCCGATGGCCTTCATATACCGGAAATCGCGGTCCCACTCCCGCTCGCCCCAGTTCTGGTGCGGGATGTCGTGGGAGATCTCGTCCAGGAACGTGCCGGTGATGGGCAGGCCGGCCCCCTTGGGCACGATCAGCCTGCTCTCGACGGACGGATCCGGGTCGATGCCGTACTTGTCGCCCTGGGGCTCGTTTTTGCAGGCCGTCGCCAGCAGCGGCGCCGCGGCGGCCGCCAGGGCGCCCTTCTTCAGAAATTCTCGTCGGTTTTCCATATCTATCGGTTTAAGAGTCTGTGTTTGGCGAGGAGGCTGGCGCCCACGGCCCCGGCCTTGTTCCCGAGGCGGGACACCTTGATGACGGTGTCGTTGCTCACCAGGTTGAGGGACAGGCGGCTGACGGCGCCCAGCAGCGGCGGCATCAGGTATTGCTCCGTCACGCAGAGGCGGCCGCCGATGACCACCACGTCCGGATTGAACAGGTTGATCAGGCCGGCGACGGCGCGTCCCAGCGTGCTTCCCACCTGCTCCACGCACTCGATGGCGGTCACGTCCTCCTTCTCCACGGCGTCCAGGATGTCGTTGAGGGTGATTTCCCGGCCGCCGGCATAGGCGGCCGACAGGATGGACGGGTGGCCTTTCGCGAGCTGCTCCCCGATGAGCCGGTGCAGGGCCTGGCCCGAGGCGCCGGTCTCCAGGCAGCCCACCTTGCCGCAGCGGCAGATCTGGTGGTTGTCCAGCAGGGGGAAGTGGCCGATCTCGCCGGAGAAGCCGGACTTTCCGGAGAACAGTTTCCCGTCCAGGACCATTCCCATGCCCAGTCCCCATCCCACGTTCAGGAAGAGGACCGTTCGGGCGTCGCCGGCGATGCCGCTCATATACTCGCCGAAGGTCATGCCCCGGGAGTCGTTCTCGATGAAGACGGGCCCGCCGAAACCTTCCTCCAGGATGTTCCGGATGGGTTTTTCCTCGCTGATGTAGTAGCTGTAGCTGTACCCGGTCCGGTGGTTGACGCGGCCGGTGAGGTTCACGCCCACGGCCCGGACGGGCACCGGGTCCGGATGATACTTCCGAAGCTGTTTCTTCACACAGGCGCACAGGCCCAGGACCGACTCTTCCGTGCCGGTCAGGGCGTAGGGGATCCCGTCCTGGAACTGGATGATCCGGCCGGTAAAATCCGTCACGGCCAGCGCGATCTCCTTCTGGCCCACCTCGACGCCCACGAAGACGCCGGCGCCGGGATTGAGCCCGTACAGGCTCGGGCGGCGGCCTGCGGCCGACTCCTGCTTGCCCCAGTCGGAGAGGATGCCCGCCTGTTCCATCTCTCCGACGATGCGGGTGATCTTGGGGATGCTGGTCCCCAGCTCGCGGGCCAGGTCCGCCAGGCTGAAGGTTCCCCCCTTTTCGCAGAGGGCGAGGATGGTTTTCTTCTCCGCCGCGTAGCGGCTTTTCAGAAGGCTGTCCAGAAAAGCTTCCATATTTGTCTGCAATCAAGGCAAATATAAGCATATTCCGTTGTTTATCCAAGGGCTATCTTGCCGTTATGTTAAAATGGGCGTTCGATTTTTTAATAAATCGTTAAAAATATTTGATTATTAATCTCGGTTTATTAAATTTGTGCGAACCCTTGGGGGTAACTATGCCAATAAACAATCGTCCTATGAAAGCAATTGACTTTGGATCTATGGCCGTCCGCTATCGGAAAGAATTGTATGACAGCGTGTTGCCTTTCTGGTTGGACAAGTCCCAGGATAAGGACTACGGCGGGTATTTCACCTGCCTGAACCGGGACGGATCCGTTTTCGACACCGACAAGTTCGTGTGGCTGCAGGGCCGCGAGATCTGGATGTTCGCGATGCTGTACAACCAGGTGGAGAAGAATCCGGCGTGGCTCGCCTGTGCGGAGCAGGGCGCCCGCTTCCTGGAGAAGTACGGCCACGATGGGAATTATGACTTCTATTTCTCTCTCACGCGCGAGGGAAAGCCCATCATCGCCCCCTACAACATCTTTTCCAACACCTTCGCCTGCATGGCCTTCGCCCAACTCGCCGTCGCCACCGGCAACGGGCACTATGCCGATATCGCCCGCAAGACTTTCCAGCGCATCCTGGACCGGCGTTCGAATCCGAAGGGCAGGTGGCTGAAGGCCGTCCCCGGCACCCGTCCCATGAAAGATTTCGCCCTGCCGATGATCATCTGTAACATGGCGCTGGAGATCGAGCCCATCATCGAGGACAAGTCCCTGCTGGACAAGACCATCGACGAAGCCCTGCACGAGGTCTTCGATGTCTTCTACCAGCCGGACTTGGGCGTGATGGTGGAGAACCTGGCGCCGGACGGGAGCCTCATCGACTGCTTCGAAGGCCGCCGCATCAATCCCGGCCACGACCTGGAAGCCCTCTGGTTCATGATGAACCTGGGCATCCGCCTGCACCGGCAGGACATCATCGACAAGAGTGTGGAAATCTCCCTCCGCGTCATAGACTACGGCTGGGACAAGGAGTACGGCGGCATCTTCTACTTCATGGACCGCAAGGGGTATCCCACCCAGGAACTGGAGTGGGACCAGAAGCTCTGGTGGGTGCACCTGGAGAGCGCCATCGCGATGATCAAGGGCTACCAGCTCACCGGCAACGAAAAGGCCCTCGAGTGGTTCCTGAAGCTGGACGACTACCTGTGGAAGAACTTCCGCGACCCCGAATACCCGGAATGGTTCGGCTATCTGAACCGCCGCGGCGAGGTGCTCCTGCCCTTGAAGGGCGGCAAGTGGAAGGGCTCTGTATCAGATCGGAACGATCCTGCAGGACATCGCAGACCGAAAGAATAACGCCTAATACTTGAATCGAATGAGATCCTTATCCCGTTTGCTGATCCTCCTCGTGGCCGCGCTCGTACTCGGCCAGGGGATGGCCTTTGCGCAGAAGACCGCGCGGGGAACGGTGAAGGATGCCGACGGCAAGCCGCTGGCCGGCGTGACGGTGCTCATCCAGGGCACGTCCACCGGCACGATGACGGGCGCCGACGGCTCCTGGTCCCTTTCCGTCCCCGACGGCGCCGTCCTGGAGTTCTCCTGCCTGGGCATGACCACCCAGACGCGTCCATTCCAGGGCCAGTCCCGCGTGGATGTCACGATGACGGAAGACACCCTCTATCTGGAGGATGTCGTCGTCGTGGGCTATGGCACGGCCAAGAAGGAGACCCTGACGGCGGCCGTGTCCGCCATCAAGGGCGACGAGCTCCTGAAGGCGCCTTCCACGAACGTGTCGCAGGTCCTCGCCGGCAAGCTGTCCGGCGTCTCCTCCGTCCAGGAGTCCGGCGAGCCGGGCCTGGACCAGGCCTCGCTCCGCATCCGCGGCTCCGTGTACGGGGTCGCCTATGTGGTGGACGGCTTCCCCGTGGACAACATCAATGACATCGACCCGGCCGACATCGAGAGCGTCTCGGTCCTCAAGGACGGCGCTTCCGCGGCCGTGTACGGCCTGCAGGCCGCTGGCGGCGTGATCATCATCACCACCCGCAAGGGTGACAAGGGCGACGCGCACATCACCTACAACGGCTCCGTGGGCGTGTCGATGAACGCGAATTTCCCGCGCTTCATGAACGGCCCCCAGTTCGCCTACTACTACAACCTGGCGCAGGAGATGGACCAGCTCGCGAGCGGGGCCATCGCCTCCGAGGAGGAGTACGATCCGTATTTCTCGCGCGCGGACGTGGAGGCGATGCTCAACGGCGACCCCACTGACGGCTGGGACAACGTGGACTACATCAAGAAGGTCTTCGGAACCGGCCTCACGAACAAGCACAACATCACCGTGCAGGGCGGCAACGACAAGTCCCGCTACTTCGTGTCCGGCGGTTTCCTGGGCCAGAAGGGCAACATCGACGGATACAATTACAACCGGTATAACGTGCGCGCGAACATCGAGTCCCGCATCGCCAGGCACCTGGTCTTCAACGCCGGCCTGAGCGGCGTGGCGGGCCGACGCCGCACGCCGCGCTTCCTGTCCGGAGGCTCGGACAGCGACGCCGGCTACGAGGTGGGCTGGTTCTCCATCGCGCACCAGGTCATCGGGATGTATCCGTTCCTTCCGGAAAAATACGACGGCCATTATACGGGCTCCATCGCCTCCAACCAGGTGTTCGCCAACAGCCCGCTGGCCGCCCTCTACGAGTCCGGCAACAAGCAGACCCGCAGTTTCAACGGCACGCTCACCGGTTCGCTGACCTGGGAGATCCCCTGGGTGAAAGGGCTGTCGCTCAAGGCGAGCGGCTCCTACGACTACCTGGACTCCTACAACAAGAACCTGGACACGCCGTACTACGTGGTCGTCCGTCGCCGGAACGAGGACGGCACCTGGGGCTGGACGGCCCCGATGGTCGACGTCAACGGCGCCTCCGACGGCAACAAGGTGGGGGAGGGCTCCTATTACCAGCAGACGATGACCGGCCAGGCGAGCCTCAATTACGCCGGCACGTTCGGCAAGCACGCCGTGGAGGCCCTGGTCCTCGCGGAAATCCGTGATTTCCAGACGAACAACCTCTCCGCCTACGTGAAGAACGTGCCCTTCGCCCTGCTGCCCGAACTGGGGAACGGAACCCCCACGGCTTCGCCCGTGATGGGCTCCAGCAACGCTTCCCGCAGCGCCGGCTACGTGGGCCGCGTCCGGTACAACTACGACGAGAAGTACCTGGCGGAGTTCACCGGCCGCTATGACGGCTCCTACAAGTTCGCCGGGATGACGAAGACCCGCTGGGGCTTCTTCCCGTCGGCCTCCGTGGGCTGGGTCGTCTCCAAGGAATCCTTCCTGCAGGACGCATCGGCCCTGGACAACTTGAAACTCCGCGCCAGCGTGGGCCTGCTGGGCAACGACGGCGTGAGCCCGTATATGTTCCTGAGCAAGTATGCCCTGGGGACGAAGGTCGTCTATCCGGGCGCCGCGGCCGTTCCCTCCTACTACACCTCGGGCATCCCGAACAAGGACCTGACCTGGGAAAAGACCTTGTCCTACAATGTGGGTCTGGATTTCTCCCTGTGGGGAGGCCTGTTGGGCGGTGAAATCGACGGATTCTACAACTACACCTACGACATCCTCTCGTACAACGGCGGCGGCCATCCGGACTCGATGGGCGGGTATTTCCCGACTTACGTGAACAAGAACGCCATCGACGCCAAGGGTGTCGACGTGCTCCTGACGCACCGGAACCGCTTCATGCTGGGCGGCAAGCCGTTCTTCTACGAGCTGGGCGGGACGGTGACCTATTCCAAGACCCGCTGGATCAAGTACAACGACGAACCCAACGTCCCCAGCTGGCAGAAGGTCACCGGCACCACCTACGGCTCCCACTGGGGCTGGCTGGCGGAAGGCCTGTATCGGAGCGAGGATGAAATCGACAATTCCGCCTGGTACGGCACCCGCCCGAACGTAGGCGACATCAAGTACAAGGACCTCAACGGCGACGGCCAGATCGACTGGCAGGACCGCGGCATCTTCGGCAAGAGCAACCGGCCGGAGCTGACGTTCGGCCTGAACGTGAACCTGGGCTGGAACGGCTTCGACATGAACCTCCAGTTCACCGGCGGCGCCCTCTTCCAGGTGTCGATGACCGGCACCTACTTCAACGAGAACGACGACGACACCATCTGGACCAAGACCTTCAAGGAGGGCGCGAACTCGCCGCTCTTCCTCATCGAGAACGCCTACAGCCTGGACAACCCGGACGGCACGTTCCCGCGCCTGACCCTCGGCACGACGGGCCACGGCGGCGACAACGGCCTGAGCTCCAGCTTCTGGTGGCGGGACGGCAAATATGTCCGTCTCAAGACGGCCCAGCTGGGCTACACGCTCCCGCAGACCTTCACCCGCCGCTTCGGCGTGGAGAGCCTCCGCATCTTCGTGGAAGGCAACAACCTGTTCACCCTGGACGGCCTGCCGGAAGGCATCGACCCGGAATCCCCGGGCGTGAACAACGGCTACTATCCGCAGCAGCGGAACATCCTGGGCGGTATCACCCTCACTCTTTAAACCGGGAAGCCTTATGAAAAAGATTCTCATTGCCCTTTCTCTCGCGGGTGTCCTGACCGCCTGCAACGGTTTCCTGGACATGACCCCGACCGACAGCATCTCCGACAAGGTGATGTGGGCCGACACCCAGAGCGCCGAGTACGCCGTCAATTCCATCTACTCCTACGCCTATGACATCTTCGCGGCCTGGCCCTCCAGTGTGGGCATGACCGAGGCCTTCACGGACCAGTTCAAATACGGGTCCTATGTCAATTTCGCGATGTGCCTGATTCCCAGCCAGGTGGCTTACGGCGGAACGAACCTGACAAACAGCTTCGTGAGCGTGTACCTGGGATGCTGGAGTTCCCTGTATAATGCGGTCCGCCGGACGAACGAGGCCATTTCGAACCTCAAGACCCTCGGGAAGAACTTGCCGGAGGCGGACCAGACCCGCCTGATGGGCGAGCTCCGCCTGATGCGCGGCTGGCTGTATTTCGAGTTGGTGAAACGCTACCAGGAGGTCATCCTCTATGACGAGGACCTGACGCAGATCCAGGTGGAAAAGGCCCTTTCCTCCGAGGCCGAAGGCTGGAACTTCATCTGGAACGACTTGGACTTCGCGGCGCAGAACCTGCCGGAGCAGGCTGCGGCGAAAGGCCGGCTGGACAAGGGCGTCGCCCTGGCCCTGATCACCCGCGCGATGCTCTATGCCGGTGAAAACGACAAGGTGGTCGCGGCGGCCGACGAACTCGCCGGCCTGGGCTACGCCTTGATGCCCGACTACGGCAACGCCTTCACCGTGCCGGTCACGGCGGGCAATACGGAAACCATCCTCCAATATGGTTTCTCCTATGCCGACGGCGTCACGCACGACTTCGATTTCTACTACACCCCGGGTGGCGACTACAAGCTCGTCGGCCAGCAGGGCGGCGGCTACGGAACGCCCACCCAGGAGATGGTGGAGAGCTACGAACTGGCCGAAGGCGGCTTCCCCGACTGGTCTCCCTGGCACGGGGAGACGATGGCCGAACCGCCTTACGAACGGCTTGAGCCGCGGTTCAAGGCTACGATCCTGTACAATGGCGCCCCCTGGAAGGGCCGTACCATCGAGCCGTTCATCGGCGGAACCGACGGTTGGTGCCAGTGGAACAAGGAACCCAAGCCGGAAGGCCGGACCACCACCGGTTACTACCTTCGCAAGTTCGTCGACGAGACGCACAACCTCGCCGACCGCAGCCAGAGCGTCCAGCATTTCGTGCTGATCCGTTACGCCGAGGTGCTCTTGAACAAGGCCGAAGCCTGCTATCGCATAGGCGATACGGAAGGGGCCAATGCGGCCGTGAAGGCCATCCGCTCCCGGGTCGGACTTCCGTACACCAACAAGTCCGGCGACGCCCTGTGGAAGGCGATTCGCCAGGAGCGCCGCGTGGAACTCGCCTTCGAGGACCACTGGTACTGGGATCTCCGCCGCTGGAAGGAGGCGGCCGAGGACTGGCCGGTCGGCCTGAACAACTACCAGGTCCACGGTCTCAAGATCGAGTCCACCGCCGTCGCAGGCCAGTACAAGTATACGTACGTCTCGGTCGACGACAAGGACCGCAACTTCCCGGCCAAGATGTACCGGTTCCCGCTTCCCGACGGGGAGCTGAATTCCAATCCGCTTGTGAACCAATACCCTGAATGGAACTAGCCATGAAGAAGACCCTTCTCCTTATGATGACGGCGGCCGTCCTGGCGACGGCCTGCCACCAGCCGGAATTCGTGGAACCCACGGCCGACCGGCAGGGGATCACGTCCCTGGCGGCGTATTTCGCCTTCGGCCCGTTCGAAGGGCAGGAAATGGGCCGGCTGGAGATCTCCGATCCCACCGTGGAGCGGTATGAGATTCCCATTCCGTGGTATTTCCCCGAATCCTCCGACGACATCACCACACCCTATATGACGAAGGTCCGGGTCCGCGCGTCCCTGCAGCCCAACTGCAAGATCGACCCGCCCCTGACGGTACTGGACCTGACGGAAGAGAACCATTTCTCCTACACCGACGCGACCGGCGAGAGCCACGGCATCATCATCACCGGCAAGCGGGTGAAGTCCAACAAGTGCGAGATCGTCAGCTTCGCGCTCAAGCAGCCGCAGTTGAGCGGCATGGTGGACAAGACCGCCCGCAAGGTGTCGCTGATTACCGCCAAGGACCTTTCAATGGCCGAGGCGACCGTCACCCTGTCGGCCCACGCCACCATCTCCCCGGACCCGGGCGAGCCGCACAACTACAACGAAGGCTTCACCTTCACCGTGACGGCCGATGACGGCGTGACCAAGGCGGAGTACCTGGTCATCAAGAATATCCCGGAGAAGATCGACTATGGCTTGAATCCCACCAGCGCCGAGACGCTGTTCAACCTGGATCCGTCCTCCGGCATGGGCCTTCCGGGATACCAGGCCGTGGCGAACGTGTCCATGGGCGTGATCGATTCCGACCTGATCGTCAATGTGGGCGACGGCTCCACGCCGCGCTATTACAACAAGATCGTGGGCACGTACGGCGGCCAGATCAAGATCGGAAGCGCCGTCCCGACCGGGGCCATCGCCTCCGACGAGAAGGACCACCTGCTGATCTGCAACCTCGCCGAGACGGGTGAGCAGTTCACCATCTGGAAGACCTCTTCCGTGAAGGAAGCCCCGGTGGAGCTCCTTTCCTTCAAGAATGAAGAGGACATCCAGCTGGGCTCGGAGATGAAGGTCATCGGTGACATCGAAGGCGAGGCGTCCATCTCGGTCACCTATCCGGGCCTCGCGGGCGTCACGCAGAGCGGCCGCTTCCGCTCCATCCACATCGTGGGCGGAGAAGTGGTCTCCAACGAACTCAAGGATGTCAGCGGCACCGGCTTCCTGTGGGGCTCCGGCGCTTCCGGAAGCACCTGCGTCCCGGCGGCGTCGGCCCAGAACGACGCCGGCTGGTACAGCTGCGCGTATTCCGACAACCTCCTGACCTGGTTCAAGCCGGACCTCACCGTCGGCAAGCAGCTGAACGGCTATGGCGACGGCACGGACGATGTCCAGGGCGGCGGAACGTACGTGGACAGCAACACGTCCCCGAACAACCTGGATACCAAGGGCTTCAACAATGCCCGCTACCTGGCACTGTTCGTGTCCAACCACTTCCCGAAGTGGTGGCCTGGCCCGCAGCTGTATGTCTATGACATCACCGGCGGCTCGCTCCAGGGCGACAACATCTGGAACAGCCCGGGCCTGGTGTTCTCCAAGCCGTTCATGTACAACCTGCAGTACAACACGGGCGGCCACGACGGGAACGGCGCCTGCGGCGACGTGATCCTGGCGCCTTCCGCCGACGGCTATATGCTGTATATCTACTACTACGACCATTACTCCCAGATGCTGGGTGGCTACAGCCTGGATTGCATCAAGCGATGAAAAGCATCGGTCTCATACTGACGGTCTTCCTGGCGGTCTCCTGCAACGGGACCGCCGGGACGGACATGCCCGAATGGCGCTGGCAGGACAAGGAAAAGCCCGCCTTCGTGGAACCGCACCCCGCCATCGTGGCCCTGGGATGGACCAACGTGACGGACGGTTATTCCACCCTGCCCGAGGGCGTGGACATCTACCGTTCTCCCGAAACGATCGGCGGGAACAAGGTGATCGCGTACATCGCCGTGGCGGACCTTGCCAAGGTCGCCTGGGATGTCCGGAGCATCGACGACCCCACCATCCAGGGGACCGCGGATCCGCTGAAGACGCCTGCCCAGTACTACCAGGAAACGGCTGCGCCGGTCATCGTGAACGGCGGCTATTTCTTCGTCGATGGCGGCAAGCGCTACAACGCCAGCGTCGCCGTGAGCGGCGGCCGCACCTACGGCGTGAACCTCAATTACGCCTCGAAAGACTGGGTGACAGTGTATTATCCCACGCGCGGCGTCTTCTACGAGAAGGACGGCGCCTGCGCCACGGGATGGACCTACTGGAGCGGGGGAGCGAAGCATTACCTGTACGACGTCCCGGCCGCCAATTCCTGGTCGAAGGACCCGCTGCAGGTTCCCGACGCCAACTTCCCGGCTAAGGCCGCCGATTTCGCGCCGCAGACCGCCATCGGCGGCGGCCCCGTGCTGCTCAAGGGCGGCCAGGTGGAGAACACCTGGGAGGCCGAGATGTTCTACGGCGACGGGGCCGACGACAAGATGCCGGAGGCTCGGCATCCCCGGACGGCCGTCGGTGCGACGAAAGACGGCCTGCTCATCCTCTTTGTCTGTGAAGGGCGCGGGATGACGGACGGCGTCGCGGGGATGACCTTCGCGGAGGAAGCGGCGGTCCTGCAGTCCCTGGGCTGCGTCGACGCCCTGAATCTGGACGGCGGCGGCTCCAGCTGCCTGCTGGTGGAAGGAAAGGAAACCATCCAGGTGTCAGACGGCTCCCAGCGCGCCGTCGGCTCCGTAATTCTCTTGAAAAAGCGATGAGAAAGGTTTGGTACATACTGGGCGCCTTGCTGCTCCTCGCCGCCTGCACCCCGGAGGAAACGGGGTTCAAATGGCGCGAAGAGTGGGACCAGGGTACGCCCGGCGGCGGGGGAGACGGGGGCGAGACGCCCGGCCTGCCCGACATCAAGGGCAAGCCGCGCTATGTCTGGGTCGACGCCGCCGCGAACTTCCCCTATTATGCCAATGACGCCGCGTACATCACGGAGGACTGCAAGCGCATCGCCGCGATGGGCTTCACGGACCTCATCGTGGACGTCCGTCCCACGAGCGGCGACGTCCTCTTCACCTCGTCCGTGGCGCCGCCGTGCCTGAAGTGCGCCGCGTGGGTGAACGGCCGGTACCGCTGGGTGGAGCGCACGGCGACCTTCGACTATCTCGCCACCTTCATCCAGGCAGGCCATGCGGCCGGCCTGCGCGTGAATGCCGGCATCAACACGATGGTGGGCGGCTACCATTCCTCCATCGGCGACGTGGGCATGCTCTACGACCATCCGGATCGGAAGTCCTGGGGCGCGGTGGACAATCTCGCCGCCGGCCTCACGAACACGATGGACGACGCCGACACCGGCCCCCGCTTCCTGGACCCGGCCAACGCCGACGTCCAGAAATTCCTCCTGACCCTGCTGGGCGAACTGGCCGCCTATGAGGGGCTGGACGGCATCGTCCTGGACCGCTGCCGCTACGACGACTACACCCTGGACGCCGGCTACACCGATGCGGCCAAGGAGGCCTTCACGACCTATCTGGGCGAAGAACCGTCCGCCTGGCCGGTGATGCCGAAGGGACAGACCTACGTCTCGTCCAATCCGTCCACGCTCCAGCGCAACTGGCTCACTTTCCGTTGCAAGGTCATCCACGATTTCATCGCCCGGGCTGCGGATAAGGTCCACGAAGTGAACAAGGACGTCCGCTTCGGTGTGTACGTGGGAGCCTGGTTCTCGGAGTACTACCAGAGCGGTGTCAACTGGACCAGCGAGAAGTACGATCTCAAGAAGAACGAGTCCACCTACAAGTGGGTTCCCGCGAACTACCAGAAGACCGGCTTCGCCGACCTGCTGGATTTCATCATCCTGGGCGCCTATGCCGGAACCGGCAGCATCCACGGCAGCGGCGAATGGACGATGGAAGGGTTCGCGAAGCTCGGGGCCAAGCGCCTGTGCGGCGTGGTGCCCTTCGCCGCCGGCCCGGACATCGGCAACGCCACCGGCTTCGAGAACGGCAAGCAGGAAGCCCTCCTTCCGGACATCGTGTCGACGATGCTCGGCGCCTGCGACGGCGGGATGTTCATCTTCGACCTCTGCCATATCCGGATGTTCGACTACTGGAACGCCTTCCAGACGAGCATCGACGCTTATTTGAAAACACTTTAACTTTTAATCCATCCTACTATGAAAAGAATCCTTTTGATTGTCTCCGTGCTGGTGGCGGCCTGCGCCGTGTCCTGCCAGAAAGAAACGAAGGTGGAGGATGCCGTGACCATCAAGACCGACGAGCAGGTCGTTCCTGTGGAAGGCGGCGTGCTTTCCATTGCGATCAACTCCACGGTGGCCTGGACCGCCAAGGCTTCCGAATCCTGGGTGACCCTTTCTCCCACCAGTGGCGAGGCGGGGGACGCGACCGTCAAGGCCTCCGTCCTCAAGAACGACACCAATGACAGCCGTACGGCGACCGTGACCTTCACGGCCGGCACCAAGACGGCCACGTACTCGATTGTCCAGGAGCAGCTCAATGCCCTGAACATCGCCCAGACCGAATATGAGGTTCCTGCGGAAGGCGGAACCGTGGAGGTGAAGGTCAGCGCCAATGTGGACTATCAGGTCCTCATTCCCGAAGCGATTGACTGGGTGGAGAATGCCACCACCAGGGGATTGACCGAGAGCACGGTCGTCCTCAAAGTCGCCCCTACCACAGAAATCGAGGCGCGTACAGCCAATATCACGATCTCAGACGGAACACTTTCTTCGACGGTGAAGATCACCCAGGCTCCGTTTGTCCCCTTCTTTGACTATGCAGGTGACTGGGCTGGTCTTCAGTGGAGCTTCTATGACGGTACCGGTCCTACGGTGATTCCTCAGGAAGGTGCCGACATCACCATCGATGTCAGTACCAATCTGGAGTGGAGAGTCTTCTTCTCCGTCTGGGACAATGACCAGGGTGCCATGGTCGATTCCTGGGATCTGGGCTGGGCGAAGCTGTCCTACACCGAAAACCAGATCCATCTGGTGATCGAGGCCAACGACACGTATGTGCCCCGTGAGAACTACTTGTATGCGGAGTGCACGATCAACGGTGCGGTCTCCGGTGAATATGGCGGTCTGGGCTGGTTCAAGCAGGACGGTCTCGTTCCCTCTGCCAGTGTCAGCGTCCTCTGGACCAAACTGCTCAGCGAAGTCGGCGTTCCTGCCGCCCCGTATCACCGTCTGGCCTACAAGACCGCCGGCGGCGACGCCCTGCTCGTTTCCGACGGAAGCAAGGTCCATGTCCTCAATCCGGCTGACGGCGCTTATTGGAAGGCCATCGAGTGGCCGGGCATCACTCCTACCTCCATCTGCAGCGATGATGCTGGCAATGTCATTGTGGCTCCGGACTATCCGTTCAATGCCGGTACGACCTATACGGTCTACTACACGACGAACGTCAATGAGACCCCGGTGAAACTGTTCGAGCATACGGCCGACTTCGATGGCACGATCGGCGGATGGCGTGTCCGGGGTGACATCACCAACCGCGCCGTAGTGACCGGTTTCGTCGGCGGTTCCCGTTACTGGGCCGGTTGGGAAATCGACAAGCTGGAGGTTTCCCTGGACAATTACTACAATGTCAATGGCCAGACCCGGGGGCCCATCAACGGGACGAACGATTCCTGGAGCCCTGAGGCCGGTGCGGTGATGTCTGTCGGCCCTCGCCTGAATGAGGGTATCGTCTATCGTGCTTATGACGGTCTTCAGAACCTGTATTTCCTGAAAGATGCCTACACCCCCGCCTGGCAGACACCGTACGACTGGAAGATGATTTCTGAAGCGGGCGCCGGTGGAAACGAATGCCAGAACAACCTCGACATCATTGATTACCAGGGACGTAGAATCATGGCTTATACGCAGGGCCTGTATTGGGGTTACGGCGGAAATGCCAGTGTTTACGTGCTCGATGTTACGAATCCCGAGGCCTGTGAAGTGCTCGCAATCCTCGATGGAAGCGAACTTGCCGGCGTGGAGAGCTATGTAGTCGGCGAGGATTACGGCTGGGCGACGCTGAACGCCTATGTCAGCGCCGACGTCAAGCTGCATGTCGATCCTGAGCTGGGCCTGGTCTGCTACGTGGTCAACAGTACGATGGAGAGCATCTCCAAGTTGCTGATTTCGTTCTGATGCGATTCAAACTTCTGATTGCAGGGGCGCTGGCTCTCCTTCTGGGAGCCTGCGCCCCTGTTTCGAAAGAAAAGCCCCGTTTCCTCTGGATTGACGCCGCGGCGAATTTCCGGAGCTACGGGAACGATGCCGATTCCATCAGCCGGGATTGCCGGCGGATCGCGGAAATGGGCTTCACGGACATCGTCGTGGATGTCCGGCCCACCAGCGGGGACGTGCTGTTCGCTTCCTCCGTGGCCCCCGCGCTGCGCAAGGTGCCCGGATGGGTCGGGAACGGCTGGGGCTTCCGCGAGCGGACGGCGGACTTCGACTATCTCCAGGCATTCATCGACGCGGGCCACGCCGCCGGGCTCAAGGTCCATGCCGGGGTCAATGTGATGGTGGGCGGCTGGAAGGCCCCCGGCCTCGAACTCGGGATGGTCTATGACCGGCCGGAGCGGCAGGAATGGTGCTCGGTGGATTACCGGACCGATGGCCAGTTGGTCAATCAGGCCCTGGACACGGCGACCGTGGGTGGCCGTTTCCTGGATCCGGCGAATCCCGAGGTGCAGGCGTTCGCCCTGGATATGCTGGCGGAACTGGCCTCTTACAAGGATCTGGACGGGATCGTGATGGACCGCTGCCGCTATGACGACTATGCGATGGACGCAGGCTATACCGAAGCGGGACGCCGGGCTTTTTCCGCCTTCTTGGGGCGGGAGCCGGAGCGATGGCCCGTCTTCCCGGAGCCGGGGCACATCTTCCTGGACAAGGAACCTGACGCGCTGGAGACCGCGTGGCTGACGTTCCGGTGCCAGGTCATCCGCGATTTCGTGGCCCAGGCCGCGGAGCGGGTGCATGCCGTGAATCCGGACCTCCGTTTCGGCGTCTATGTAGGCGCCTGGTTCTCAGAGTATTACCGCAGTGGTGTCAATTGGGCCAGCCCGTCCTACGACCTGGCGAAAGAGGAACCGACTTATGCCTGGGCGACGCCGGCCTACCAGGCGACAGGCTTTGCCGACCTGGTGGACTTCCTGCTCCTCGGCACCTATTGCCCGGCGGCCAACGTCCACGGGCGCACGGAAAAGACGATGGAAGGATTCGCCCGCCTGGGCCGCCGGCGCCTGTGCGGGGACGTTCCATTCTACGCGGGCCCCGACATCGGCAACGAAAAGGGGTTTGAAAAGGGCGGCCAGGGAGCCTTGCTCCCGGAAATCGAGGCGACCGTCCGGCAGGAGGCCGACGGGTTCTTCCTCTTCGACCTCTGCCATATCCGGATGTTCGATTACTGGGATGTCCGGTTCTGAGCCCGGTTCGGGCTTCATTCTTCCTCCGGGACGTGGACCCAGGTTTCATTGGCCCAGCCGATGCTGCGGCCGATGCCGCGGACCTCGCCCCGGACGCCTTTTTCCTGCAATTCGCGGAAGCCGGGATCGGAAGGTTTGAGGTCCAGGAAAGGAAGGAGGTAGCAGCCGTGGTCCAGCAGGACGGCCTGCACCTCGGAAACGGGCACTTCCCGCGCTTTCCGGCCGGTTTTTACGGCCAGCGCGGCCAGTGCACCCGCCGCCTGGCCCAGGCCCGTCACGACCGGCTGGAGCCGGGTGCCGCCGTTCATCTCCCAGGAGACCGAGATGGCCTTGTCGGCCACCAAGAGGTCGTCCACGTCCACGGGAACGACCACGCCCAGCGGCACGCTGAAGGACGGGATTTTCCCGAACCACAGGTGCGAGAGCTCCTCGTGCCGGGGGTTTTGGACATGGTGATGGTCCACGGGGTAGTCGCCCACGGCGACGGCCCGGGTGTATAGATCGAAGCGATAGGGATCCTTCGCGGCTTCGACCGTCATCGTGTCGACGCCGGCGATGCGCCGCGCCTCCCGGTAGTAGGGGAAGAAGGGGAGTCCGTCCTCCGTGGGGAAGACGTCGTCGGCAATGCCGATCCGGTCATAGCCCAGTTCGTGCTGCAGGAAATAGATGAAACCCAGGGTGCGGAGTTTCGCCTTCCGGACGACTTCCTCCCGCTCCGCGGGCGTCATGTCCAGGTATTCCGCGAAGTAGTCGTTGGCGCAGACGGGCCAGTTGAGCATGATGTGCCCGTCCGGCAACCGGCCGTAGGAAAGCATCATTTCCGGGCTCCAGAGCTGCTGCCCCTGCGGATTGAACCCGTCTCGGTTGTCCGCCAGGGGATTGTCGCAGGAGTTCCGGTACAGGTCGATGTCGTAGCCTTCGGGCTTCTCCATCGGCACAGGGGCCTCGTATTCCTTGAGAATGGCGACATAGGTGAGGTCCTGGGCGGTGATGCGGTCCTTGAGTTCGGCGGCGCCGGCCTTTTCCGCGATGTCGCCCAGCTCGGTCCCGTCGATGAGAATCCGCGCCCGCGCCCGGGAACCGTCGGAGAAAGCGAGTGTCCATCCGCCCTTTTTCCGATGCGTCATCTCCTTGACAGTCAGCCCCGTGCGGACTTCCACCCCGGCCTCGTCGGCCATATTCCGCAGGACTTCCGCGCCGACGGCTGGATTGAACAGGATGTTGGACACCCAGCCCGATTTCAGCGCCTCGTAGCCCCCGTAGCGGGCAGCGAGCGAGTCCGTGAACTCTCCGAAAAGGCCGCCCCGGAGGCGGTAGTTCCCGTCGATGGCGCTCACCCCGGCCGCCGTGAGCATCCCGCCCAGCCAGGGCGTCGGCTCCACGACGAGGGTGTGGGCGCCGTCGCGCGCCGCCTCGATGGCGGCTGCGGTTCCTCCCGTGCCGCCGCCGGCCACGACGACGTCGTAGACCGGCGTGCAGGAAAGGACGGCCTGGCCCAGTGCGAATGCGAAAATGCTTTTCATCTGTTACAAATCTACGGAAAAAAGCGTATATTTGAAAGAACCGAAAACGCCTATGAAACGTAGATCATTCCTCAAAAACGCCGCTTTCCTGACCGCCGCCGCAACGGCCGCGCCGGTCCTGACCGGTTGCCGGCGGAGGGAAACAGGCGAAGAGGGCTCCCGGCTGGCGATCGCCCGGGACTTCCGCTATGGCGCCGACGGGACCTTCAAAGTCCTTCAGTTTACCGACACCCATTACATCGCCGGCGACCCCCGCAGCGAGCGGGCCCTCAGCAACGTCCGCGAGATGCTGGACGCCGAACGTCCCGACCTCGTCATCCATACGGGCGACATTCTGTTCGGCCATCCGGACATCCCCTCGGCTCAGGAAATCCTCCAGCCCATCGCGGACCGGGGCATCCCGTTCGCCGTCGCCCTCGGAAACCACGATTCCCAGTTCGGCGCCACCCGGGAGGAGATGTTCCGCGTCATCCGGGAGATTCCGGGCTGCGTGAACCTCCCGCCCAAGGAGGGGGTATACGGCTGTTCCAATGATGTCATCACGCTTTCCGGCCCCGGCGGCGTGGACCGGGCGCTCTACCTGTTCGATTCGATGGACGCCGTCATCCTGAAAGGGGAGGAGGAGATCCACTGTTACGATTACATCCGCTTCTCCCAGCTGGAATGGTACCGGAACCTCAGCGCGAAGCTCACGGAAGGGAACGGCGGCCATCCCGTCCCGTCACTGGCTTTCTTCCACATCCCGCTTTGCGAGGTCACGGAAGGGCTTTCGAACGGCGGGAACATCCTCGCCGGCGAGAACGGCGAGCCGCCCTGCCCGTCCCGCCTGAACTCGGGCCTGCTGGCCCAGATGCGGGAGCTGGGCGACATCCAGGCCATCGTCAACGGCCACGACCACGACTGCGACTATGTCCTGGACTATGGCCAGATGTACTACATCTACGGCCGCTTCAGCGGTTGCGATACCACCTATAACCACCTGGGGCCGAGCGGCGCGCGCGTTTTCCAGTTCACGCAGGGCGCCCGTCCGTTCCGGACCTGGGTCCGCCTGCAGGGCGGGGAAGTCCGGCAGGACCTCGTCCTGGACCGTTGATTACTCCATCAACTTCTTGTATTTGAAGCGCTTGGGCTCCACATCGCCCAGGCGCATCTTTTTATTGGCCTCGTACTCGGAATAGTTGCCGTCGAAGAAGACGACCTGGGAGTCGCCCTCGAAGGCGAGGATGTGCGTGGCGATACGGTCCAGGAACCAGCGGTCGTGGCTCACCACGACGGCGCAGCCCGCGAAGCCGTCCAGGCCTTCCTCCAGCGCGCGGATAGTATTGACGTCCACGTCGTTGGTCGGTTCGTCGAGGAGGAGGACGTTGCCTTCGTCCTTCAGGGTGAGGGCGAGGTGCAGGCGGTTTCGCTCGCCGCCCGAGAGGACGCCGCACAGCTTTTCCTGGTCGGCGCCGGAGAAATTGAACCGGGACACCCAGGAACGGGCGTTGATGTCGCGGTTGCCGAGCCGCACCCATTCGGAATTGCCGGCGATGGTCTCATAGACGGTCTTGTCCGGGTCGATGGACTTGTGCTGCTGGTCCACGTACGCGATCTTCACGGTGTCGCCGATCTCGATGGTGCCGCTGTCGGGCTGCTCGATGCCCATGATCAGGCGGAAGAGGGTGGTCTTGCCGGCACCGTTCGGGCCGATGACGCCCACGATGCCGGCCGGCGGCAGCTCGAAGGTCAGGTGCTCGAACAGCACCTTGCCGTCGTAGGCCTTGGACACGTCGTTGAAGCGGATGACCTTGTTGCCCAGGTGCGGTCCGTTGGGGATGTAGATCTCGAGGTTCGCCTCCTTCTGCTTGACATCGGCGGAAGCGAGTTTCTCGTAGGCGCCCAGACGGGCCTTCTGCTTGGCCTGGCGGGCTTTCGGAGCCATCCGAACCCATTCCAGCTCGCGTTCCAGCGTCTTCCGGCGCTTGGACTCCTGCTTCTCCTCCATCGCGAGGCGCTTCGTCTTCTGGTCCAGCCAGGAGGAGTAGTTGCCCTTCCAGGGAATGCCCTCGCCGCGGTCCAGCTCCAGGATCCAGCCGGCGACGTTGTCCAGGAAGTACCGGTCGTGCGTGACGGCGATGACCGTGCCCTTGTACTGCTGCAGGTGCGCTTCCAGCCACTGGATGGACTCGGTGTCCAGGTGGTTCGTGGGCTCGTCCAGCAGGAGGACGTCCGGCTGCTGGAGGAGGAGGCGGCACAGCGCCACACGGCGCCTTTCGCCGCCGGAGAGCGTGCGGACCTTCGCGTCCGAAGGCGGGCACTGGAGGGCGTCCATCGCCCGTTCCAGCTTCGCGTCGATCTCCCAGCCGTCCAGGTGCTCGATGAGTTCGGTGAGCTCGCCCTGGCGCTCGATGAGGCGGTTCATCTCGTCGTCGTCCATCGGCTCCATGAACTTCATCGAGATGTCGTTGTATTCCGCGAGGACGTCCATCACTTCCTGCACGCCCTCCTGGACCACCTCGATGACGGTCTTGTCCGGGTCCATCTCCGGCTCCTGCGCGAGGTATCCGACGGTGTAGCCGGGCGCCCACACGACCTCGCCCTTGAAGGATTTCTCCACCCCGGCGATGATCTTGAGGAGCGTCGACTTGCCGGAGCCGTTGAGGCCGATGATGCCGATTTTCGCCCCGTAGAAGAAGGACAGGTAGATGTCCTTGAGGATGACCTTGTTGTTGTGCGGGAGGACCTTTCCCACCCCGTTCATCGAGAAAATGATTTTTTCGTCAGCCATGGCTTTGTTTTTGCTGGTTGCTATCTCCACAAAGATAAGGAAAATATTGATGAAACTGAAAGATTCCCTTCCCCTGAAAATCGCCCTGATGGGCGTGCTGGCCCTGATGATGCTCATTCCGCTGGCGATGATCCAGAGCCAGATCCACGACCGGCAGGTGGCGGCCGACGAGAGCCGGAACGAAGTCTCGGCCAGCTGGGGCCACGCCCAGACGCTCACCGGCCCCGTCCTGGAATTCACCTACGAGAAGGAGGTGCTGGACAACGACCAGAATGTGACGGTCAAACTGGAGAGAGAGACCGTCTATCCCCGGACACTCTCTTACGAGATCGATGCGAAAACCCAGACGCTCCACCGCTCCATCTACGACATCATGGTCTATGGGGCCGACGTGGTCGTGACGGGCGATTTCGTCCTTCCGGCCGGCTATGCGGAGAAGGATATCAAGAGACAGGAGGTGGAGATGGGCCTCAGCGACCTCCGGGGCATCGACGGCTCGGTGGACATCACCCTGGGAGAGACGGCCTACTCCTTCCATTCCGGGGCGGCGTGGACCCTTTCCGAACCGATCGACCTGGACGGGATTCCGATGGACGGGAAGACGGCCCTGCCTTTCCGGCTGACATACCGCGTGAAGGGCTCTTCCTCCCTGATGGTCAAGCCTTTCGGCGAAACCACCGAAGTCAGGATGCTCTCCAACTGCCCGGATCCTTCTTTCACCGGCGATTTCCTGCCTTCCGAGCGGGAAGTGACGGACGAGGGCTTCTCCGCCCGCTGGTCCGTGTCCGAAATCAACCGTGGCAAACCGGAGGACACCTCCTTCGGCGTGACTATGCTTCAGGGCGTGACGCAGTACCAGCAGACCACCCGCTCCGCCAAGTACGGCATCCTCGTGATCCTGCTCGTGTTCATCGCCGGCCTGGCGGTGGAACTGGTCGGAAAGAAGAAGATCGACCTGGTCCAGTATCTCGTGATCGGCCTGTCCCTGGTCCTGTTCTATGCGCTCGTGCTTTCGTTCTCCGAATTTATGCGCTTCCCGGTGGCTTACGGCCTCGCGGCCTTGATGACGGTCGCGGCCCTCTTCGGCTACTTCCGAGGCATCCTCCGCGACAAGACGGCCTGGCTCCTGACCGCCCTCGTCGCCGTGGCCTATGTGCTGAGCTACATCCTGCTCCAGATGCAAACCTACGCCCTCCTGGCCGGTACGTTGCTCCTCTTCGTCCTGCTTGTCGGCATCATGTACCTCACGACCAACCTGAACAAGCGCTCCGAGGCTTGACCCTCGTCCCGCTCAAGTCATTGACATACAGCTCGTTAAAAGAAACTCCCTGGTACAAAAGCACCAGGGAGTTTTGTGTAATGAGCTGTGTTACAGCGGGTTGGCTGGGACGGTTTATTTCACGTGAATCTCCTGCACGGGTTCCTTCGGGAGCATGACGCGGTTCACAGGCCAGGACTGCGCCTTGGCGACCTTGAAGGGGAGGGAAGCGCGGATGTCGGCGACGGAGGCGCCGAAGTGCGCGGTGTAGGCGCCGGCAGCGGTCTCCCACGCGCTGGTCTCCTCGTTGAAAGAAGCGAGGGTGTACGGATCCACGGTCAGGGTGAGCGTCTGGCTCTCGCCGGGCTTCAGTTCGCGGGTCTTGGCGAAGGCGCGGAGCTCGCAGGCGGGCTTCACGAGGCCGCCGTCCGGAGCGGTGACGTACAGCTGCACGGCTTCCTTGCCGGCGAAGGAACCGGTGTTGGTCACGGTGACGGTGGCGGTGACGGTACCGTCCTTGGCCACTTTCACGGCCGGCTTGGAATAGGTGAAGGCCGTGTAGGAGAGGCCGTAGCCGAACGGATAGGACACATTCTTGCCGACAGTGGCGAAGTAGCGGTAACCCACCCAGATGCCTTCCTTGTACTCGGTGAAGTCCACGTTGGGCTTTTTCACGCGGCCCATGCCGAACATGGCCAGGAGCTCGTTCGTGGACTCATCCTCCTCGTTCGAAGCGAACGGGTTCATGGAACCGTCGCCCACATAGTCGAACGGGAAGTTGTAGGAGGACGGGATGTCGAAGTAGGCGACCGGGAAGGTCATCGGGAGTTTTCCGGAGGGATAGGATGCGCCGCAGAGGACGTCGGCCACCGTGTATCCGCCTTCCTGGCCGGGGGTCCAGGCAAGGAGCACGGCATCCGGAAGGTTCTTCCAGGAAGCGGTTTCGATGACGCCGCCGATGTTCAGCACCACGACGACCGGCTTGCCGGCATAGTGGTAGGCGTCGCAGAGGTCCTGCAGGAGCTTGCGCTCGGCGCCCGTCAGCGTCCAGTCGCCGTCTTCGGCCCGGCGGTCGCCGCCTTCACCCGCATTGCGGGAAATCGTGAGGATGGCAATGTCGGACTGGGGGACCGTCTTGTCGATGAAGCCGCGAGACACGTTCATCTCGGGGATGACGGGCTCGCCGAGCAGGACGGAAGAAGGAGACGCGTTGTTCCGGAGTTCCGTCTTCTGCAGGGCGATGTACTGCTTGTACCAGTTCTCGATCCCTTCGTCGACCTCGAAGCCGTTGACCCGCAGGCCCTCGGCCACGTTGCGGACATATTTCTTGTTCACGTTGCCGGAGCCGGTGCCGCCGGCGATGAAGTCATAGGAACCCACGCCGTACAGCGCGACCTTCTTCACGCCCTTGAGCGGCAGGACGCCGTTGTTCTCCAGGAGGACCAGGCCTTCGGCGGCCGCCTTGCGGACGAGTTTCGCGTGGCCTTCCAGGTCCGGCTTGTCGGAGTACTTGTAACCCTGGAAGCGAGGGGTCTTGACAATGTAGTTGAGCATGTTGCGGACGCACAGGTCCACATCCTCGATCTTCAGGGTGCCGTTCTGGACGCCGGCGACGATTTCGCCGATGAAGATGTCCATGCCCGGTTCCAGGAGGTCGTTGATGGCGCCGATCTGTTCGACGGTCTTGCGGGGGCCGGTCCAGTCGGTCATCACGATGCCCTTGAAGCCCCACTCCTCGCGGAGAATGGTATACAGCAGGTCGCGGTTCGCCTGCGTGTAGGGACCGTTGATCCGATTGTAGGAGGACATGATGGTCCAGGGATCGGACTCCTTGACGGCGATCTCGAAGCCCTTGAGGTAGAGCTCGCGAAGGGCGCGCGGATTGATGCGGGCGTCATTCGCCATGCGGTTCGTTTCCTGGCTGTTGCCGGCGAAATGCTTGACGGAAACGCCCACGCCGTTGGACTGGATGCCGCGGGTGTAGGCGGCGGCCATCTTGCCGGTCAGGAGGGGATCCTCGGAGAAATACTCGAAATTACGGCCGCAGAGGGGGTTCCGGTGCAGGTTCATGCCCGGGGCCAGGAGGACGTCCGCCCCGTATTCCTTCACTTCCTCGCCCATCGCGGTGGTGAGTTCCTCCACCAGCGGCGTGTTCCAGGTCGATGCCAGGGAGGTGCCCACCGGGAAGCCCGTGCAGTAGAACGTCTTGTCCGTGCCGGGACGGGTGGGGTTGATGCGGAGGCCGGCAGGACCGTCGGAGAGGACGGTCTGCGGGATACCCAGGCGCGGAATGGCCCGGGTGGTGCCGGCGGCGCCGGAGACCAGGACCTCGTCGGAGCCCGTCAGGCCGCCGACCATGCTGCCCCAGCCGGTGCCGACCAGCAGGGTGGCCTTCTCCTCCAGGGTCATCGCCTGCAGGACTTCGTCGATGTTGTTCTTGTTCAGTTTAGGCTGCGCCGAGGCCGCAAGGGCGGTGAGGGCGGCGGCCAGCAGAAGGGTGATTCTCTTCATCGTGTTCGAATTATGGTTTTCCTGTTGTAAAAATAAGAAAGAAACGCCGGATTCGCCAACGCCCCGGCGATATTTGAACAAGTCCCGCCAAAATTTGAACACTGCGTGAAAAATAACTATCTTTCGGCTATGAAACGGATTCTCATCGCCCTGCTGCTCGCCGCCGCGGCCGTTCCGGCCGCCGCCCGCGAGCGAGTTCCGGCAGCCGACAGCCGCATCACCTTCGTCGGACGCACCCTTGTTTCCGAGACCGGCGCCGTCTCCTTCGACTGGAGCGCCGTCGTGACCCGCATTTCCTTCACGGGCGGCTACCTGGCCCTGGAGGCCGGCGACACCGGAAAGGATTATTTCAATGTCTGGATCGACCGGGAGCCGTCCGCGGAGCCGGACAAGGTCGTCGTCATCGACCGGGACACCACCGTCGTCCTGTTCCGGCAGAAGGAGCGCAAGCCGCAGCCGCACCGGATCGTCATCCAGAAGCGGACGGAGGCCGAGCAGGGGCGCGCGACCTTCCGGGCCTTTGAGGCCGAGGGCGCTTTCCTCCAGGCCGATGGGCTCCGCGACCGCCTCATCGAGTTCGTCGGCGACTCCTACACCTGCGGATACGGCAGCGAGAACAGCGTCCGCGAGGACCCGTTCCGTCCGGCCGACGAGAACCCTTCGAAGACCTACGCCGACATCCTGGGCCGCTATTTCGGGGCGGATGTCCTGCACATCTCCCATTCCGGCCAGGGCATCGACCGCAACTACAACGACGCCGGGCGTGGCTGGCACATGCCGCAGCGGTATCTCCAGACTTTCGACCTCGCCAAGGAACCCGCGTGGGGATTCGAGGGCGAGAAGCCGGATATCACGGTCATCTATCTGGGAACCAATGACTTCTCCACCAACCGGCAGCCGGCTTTCTCCGCTTTCCAGGAGGGATACATCCGGTTGCTGAAGGCTGTCAAGGAGCATTACGGCGAAGGACATCCCATCCTGTGCGTCGCTCCGATGCACAGCCCGGACCACCACGACTACATCCGCCGCGTGGTGGAATCCTGCGGACTGCCGAACGTCTACTACGCCGGCCTGCCCGCCCAGGTCCACAACAACGAGGCCGACCTCGGCGCCTCCTGGCATCCGAATTACAACGGCCACCTGAAGAAAGCCTATTCCCTCATCCCCGTCGTCTCCACCATCACCGGCTGGCCGATGGAGAGCAAGCCTGTCGAATGATGAAACGCCTTCTCCCGCTCCTGCTGGTCCTGACGGCCTGCACGGGCGCCCCGCAGCGCGAATTGACGCTGCATTACGACCGCCCGGCCGCTTTCTTCGAGGAAGCCCTTCCCGTGGGCAACGGCCGCCTGGGCGCGATGGTGTACGGCGATCCCGTCCACGAGCATCTGTCCCTGAATGACATCACCCTCTGGACCGGCGAGCCGGACAAAGGGACGGAGCATCCGGACCTCGTGGCCCTCGGCCTGACCGGCGACGGGGCGGAAGCCCTGAAAGCCGTCCGCGAGGCCCTGGACCACGAGGACTATGCGGCCGCCGAACGGCTCCAGCGAGGCCTGCAGGGGCATTTCAGCGAGAGCTATATGCCGCTGGGGACGCTCCGGATCGACTATGACACCTGCGCCGTGTCGGCCTATGAGCGGAAGCTGGACCTGTCCCGGGCGGTCGCCACGACGTCGTACTTGCGGGACGGCGCCCTGTTCCGGAGCGAGGTCTTCGCCTCGGCGCCGGACTCGGTGATCGTCGTCCATATCGTCTCGGAAGCGCCCGTGAACGCCCGGGTTTCCCTGGGCACGGCCTTGCCGCACGAGCTTTCGGCGTCGGAGGAAGGTCTGGTCATGGACGGCTATGCCGCGTGGCACACCTATCCGAACTATTTCAATTTCAAGCAGCTCAGCCCGGAGAAATACTGGTACGACCCGGCCCGCGGCATCCATTTCCGCACGCGGGTTTATGCCGATGTTTCCGGCGGCGGCGTTTCCACGGCCGAGGGCGCTCTCGTGCTGGACGGCGTCCGGGAAGCGACGCTTTACCTGGTCAACGCCACCAGTTTCAACGGTTTCGACAAGGATCCGGTGAAGGAAGGGAAACCGTACAAGGCTTTGGCCGATGCGAACTTGCAACGCGCTCGCGAGGCCGGTCTTGCACGGCTCCAGGCCCGCCACGAGGCCGATTACAAGGGTTATTTCGACCGCGTGTCCATCGACCTGGGCGCGACGCCGGACTCCGTCCGCGTCCTGCCCACCGACGTCCAGCTGAAGCGCTATACGGACCGTGGCGAGGCGAATCCCGAGCTGGAAGCGCTCTACTACCAGTACGGTCGGTACCTGCTGATCGCGTCTTCCCGGACGGAAGGCGTCCCGGCAAACCTGCAGGGTCTCTGGAACGAGAGCATGGACCCGCCGTGGAGCTGCAACTACACCATCAACATCAACCTGGAGGAGAACTACTGGCCCGCGGAGGCCGCCGGCCTGGGAGATATGCACAACGTCCTACGCACGTTCGTCCATAACCTGAGCAAGAACGGCGCACCTGTAGCGAGCCGTCTCTACGGCGCCACTCGCGGCTGGAACGCCGGCCACAACTCCGACATCTGGGCGATGGCCACGCCCGTGGGCCTGGGCACCGGTGACCCGTCCTGGGCGAACTGGACGATGGGCGGCGCCTGGCTGGCCACCCACCTTTGGGAGCATTACCTCTACACCCGCGACCGGGCCGCCCTGGAAGCGGATTATCCCGTCTTGAAGGGCGCGGCGGAGTTCTGCATGGACTGGCTCGTGGAAAAGAAGGGCGAGCTCGTCACCTCGCCCGGCACTTCGCCGGAAAACATCTACGTCACGCCCGACGGCTTCGCCGGCGCCACGCTGTACGGCGCCACGGCGGACCTCGCCATCATCCGCGAGTGCCTCACGGATGCCGTTGCGGCGGCTCGCGAACTCGCCTTGGACGACGACTTCGTCGCCGAGGCCTCCGCCGTGCTCGCCCGCCTGCGCCCCTACCAGGTCGGCGCCGCCGGAAATCTTCAGGAATGGTACTATGACTGGCGGGACTGGGAGCCCCAGCACCGCCACCAGTCGCACCTTATCGGCGCGTATCCCGGCCACCAGTATGTGACCGGTCCCATCGCCGATGCGGCGCTGAAAACACTGGAAATCAAGGGCTTCGAAACTACAGGCTGGAGCTGCGGCTGGCGCGTGAACCTGTACGCCCGGCTCCGCGACGGCGAGAGCGCCTACAAGATGTACCGGCGCCTGCTCCGCTATGTGAGTCCCGACAACTTCCGGGGGCCCGACTACCGCCGCGGCGGCGGCACCTACCCGAACCTCTTCGACGCGCATTCGCCTTTCCAGATCGACGGGAACTTCGGCGGCTGCGCCGGTGTGATGGAAATGCTCCTGTACAGCGGCCCGGACGGTACTCTCCAGCCGCTTCCGGCCCTTCCTTCCGCCTGGCCCGCCGGCTCCATCAAGGGCCTCCGCACCCGCAAGGGCACGACCGTGGACCTTGTCTGGAAAGACGGCAAGGTGGTTTCGTTCAAGGAAAGCTGATTCTTCGTCCTTACCCTCCGTACTCCGACGGCGGGACGCCGAACTGCTTCTTGAAGGAAGTGGAGAAGTGCGATAGGGTGTTGAAGCCGGTCATGTAGGCGATTTCGGACATGTTGTACTTGCCTTCCTTGAGGAGGTCGGCGGCGCGGTTGAGCTTGTAGCGCTTGAAGAACACGCTCGGGTTCTCGCCGGTCAGGCCTTTCACCTTGTAGTAGAACTTGGTTCGAGAGATCTTCATCATCTCCGTGATGCGGGTGATGTCCAGGTCCACGTTGGCCAGTTCCTTTTCCATCAGTTCGTACAGCTCCTTCATGAAGGCGGCGTCGCGCGGGGAGAGGGCTTCGGGTTCGATGTCCTCCGTCGTGGTGATGGAACCCAGCTGCTTGTGCAGCTTCGCGCGGTTGTCCAGCAGGGACTTCACGAGGGCCAGCAGGTAGGCGGGCTGGAAGGGTTTGGTGACGTAGGCGTCGGCCCCTTCGCGGAGGCCCTGGACCTGATTCTCCACGGCGACCTTCGCCGTGACCAGCACCACGGGGATGTGGCTCAGCTGGAGGTCCGCCTTGACGGCCTTGCACAGCTCGTAGCCGCTCATGCCGGGCATCACGACGTCGGAGATCACCAGGTCGGGAATCTCGTCCTCCATACCCTTCAGGGCGGAGGCGCCGTCGAAGTACACGGACACGTTGTAGTACGGGCTCAGGAGCACCTTCACGTAGTTGGCGATGTCGATGTCGTCGTCCACGACGGCGATCCGCTGGCGATCCTCGCTGTCCGCCGTCTCCGCCGGCATTTCCGTGGCGACCGGGGCGGGGATGTCGTACACCGGCTTGATTTCCGTGCGCTCGTCCTCGGTGTAGGAGGAGGCGCTCACGGGAAGAACGAGGCTGAAGACGGCCCCGCCTTCTTCGCGGTTCGCCGCCTTGATATAGCCGTGATGCAGGCCGGCCAGCGACCGGGCATAGAACAGGCCGATGCCGGATCCGTGCGTATCGCCTTGGTTGTCAGCCTGGTAGAAGCGCTCGAAAATCTTCTCCTGTTCTCCTTCCGGAATGCCGCGACCCGTGTCCGCCACCGTGATGAGGGCGTACTGGGTGTCGGTATCGGCCTTCGTGAGCGGGAAGGTGGCGGCCGCTTCGTCCCGCGGAACGACGTCGAAGGAGAGCGTGACGCGTCCGCCCGTGGGCGTGAACTTCATCGCGTTGGACAGGAGATTCATCACGATCTTCTGCACCTTGTCCACATCGGCCCACATCGGGAAGGAGTCCTCGAGGCCATGGGTCTGGAACTCGATGCCCTTGGCGCCGGCGTTGAACTTGAACAGTTCCGCGATGCCCTTCAGCGGGGCGACGATGTCGCCCTGCGCGGCCCGCAGCTGGAGTTTCTTGTCGCCGATGCGGTTGAAGTCCAGAAGCTGGTTCACCAGCGAGAGCATCCAGGTGGCGTTGCGCTGGATGATGCCCACCAGCTGGCGGTCCTGACCCTTGACGCCGTCCGATTCAGCCAACTGGGAGACCGGCCCCGCGATCATCGTGAGCGGGGTGCGGAACTCGTGCGCCACATTGGAGAAGTAGTTCATCTGGATCTTCGACAGCCGCTTCTCCTGTTCCTTTTCCTTCTCCACCCGTTCGCGCTCGCGGCGCACCTCGTGGATGCGCCGGGCCGCTTCCTTCCTGACGCGGCGGATCCGGCGCGTCAGCTGATAGATGCCCGCCAGGAGCACGAAACCGACCAGGATGTACAGCAGGATCGCCCACCAGGTTCCGTACCAGGGCGGCAGCACCCGGACGTTCAGGGAGTTCTCGGTTTCGACGATGCTCTGGTTGTTGTTGGTGATGCGGACCCGGAACTTGTAGTCGCCGGCCGGCAGGTTCGAATAGTAGGCGTCGTGGTCGTTCCCCGCATCGACCCAGTTGGGGTCGTAGCCTTCCATCATGTAGAAGTAGTGCGTCCGCTCCAGGCCGCTGAAGTCCAGCGCGGCGAAGGAGATGCTGAAGGCGTTCTGGTCGTCGCGGAGGACGATGTCCGGATTGTCCCGGAGTTCCCGCTCGATGGCGGCGCCCTTGCCGGGTTCCACCAGGACGTTGTGGATCTTCAAGTCCTCGAAAACCAGGGGGACGGACCGCTTCTGGGGCACGTCCAGCGGGTTGAACCAGGTGAGGCCGTGGGTGCCGCCGAACACGAGCGTGCCGTCCGGCAGGACGCAGGAGGCCCGCTCGGAGAACTGGTCTCCGCCGATGCCGTCTTCCTTGAAGTAATTGACGAACCGGCCGACGGTGCGGTCGAACTTGCCGAGTCCGTTCATCGTGGACACCCAGATGTTGCCCTGGCGGTCTTCCTCGATGGAACAGATGTCCAGGCAGGGGACCCCGTCCACCGGTGCGGTGACCGCGCCCCGCTTGGAGTGCCGGAGCAGGCCGTTCGCCGTGGTCCCGGCCCAGAATTCGCCGGCGCTGTCCTTGAGGAGACAAGTGGCGCGAAGCGCGGAATGACGGGCGCAGGACGCCTTTTCTTCCTCGGTCATGGACAGTTCGGTGACTTCGTCCGTGAACGGGTTGACGCTCACCAGCATCCGGTTGAGGCCGGCGACCACGATCCCGCTCTCCGCCGTCATTTCCAAGTCGGTGACATAGGGCGTTTCGGAATCGTTCCAAACGGTGACGTACGCCGATTCCCGAGTGGCCTTGTCGTACCGGGTCAGGTTGGCGCTCATGCCGCCGATCCAGATACGGCCCTGCCCGTCCTCCGTGATGGCACTGACATTCGGCACGAAAAGATTGTCCAGGACCTGGAAACGGTCTCCTTCATATCGGCACCGGACCACCCAGTACTTCTCCTGGAAGAACAGCCACAGGTCGCCGCCGGAGTCGCAGAACACTTTCGAGCAGCGGTTGTAGCCCACGCTGGTGTTCCGAATCAGGGCGGAGATGTCCACGCTCCGGAGGTCTTTCCTGCGCAGGTCATACAGCCACAGGCCGTCGCGGAGCGTGGCGATCCAGAGCCGCTGCTCCTGGTCCAGGCACAAGGACACCACTGTTTTCCCGGCGAAGGCCGATGTCAGGAACTTGTTGCTGTTGAACTGGTTCCTGTACATGTAAGAGACGGTGTATCCCTGGTCCGTCGTGCCGAACCACAGATTGTGTTCGCTGTCCCGGAAGATGGTGCGGATTTCCGTGTCGGGCAGTTCGAAGGGGAAACCGGCGTCGTCCTGGAACTGGACGCGCTCCGTCGTCCGGTAATAGTGGAACATGCCCTTGCCGATGACATTCAGCAGCAAGGAGCGGTCGTCGACGTTGAAAAGGATGTCGACGTCTCCCTGCATCAGCCGGGATTCGTTGCGGATGGCTTCGGGCAGTTCCTTCCAGGTACGCGTCCGGGTGTCGAAGATGCTCATCCGGCCCATGCCGGACATCCAGAGCTCCCCGTTTCCCGCGTCGCACAGGTGATAGACGATATGGGAGGTGGGGAAGGAGGCGACCAGGGAGAAATCGTTGGTGTCGTAGCAGTTCAGGACCGTTCCGCCGTTGGCGGAGACCCACAGGAAGTTCCCTTCTTGGACGGCGTAGGGATAGCTGAAGGCGTTGAAGTCGCGGACGACCGGCCGGAACCGGTCCTCGTCCGCGTCGTACTGGAACAGCGTGGCGGAGTTGCTCATCAGGAGCTTTCCGTCCCGGGTCTCCCAGAGGTGGTTGGCGTTCGGCCGGCCGGGGGCGGGCACGTATCGGAACTGCCCCTCGGACGTCAGGCGCGCGACCCCGCTGTTCGTCGCGGCCCAGATCGTTCCCGTCGAACTGCGAAAGACGTCGTTCACCAGGTTGTCGGGGAGGCCCAGCGTATCGTCTGCGCTGAAGTATTGGTGATATTCGTGGACGCTGAACCGGTTGAGACCGCGGGAGGTGGCGATCCAGATATGGCCGTCTGCGTCCTCGGCGAAGGCGTTCACCCGCTGGTTGGAGAGGCGGTCGGCCACGACGATGGTTCCGGACGGCTCGGAAACGGGCGGAGCGCCGCGTCCGCAGCCTGCGAGGGCGACCAGGAGGGTGAAAAAGGTCAGACGCTTGTATTTCATAGGTTTCGATTCGGTTAGTTTTGGTAAAGATAGTGATTTTTGAACAAATAGAAAGAAGTTTGAACAGATGTGCGCGTGCGAAATACGGAAACGAAAACTATTGAAAAGCAAAAAAAAAGTTTTTTCGGGTTATTGCTGAAATTTGCATAGGATGAAAAAACCGTTTGTTATGACACTGAAACACCACCTCGCTTTTCTGCTTGCCGCGGCGCTCGCCGTCTCCTGCGGACAACCGTCCCGGAGGAATGCCGAGTGCGTCGGCAGCCTGGAGACTTCAGCCAGGCAGACGACTGTCAAGACGGTGTCCGGTCCCGTGGCCGGCTATGTCGACGACGGAGTTTTCATCTACAAGGGAATTCCCTACGCCAAGGCGGAACGTTTCGCCGAGGCCGTCGACCCGGACCCGTGGACGGATGTCCGTCCCAGCCGGGCCTACGGCCCCACGGCGCCGGCGCCCGCCCGTTCCGGCTGGTGGTCCGACGACCAGGCCTTCACGATGCACTGGGATGACGGTTTCCACGACGAGGACTGCCTCCGGGTCAATGTGTGGACCGGCGGCATCAATGACGGGAAGAAGCGCCCCGTAATGGTTTGGTTGCACGGGGGCGGCTTTCGTGAAGGCTCTGGCCAGGAACTCGTCTGCTACGACGGCACGAACCTGGCGCGCGACCACGGCGTGGTGGTGGTTTCCCTGAACCATCGGCTCAATGTCCTCGGTTTCCTGGACCTTTCCGCCTTCGGCGCCAAGTACGCGCACAGCGCCAACCTGGGCATGCTGGATATCGTCAAGGCCCTGGAATGGGTCCGGGACAACATCGCGAATTTCGGCGGCGATCCCGCCAACGTGACCATCTTCGGCCAGAGCGGCGGCGGCGGGAAGGTGTCCACCTTGATGGCGATGCCTTCCGCGAAAGGCCTTTTCTCGAAAGCCATCGTCGAGAGCGGTTCCATCACCAATATGCTCGCTCCCAAGTATTCCCGCCGGATCGGCGCGGCCACGGTCGCGAACCTGGGCCTGATCCCTTCCCGCATCGAAGAGATCGCCACCGTCCCTTACGACAAGCTTCTGGCGGCCTATGACGCGGCCATGAAGCAGGTCGCGGAAGAGGCGAAGGAGGATGGCGCGTATCCCACGAACCTGCTGGACGCCCTCCTCTTCGGCCAGGTGCCCGTCGTGGATGGCGAAATCATTCCGGCCCGGCCCGGGACGCCGGAGGCCTTGGCCCTTTCCAAGGAGGTCCCGACCATCATCGGCACGGTCTATCACGAGTTCACCCGGGACCAGGAAGATCCCATCTTCAAGCCCCTGGCCCTCCAGCAGGCGTCCGACCGCACGGCGGCGGGCTGCGCACCGGTCTATTTCTACCAGTTCACCTGGGAGACCCCGGTGCTGGACGGCACCCTGGGCAGCACGCACTGCATCGAAATACCCTTCGTCTTCGACAATGTCCTCTTGCACCGCACCTTCACGGGCGGGGCGGACGACGCCGTGGAACTGGGCCATCGCGTGAGCCGTCTGTGGACTTCGTTCGCGAAGACCGGCAAACCCGAAGCCGACGGCGTCCCTGCCTGGGAGCCTTATCCGAAAACATTGATAATCAATACGAAAACTGAGCTGAAATGATGAAAACTCCGATTCTCCTGGCCGCCTTGGCCGTGATGGCCGTGTCTGCCGGTTGTCACAAGCTGCCGAGTGACGGCGGCAAGAAAGGCGAAAACATCCCGTCGGGAACGGTCGTCCAAGGGGGTATGACCAGCACTTGGAAGAACAGGTCGATGAAATATACCGTCTGGCTGCCGGCCGGATATGACGACAAGAAGACCTATCCCTTCCTGTATCTGCTCCACGGATACGGGGACGACAACAATTCCTGGATCAGCAAGGGCGGTGCCGACCGGATTGCCAACAAGTACTTGGCGGACGGCGGCGTCCCGATGGTGATCGTGATGCCGGACGGCCTGACCGACTTCTACAGGGGCGCCTTCGAGGACTATATGTTCAAGGAACTGATGCCCCGTCTGGAGAGCACGTACCATTGCAATGGCAAGCGGGCCCTCGCCGGTCTGTCGATGGGTGGCTACGGGACGCTGTACTACGGCCTGAAATATCCCGACATGTTCCTCTATGGCTATGCGATGAGTCCGGCGACCGACGTCCCTTCGTTCCGGGACCTGATCGTCGCTCAGTCCGACCGGTCCGTTTTCCCTTACTTCACGCTGGAGTCCGGCACGAACGACTACACGGTCAGTATCGAATCGGTCCGCGCCTGTGACGAGATGCTCACCGGCTACGAGCTTCCGCACCGCTTCATCGAGCGGTCTGGCGGCCACGACTGGAACTTCTGGCCGGTCTGCCTGGAAAAAGCCCTGGTCGAAATTGGAAAAGTGTTCAAATAATCCTGTTTTTTTATGAAGAGAATTCTCATCCTTTTCGCGTGCCTGTCCCTGGGCGTTTCCGCCTATGCGCAGCAGGCGCTGTTCGGAGGTCCCAACGTGGAATCTCCCGTCATCAATGCCGACGGTACCGTCACCTTCCGTTACCAGGACCCCAAGGCGGTCCGGGTGGAAGTGACCGGCGACTTCCTTCCCACCCAGAAGATGGAGGTGGAATTCAACGGTCAGAAGATGTCCTATGACACGCCCGGCGTGGGCGTGCTCAAGGAGGGCAAGAACGGCGTGTGGGAGTATACCACCCCCTTCAAGGTGGCCCCTGAAATGTACACCTATACCTTCAATGTGGACGGAAAGTCGATGATCGACCCGAACAATGTGTTCGTCAACCGCGACATCGCCTCCCTGACCAGCGTCCTGCTCGTGCCCGAGGCGGGCGCCCGTAGCGACCTCTATGCCATCCACCGCGTCCCGCACGGCACCGTTTCCAAGGTGTGGTACCCGTCCGCCACGGCGGGCTTCGACCGCCGCCTGACGGTGTACACCCCGGCCGGCTACGAAAACAACCCCAAGACCAAGTATCCCGTCCTGTACGTCCTGCACGGCATCGGCGGTGACGAAGACGCCTGGGTCACCCAGGGCCGCGCCACGCAGATCCTGGACAACCTCATCGCCCGCGGTGAGGCGAAGCCGATGATCGTCGTCTTCACGAACGGCAACATCTCCCAGGAGGCCGCCCCGCTCGAGAACTCGATGGGTTACGACCGTCCGACGATGTCCCTGCCGCAGACGATGGAAGGCACTTTCGAGACGTCCTTCCCGGAGGTGGTCAAGTTCATCGACAGCCATTACCGCACCATCGCCAAGAAGCAGGGCCGCGCCATCTGCGGCCTGTCCATGGGCGGTTTCCACACCCTGTACATCACGCTGAACAACCCGGACATGTTCAACTGGTCCGGCATGTTCTCCGCCGCTATCGGCACCGGCTCTGAGCAGACGGCCACGCACAAGGAGATCTACGAGAACATCGACGGCAAGCTCGCGACCTACTTCGCGAAGAAGCCCGCCCTCCTGTGGATCGGCATCGGCAACACCGACTTCCTCATCCAGGCCAACAACGAGTTCCGCGCGAAGCTGGACGCGGCCGGCTATCCGTACAAGTACATGGAAACCGACGGCGGCCACATCTGGCGCAACTGGCGGATCTATCTCTCCGAGTTCGTCCCGCTGCTTTTCAAATAGCTGATTGACTGAACGTTAAATGCAGAGAGGTGCACCGCACGGTGCACCTCTCTGCATTTATATAACTGGAAATCAGGCGGTTATTTCCCGCCCCACTGCTTGCACAGCGCCAGGACGGCCGGGATGTCCGTGGGGTCGATCTTCTTGTTGGCGTCGAACCAGGCTTCGATCTCGGCCTTCTTGTCGGGGAAGCAGCGGACGAGGTTCCGCTTGTTCAGGGACAGGATGGAACCTTTGCGGTAGAGGGCGGCGGTTTCGGTCATCCGGTAGGGAACCTCCTTCATGTCGGCCAGATTCAGGACGCGGCCGGGAGCGCTGATGGTTTCGATGGTCTGGATGGCCGTCGTGTTGGATTCCATCCCGTAGGAGCCCATCTTGGCGTCGTTCATGATGAGGACGTCTCGCCTCACGGCGATGAAAGCCTCGTCGGTCGCCGGATACAGGCGGTAGTAGGTGCCGTCGCGGTGCAGGAAGGCGACATCGTTGAAGACGACTTCCAACATCGAATCGTCGTCCTCCATCGCCAGCTCCGTCCCTTTGTCCATGAAGCGGACGGTGTTGTCCACGGCGCAGATGTTGAACTGCCCGGGAATCGGGGACTTGTCCCGGAAGAGGAGGGTGCCCTGGGTCATCTTGGGCATCAGGTAGAAGACGTCGTTGGGGATGCCGACGCTGTCCTGCGCGGACAGGAGCCCGACGGTGAGCGGAAGCGCCGCAAGGAGGGTGAGGATTCTTTTCATGGTTCGTGCAATTGTCTGACTTCTGCAAAGATAACAACTGATTCTGCAAAATTTGAGCCTGTCTTGTTCAAATTGTTATCGGTTTGTTTAAAACGGGGTGGACTCCTTTCATATGAGGGACTTATTCCGTATCTTTGATACTGGAATAATCCAAACACTCAATACTTTATGAAACGTATCCTTCTTCTGCTCGTCCCGGCCGTTCTCCTGACCGCCTGTGCCGGTGCTCAGTCCCGGCAGGACAAGCTCACCGTCAATGACAAGAAAATCGACCAGCTCATCGCCCAGATGACCCTGGAGGAGAAAGTGAACATGCTTCACTCGAAGACCAACATGTCTTCCGCCGGCGTGGAGCGCCTCGGCATCGCCGACATGCACTATGCCGACGGTCCCTTCGGCATCCGCGAGGAAGGCGTCCCGAACGGCTTCCAGTCCGCCGGCTGGAAACTCGACTCCGCCACCTACTTCCCGACCGGCAGCGCCCTCGCGGCCACCTGGTCCCGGGAGATGGCCTACCTGTACGGCACCGGCATGGGCACGGAAGCCCGCCTCCGTGGCAAGGACGTGATCCTCGGCCCGGCCGTGAACATCCAGCGCCTGCCTGTCGGCGGCCGTACCTATGAGTACCTGTCCGAGGACCCGATCCTCTCCGCCGCTCTTTCCCTCCAGTACACCCTCGGCGTGCAGGACAAGGGCACCGCGGTGTGCATCAAGCACTTCGCCGTGAACAACCAGGAGACCAACCGCGGCTCCGTGGACGCCCAGGTCGATGAGCGCACCCTCCGCGAGATCTACCTCAAGCCGTTCGAGAGCGCCGTCGTCGAAGGTGGCGCGATGAGCGTCATGCCGGCCTACAACAAGGTGAACGGCGACTACTGCTCCGAGAACGAGCACCTGCTGAACGAGATCCTCCGCGGCGAGTGGGGCTTCAAGGGCTTCACCGTCTCCGACTGGGGTGGCACGCACAGCACCATGGGCGCGATGCTCCACGGCCTGAACGTCCAGATGACGGGTTCCAACTACCTGGGCCAGCCGGTCATCGACTCCATCAAGGTGGGCAAGCTCACCGAGGAAATGGTCAATGAGAAGGTCAAGCAGATCCTCCGCGTCCGCTACGCCATCGAGGCCATCCCCGACGATGTCGCCAACACCAAGATGACCTCCCAGCCGGAGTGCCAGGAAATCGCCAAGCAGGTCGCCGAGAAGTCCATCGTCCTCCTCAAGAACCAGGGCGGTGTGCTCCCGATCGCGAAGAGCGTGAAGAAGATCGCCGTCATCGGCCAGAACGCTGTCCTGAAGACCCAGAGCGGCGGCATGGGCGCCGGTGTCAAGGCCCTCTATGAAGTTACCCCGCTTGAGGGCATCTGCAAGCGCGCCGGCGCCGACGTCGAAGTGAAGTATGCCCCCGGTTACAAGAACTTCCCGGGCCGCCGCTGGGGACCTCCGTCCGCCACCGCGAACCCGCTGGAGGCCGCTGCCATCGACGAGGCCGCCGATCCCGAGCTCTGCGCGGAGGCTGTCGCCCTCGCCAAGGAAGCCGACCTGGTGATCTTCTTCGGCGGTACCAACAAGAGCATCGAGACCGAAGGCTCCGACCGTCAGAACATCGATCTGCCGACCGGCCAGAACGAGGTCGTCGCCGCCCTCTATGAGGCCAACCCGAACCTCGTGACCGTCCTCATCTCCGGTGGTCCCACTGACCTCCGTCAGCTCGAGCCCGTCTCCCCGGCCATCGTCCAGGGCTGGTGGAACGGCACCGAAGGCGGCACCGCCCTCGCCGAGGTCCTCTTCGGCGACATCGCCCCGTCCGGCAAGCTCCCGTTCACCTTCCCGGCCAAGCTCGAGGATTCCCCGGCCTACGCGCTGGGCAATTTCCCCGACAAGACCCAGGGTGGTGACCTCTTCACCCTCATGTATCGCCAGGACCGCACCCGCATGACCCGGGAGCAGATCCAGGAGATGATGGCCAAGATGCCGAAGCCCGTGTCCAAGTACACGGAAGGCTCCCTCGTGGGCTACCGCTGGTATGACACCAAGAACGTGAAGCCGATGTACGCCTTCGGCCACGGCCTCTCCTATGTGGACTTCGAGTACGGCGCCGTGAAGGCCGCCGCGAAGAAGGACGTCGTGAAGGTGACCTTCAACCTCACCAACAAGGGGAACATGGCCGCCGACGAGGTCGTCCAGCTCTATGTCGCTCGTCCGGAAGCCACCGTCGAGTGGCCGGCGAAGGAACTCAAGGCCTTCGACCGCGTGACCCTCGCCGCCGGTGAGACCAAGACTGTCACCCTCGAAATCCCCGTAAAGGACCTCCGCTACTGGAATGTCGACAAGAACGCTTGGGACCTGGAGCACGGCAAGCTCGTCCTCCTGCTCGGCGCCGCGTCCGACGACATCCGTCAGAAGGCTGAAGTCACCATCTAACTAAGCGTCATATGCGTAGAATTATGATCCTTGGGGCCGCCCTGCTTGCCGCAGCGTGCGGCCCCAGGCCTTCTGCCCAGGTGGAGAAGGTCGAACTGCACTCCGTCGTGGGCGACTACGGCCTGGAGGCGGACGCCATCGAGATCACCGTGTCCAATCCCCGTTCCCTGAAGGGATTGAAGGCGGAGGATTTCGACCTCGTGAACAACGTCCCGGCCGCCATGGTCGATGCGGCCACGGGCCAGGCTCCGGCCGAATACGCCGACGACGGCATCGTCCTGTCCGTCCATAAGAACGTCCTCCGCATCGAGGCCAAGCCCTTCAACAAGGCCGGCAAGTCGGAAGGCTGGTTCAAACGCATTCCGTGGGAGCTGCACTGCGCCGTGGACTCCGCCCTCAGCGTCACCGCCGCGCAGGTCACCGGCGAGCATGTCGCCATCCTGGACGACTGCGAGACCGGCACCTTCACCTTCGGCGGCCTGACGCGGGAGTATATGCTGCACCTGCCGAAGGATGCCGATGGAAAGGTCATCCCGAACGCCCCGCTTCTCGTCTGGCAGATCGGCGGCGGCGAGTATGACAAGGACCTGATGACGGTCGCAACGGCGAACCGCTGCCTGGTTTCCCTGCCCACGGAAGGCATTCCCTGCGCCACCCTCGTGTTTGCGCTCGCGAATCCGAACTACTCCTACAGCGCCTCGCTGTATCCCGAGAAGATCGAACTCATCGACCGGAACAACGCCCTCCAGATGGCCTTCATCGACCAGCTGATCGCCGAGGGCAAGGTGGATGGCAGCAAGCTCTTCTGCGCCGGCGCCTCCTCCGGCGGCGGCTGCACGATGCGCTTCATGATGCAGTTCGCGGACCGCTTCAAGGCGGCCATCCCGTGCTGCGCCATGGACCCCATCGTCCCGATCCACCAGGTCGAGGAGAAGTATCCCGGCCAGTATGCCGACGACGTGGAGAAAGTCTGGCGCGGCGACTGCGTCTACAAGTGGAACGGTACCGACATGGCGCTCGCTCCGATGGACATCGACGCTTTCGTGAAGCTCCCGATGTTCTTCGTCCACGCCGAGACCGACCGCACCTGCAAGGTCGCGAGCACCTACGCCTACACCGAGGCCCGCAAGCGCCTGGGCGCCACCGGCGACAAGATGCTCATCTACAGCGACGAAGACCTCGTCCGCTGGGGCGTCGCCCCGATGCTGGCCCACTTCTCCTGGGTCCCGCTCCTGGACGACTACTCCGCCGGCAGTCCGATGGATTGGCTGGTCAAGCAATTCTAGTATCGACGAACCAATCCTTGCATAAGATGAATTCATTCAAATCCCTCCTCGCCGCCCTGGCATTGACCGCCTCGGCCGCCGCCGGCGCCCAGACCCTGAAGATGGAACCTCAGGTCGTGGGCGTCACCACCTACGAGGCCTCCACAGCCGTCAATCTTGTGGTCGTCAAGCCCGAAATCAAGCTTGACAACCTGGATCCCGCCCTCCTGTCCGTCAATACGAACGGCACGGACCGCAATGTCCTGACCGTCTATCCTTCCGACGCCAGGGGCGCCTTCAACCCGGAAGGCGAATACCTCGCCCTGGGACTTGAGAAGGCAAATGGCCGCGGCCTGGGCCTTTCCCCGGCTCAGGGCGTTTGGAGAGATGCTTATAGCGTGAAAGTGGGCCTGAAGCCCGGCAAGACCCTGAAGGTGGGCAAGCAGAAATTCACCGCCATCGAGTGCGAGACCGACAAGGCCCTCAAGGATTTCGTCTCCGAGGCCGACTATTTCGCCAAGGGTTCCTTCACGGGCCGCTCCACCGGACGTCCGGGGAACGAGACGCTCACCTACGCCGCCTACGAGCCCTGGTCGCTCAAGGGCGACGGCAAGGCCAATCCGCTCGTCATCTGGCTGCACGGCGCCGGCGAAGGCGGTGTGGACGTGTCCATCACCCTGCTCGGCAACGAGGTCGTCTCCCTGATCCGCCCGCAGATCCAGCAGCACTTCACGACGGAAGGCGGCGAGAACGGCGCCTACGTCCTCTCCATCCAGTGCCCGACGATGTGGATGAACACCTCCAAGAGCTTCGGCCGCGGCGAGTACCCGTCCGTCTATGCCGACGTCCTCAAGTCCTGCATCGACGATTATGTGGACCGTCACCCCGACGTGGACCGCAACCGCATCTACATCGGCGGCTGCTCCAACGGCGGCTATATGACGATGCATATGCTCATCCGCAATCCCCGTTACTTCGCGGCGGCCTATCCCACCTGCGAGGCCTATATGGACGCGAACATCTCCGATAACGAGATCAAGGCCCTCGCCGAGGAGAACATCTGGATTGTCCAGTCCTATGACGACACGACCGTCGATCCCAAGGCCCATTGCATCCCCACGTTCCAGCGCCTGATGAAGGCCGGCGCGAAGAACGTCTGGATGTCGATGTTCGAGAATGTGCAGGGGATGGACAATCCCGGCCAGCGGCTCTTCGGACACTTCTCCTGGTGCTATGTCTTCAACGATGCCGTGACCGGTTCCCAGGAGCAGACGGACGGCGACGTGAAGCCCACCAACAACGGCGGCGGCACCGTCGCCCCCCAGGGCCACGCGAACCTCTTCGAGTGGATGAACGCCCAGGTCCTCACCGCCCCCGAGGTCCAGCAGCGGCCCCGCCAGCGGAGATAGCAGCGTCGAACGCAATCGGCTCAGTGCCAATGCATTAAAAGAAATGCTTTAGGTCAGATGGCCTAAAGCATTTCTTGTATGTCTTTGATTGTTAGGCGATTACATTTAACGCGTCCCCATCATCATGTTCCCGCTGGAGGTATTGTTGTTGAAGCGGTAGGAGATGTCGATAAGGAAGTAGCGGCCATAGACCGGGGTCCAGGTGCGCGTGAGCGAGGAAGGGCCCGCAGCGACGGAGTAGAGCGTCCCGCCGCGGAGAAGGTCGATGCCGGAGATGCTGATTTTCAGCGCTTTGTCTTTCAGGAGGCCGATGCCCAGCGAGAGGTTCAGCCGATGGACGTCGCTGCCCATCTCGGGCGCGGTGAGGTCGTCGAAGCGGACCCAGGACCAGTCGCCGTTGAAGAAGGCCCGCTTCAGGAAATCCGTCTTGACGCCGATCGTCAGGTTGCTCCGGACGGCCTGGCGGTCCATCGTGCCGGCCTGGCTCTTGGCCCGGATGTAGGCGAGGTTGGCATTGAAACTGATCAGGGTGTTCTGGACGGGGAACATCGACCCGGAGGCGTTCAGCGAAGGGGTCCATTCAGCGGTACGGTCCAGCACCTCCCCGAAGTATTGCGGGAGGAAGCGGAACGAGAGGGACGGTCGGATCATGGACGCCACTTTCCATTTACCGCCCCATTGGCTCGAAAGCATGGCGTTTCCGCTGGCGGAGAATCCGTAGTCCGAGTTTTCCGAGCGCATCAGCGTGCTTCCCGCCTTCACCTGATAGCCGTTGTACGCATCCAGGACAGTGTCGGAGGCATAGAAGGTAGTTTTGCTCACGATGGGATTGACCTCCATTTCCGCCCGGGCGTCCCAGGTCAGCACGTGATTCGTGGCCTTGCCCATGGTATGCTTTCCTACTGACAGGGTATAGGATTGGCTTTGCTTCAGGTCGGGATTACCCGCAATGAGGGCGAGGGGATTGGTATCGTTGACCCAGCGGCGCAGCTGCTCCACGGACGGGACCCGGGCCAGCGAACTGAAACTGACGGCAACACCCTTGAGACTCATGTTCACGGTAGGGGAGAGCCGCCAGTAAACTTTCTTGACAGGGTCGATGGAAGGGATACGTTCTTCGTCCGTTACCCGCTCCGCCTGGGCGGCGAGCCGGGCCATGACGACGAAGTCGGCGCTGCGGATGTACTGGGCTTGCAGCTCCAGGGAATTCAGCATCGAAGCGTAGGTGAAGTCGAACGTGTTGGCCGCATTGACCCGGGGATCGGGGGTTCCCCACAGGTCCCAGGCCGCTTGTTCGCGCTTTTGGGACATCCAGTTGAACCGGTATTCCGCGGTCAGCTGGAAGGAGCGGAGCATCTGCTCCGGGCCTGTCGGGTTCTTGGGGCGCCAATTCTTGAGATTCTGCCTTACCTGTGCCGTCCAGCTCTGTGAAAGGCCGCTGCCTTCCTTGGTCAGATAGCGTTTGGTGTAGGACGATGCGAGCGTATCCAAGTCCCAGGAGTCCAGGCGGTTCCGTCCCATTTGCATCGACAGGGCCAGGGTGGGGAGGCTTTTCCCCGGCTTCAGGAAGCTCAGGTTCACGTTCTCCTGAAGCTGCCAGGACCGGGTGTCGGACCGGCTGGATTCCTCCCGCCGCATCGGATCGCCGCCGCCGATGGAAACCTGCTCCAGCAAGTCCCGTGCGGACTCGTTCCGGGACAGGTTCAGGCTGTGTTGCCAGGCGAAAGAGAGCTTTTTCCCCATCCGGTAGGTATAGGAGGCCGTCATGCCGTGCCGCTGCACCCGCGAGGTGGCGTCGGTCTCGTTGTCCGTCGTCCGGTCCGGGATGCCGGCTGTCTCGAAGTACTCCAGGAGCTGGCGGCGACGGGAGCGGCTCTTCTCGTGGCCGAAGGTGTAGGCGACCTGGAGTCCGTTTCCGAACAGGGGGCTCACCCAATAGCGGTTGAATCCCAACTTCAGGTCGGTATTGTCCGTATAGGTCGACAGGGGACCGGGGGTGAGGTTGATGGAACTGGACCGCATGCCGATGTTCCCGGTCGCCACATCGGCGGACAGCTGCTTCAGTTCCGAGAAGAAGTGCGCGTTGGTTCCGAGCGTGTAGCGGAGCTGCGCCCGGCCGTCCTCCCGGGGCTGCTGATCCGCCCCGGCCAGGGCCCGCACCTGCAGGTCCATCGTCTTGAAGATGGGATCCTTGGTCTTGATGTTGATGACGCGCTGCTTCTCCCGGGTGATGCCGTCCAACCGGTCCGCCGGGTCGGCCTCGTCATAGACGTCCATGGTCGTGACCTGGTCGGCCTTGAGGTATTCCATGGAGGCCATCGGGTCCAGGCCGAAGATCAGCGCTCCGTTCACGTAGGAACGGCGCACCTGCTTCCCGGTGACGGTGATCTGCCCGTCCTTCACTTCCACGCCCGGGAACTGTTTCAGCAGGTCGATGGCATAATCGCCAGTCTGCAGGGCCACGGCGGCCGCGTGATACACTAGCGTGTCCCCACGCTGGGTGACCACGGGCTGTTTGGCCTTCACGACGGCAGCGTCCAGGGTCTCGGTCTTGCGGCGCAAGGCGACGATAACCACGTTCTCTCCGGGCACCAGGTCGATCGTTTCCGAGAACGGCTCGTAGTTGGCGAAGGTAATCGACATATGCACCGGCCCGACGGGCAGTTTCTTGAAGGAGAATGAGCCGGCAAGGTTCGTCCTTTCCCGGAGGGTGTCCCCCTGGGCGACGAGGACGACCTCGGTCTGAGAGGCCGGGATGTCCAGTATCCTCGTAACCGTGTCCCGGCTGATGGGGTTCACGCTCGTGAACTCCGTGGGAATGATGGCTCTTCCCGCGATCTCCGCATAAGAATCCTGCGCCCGGGCTTCCTGGGACAGGAAAAGTCCGAGCGCAAGAATCAGGGAAATGCGGAAAACGCGCATTACTTGAACAGCAGCTGTGCGAAGGTGTTCAGGTACAGGCGCCAGTTCTTCCAGACGTGGGCGTCGTCGCTCACGTAGAGGGTGTGCGGCATGCCCAGGTCGTTGAGGTGCTTGTCCAGGACGAGGGAGCCCTGGTAAGCGCCGGTGTCTTCCTTGCCCACGCCGATCCAGTAGAGCTTATAGCCGGCCTTCTGGATGCCCTTCAGCTGGTCGTCCAGCTGCTCGCTCTCACGGATGCCGCAGCTCAGGGGGCAGATGTAGCTGAACACGCCCGGATAGAGGAGGGTGGCGGAGGTGGTGTGGCCGCCGCCCATGGACAGGCCCGCGATGGCGCGGCCGTCGGCCTTGGCGATGGTCCGGTACTCCTTGTCGATGAACGGGACGATCTCCTTCACGAGGCTGTTGACATAGGCGTTCTGCCACTTGGGATCCTGACGGTCCATCTGGATGGTGCTGAGACCCAGGGTGTTGGCGGCCTGCTGGTTCGGGTTGCCGTTCGGCATCACCACGATCATCGGCTTCGCAAGGCCCTTCTCGATGAGGTTGTCCAGGATCTGGGCGGCGCGGCCCATGGAGGTCCAGGCTTCCTCGTCACCGCCGCCGCCGTGGAGGAGGTAGAGGACGGGATACTTGGCCTTGGGGTTCTTCTCGTAGCCGTACGGGGTGTACACGGTCATGCGGCGGGAGATGCCCAGGAGCGCGCTGTCATACCAGCGGTAGGTCACGGAGCCGTGGTTCTTGGCCTCATAGTAGTTCTCGGAGCGGGGGCCCGGGATGAACAGCATGTTCAGGTAGCGGGTGCCGTCGCGCTGGACCTTGTCGTTCAGCGGGTCGTTGACGGAAACGCCGTCCACGATGAAGTTGTAGGTGTAGATTTCCGGTTCCGGGGCGTCGATGGTGATTTCCCAGATGCCGTTCTCACCCTTCTTCATGTCTTCGGTGCCGGTCCAGGGATTGGCCATCCAGTTGCCGGAGAGTTGGACGCGGGTGGCGTAGTTCGCGGAGAGGCGGAAAGTGACCTTGCCGTCCTTCACCTCGGGGGAGACGATGCGGGGACCGCGGCCGCCGAAGGCGAAATTGGTGAGCTCCTGGCCGGAGAGGGTCGTCACCGTGAGGAGGGCGGTGGCGAGAATGGTAAGAATTCGTTTCATAACGTGTTTTGTGTTAAGGGTTTAGAGTTTGATGTTCTTCTTGAGGCGGATGTCTTCGGAGGAGGCGCCGAGCATAAGTTTCGCCTTCTTGCCGAAGAAGGCCCAGTCGTGCTTCGCGCTGTCCCACAGCTTCAGGTCGTCGGCCGGGACCACGATTTCCACGGGCACGGTCTCGCCGGCCTTTACGGCCACGCGCTCGAAGCCGCGGAGACGCTTGGAAGCGTCGTCCCCCTTGAACTTCGCATAGAGCTGGACGACTTCTTCGCCATCGCGGGAGCCGGTGTTCGTCAGGTCGAACTTGACCACGTAGTTGTCGCCGTACTTGCTCACCTTCATGTGCGAATACTTGAAGGTGGTGTAGCTGAGGCCGAAGCCGAACGGGAAGATGGGCTTCGCCTTGGCGTACATGTAGGTGCGGCCGTGGCGGATGTCGTAGTCCAGCAGGTTCGGGAGGTCGAGGATGTCCTTCACCCAGGTCTGGGTGAGGCGGCCGGCGGGGTTGTAGTCGCCGAACAGGACATCGGCGAGGCCGTTGCCGAGTTCCTGGCTGCACTGCGTCAGGTGGACGATGGCCGGGACGTTCTCGGCGGTCCAGTTGATCGCGAACGGGAAGCTGGAGATGAGCGTCACCACGGTATTGTGGTTCGCCTGCCAGACGACCTTGACGAGGTCCTCGGTCTCGAGCTGGAGGCTGCGGCGGTCCAGGGCTTCGCGGCCGTCACCGGCCACGGTGCCGTAGGCCCAGGGGGCCTGGATGGACTGCCGGTCCCAGTCGGGGCTCGTGGCGGGGTGGTTGCCCACGCACACGATGCAGACGTCGGCCCATTTCGCCAGCTCCTGCGCGGAGCCGTCGGAATCCCAGCGCTGGAACTTCACTTCCACGTCGGTGCCCTCGACCTTGGCCTTGATGCCGTCCAGGGCGGAAACCTTGTAGGCGGGGAGGGCGCCGTACCAGTCCTTGAGGACTTCCTCGGCGCGGTTGCCGAAGACGGCGATCTTCTTCACCTTGTTCTTGTCGATGGGGAGGAGGTTGCCCTCGTTCTTCAGGAGGACGATGGACTTCTGGGTCACCAGGCGTGCCTTGTCCTTGAATTCCTGGCGCTCCCAAGGAATGTCTTCCTCGGAGCCGAAGTCCTGCGCGTCGAACGGGCAGGCGGCGTCCATCAGACCGAGCTTGAGCATGGTGCGGAGGTTCGCCTTCGTGCACGCGTCGATGACTTCCTCGCGGAGGAGGCCGGCGTCGAAGGCGGCCTTCACCTGGGCGAAGTTGGAATCGATGAAGCGGGAGAGGCCGGCCTCCAGGGCCTTGGTGACGGCGTCGTTCACGTCGGCGGCGTAGCCGTGCATCTCCGGCATGTACATGAAGCGGAGGGCGCCGGCGTCATCGACGATCGTTCCCTTCATGCCCCACTCGTCGATCAGGACTTCCTTGATGAACGGGGCGGCGATGCAAGGGATGCCGTTGTAGGCGTTGTAGGCGGTCATGACGGACATGGAGCCCGCCTTGGCGCCTTTCCAGAAGCCGTAGGAATAGTAGTCGCGGAAGAGGGCCTCGTCGAAGCGGGAATCCGTCTTGTAGCGGTTGTCCTCGTTGCTGTTGGCGAGGAAGTGCTTCATCAAGGCCGCGCCCCGCCAGTAGGTGGGATCGTCGCCCTGGATGCCCTTGACCTCGGCGGCGACCATTTCGCCCACGAGGTACGGGTCCTCACCGAAACTCTCCTCGGTGCGGCCCCAGCGGGGGTCGCGGGCGAGGTCGGCGTTCGGCGCCCAGAGGATGAGGGCCTTGCGGGGGCTGTCCTTGGAGTAGAAGCGGGCTTCGTAGGACATCACGTCACCCACGATCCAGGCCATTTCGCGGTCCCAGGTCTCGCCGATGCCGTAGGCCTGCGGGAAGGCGGTGCTGTTGCGGTACCGCGGGGGAGCGGGCATCTGCGGCATCTGCTGCTGCCGATTGTTGTTCTGGCGGCGGTTGGCCTGCTGCTGGGCCTGCATCTGGAACTGGCCGGCGAAGCCCAGGTTAGGCAGCTCGTTGGAGCCGCCGCGGACGATGCCGTGGATGGCTTCGGTCGATCCCGGGTTGGCGATGCCGAGGCGGGGGACGCCCTGGCCCACGATCGTGGCGATCTTCTCATCGACCGTCATCAGGGAGACGGCGTTGTCCAGCCGTTCATCCTCCGAGAGGTTCGGGTTCTGGAACGGATACTCGTATTCCTGCGCGCGGAGCGCGACGGATCCGAGCATCAACACGGAGAGAGCCGTGCAAAGGAAGGTTCTCATAACGATGCAAGTGTTTTGTGCAAAGGTAGTTATAAAAAATACCGGTCCGGACTATGCCGGACCGGTATCGTAAGAGCGCAGACTACCAGTCGGTGACCTCGGTCACGCTGCCGGACTTCATGTCCACCTTGAAGACGGTGGAGTAGTTATAGGCACCGCTCGGATTGAACGTACCGTCGAGAGCATACTCTGCGGGATGGAAAACCTTCGGGAGATAATCGGCGATCCGGTCCCAAGGCTGTCCGTCGGCATTGAAAGCATCCCAATCTACCCGGTTCCAGTCCTGGACGGTCTCCCAGTACTCAGGGACGACGTCATAGTGGCCGCCGACGGCGCCGATGCGCACATAGTGGGGACGGTCATACTGGAATTCCTGGGCATTGACCAGGATTCCCTCCTTATTCTTGAACTGAGGGTCGATGTAGAGGGTAACCGTATGCTCGGTGGACGGGTCCAGGTTCTCGACACGGGCTCCTTCGTCCTGGTCGCACTTGTTCGCGCCGACCTTGACGAAACGGTCCGGATAGGCGCAAAGGATCACGCGGCCGATGTTGTTGATCTTGTCAGCCGGGAAATTGGCTTTCACCTTGCAGGTGGCCTTGATCTTGCCGCCCTCGACGGTGACGGTGGCGTTGGAGATCGTCACGAAAGGCGTCACTTTGAAATCGACCGTGTTCTCCCCCTTGTTGAGGGTGAAAGGCTGCGGGTCGGCCACGAAGTTCGCGCCGGACATCGTGTTCATCACATATTCGCCGGCGAACACAAGGTCGTTGCGGTAGGTGCCGTCGTTCTTGATGCGCCAGCTCTGGTTCGCCTCGGTATCCCAGCCTTTTTCGACCACGTTGATGGTTCTGCCCTGTTCGGACTGGACCGGCTGGCCGGTGACGGAGTCGATGATCTTGCCTTGGACTTTCGCGTTCCAGCCTTCCTGGTTGTCCAGTTGGAACCAGTCGCAAGAAACGGCGGTCGAAAGCAGCAGGGCGCAGGAGAAGATAGAAATTATCTTTTTCATATGCTATTATTCCTGAGAGGGGTTCGGAGTGATTTTGTTGGTGGTGTTCCAGTTCGGTACGCCGCTGTAGTAGGCGAGCGGGTTCCAGCTGGCGATGGACTGACGGAGGTCGGTGTCCCAGTCATAGTGGTTGGCACGCACGAACACGTACTTGGGGGAACCGCTGCGCAGGTCCAGGATCGGGATGAGGGCATGCTTGCGACCACCGTTGGGGTTGCTCGCCAGGTCACGCTCGCGGTTGAAGAAGGCGCGGCGGCGGTACAGCGTACGGGCGTAGTCCTCTTCGAAGCACAGTTCGACGCGGCGCTCGTGGAGCACGTTGCTGAGGGTGGCGTCCCGCTGGTCCTGGAAGAAGGCGCGGCGACGGATGGCGTTCAGGTATTCCTTGGACTTGCCGGCGTTGGTGCCGCCGGTCTCCACCTGGGCCTCGCAGTAGTTGAGGAGGATTTCGGTGTAGCGGATGTCATACCAAGGGTTCTGGGATTCGGAGACGGCCTTGTCCGGGTTCAAGAACTTGCGGATGCCGAAGCCGGTGGTGTACCAGGAACCGTCGTTGGTGTGGCCTCTGTAGTAGAAACCGGAATAGTAGGTCTCGTTGACAGCGCCGTAGCCGAAGTAGTCCGTGCCACCCACGGTGACCTTGGGGTTGGAGTCGTCATAGACGGACAGGCTGCCGTCGGGAGCCCAGATACCGCCCTGGATGATGATGGGAACGGAACGGAACACGATGCCGGGATAGATGACATAGGCCTTGAAACGGGCGTCCTTGTTCTGGAAGGGGCCGTCCATGGTGTCATACTCGATGAAGTTCATGCCCTTGATGGCATCCTGGCCGGTCTTCTGGCCGGGCAGGGAGACGACATAGGTCTCGTTGCCGTTGGTCACGGTCTTGACCGTGCCGACCGTGCCGGCGTTGTTGGGGCCGTAGTCGTCGAACTCGTCCACCAGGTCGAGGGTAACGCCGTAGCAGCCGAACTTCCAGACGCCGGTACCGGAACCGTGGATCTGGTTCGGGGAGTTCTTCAGGTCGCAGCCGTTGGTGTTGGTGGTGACACCGTTGTTGTAGCTGCGTCCGAAGATGAACTCCTCGTTCTGGCGGGCCTGGAACAGGGTGCTGAGATTCTTGACAGCCTCATCCACGCTGGCGGGAGTGGGCTTGTAGAGGCCGAACTTGCCGGAGTTGATGATGGCTTCGCTGGCCGCGATGCACTGCTGGTAGTAACCATTGGCGTCGGCGGCGTCCATATAGGCGAGTTTCTCGGTGACGGCCTTGTAGCCGGACAGACCTGCGTTCTTCCAGTACTTGCACACGGAAGCGGCCCAGAGGGCGACGCGGGACTTGAGGCCGAGGGCGGACCACTTGGTGGCGCGGTAGTTGCTGGCGCCGCGGGAGTCAGGCAGGAGATTGGCCGCCTCGTCGAGTTCGGCGAGGACGAAGTCCCAGGTCTGCTTCTCGGTGCTGCGGGGGATGTACAGTTCCGGGCTCTCGCCGCCGTCGTACTTGTCGTCCAGCGGTTCGGTCACGATCGGAACGCCGCCATAGATGCGGACGGAAGCGAAATAGTAGTAGGCCCGGATGAACTTGGCTTCGCCCAGGAGCGCGTTGTAGGTCTCCTCGGAGATGACGTTGTTGTCCTTGGCCTCTCCGATGGACTTGATGAAGAAGTTGATGTCGCGGACGTAGGTGTAGTTCCAGTTGCCGTTCACGCCGCCGGAATAGCCGCTGCCACCGGAGGTCTCATTGGCGTTGGGAGTGTTCTTCTCGCCTTCAGAGAAAGCGCCCATCGGAATGGACTGGTACAGCGTCGACATCAGACGGTCCAGACCGGCCTCTGTGGCGGTGAGGTCCGCCGCGGACATCTTGGTCAGGTCGCCTTCGAGGTTGTCGAAGATCTTGTCGCAGGAGGCCAGGCCGAGGACGATAGAAGCGCCGAGAATATAGGTAAATATCTTTTTCATATGCTTCATTTCGTTAGAAGTTGAGGTTGATACCGGCGCTGAAGTTCTTCATCAGCGGATTGCCGGCGATACCCAGGTAGCTGCCCTGGTTACGCTCCGGATCATACGGCTTGAGAAGCTTGTTGCAGAAGGTCAGGAGGTTCGTGCCGTTGAAGTACACGCGCAGGGAACGGACGTGGACTTTCTGCAGGAAAGCGGGAGTGAAAGTGTAACCGAGCTCGACGCTCTTGAGGCGGACGAAGGTGCCGTTCACGAAGGTGTAGGGCTGGTTCACGCCGTAGGTCAACTGACGGCCGTCGTACGCGGAGGTGGCGGGGAGAAGGGCCGGCCAGAAACCGGCGACCCACTGGGTGGCGGGATCGAACGGGTCGGCCTCCGGGTTCGCCGGGTGCCAGCGGTCGTTGTAGTTCTCGTAGAACGTCTTGAAGAAGCCGTAACCCATACCGCCGGCGAGGGGAACCTGCTTGCTCACGAGGGTGGCGGCGGCGAAGTTCATGTTGAAGTCGAAGCCCTTGTAGCTGCCGGAGAGGATGAGACCGAGCTGGAGGGGAGCGTTGCCCTCACCCCAGACATAGTAGACATCGTTTCCGTCGATCGTACCGTCGTTGTTCCGGTCTTCGAGCTTGTACATGCCGGGGAGCATCAGCTGCATGTCACCACCGTAGTAGATGCTGCTGTTGTTGATCTCCTCCCAGCTGGTGAACTGCGGGCTGCCGGGCAGCCAGTGGTAGGTGCTGGAACCGCGGGCGTTGGACCAACGGCCGATCATGTGGCTGGAATAGTAGTTGGAGGCGGACGAGTAGATCTTCGTCTCTTCCGACTTTTGGTACGTGGTGCGATACCTGGAGAAGGTGGCGTTGGCCTGGATGCGATAGTTGAAGTCGCCGATGTGGTTGCGGTGGTAGAGCGTCATGTCGATACCCACGTTCTGGTCGGCGTTCAGGTTCATCTGCGGCAGGCTCTGGCCGTAGAAGTCAGGAACCGTGGCGGTGGAAGCGGCGGCGATGCCGGAGGTGTTCCTCCAGAACCAGTCGACGCTACCGCCGATGAGGCCGCGCCAGACTTCGAAGTCGAAGCCGAAGTCCATCATCCGGACCTTGGCCCAGGAGATGATGGTCTGTGCCGGGGAGTGGTTGGCGAAGCCGGGGATTTGGCCGGCGTCCTCGAACACGTAGTTGCCGCCACTGGTGAAACCGGACAGATAAGCGTAGGCGCTGCCCTGCGGACGGCCGGTGAGACCGTCGGACCAGCGGAACTTGAGGTTGTTCACGGCCGGGAGGATGTTCTTGAAGAACGGCTCTTCGGAGATGCGCCAGCCCAGGGAGTAGGACGGGAAGAAACCCCAGCGGTGACCCGGAGCATAGAGATAGGTACCGTCGTAACGGGCCATGGCCTCGACCAGGTACTTGCCCTTGTAGTCATAGTTCACACGGCCCACATAGCCGGCGGAAGCGTTGGAACCGCGGTCGCCGGAGTTCTGGGCGGTGGAGCTGTCACCCTGGTTGATGATGTCGTGGGTGAAGAAGTCGCCGAACTGACGGGAAGCGTTCAGGGAACGGTTCTGGTTGATGGTGGCTTCAGCGGCCAGCGTGGCGCCCACGTGATGGACGTGCGCGAAAGTGCCGTTGTAGTTCGCCTGGATGCGGCCATAATACTTGATATAGTCCTGCCAGGTCTCGGAATACTGGTTCTTGTCCGGGTTGTAGGTCACCAGATTGCCCGTATCCTGGTCGTACAGCGGGAAGTGCAGGGACAGTTCGGTGCCCTTGCGGTCGACCACGTCGTAGGCGGCGGAAGCCTGGAAGTTCAGGCCCTTGAGGAACGGGGCGTCATACCGGACGTCGGCGTTGTTGCGGAAGGTGATGGCCTTGTCCTTCTTGGAACCGGCCACGGAGGAGGTCATCAGCGCAACGGGGTTGCGGTGCTCTCCACCCGGATCCACGAACTTGTTGGGGTCGCCGTCGAGGGTGGCGTGGATGGTACGCTCGGTCAGGAAGCCGTAGTACATCGCGTTCTGCGTGGTGTTTGCCGGCGGCATTTCCTGGTCCGTCACATTGAGGACGGTCTGGAAGGTGAAGGAGAGGTGCTCGGTCAGCTTCGTGGTGAAGTTGGCGGTGAGGCCGTAGCGGTTGTAGTCACCGGTGTCGGCGCGGTAGATGGCGTCCTGCTTGGTGATGTTGCCGCTCACATAGTACTGCGTGGCGGAGTTACCGCCGCGGAGGGAAATGTTGTGCAGCTGGGAGAAGGTGTGGTCCTTGAACACGGAGTCATACCAGCTGAAGTTGTTGGATCCGTCCGTGAGACCGCGGTAGTGGGCGATTTCCTCGGCGGAGAACTGGATGCTCTCGTGGTGGTTGCGCTTCTGCTCGTTCACGCGCTCCATATAGGTGGCGATGTCGGTCTCCTTCGGGAGGGCGGTCGGGACACCATAAGTGAAGGTGTTGGAGTAGGAGATGCTGGGCTTGCCGATCTGACCCTTCTTCGTGGTCACGAGGATGACACCGTTCTGGGCGCCGAGACCGTAGATGGAGGCGGAGGCGTCTTTCAGGACGGAGATGCTCTCGATGTCCTCCGGGTTCAGTTCCGCGAGGGCGGCGCTGGAGGAGTTGTTATTGGAGACCCAGCCCCAGTACATGATGGACTTGGACTGCTGGGCGACACCGTCGATGATCACGAGTGGCTCGCCATAGCCACGGAGGCTGATGTCATCGTCGAACCAACCCACCGCACCGGAGTTCTGGCGGATCTGCAGGCCGGGGACCTTGCCCTGGAGGGCGGAGGTCAGGTTGGCCTGCTTGGTGGAGGTGATGTCCTCGGCCTGGATGTTGGAGATGGCGGAGGTCAGGGACGCTTTCTTCTGCGTACCGTAACCGACGACCACCGTCTCTTCCAGCTGGGTGGATTCCTCTTGCAGCGTGATGTTCAGGGTAGAAGAGTTCGCCACGACGCGAAGAGTCTCATAGCCGATGGCCGAGATCTCGAGCGTCGCGCCTGCGGGCACGGTGATGGTATAGTTGCCGTCGAGGTCCGTGGCGGCGCCGTTGGTGGTGCCGGCCTGAAGGACGGCCGCACCGATGACGGGCTGCTTTTCGGGATCGAGGACTTTACCCTTCACCGTGAGTCTTTCCTGCGCGGACAGCATCGACACTCCGAGGGCGAGCCCCACGAGCACCGAAGCGAAGCGCTTGAGCATTTGGATGCTTTTCATAAAATGAACGGTTAGAGGTTAGTTGTTAATATGGTTAATGGGTGATAACCATGGAGGGGAAGCCTACTTGAAGAGCTTCTGGGCGAAGGTGTTCAGGTACAGGCGCCAGTTGGCCCAGACGTGACCGCCCTCGGAGACGAAGAACTCGTGGTCGAGGCCCTGCTCGGTGAGGGTCTTGTCCAGGGTCTTGGAACCTTCGAAGAGGAAGTCGGTGTTGCCGCAGGCGAGGAAGTAGAGCTTCACGCCGGCCTTCTTGAGGGTA
>JAFRPH010000045.1 GCA_017429205.1 Bacteroidales bacterium
ACCACCGAGTGCAAGTTCTACGGTCTCGGCTCCGACGGTACCGTGGGCGCGAACAAGAACACCATCAAGATCATCGGTTCCCACACCGACCTCTACAGCCAGGCCTACTTCGACTACGACTCCAAGAAGTCCGGCGGCTACACCTGCTCGCACCTGCGCTTCGGCCAGCAGCCCATCAAGGCTCCGTACCTGGTGAACACCCCCGACTTCGTGGCCTGCCACGTCCCGTCCTACCTCCGCAAGTATGACGTCCTGAAGGGCATCAAGGAAGGCGGCACCCTGCTGCTGAACAGCCTCTGGGACGAGGAGGAGACCATCAAGAACATCCCGGACAACGCGAAGGCCATCATCGGCCGGAAGCACATCAAGGTCTATATCATCAACGCGACCAAGATCGCCGCGGAGATCGGCCTCGGCAACCGCACGAACACCATCCTCCAGAGCGCCTTCTTCAAGATCACGGGCATCATCCCCTACGAGGACGCCGTGAAGTACATGAAGGACGCCATCGTGAAGTCCTACGGCAAGAAGGGCGAGAACGTGGTCAACATGAACTACGCCGCCGTCGACCGTGGTGGTGAATACACCGAGATCCACATCCCTGCCGAGTGGGCGAACCTCACCGCCAAGTTCGAGAACCCGAACAAGGACCGTCTGGCTCCCGCCTTCGTCAAGGAAGTCGCCGACATCGTGAACGCCCAGGCCGGCGACACCCTCCCGGTCAGCGCCTTCATGCCGTACGCCGACGGCACCATGCCGGCCGGCACCGCCGCTTTCGAGAAGCGCGGCGTCGCCGTGATGGTTCCGATGTGGGACGCCGAGAAGTGTATCCAGTGCAACAGCTGCGCCTTCGTCTGCCCGCACGCCGCCATCCGTCCGTTCCTCCTCACCGACGAGGAAGCCGCCGCCGCTCCCGCCACCGTCAAGATGGCCCAGGGCAAGGCGAACCTCAAGGAGTGGAAGTACGCCCTCGCCGTCTCCGTGGACGACTGCACGGGCTGCGGAAACTGCGTCGACGTCTGCCTCGCCAAGGACAAGGCCCTGGCGATGGTCCCGTACCTCCAGCACGAGGCCGAGCAGGCCAACTTCGACTACCTGAACAAGAAGGTCGGCTACAAGGAGTATGTGAACAAGTTCGCCAACATGAAGAACTCCCAGTTCGCCCAGCCGCTCTTCGAGTTCTCCGGCGCTTGCGCGGGCTGCGGTGAGACCCCGAACATCAAGGCCATCACCCAGCTGTTCGGCGACCACATGATGATCGCGAACGCCACCGGTTGCTCCTCCATCTACGGCGCTTCCTTCCCGGCCAGCCCGTACTGCACCAACGCCGCGGGCCACGGTCCGGCCTGGCAGAACTCCCTGTTCGAGGACTTCTGCGAGTTCGGTCTCGGTATGCACCTCGGCTCCGACCGCATCCGCGAGACGGTCGCTTCCACGATGAAGCAGGCCCTGGAGTGCGAGTGCTGCAGCCAGGAGATCAAGGAACTCGCCGCCAAGTGGCTCGAGGCGCCGAAGGACGCCGCCGTCACCCGCGAGGTCGCGGACAAGATCGTCCCGCTCGCCCAGGAGTGCAGCTGCGACACCTGCAAGAAGCTCGTCGAACTCCAGCACTTCATCCCGTCCCGCAGCCAGTGGATCATCGGTGGTGACGGTGCCTCCTACGACATCGGTTACGGCGGTCTGGACCACGTGCTCGCCAGCGGCGAGAACGTGAACATCCTGGTGCTCGACACCGAGGTGTACTCCAACACCGGCGGCCAGAGCTCCAAGGCCACCCCGGTCGGCGCCATCGCCAAGTTCGCCGCCTCCGGCAAGAAGATCCGCAAGAAGGACCTCGGCATGATGGCCATCAGCTACGGCTATGTCTATGTGGCGCAGGTCGCGATGGGCGCCAGCCCGGTGCAGTTCTTCAACGCCATCAAGGAAGCCGAGGCTTATGACGGCCCGTCCCTGATCATCGCCTACTCCCCGTGTATCAACCACGGCCTGAAGGCGGGCATGGGTCTGAGCCAGAAGGAAGAGAAGCTGGCCGTCGACTGCGGCTACTGGCACCTCTACCGCTACAACCCGGCCCTCGAAGGCACGGACAAGAACCCGTTCACCCTCGACTCCAAGGAGCCCGACTGGAGCAAGTTCCAGGACTTCCTGAAGGGAGAGGTCCGCTTCGCGTCCCTGTACAAGATGTTCCCGGAGAGCGCCGACGAACTCCTCGCCAAGACCGAGGAATTCGCCAAGGTCCGCCTGAACACCTACAAGCGCCTCGCCGGCAAGTAATCGCCCGCAACAACTCGAGAAAGGGATGGCCAACCGGCCATCCCTTTTTTGATTTATGAGCCCGGAATCTTATGGGAGGAGACACAGGTGTCCGGGGGACTCCGCTTCGCTCCGGCCCCTCCCATTGTCTCCTGCGTCCCCGCAAGCGGGAACTTGTATCCAACGGGCCCCTCCCCCTATACTTGTCCGGGGGTGGACAAGCCCCCGGACACCTGTGTCTCCTCCCTGTATAAGATCCCGGAAATACCTATTCAGCGAAGCGGGAACCGAGCCATTGGGCGATGGTGGAGCGGGAGAAGGCGTCGGAGACGCGGAGGTGGAGGTCCTGCTGGAGGTGCGGGAGGGGGTCCGGATGGATCGTGAGGGTGCCGGCGGCCTGCGAAGGGAGGACGCCGACGAGGTTGGCGTTGCCCCGGATGAGGTCCAGGAGGACGGGCAGGTTGTCGGAGACGAGGACGGAGCGGGCGTAGACGTCCTGGCTCACGTGCGGTTGGTAGGGCGCCCAGACCGCATAGCGCGGCTCTTCCGGGAAGGTGGGACCGGCCGTGACCAGGGCGGCCTGGACCGTGCCCACGATGGAGCCCGCATCGAAGTTGAGTGTGTCCCCGCGAGCGGAGGTGAAGTAGAAGAGGTCCGCGTCCATCGATTCGGGGAAGGCGGTCTCAGGATAAGTATTGATAATGAAATTGGTCGCCGTGACGGCCAGCAGATCGCGGAGCAGCCCGGGCAGCAAGTAGGTCGCGACAAAGTCGGTCGTGGCGATGCGGACGGGGCGGTTGACGGTCATCTTGCCGGCGCTTCCGAAGAGGGCGTCGGTGGCGTCGTACCAGTGGAGAATCTTCGCCGCATAGTCTTTGAACACGTTTCCTTCGGGGGTCAGGGACACTTCGCCGCGTTTGCGGTCGAAGAGGACGGCGCCCACCTGCTTCTCCAGTTCGGCGATGTTCTGGCTCACGGCGGGCTGGGAGACGCCCAGGTGCTGGGCCGCCCGCGTGAAGCTCCCCTCGGCGGCCGCCATCATGAAGACGCGCAGTCTGAAATCGTCCAGCATAATAAGAATTCCTTATAATCTGCTACAAAGTAAGCGATTTCGGACCATAAAAACAAATTTATTGAAATTTTTGAGATATTTATTGTTTATCAATAATTATTTACTATATTTGCATCTAGAAAGACGAGCAAAAGCCCCACCAGGGCGCCCAGGTGCGGTTTTTGTAGGATTCACAAACAGACTTAACATACCATTAATCTTTAGTACCGATGAAGAGATTGAAGAGATTTCTGATTGTCGTCGCCTTCCTTCCGATGCTGGTTGTCATCCCGGTGAAGGCGCAGGACCAGAACCAGGAGCAGGCCATGCAGCAGATGATGGCCGCCCTTCCCAACGATCCGGCGGTCCGCGTGGGCCATCTGGACAACGGACTCACCTACTACATCCGCCACAACGAGCTCCCGAAGGGCCGGGCGGAATTCTATCTCGCCACGAACGTGGGCGCCATCCAGGAAACCCCCGACCAGGACGGCCTCGCGCACTTCCTGGAGCACATGTGCTTCAACGGCACCGCGCATTTCCCGGACAAGGGAATCCTGGACTATCTCCGTTCCATCGGCGCCGAATTCGGCCGGAACGTGAACGCCTCCACCGGCTTCGAGGAAACCCAGTACATGCTCAACAACATCCCCGTCGAGCGCCCCACCGTCGTGGACACCTGCCTGATGATCCTGTGCGACTACGCGCACTTCGTCAACAACGACCCCGTGGAGATCGACAAGGAGCGCGGCGTCATCATCGAGGAGCGCCGCCAGCGCCGGAATGCGCAGTGGCGCACGATGGAGGCCGCCCTTCCCATCTATTTCAAGGGCACCAAGATGGAGCGCTGCACCCTCATCGGCCAGCAGGAAAGCCTGGAGACCTTCAAGCCGGAGAGCCTCCACAACTTCTACGCGACCTGGTACCATCCGGACATGCAGGCGGTCATCGTGGTCGGTGACGTGGACGTGGACCGCACCGAGGCGAAGATCAAGGAGATCTTCTCCGTCATCCCCAAGTGCGAGAACCCGCAGCCGAAGGAACACCTTTCCATTCCGGACCATGCCGAGCCTTACGTGGGCGTGATCACCGATCCCGAGACCACGACCCCGTCCATCGAGATGATCTGGCACAGCGAGGCCACGCCCGAGTCCTACAACGCCACCATCGTGGGCCAGATGGAGGACCTCCTCAAGGTGCTGGTCCAGCTGGTGATGCAGGAGCGCTTCGCCGACATCATCTCGAAGCCCGACAGCCCGTACCTGGCCGGCGCCTTCAGCATCAGCGAACTCATCTATGAAGACATCGACGCCGTCGTGGGCCAGGTGGGCCTGAAGGAAGACAACATCCTCGGCGGCTTCAAGGCTTTCTACACCGAACTCGAACGGATGAAGCGCTTCGGCCTGAACGACGACGAGGTGAACCGCGCCAAGAAGCAGATCGAGACCATCCTGGACAATAACATCAAGAAGGCCCCCACCCGCCGCAACAGCGAGTTCGTGAGCCCCCTCATCAGCCACTTCTTCGACCAGGAGCCCTTCATGGAGCCCGAGACCGAGAAGCAGGTCATCAGCCAGGTTCTCGCCCAGATCAACGCCCAGGTCCTGTCGATGGTCGCCGCCCAGCTGATGACCGACGAAAACTTCATCGTGGTCTATTCCGGTCCCGAGAAGGAAGGCATCGCCACCCCGACCCGGGAGCAGCTCCTCGAGGCCATCGCCGAGGTGAAGGCTTCCGACATCAAGCCGATGGAAGGTGAGGAAATCGCCTCCGACTTCCTGGATCCGTCCCTGCTCAAGGGCTCCAAGTCCGGCAAGGCGAAAAAGACCATCTTCGACGCCACCGAATGGACCCTCAAGAACGGCGTGAAGGTCATCTTCCTCCCCACCGACTACACCAAGGACCAGATTCTGTTCGACCTCTACAAGGACGGCGGCCGCAGCCTCATCCCGACCGAGGACATCGCCTCCTTCGACGAGAACATCTACTCCCTGTATCTGAGCAACACCGGTGTGGCCGGCTTCTCCGGGACCCAGGTCTCCAAGATGCTGACGGGCAAGACCCTGAACGTCACCCCGTACATCAGCAACCTCGAGCACGGCATCAACGGCAGCACCACGGTCAAGGACCTCGAAACGACCCTGCAGCTGGTCTATCTCTTCTTCACGGAGCCCCGCTTCGACCAGGACGAGTATGACAACGGCATCAACCAGATCAAGGCCGTCCTCCCGAACCTCGTCGGCCAGCCCAACTACAAGCTCCAGAAGGAACTGTACAAGGTGCTCTACAACGACAACCCGCGCCGCACCCTGATCTCGCAGGAGACCCTGGACGCCGCCAGCCTCGCCACGCTCGAGAAGGACTACCGGATGCTGTTCAACGACGCCGCCGGCGCCACCTTCCTGGTGGTGGGCGACGTGGACATCGACACCCTCAAGCCGTTGGTGGAGAAGTACCTCGGTTCCCTGCCCAAGGGCAAGAAGGCCCTGAAGTGGGTGGACACCAAGGAGCGGGTCCAGCAGGGCCGCATCGAGGACATTTTCGCCGTCGACATGCAGACCCCGAAGAGCTCCGTCATCCAGACCTACAGCGCCTACCTCCCCTACACGGCCGAGCGCAAGGCCGCCCTGGACGCCGCCTCCTACATCCTGGACATCCGCTACACGAACTCGCTCCGCGAGGATGAAGGCGGCACCTACGGCGCCAGCACGAACGCGAGCTTCGGCCGCCGTCCGGTGGAGACGGCCCTCCTCCAGGTCGGCTTCGACTGCCGCCCGTCGATGTGCGACAAGCTCCGCGACCTCGCCGTCCAGGGCCTCAAGGACCTGGCCGAGAACGGCCCGACCGACGATGAGCTGACCAGCGCGGTCCTGAACCTTCAGAAGAACCTCCCCGAGCGTCGCCAGAACAACTCCTACTGGCAGAGCGCCATCGAGTCCTACGAACTCTACGGCCGCAACATCGACGCCGACAACGAGGCCGCCATCAACGCCCTCACCAAGGAGAAAGTCCAGGGCGTCCTGAAGGAGATCCTCGCCCAGAACAACCTCATCGAGGTCGTGATGAAGCCCGCGAACACCGCCGAGACGGAATAGTTCGGCAACCGATACGAAGAACTCCCGGCCTTTCCAGGTCGGGAGTTCTTGTATCCGGGCCGCAGCCGGGTCTCAGAAGCGGCGGATGTCCTCTTCATAGAACACGGCGCTTCCGACGGTCACCATCGGCGACGAAGTCGTGTCCGCGGACGCTTCCAGCAGGTACCAGGGAGAGAGGTCGGGGGCGGCCGGATTGGCGACCACATGGATGTCGCAGGCCGGGGTGCTCCCTTGGATGAGAAGGACGGCTTTCTGACGGGTGACGGTATCCACGGCAACGGCCGCCACCATCACGGCGTGTCCGTACCGCGAACCGGGACGGGCGTCCTTGTCATAGACGAAAATGTCGCCGGGCGCCAGTCCGTCGACAGGCTGTTGGGGCAAGGAGGCCCGCAAGGATTCCGTATTGCTCCAGATGTAAACCTTCCGGAGGTAACGGATGAGCTGCTGACGGCAGGCTCCATAATGGTACTGGAGCGTCTTTTCCCGCGTGTCGACAAAACGAATCTTGTAGAAGCGGTTCTCCCGGTACAGGTACTCCGCCCGTAGACGGATGCATACGTCGGCACACTGCTCGAATTCGTCGACCAGGGGGAAGTCCACGACCCGGTAGCAGCCACGCACCAGGGTATCGGACGGGGCTTCTTCGTATCCGGCCAGGACGGAATCGGGACGCGCGAGCGGAAGGTTCTCCACGTAGTCGGAGAAACTTCCGGGATCGGTGCCCATCCGCTCGAATCCGGCCGGGACCGGGATGTCGGCCAGCGTCCCGTACGGGTGGGGCAGGTCGCGGCGAGGATGCCACGGCATAAACATAAATGTCAAGATGCTGAATGCCAGGACGAAAGCGACCGGAAGGGTGATTTTACGCCCCTCCGGTTCCAGCTCTTCGAGGAGTGGAACGTACAGCAGCGGGAGGAAAGAGAATTTCACGAAGAAGGGAATGCCTTCCATCATTCCCAATACCGTCATACAGCAGGCCATCGACGTCAGCAGCGCGTCTCCCTTTTTCCCGACGAGGTAAAGCAGGTGCGCCATCACGGCCAGGGCGGCGAGGCAGATGAAAACCCCTCTGCAGAGGAGCAGGGCCAGATAGCCATTGTCGATGGCCAGCCTGTATGGATAAACGCCCTTGAACCAGTTACGGAGGCCGCATTCCTGGCCGAAGGGGCTCAGCCCGTACTTCTCGAACACCAAAGCCGGAATTGAGAACCGGCTCTCAAACGTGTTTGTTCCGTAACCGGGGCCGTAATGGATGGCCAGAAGCACGGACAAAGCCAGGCACGCGAACGGCAGGGCGGCCAGGAGCCAGGGCTTCGGGCGGAACTTCTGCAGAAACAGGTGGAGGACCGGCAGGACGACGAGCAGCAGGACCTGCGACCGGCTGAGGGTGAGCAGGAACGTCAGCACGGCGGCCGACCAGCAGACGGCGAAGACGACCGCCCAGCGCCTTTCCTTGGTCAGATAAAGCCCCACGTAAACGGCCAGCGCGAGGAAGGCGGCCAAGCTGTTCGGACTCTTGAAGCCGAAGGAAGAACCCTGCAGCGAGCCGATATGCTTGACCAGATTGCCGGCCCACCCCAGCAGGTAGGAGGCCGGGAGCGCGAGCAGGAAAAGGACCAGGTATGCCAGGAATATCCGCAGGTTCACCTTCAAGTCGCTTCCGCGGGATGCCGCCATGACCAGGCCGATGACGTAGAGCTTCGGGGAAATGGGATCGGCCAGGAAAAAGGAGGCCCGGAACGCCACCAGCATACAGATGCAAGTCAGCGTATAACGGGGATATGCGGGCAACAAGGTCGCAATCCGCAGCAGGAGAAGACTCGCCCCCAGCCAGTGCAGGACGTTCCCTATCTGGCTGAGAAACACCGGGGTCCGCTCCGTCGGCAGCATGATCGACTCGCCCAGAAGGATGAGGATGAAGCCGGCATAGAACAGCCACAGGAACGACCGTTGCAGGTTCGGATCTTGGAAACGCTTGAGGCTCATCACTGTCAATTCAACAGACCGCTGCAAATATACGCAAAAAAAGGAACCGATCGCTCGGCTCCTTCAGTCCGTTCCCCGGAAAATTACTCGCCGGGAGCGATGGCCTCGCACGGGCAGACGCCGGCGCAGGTGCCGCAGTCGATGCAGACGTCGGCGTCGATGCTGTAGACGTCGCCTTCCTTGATGGCGCCGGTCGGGCATTCGCCCTGGCAGGTTCCACAAGCCATGCAGAGATCGGGATTGATTACGTAAGCCATAGTTTCGTTTCTTTAAAGTGTTGTAGTGTCTTCCTAAAAGGGTATGCAAATATAGGCATTAAATTTGTTTTTCAAACAATCGACTTGTAACTTTGTCGCATGATGAAACACGTTATTTACTGCGCCGCGATCCTGCTCGCCGCCTGCGGCTGCCGCAACGCCCGGAGCGCGGAGGTGAACAAGGCAATGCAAGAGTTGGGCCAGACCACCGAGAATCCGACGATGGCCGTCGTCCCGGACGACAGCACGGAGGACGGAGTCCAGGTCGGGGAGGTCGTGGAGTTCGACAAGACCGTCCACGACTTCGGCGACATCAGCATCGACGACGGCGCCCAGACCTGCGTCTTCACGGTCAAGAACATCGGCAAGGACCCCATCGCCATCTACGAGGTGGTGACCTCCTGCGGCTGCACCGACGCGCAGTGGACCCGGGAGCCCATCCAGCCCGGCAAGACCGGCACGATCACCGGCACCTACAAGAACGAGGACGGCCCCGTTCCCTTCGACAAGACCCTCACCGTCTACATCGCCGGCGTGGGCAAGCCCGTCATCCTGCGGATGCGCGGCCTGGTGCACGAGAAGAAAAAGCCCCTCTCCGAGCTGTTCGGCGCCGTGAAACTCGGCTCCATGGGCCTGAAGTCCCTGAATTACAAGGTCTCGAACGTGCTCCAGGGCGAATCTTCCTCCGACGAGGTGAAGATCGCCAATCTCGGCAAGCAGCCGATGAAGGTGGCGTTCACCGACGTCTCCCCCAACTTGACCGTCGAGGTGGTGCCCGCCACCGTGCCGGCCGGCGAGACCGCCGCCCTCCGCTTCTCCGTCAAGGCCGATCCCGCCCTCTGGGGCAAGCACGTCTATAGCGCGACGCCGGTCGTCAACGGCGCCAAGGCTTCCAAGCCCATTACCGTGACGGCCCTCACCCGGGGCAATTTCGCGTCCTGGACGCCGGAGCAGCGGAAGAACGCCGCCCAGTGCATCTTCGACGAGAGCACGGTCTCCTTCGGCACCGCGAACGCCGGAACGAAGGTCAAGGGCACCTTCACCTTTACGAACAAGGGCAAGTCCGCCCTCCAGTTCTACAGCGTGGACGCCGATGCGGACGGCCTCACGGCCACCCTCCCCGGCGAAATCCCCGCGCAGGGCAAGGGCAGCATCCCGGTCACGCTGGACACCTCCGTCCTCCCCAAGGGCGAGACGGTCGTGATGCTCACCCTCACCACCAACTGCCCGGCCCGCCCCATCATCAACCTGTTCCTCGTCGGGCTCGTCAAATAGCGTTTGTCACAGCTTCCTGCGCCGGGCAAAGGATTGACTTTGTCCGGATTATTCCGTATCTTTGCAAGATAGTGAAAAGAGGCAATCATGGCAGAAGAGACGCAGAAGAAGAACGGGGCCGACTACGGCGAACAGAACATCATCACCCTGGAGTGGTACGAGCACATCCGGAGACGCTCCGGCATGTACATCGGCCGCCTGGGCAACGGTGAGCGGCAGGGAGACGGCATCTACGTCCTCCTGAAGGAGGTCATCGACAACTCGGTGGACGAGTTCTCGATGGGCTTCGGCAAACGCATCGACATCACCATCGACGAGGACAAGACCGTGACCGTGCGCGACTTCGGCCGCGGCATTCCCCTCGGCAGCGTGGTGGACGTCACCTCCAAGCTGAACACCGGCGGCAAGTTCGACACGGAAGCCTTCCAGAAGTCCGTGGGCATGAACGGCGTCGGCACCAAGGCCGTGAACGCCCTGTCCTCCGACTTCTGGGTGGAATCCTTCCGCGACGGCCAGTCCTCTTTCGCCCACTATTCGCGCGGCATCCTGCTGGACAGCGGCCTGCGCGAATCCACCGAGAAGAACGGCACCCTCATCCGGTTCGTCCCCGACGAGCAGATGTTCGAAGGCTACTCCTTCCATATGGACATCGTGGAGACGATGGTGAAGAACTACTCCTACCTCAAGAAAGGGCTCACCCTCGTCCTGAACGGCGTCCCCTACAAGAGCGAGAACGGCCTCCTGGACCTCGTCACCGAGAACATGGCCGAGAAGCCGCTCTACCCGCTCATCCACATCGAGGGCCCGGACATCGAAATCGTCCTCACCCACGGGAACAGCTACGGCGAGAACATCTCCTCCTTCGTGAACGGCCAGAACACCCGCGACGGCGGCACCCATCTCGCCGCCTACCGCGAGGCCATCGCCAAGACCTTCAAGGACTTCTTCAAGAAGGACTACAAGCCCGAGGACGTCCGTCAGGGCGTCGTCGGCGCCATCGCCATCCAGATCCAGGAACCCATCTTCGAAGGCCAGACCAAGACCAAGCTGGGCTCCACCTATATGTGGGAGCGGCAGGTCAAGAACAAGGACGGCAGCTCCGCCATCGACCGCGGCCCCACCATCCGCAGTTTCGTGAACGACTTCGTGTCCAAGAACCTGGACAACTACCTCCACATGCACCTGGACATCGTTCCGGTCATCGAGAAGAAGATCAAGGAGTCCCAGGCCGAGCGCGAGGAAATCGCCGGCATCCAGAAAAAGACCCGCGAGCGGAACAAGAAGGCCAACGTCTACAACCGCAAGCTCCGCGACTGCCGCATCCACTTCAACGACAAGCCGCTGAAGAACAAGGAGGACGAGCGGGAGAAGACCTCCATCTTCATCACGGAGGGCGACTCCGCGTCGGGTACCATCACCAAGGTCCGCAACGCGAACACGCAGGCCGTGTTCTCCCTGCGCGGCAAGCCCATCAACTGCTTCAAGGAAAGCCGCAAGAAGGTGGCCGAGAACGAGGAGCTGAACCTGCTGGTCTCCGCCCTCGGCGTGGAGGAGGACCTGGACGACCTCCGCTACAACAACATCATCGTCGCCACCGATGCCGATGACGACGGCATGCACATCCGGATGCTGGTCCTCACCTTCATCATGAAGTACTACCCGGACCTGATCCGCCGCGGCCACGTCCACATCCTGCAGACTCCCCTCTTCCGCGTGCACAACAAGAAATCCACGCGCTACTGCTACTCCATCGACGAGAAGGAAAAGGCCGTGAAGGAGCTGAAGACCGGCGTGGAGATCACCCGGTTCAAAGGTCTCGGCGAAATCTCCTCCCACGAATTCGTGGAATTCATCGGGGAGAAGATGCGCCTGGACCCGGTCAAGCTGGCCGACGAGGAGTCCATCTCCGAAATCATGGAGTTCTATATGGGCGACAACACCGCCGAGCGGCAGCGCTTCATCATGGAGAACCTCCGCAGCGAGGAGGAACTCGAAGACGTAAACATCTGACTATGAGCAAGACCAAGATCAAGAGCACCGTCAGCCCCGGTTGGGCCAAGTTCTGCGGCTGGCTCCTCCGCAAGATGGGCTGGGAGAGCGTCGGCGGCCCGATGAAAGAACAGAAGGCCATCGTCCTGGGCGTCCCGCACACGAGCGTGTGGGATTTCCTCGTGAGCTACCTGTTCTACACGCAGTTCGGCAAGGTCGCCCATATCATGATCAAGAAGGAGTTCTTCTTCTGGCCCCTGGGCCCCATCCTCCGCGCCTGCGGCGCCGTCCCCGTCGACCGCGAAAGCCCGGCCTCGATGGTCCGGAGCCTGATCCACCAGATGGACCAGGCGGAAGAGTTCCACCTCGCCATCGCCCCGGAAGGCACCCGGAAGGCGACCAAGCGCTGGAAGACGGGCTTCCACCTGATCGCCCGCGAGACGGGCTCCACGGTCTACATCGGCTACTACGACTGGGGCCGCAAGAAGATCAGCGTGGGCGAACCCATCGAACTCACCGACGACCCGAAGGCCGATATGCAGCGCATTTACGACCACTATCGCCCGATGGGCATCCAAGGTCTGCACAAGGACGGATTCATCGTCCCTTAACGAACTTAGACTACACCTGAATGGCCAAGAGAATCAAGAGTCCCTACAAAGCCTGGCGGCGGTACAGAAACCGCGAGAACACCTGTACGACCCTTCACAAGGTCTTTGACTACGCCACCACCAACTATGCAAAACGGATCGCCTACCAGTTCGTGGACGGCGGTCAGCAATATACCTACGCGGATTTCCGCACCAAGACCGAGCGCCTGTCCCAGCGGATGTCCCGCTTCGGCATCAAGCACGGCGACCGCGTGGCCATCTTCTCGCAGAACATGCCCAACTGGGTGGTCGCGTTCTTCTCCGCCACGGCCTTCGGCCGCGTGGCGGTCCCCATCCTCCCGGACAGCTCGGAACACGAACTGACCAACATCCTCACCCACTCGGAATCCAAGGCCATCTTCATCTCCAAGCGGATGCTCCCCAAGCTCAGCGAGGAGTGCAAGCAGCGCCTCACCCTGATCATCGACATCGAAACCTTCGAGTTCCTCAAGAAGAACAAGGAGGACTTCAAGTGCAACGGCTGGGTGAAGGACCCCCAGCCCGACGACCTGGCCTGCATCATCTACACCTCCGGCACCACCGGAAAGGCCAAGGGCGTGATGCTCAGCCACCGCAACCTGTCCAGCAACCTGGCGGCCGCCTTCAAGGCGAAGCCCGCCTTCAAGAAGGACCGTTTCCTGAGCATCCTGCCGGCCGCCCACGCCTATGAGATGAGCGTGTCCACGCTGTACTCCTTCTACGTGGGCGCGACCTGCTACACGCTCCAGAAACCGCCGACTCCCACCATCCTTCTCGCCGCGATGAAGAAGGTCAAGCCCACCATCGTGTGCTCCGTTCCGCTCATCATCGAGAAGGTCGTGAAGAACAGCGTCCTTCCCACCATCCAGAAGAGCCGCGTCCTCTCCTGGGCCGACCAGCACATCCCCCGCATCCTGCGCTGGTTCATCGGCCGGCGGATGGTGCGCACCTTCGGCGGCAAACTCGAATTCTTCGGCATCGGCGGCGCCAAGCTCGATCCGATGGTCGAGCAGTTCCTCATCGAGTGCAAGTTCCCCTACGCCATCGGCTACGGCCTCACCGAGACGGCCCCGCTGGTGTGCAACGTGATGGTGGACAAGAAAAAGCACCTCGGGTCCATCGGCGTGGCCTCCTACAAGGTCGACATCCGGCTGGACAACGTGAACCCGGCCAACGGCGAGGGCGAGATCGTCGTCCGCGGCAACAATGTGATGCTGGGCTACTACAAGGATCCCGAACGCACGCTGCAGGTCCTGGACGACGAAGGCTGGTTCCATACGAACGACGTCGCCACCATGGACGAGCAAGGCAACTACTACATCAAGGGCCGCCTGAACAACACCATCCTGGGGCCTTCCGGCGAGAACATCTATCCGGAGGAGATCGAACAGGTGATCAACAACATCGAAGGCGTGGAGGAATCCCTCGTGATGGAGCGCGACGGCAAGCTCGTCGCCCTCGTCAAGTTCAACGACAACGCCATCGACTGGGACCAGGCCACCGAGGACAAGTGGTTCGAGGAACTGGAAGCCCGCAAGAAGGCCGTCCTAGACTGGGTGAACAAGAAAGTGGGCAAGAACTCCAAGATCGGCGAGGTGGACGCGATGAAGGAACCCTTCGAGAAGACCGCCACCCAGAAGATCCGCCGCTTCAAGTACAAGGACTCCCACGGCGACGAGCCGGAGAAACCGGAGAGCACCGACACTTCCTCTAACAAGTCGGATCAATAGAGCCTCTTCGTAACCGGGAGGGGGTCTGGGGGTCTTCCCCCAGCTGCCCCTGGGGGCAACCGCGCAGCGGTGGGGGTTAAAGTATTAATAAAAAGTCACCGACGTCAGTCGATGACTTTTTATTAATACCCCACTGGCAGACGGGCCCGAGTGATCGACCGGAAACGGACGGCAGGTATCTGTCACAAAGTTAGGACAGGAAAGCCAATCGACCAAAAAATCGGCCGTCTAAAATCTCGCATCTTAATTCGTTATTAATCAGTAAGATACGAAAAAATCCCGACCTTTGACAAGGTCGGGATTCGAGGACTGCGGGATCGGAATTACTCGGCGACCACGTTGAACTTGAAGGTGCCCTTGATGCCCTTGTAGAGCTTCACGGCGGCCTCGTACTCACCCAGCTCCTTCACCTCGGGGGCGAGGATGGTGATGTCCTTCTTCTCGATGTTCAGGCCCTTGGCGGCGAGCGCCTCGGCGAGCTGCTCGGTGGTCACGGAACCATAGAGCTTGCCAGTCTCACCGACCTTGGCGGCGACCTCGAGAACCTGCGCGTTGATGGTGGCGGCGAGGGCCTCGGCGTCGGCGACGAGCTTGGCCTCCTTGTGCGCACGCTGACGGAGGGTCTCCGCGTGCTGCTTCTTCACGGACTCGGTGGCCACGCAGGCGAAGCCCTGGGGCACGAGATAATTCATCGCATAACCGGCCTTGACCTTGACGATCTCACCAGCGTAGCCGAGATTGGCCACATCTTTCTTGAGCAAAATTTCCATAAGGCAGATTATTTAAGGAGGTCAGTGACATACGGAAGGAGAGCAAGGGAACGGGCCCGCTTG
>JAFRPH010000046.1 GCA_017429205.1 Bacteroidales bacterium
AGACTCTCCGGAGGAGAGGTACGCTTGGATGATACTCAACTTCTCATCCTTGCTGTAAGTCTTTCTGTTCATTTTGTCCTAAATAAAGTTTACAGTTTTACATCATTCAGTGTAAACCTATTTCAGGACAAGTCAATGCTTCGGAGGCGAAGCCGACGGAGGGGGTCCGGGGGTCTTCCCCCAGTAGTATTAGACGAAGCAGAATGCTTCGGCGGGGGTCCGGGGGTCTTCCCCCGGTAAATAAAAACAGACCAGGAATTTCCTGGTCTGTCGTCGGGATGATCCGACTCGAACGGACGACCCCTACGTCCCGAACGTAGTGCGCTAGCCAACTGCGCTACATCCCGATTGCCCTTCAAAGCCGGGCCGGCTCAGTGTCTCGAAGCTTACGCAAGCTTGTTGATGTAGACCTGCAGGCCGCTCTTGAGGTTGGAGGCCTTGTTCTTGTGGATGACACCGATCTTCGCGAGTTTGTCGATCATAGCGTACACCTTCGGAGCACTCTCCTCGGCAGCTTTCTTGTCAGTGGTGTTGCGGAGGTCGCGGATCGCGTTCCTCGCAGTCTTTGCATAATACTTGTTATGCAAGCGGTGCCTCTCGTTCTGGCGGGAAGCCCTTTGAGCGGATTTCGTGTTTGCCATTATACTATTTTTTTTATTTTTTGGTAGTGGGTAGGAGAATCGAACTCCTATTGCGGGAATGAAAATCCCGAGTACTAACCGTTATACGAACCCACCAGTTGGATATAATCCGTATTTTTCCCTTTCGAGGGCACAGGGCTTCTCAAAAGGGAATGCAAAGGTAAGAAGATTTTCTTACTCTGCCAAATTATTTTTCATTATTTTTCCACTCGAAGGAATAGAGGATGGACTCGACCTGCCGGAGATAGGAACGCTTGTCGTATCTCGCGGCGTAGACGAAGGCTTCCAGCACGATGAGATCCTTCCCGTCCTGGCTGTAGAAAGTGTGGGACACGAAGGGACCGCCCATGAAGTCGCCCTCGACCTCCCAGTAGCCCCGGGTCTCGACAAAGTCGATGCCGTGATACTTGAGGGAGCGCGTTTCCACGGGGAAACCGGTGGAGGTGGTCATATAGGAACCGTCGAACATCCCGGGGACGTTCGCCCGCATCACCTCGTTCCGCTTGGCGATGATGTTGTCCTTGTCGAACGGACCCTCCAGCGGGACCGGGTAGCGGTACACGAGAACGATCTGGTTCGTATACTGCTTGTCGTCGGCGATCCACACGAAATCGTCCGTGACCTTGCGGAGCTTGTAGCCCGAAGGGAAATGCATGATGCCGCCGGTGAGCTTCTCCACGGGATCGCGCAGGGTGAGCTCCTCATAGAGGATGGAATTCGCGATGATGCGGTCGCGCTCCGCCGCCTCGAAGAACTCGGGCAGCTGTTCCTTCGCCTCGGAGATGATGGCGAGGGCGTCCTCCTGGCCGTAGGCATTGACCTGGGCCACGCTCTGCGGACGGGCCCACTGGTCGCGTTTGTACATCATCCCGGTCGTCTGGTTCTGGGGGTTGATGTTCAGGATGAGGATGTTCCGGTGCATCTTGAACATATTGTTGAAGCTGCCCGGAGGGACGTTCGCCAGGTTGAACAGGGGCTCGCGCTGGGCCAGGTAGGGGGTGTCGTCGGCCAGGATCCCGCGAAGGGCGTTGCCGATCTCCCCTTCCCAGTTGTCCTTGTCGATGACGACCACGATCTCGCCGGCCTTGCCGCTCACGTTCGGGAGCAGCGGCCCGCGGTTGCGGCCCTTGCATCCCGCGAGGGCCAGCACCATCGCCGCGAGGGCGGCTATCTTGACGATTCTTTTCATATGAGAGGTGTTTTGTGTTTATCTGATCAATCTTCCGATGTCGTTGCCGAAGGCCAGCAGCATCAGCAGCAGGAGCAGGACCATTCCCACCATCTGCGCGGCCAGGATGAACTTGTCGCTGGGCTTGCGGCCCGTAATCATCTCATACAGGCAGATCACGATGTGCCCGCCGTCCAGGGCCGGAATCGGCAGGAGGTTCATCACGCCCAGCATGATGGACAGCAGGGCCAGCAGCGACAGGAACCGGTACCAGTCCCACTCGGCCGGGAACACCTGGCCGATGGCGATGAAACTGCCCACGGACTTGTAGGCCTCCGTCCGCGGCGTGGCGACGAGGCGCAGGTCCTGCAAATACCCGCCCACCGTGGAGAACGTCATGCGGAAGCCGGCCGGAATGGCCTGGAAGAAACTGTACTCCCGGCGCTCATAGCCCGGAAACACGGTATAGACGCCCACAAGGCCGGTGGTGTCCACCTGGAGGCGCATCTGCAGAGTGTCCGCCCCGCGGGTAACCTCCACGGGCACTTCCCCGCCCGCGTGTTCCGCAAACAGGGGGCGCGCCTCCTGGAGATAAGCGATCGGCCGCCCGTCCACGGAGACGATCCGGTCGCCGTGCACGAGGAGGCCGGCGTTCGGCGTCCCGGCCGGGATGGTGTCCACGACGAACGGCACGGCGAGGTCGAACATCCCCGGGGAGTTCAGCACGTCCCCGATCCGGGACTGGTCGATGTAGATGTCCAGGGTGTCCGTCCCGCGGAGGACCGTCGCCTTGCGGACGTCCCGGCGGGCCAGGTCCACCTGCAGGTTCATGAAATCGTCGGGGACGTAGTCGTCGAACCGGAGGATCCGGTCGCCGGTGCGGAAGCCCATCTCGTAGGCCAATTCATTGACATAGATGGCGTTGCCCTCGTTGCGGAGGTAGGCGTCGCCCCAGATGTCCAGGATGAGGATGTAGGCGAGGATGGCGAAGAGGAAATTGTTCAGCACGCCGCCGGACATCACCAGCAGGCGCTGCCAGGCGGGATGGGTGCGGAACTCCCAGGGCTGGGGGTCCTGCTTCATCGCCTCCGTGTCCAGGGACTCGTCGATCATCCCGGCGATCTTGCAGTAGCCGCCGAGGGGCAACCAGCCGATGCCGTATTCGGTCTCCCACGACGCGGCCTTCGGACACAGCTTCGTGAACCAGGCCGACTTCGTGGAGAAGAGTTTCGCCCCGCCGATGTCGAAGAACAGGAAGAACTTGTCCACCCGGATGCGGAACAGCTTGGCCCACAGGAAATGCCCGAGCTCATGCAGGAGGATGAGCACGGACAGGGCCAGGATGACCTGGAGGGTCTTGACGAGAACTACCATATCAGACTGCGGGCGTGGGCGAAGGCTTCCTCGTTCGTGGCGAAGATATCGTCCAGCGTCGGGTCTGCTACAAATTCCGTGCAAGCGAGGGTTTCGGCGGCGACGGAAGCGATGTCATAGAAGCCGATCCGGTCCTGCAGGTAGCCCGCGACGGCGGCCTCGTTCGCCGCGTTGAGGGCGCAGGGAATGTTGCCGCCCCGGCCGATGGCGTCGAAGGCCAGCTTCAGGCAGGGGAACTTTTCGAGGTCGGGCTCGAAGAAGGTCAGGACGCCCAGGGAGCCGAAATCCAGCTTCTTGTTGTTCAGGGACAGTCTTTCCGGATACGACAGGGCCAGCTGGATGGGCTCCCGCATGTCCGGGCAGCCCAGCTGCGCCAGGACGGCGCCGTCCGCGAACTCCACCATCGAGTGGATGACCGACTCGGGGTGCACGACCACGTGGATCCGCTCCGGCTCCACGTCGAAGAGCCACTTCGCCTCGATGACCTCGAAGCCCTTGTTCATCATCGTCGCGGAGTCGATGGTGATCTTCGCGCCCATGTTCCAGTTGGGATGCCGCAGGGCGAGGTCCTTGCCGGCCTTCTCGATTTCCGTGCGCTCCCAGGTGCGGAACGGGCCGCCGGAAGCCGTCAGATGGATGCGTTCGACCGGATTCCCCTGCGCGGCCTGCAGGCACTGGAAGATGGCGGAATGCTCGGAATCCACCGGCAGGATCTTCACTTCGTGCCGGCGGGCCTCCGCCATCACGAGCGAACCGGCGGCGACGAGCGTCTCCTTGTTCGCGAGGGCGATGTCCTTCCCGGCCCGGATGGCGGCCAGCGTGGGCCGGAGCCCGCTGAATCCCACCATCGAGGCGACGACGATGTCCACATTTCTCCCGGTCACCAGGTCGCAGGCGGCGTCGATGCCGGCGTGCACCTCCGTGGCGTCCCCGATCAGGGCGTCGCGCACCGTATCGAATTTCGTCACGTCGCAGATGACCGCGTGCGGGACGGAGAATTCGTTCGCCTGCTCCGCGAGGAGGGTGGCGTTGCCGCCCGCCGTGATGACTTCCACTTGGAACCGGTCCGGATGCTGCCGGACCACGTCCAACGTCTGGCGGCCGATGGATCCCGTCGACCCGAGAATGGCTATCTTCTTTTTTCGCATAAGGCCAAAAATCAGAAACTGATGTAGGCGGCCGGATCCACGGCCTCCCCGGCATACCAGAGTTCGAAACGCAGGTGGTCCCCCTTGGTCAGGGAGCCGGAGCTGCCCACCAGGGCGACCGGCGTGCCCGCCTTCACGGTCTCGCCCGCCTTCTTGAGCAGCTTCTCATTCCGCTTGTACACCGAGAGGATGTCGCCCCGGTGCTGGATCGCGAGGGTCCAGCCGTCGGCCTCCTCCCAGCCCGCGAAGACGACGGTGCCGTCCAGGACGGCCATCACCGCCGTGCCGGTCGGGGCCGTGACGTCCACCCAGGGGTGGAGCGTCCGGTCGAAGCCCTGGGACACGACGCCCTTGAGCGGGGTGTAGAAAGAGAGGGCCTCGATGGGCAGGTCGCGCCGGGTCCCGGACACTTCGAACTGCTCCGCCTCGGTCACCCGGGCGCGCAGAAGGGAGTCTCGGCGGGCCAGGAACACGGAATCCGCGTCCCGTCCGGCCTGCTGCCGCCGCAGGATCAGGCTGTCCAGCAGCAGGGGTTCCTCCCCCGCCACCACTTTCTTGAGATTTTCCGTGTAGAGTTCCCACTGGAGGATCTGCGACTCCAGCGAGTCGATACGGATGGCGTTCTGCACGGCCTGCCGGCGCGCTTGCGCGTCGGGATAGCCGGGGATGAAGGTTCTCAGCGGCGTAAAGGCGATCAGGAGGAAGAAAAACACCAGCAGGAGGACGACGAGGGAGACGACGGCGGCGATGAACGCCGGCCGCGTGAAGACGATGGACCAAAGGCGCTCGTGGGACATCGCGTCAATCAGCGAAGCCCTGTATTTCCGGGTCGTCCGGTTCTTGTCATTAGCCATAAAAATTGTTATCTTTGTAACCTATGGACAGACTTGTTGGAATCGATTACGGACGCAGACGCACCGGCCTTGCCGTGAGCGACCCGCTCCGTATCTTCGCCGCTGCCCTGGATACGGTCGATTCTGCAAAGTTAATAGATTATCTCAAAAATTACACCGAAAAGGAGACAATCGAACGCTTTGTGGTGGGTTGGCCGGTGAATATGGACGGCACTCCCTCCGAGGCCCAGGCCGACGTGGACGCCTTCCTGAAGGTCCTTGCGAAGGCCTTCCCGGGCATTCCCGTCTCCCTGGAGGACGAACGGTTCACCTCCGTGCTCGCGCACCAGGTGATGATCGACGGCGGCATGAAGGCGAAGGACCGGCGCGACAAGAAATCCGTGGACCGGATCAGCGCGGCCATCATCCTGCAAAGCTACATGGACCGGACTTCGGGTGCGGTTTTTGCAGTGAATCCAGATTCCGTTCCGGAGAGTCTGTCCCGGAACAAGACAAAACGAAGGAAATGATTCAACCTATCTATTTGTACGGATCGGAGGTGCTCCGCCGGAAAGCCGCTGAAGCCGACCTCGAGAAGAAAGACGAGCTGAACGCCCTCGTCCAGGACCTGAAGGACACCCTGACCCGGGCGGACGGCTGCGGCCTGGCCGCCCCGCAGATCGGGGTGAGCCTCCGCGTGGTCATCGTGGACGGAGACGTCGTGGCCGACACCTACGACTACCTGAAGGGCTTCAAGCGCGTGATCATCAACCCGGAGATCCTGGAGGAAAGCGACGAGAAGGTCACCTACTCCGAGGGCTGCCTGAGCATCCCGAACATCTACTGCGACGTGCTCCGGCCCGCCAAGATGACCCTCCGCTACTACAACGAGAACTTCGAGCAGGTCACCGAGACCCTGGACAAGTTCGCCTGCCGGATGGTCCAGCACGAGCTGTCGCACCTGGACGGCAACCTGTTCACGGACAACGTTCCCCCGATCCGCCGGAAGATGATCGCCTCCAAGCTGCAGAACATCGCCAAGGGAAAGGTGCACCCGCACTACAACAGCAAGTTGAAGTAACATTTAAAACTACAATACCATGGGAGCTTTTCACGCATATGACATCCGCGGCATCTACGGCAAGGACTGGGACCGTGAGACCGCCTACAAGATCGGTTATTTCATTCCTCGGCTGCTCCAGGCCGACAAGGTCCTGGTGGGCCGCGACTGCCGCGTCTCCTCGCCGGAGGTCCACGACGCCGTCGTCCAGGGCATCAACGACGCCGGCGCCGACGTCTACGACATCGGCCTGAGCTCCACGCCGATGGTCTACTTCGGCACGGCGAACTACGGCTTCAAGGCCTCCGTCCAGATCACCGCCTCCCACAACGCCGCCCCGTACAACGGGATGAAGGTGTCCACGACGGATGCCCAGGCCATCGGCTACGACGCCGGCCTGAAGGACATCAAGGCCTGGATCGACGAAGGCGTCCCCACCCCGGTGGCGGAAGTCCGCGGCAAGGTGTACCAGAAGGAAATCCTCGCCGACTATCTGGCCTTCATGCGCAAGTTCAAGAAGGACCTCTCCGGCATCACCATCGCGATGGACCTCTCCAACGGCATGTCCAACCTCTTCGCGAAGGAGATCTTCGGCACGGGCGAGAACGTCCACTACCTGTTCGACACGATGGACGGCCGCTTCCCCAACCACGAGCCCAACCCGCTCATCGAGGCGAACGTGGTCCCGCTCGAGAACCTCGTCCGGGAAGTGAAGGCCGACGCCGGCGTCATCTACGACGGTGACGCGGACCGCGTGGTCTTCGTGGACGAGAAGGGCGGCTTCATCTCCCCCGACCTCCTCATCGCCCTGATGGGCCGCTACTACGTGAACGAGCGCGGCCTCAAGGGCACCGTCCTCCAGGACATCCGTTCCTCCAAGGCGGTGGGCGAATACCTCGAGCCGATGGGCTGCAAGATGTACACCTGGAAGGTGGGCCGCGCCTTCGCCGCCGCGAAGCTTCGCGAGATCGACGGCGTCTGGGGCGGCGAGCTGGCCGGACACTTCTACTTCCGCGACTTCTTCTACAGCGACAGCGGCCTCCTGGCCTCCCTGATCGTCCTCAACATCGTCGCGGACCTCAAGAAGGAAGGCAAGACCCTCAGCCAGGCCATCGCGGAGATCGTCCGCTACAAGAACTCCGGCGAGATCAACTACCGCATCGAGGACAAGAAGGGCGCGATGGACGCCGTCAAGGACCACTTCATGGCCCAGGAGAAGGCGACCGCCTTCATGGACTTCGACGGCTACCGCATCGAATTCCCCGACTGGTGGCTGAACATCCGTCCCTCCAACACCGAACCCTACCTGCGCTTCCTGTGTGAAGCGACTTCCGACGAACTGCTGAAGCAAAAGATCGCCGAGGTCGACGATCTGCTGAAGACTCGCTTTGGCGCAATCCGCTAATCCAATGAATTTCAAGACGTTACTAACAACCTGCCTATTCCTTTCCGCTTGCTTTTCCCTGCGTGCGCAGAATGACCACGAAGCCGATTCTCTCCGCCACCAGTTCGGGCGGATGAGCGTCAACTCCGCGCGCAGCACCGCCACGCCCTATGCCGACACGTTGGACACCGGAAACCCCACCGTGAAGGTGGTCCTGTACAACAACGGCACCTACCGCTATGTCAAGGACCCCAAGGCCATCCAGGACGACAAAGTCTTCACGGAGCACTGGGACACCCGGAGCGTGAACCCCTACCACGACGAGAAGCCCCTCCCCGACCGCTTCTCCCTGTGGATCGTGGACACGCTGGACTCCTACTGCTGCCCGAACAAGACCCGCGTTTTCTCCAAGTTCGGCTACCGGCACGGCCGCCGGCACCAAGGCGTCGACCTGCCCTACCCCACCGGCACGCCGGTGTATGCGGCCTTTGACGGCAAGGTGCGCGTGTCCGACTACGTGGGCGGCTACGGCAACCTGATCATCATCCGGCACGCGAACGGCCTGGAGACCTTCTACGGCCACCTGTCCCGCCGCGACAAGGAGCCCGGCGACTGGGTGAATGCGGGCGACGTCATCGGCCTGGGCGGCTCCACCGGCCGCTCCAGCGGCCCGCACCTGCACTTCGAGACCCGCTACCAGGGCTACGCCTTCGACCCCACCTGGCTCATCGACTTCGAGTCCGGCACCCTGCGGCACCGGCTGCTGACCTTCCGCAGCTGGTACTTCAACCCGAACAGCCGGTATGTCCAGTCCGTCGACGACGAAGACGAGATCTACCGCACCGACGAAGAGGAGCGCCTCCTCGCCGAGGAGAAGGCCAAGAAGGAGGCCGAGGCCCGCGCCGCCGCCGAGCGCGCCGCGGTCAAGTACTACACGGTCCGCTCCGGCGACACGCTGGGCAAGATTGCCCGGAAGAACGGAACCTCCGTCAAGGCCCTCTGCCGCCTGAACGGCATCAAGGAGACCACCACCCTCCAGATCGGACGGAGGCTGCGGGTCCGCTAGGATCCTCGGAGCCAAGCCGGCTTCTGCCGGCCGGCCGAAAGGCCGTTCCCCTTCCAGGGGTGCAGGGGTGTAGAAAACAGAATACCCGGGCTAGCGGCCCGGGTATTCAATTTCTAGCAGCAGATTGCTGCTAGAAATTGAACTTGACCATCTGTTCGATCCGGTGGTTCAAGACCCAGTGGCCGGTGTCGTACAGGCCGCCGCGGTTGCGGTCGCCCTCGCCGAACCAGGCCCCGGTGCAGTTGTACTCCAGGGAGAAGGTGAGCTTGCCCAGGTTGTAGGCCAGGGTGGGCGTGGCGCGGAAGGCGCGCTGGATCTTGTTGTCCGCGGACGTGTTCAGCCACAGGGTGTTCAGCCGGTCGTTGGCCCGGTAGGCGAAGACCGACTTGGTGGTGCCCAGCTGCTGCATATAGCCGAGCATGCACAGGAACTGGAACTTGCGGCCCGCCTGGAACGAGATGAACGAGGCCCAGTCCTGCATCGGCGTGTACTCCAGGGCGTGCTTGCTCCAGTTGTAGGTGCCGGCATAGCCCGAAAGCAGGTTCATATGCTCGCCGGACTGCGCCAGGATGCTCTTGGCCTTGAGCTGGAAACTCCCCTTGGTAAACTGCAGGAAGACGAACGGGGAAATCGCGTACAGGCGCGCCTTCAGCATCGACGTATGGTCGTAATCGAAAGACAGTTCCTTCGTCGCCTCGTCCACAATCGTGATGGCCGGAGCCTGCCAGCGCGGCATGCTGGAGAAGAAGTTGGCGCCCGCCTTGCCCAGGAAACCGCCGCTCTTGAACGCGACGCCCACATACACCTCCGGAATCATTCCGTATTTGTTGAACTCGGCGCTCTTGGCGGTGCCGTAGGTGGTCTGGGGCTTGTACTGCTCCGTATAGGAATCCCAGGCCGGATCCGTGGAAAGGGTCGGCCCCACCGGGAGAAACTGCATCGGATACAGGATGCCGCCGGTCCAGGTGAATTTGCCCACGTTCCAATGGAACATCACCTGCGGGCTGCGGTTGACCGGATTGAACGGGGCGCCCGTCTCCAGGTTGGTGATGTGGGGGAAGTCCGCCGCCATCGGATGCCAGGTCTGGCCGATGTTGACGAGCAGGTCGCCCAGCACCAGGTTGTCCCAGAGCAGGCCCACATAGGCCTGGCGGAGACGGAACGCGGCCATGGAACCGCTCATGCAGTAGAAGTCCGCCTCGATGTTGCCCGTAGCCTTGAGGTCGCCGATGCGATAGTCGCCGATCTCGAGTCCCAGTCGGGAGGTCAGGGCCAGCATCCGGAAGGAGGGGTTGGCGTTCTGGTCCACCCCGTCCACCATCTGGCGGTCCTTGGGCATATAGAAGTACAGGTCCTGGATGCCGGCGCTCACTTCGTGGGTGTCGAACACCAGGTAGTTGCGGATGAAGCCGTACAGCTTCACCTTGGCCGGGGTCTCTTCCTGGGCGGAGCATACGACGCCCGGCCCCAGGGCTGAAAGGGCCGTCAGCAGCGTTAGAAGGATCTTTTTCATCAGATGGTTCCGGGCGAAGCGTGCTTCTGAAGGGTTGTTAGAAACGGATGTAGGACAAGAACCAAAGCTCGTTGTACTGCGGCTTCGGCAGGAGCTTGTTGTTATGATGGCGGTACTCCAGCTGGAAGTTCAGGTTCTTGTGGAGCCGGAAGTTCAAGCAGGCGGAATACATGTCGTGGCTGGAGTCGGACTTGCCGTTGGCGCGGAACTCGTCCCACTTGGCATACACCTTGAACCAGTCCACCACGGGGACGCCCACCGTGACGTACAGGGCGTCGGCGGCGCCGCTCTGCTCCTTTTCACCGGCGAGGGCCGTCGCATACTCGGCGCGGACCGTCCAGTTGTTGACGTCATACTTGAGACCGGCGCTGATGCGCTCGCGCTTGAGGGTCTCGCCCTTGCCGTTCACCCAGTCGCCCTTCCAGCCGAAAGCGCCGAGATACAGGCCCTTGACGGGCTGGATCTGGACGGTGCCGATGATGTCCTTGGCCTTGTTGGCGTCGGCCAGATTGATGCCCTGGCCGTTGTACACGCCCAGCTGGTAATGGAGGAGCCGATACTGGTCATCGGCCATCGGGATCAGGTCGCCCTGGATCTGGATGCCCTGGTCGCGGCCGCCCATGTTGGCTTCGCCGAGACGGTCGCCCATGCCGGACATCTTCTGGACCAGGAAGGAGTAGTCGCCCACGCCCACGTCCCAAGGGTTCATCGGGTTCTCGAAGGTAAAGGCGCGCTTGAACTGGCCAATCTTCACGGAGAACTCCTTGTACTTCGCCCACTCGACATAGAAATCCTTCGTGTGCGGGTTGGATCCATTGACCTGGAGCTGGATGCGGTACTTGAAATCATTGAAGATGCTGCCGTCCACATACAGACGGATCAGGCGGCAGTTGAAGCCGGGGCCGCCGTGGGCGCCTTCCTGGTCGCTGTACTTGTAGCCGCCGATGATGTAGGCGCCAAACTTGGGCTTGCTCACGAAATCGGACACCTTGTAGCCGTATTCGGGTTTCTGGTTCTCCTGCGCGAAAGCGGAGAAACCGATCGCGGACACGAGGGCCGCCAGTAAAACGATAGTCTTTTTCATATTAGAGTTGGGTTGATTAAGCGAACGGGAAAAGCTTGGTCAGCCAGAAATAGCCGAAGATGAAACCGACGACGCCGATGATCAGGCCGACGCGGGTCATATCCTTGGTCTCCACCATGCCGGTCGCGGAAGCGATGGCGTTCGGAGGGGTGGAAATCGGGAACAGCATCGCGATGGAGGCGCACACGGCGATGAAGGTGACCATCGCGGAAGTGCCGCCCATGGCGAGGAACTGCGCGTTGTTGGCGGCCTCGGGATCGGCCATGCCGTTGGCGACGACGATCAGGATCGGGATGAGCAGGGCCGCCGTTGCGGAGTTGGAGATGAAGTTGGAGAGCAGGTAGCACACCAGGCCGGCGACGATGAGCACCACCCAGACCTTCATGCTGCCGAACGGAATCGCCTGGATCAGGACCTTGGCAAGACCGGTGTCCTGCAGGCAGTATCCCAGGCAGAAGCCGCCCGCGACGAGCCAGAGCACGTTCCAGTTGATCTCCTTGATCTCTTCCTTGCCGAACAGGCCCGTGGCGGTGAACACGCCCAGCGGGATGAGGGCCACGATGTTGGAGTTGATATGGGTGAGCTGCTCGGTGGCCCACAGGAGGATCGTGCCGATGAAGGTGATCCAGACCACATACAGTTTCCAGTCCTTCTTCTTGTTGCTCTCGGGGATCTCGAGCACGAGCTTCTTCGTCTTGAACGGGAAGAAGACCCGCAGGATGACCCAGGCCAGGAGAATCATGATGATCACATAGGGGATCATGTGCACGCACCACTCACCGAAGGAGATGTCGATGCCAGCCTGCTCCAGGGCGCCTTTCGCGGTGGCGTTCGGCGGGGTGCCGATCGGGGTGCCGATGCCGCCGAGGTTCGCGGCGACCGGGATGGAGAGCGCGAGGCCCACCTTGCCCTTGTCATCGGCCGGGAGCTTGGAGAGCACCGGGGTGAGGAGGGCGAGCATCATCGCGGCCGTGGCCGTGTTGGACATAAACATCGAGAAGACGGCGATCATCAGCAGGAAGCCCAGGAGGACGATCTCCGGCTTGGTGCCGAAGAGTTTCAGCAGGGCGCGGGCCAAGGTGACGTCCAGGCCGTAGCGCTCCGCCATGATGGCGAGGACGAAACCGCCGAGGAACAGCATCACCACCGGGTCGGCCATCGAGGACATGATGCGGGCGTACGGGACGAGCGTACCGTACTGCGGGTCGCAGAAGAGGCCGATACCCTTGTTGGAAACGGTCAGCAGGGAGATGACGATCACCAGGAGCGAGGTGCTCCAGTTCGGGATGATCTCGAAGATCCACATCAGCGCGGCGAACACGAAGAGGGCGATCACCCGCTGCTGGACGACAGTCAGGGCCTCGATGCCGTAGAACGACACCGGGACGGCCCAGAGGAAGATGGTGATGAGCAGCACAAGCGGCAGAAACACACCATATTTGAGGTTGAATTTCTTGGCCATTATCTGGATTTTTTATTTTTCATAGATGAAACGGATGTCCACCGGGATCTTCTCGAGCTCCAGGGAGACGATGTCGGCCTCGATCCCGGGCGTGACGACGCCATATTTCGCGGCATAGGAACGGGCGGCGTCGAGGTCGCCGAGCGCCTGGATCCGGAGGATCTCGGCGCCGAGGGTCTCGAGGGCCTGCCAGGTCTTGCCGTAGTCGATGCCGTAGCGGCCGGAAGCCTTGCGGGTGATGGCGCCGCTCTCGACCAGGTAGTTGTACACGGCGATGTTCGCGATGCCGGTCGGGTCCGCCGCGCCGAAACGGGTGGAGCGGATCGTGTTGGCGACGAAGGTGGCCAGCACGTCCTCCTTCTGGATGAGGGCGGAGATGCGGTGGGCCTCCACCTCCTTGGCGCAGAGGTAGGCGCCCAGGACATTGGACTTCGCCTTCTCGACGGTCAGGGCCTCGTTGCCGAGGGCGTCGGCGACGGTGCCCTTGCCGTTCACGGTCTCCTTGACGCCCAGGCCCTTCGCGATCTCGCGGAAAGCGATGATCCAGTAGAAGGCGCTGGCGTCCAGATGGGCCTGGTGGTCGCTCTCCAGGAGCGTCATGCCCACTGGGAAGACGGTGCGGTTGAACTTCTCGCGGATGACGTTGTCGAAGAGGATGGTGCGGGTGCCCAGCTCCTCCTGGACCTTCGCGTCATACGGGAAATTGATGGCGATCACCTTGAAGCCGGCGTTGGTGTAGCCGCTGCAGTAGAGCACGTTGCAGGAGAAGATGTCGGACTCGCTGCCGGGGACGAAGGCCCGGTGGGCCGGGTCGCCGGGGAGCATTTCCTGGAATTCCGGGAGGCGGGCCGACAGGGCGTTCAGCTCCTCGGTGCGCTCCAGGTTCTTCAGGAGCACGTAGGCGCCGTAGGAGGCCTTGGTGCCATAAAGGGCGTCGTCCACGGCCTCGTTCGGGCCGAGGACCAGGTCCATCTTGCTGTCGGTCATCTCCAGCCAGGCCTTGTCGCTCGCATAGTAGTCGTCCGTCCGGAGGCCTTCGATCTTCTTGAGGAGGTATTCCCGGACGCTGGGCTTGATGGTGATGTCGGCGGCCGCCTTCAGGTAGTCGGCGATCTTGTCGATGGATTCGGCGTAGGCATCGTGGTACCAGACGGTCTTCAGGGAGCCGTCCTCGGCACGCTGGACGAGGGTGTACGGGCTGTGCTTGGCGGAATCGGCCAGCGCATCGAACTCGGCGGCGGTCATATCGGCCGGATAGAAGCAGGAGCCGGCAGGCTTGGCGGCATAACCCTCCACGAAAGCCTTTCCGTCGATGCGGTCCCAAGGGCCGTAGTTGATCTCGGCATAAAGCTTGGTGGCGGGATCGGCGAGGGTGGAGAGGAACGCGTCCTTCTCGCCGAAATTCTGTTTCCAATAGATCTTGTCCACCTCGTCCGCGGCGAAGCGGTACAGGTTCAGCACCTCCTTGCCATTGTCGGTGATGCCCGAGAGGTCCGGAGCGGGAATCTTCACCACGGCGTAGTTCTCCACCAGGCGGTCCGCCTTCGTCCTGTGGGTTTCACAGGAGACGGCCACGAGGGAAAGAAGCGCCACGGCGGCTGCAAGTTTTCTCATATCGTCGGTTCTTGATTCCTTAAACAATTTACAAATGTAACAATTCTCCCCGAATATACCTTATCAATAAGGCAAAAAGAAACCCGGCGCATCGGATGCACCGGGTTGTACGCTTCGGAGCGAAGCGACTTGGGGGTGTTTGAGGGGTCCTCCCCTCAATCCATTGGAGATCTAGCTTGCTAGATCGTGCCCTGCTCCAGCATAGCCTGCGCGACCTTCATGAAGCCGGCGATGTTCGCGCCCTTCACGTAGTCGACGGAGCCGTCCGGCTGGGTGCCGAACTTGACGCACTGCTCGTGGATGGACTTCATGATGAAGTGGAGCTTCGCGTCCACTTCCTCGCCGCTCCAGCTGATGTGCTCCGCGTTCTGGGTCATTTCGAGACCGGAGGTGGCGACGCCGCCGGCGTTCACAGCCTTGCCCGGGGCGAAGAGGATGCCGTTGTGCTGGAAGAAGTGGATGGCGCCCGGCTGGCAGCCCATGTTGGAGACTTCGCAGCAGCACCAGCAACCGTTGGCGACCAGTTCCTTCGCGTCGTCTTCGGAGAGTTCGTTCTGGAAAGCGCAAGGGAGGGCGATGTCCACAGGGATGGACCAGGCCTTCTTGCCGGCGGTGAAGAACGCCTTGTCGGGGAACTCGGTGGCCATGTCCTCGACCATGTTGCGGTTGGAGGCGCGCATCACGAGCATATAGTCGATCATTTCCTTGGTGATGCCGTCCGGGATGTGGCAGACACCGTCCGGGCCGGAGATCGCGACGACCTTGGCGCCGAGTTCCTTGGCCTTGGTGGCGGCGCCCCAGGCGACGTTGCCGAAGCCGGAGAGGGCGATGGTCTTGCCCTTGATGTCCTTGCCCGCCTTCTCGAGGAGGTGCTGGGTGAAATAGAGGGCGCCGAAGCCGGTGGCCTCCGGACGGAGGATGGAGCCGCCCCAGGTGCCGCCCTTGCCGGTGAGCACGCCGGTGTTGTACTGGCGGGCCAGCTTCTTGTACATGCCGTACATGTAGCCGATCTCACGGCCGCCCACGCCCACGTCGCCGGCGGGAACGTCCTGGTCCGGGCCGATGCAGTTCCAGAGCTCCAGCATGAAGGCCTGGCAGAAGCGCATGATCTCGTCGTTGGACTTGCCCACGGGGTCGAAGTCGGAGCCGCCCTTGGCGCCGCCCATCGGGAGGGTGGTGAGGGCGTTCTTGAAGGTCTGCTCGAAGCCGAGGAACTTGAGCATGGACGGGGTCACCGCACGGTGGAAGCGGAGGCCGCCCTTATAGGGACCGATGGCGCTGTTGAACTGGACGCGGTAGCCGAGGTTCGTCTGGACCTCGCCCTTGTCGTCCACCCAGGTGACCCGGAACGTGAAGATGCGGTCCGGCTCGACCATCCTTTCGACGATCTTCGCCTGCTCGAACTCGGGGTGCTGGTTGTACACCTCTTCGATGGATTCGAGGACTTCCTGCACGGCCTGGAGATACTCTTTCTCAAGCGGGTACTTGGCCTGGAGCTTCGCCATGATGTCTTGTGTTCTCATGATAGATGCTTAGTTTAGTGTTTGATTATGAAGTTATGGTTATGTGTCCAAAATAGCATACAAATGTAAAGAATAAAAAGATATTTCCCAATAGATTTTAAGCGAATGTTTGTATCTTTGCAACCTGAAACGAACGAATATGAAAAAGGATTTCAAAGACAGGCTGGGCTCCTGCGTGAAGGACCTCACCGGCGCCGAAATCAAAGGCATCACCATCGACGAGGAAGGCGGCCAGGTGGCCGTCGTGCTCGTCCCCGGACGCGGGCACGGGCGGGTCTCCCTCTCCCAGCTCCCCGACGTGCTGAAAGTGGCCGACGTGGACATCGTCGGCGGCGACATCACCCTCCTGGGCGCCTACGCGGGCGTCCGCGACTTCGTGGAATCTTGGAACCTGGAGGCCGACGATCCCCGCATCGGCCGCTTCATCGAGATTCTCCGCCGCGAGACCCGCGGCGAAGTGGCGAACGTGGAGTTCCGCTCCGGCGAACTCCTCTACGAACTGACCGTCCGCACCCTGGACTTCACCGCCCCGGAATACGTCTACATCGAAGGCGTGGACTTCCGGAGCCGGGTTCTCTACTGCTACACCTTCGTCGAGGACATGAACGACATCCTGGAGACCGACTCCTTCTCCATCCTGGGGTATCCGTTCACCGGGTCCATCAAGAGTTAGATCCTTCGACTTCGCTCAGGATGACAAAAAGAACTCCGACCGTTCCGGCCGGAGTTCTTTTTGCATTATCAGTTCGATTACTGGGCGTTCTGGGCCTGGGCCTGCGCCTGGAGCTCCTGCTGGAGCTGCTCGAGGGTGCGGCCTTCCTTGATGCCGAGGGACTTGCGGGCGGCGGGGGTGAGGTCCACGACGGCGGCCTCATCGAAATAGAGGGCGGAGCCGGAGTCGAAGACGGCCACGATGCCCTGGGCCTTGGCGAGGTCCTGGACGGCCTTCTGGGCCTTCTCCATGATCGGGTTCATCAGTTCGGCCTGCTTCTGCTGCAGTTCCTGGGAAATGGTCTGCTGGAATTCCTGGATGCGAGCCTCGATGTCCACCAGTTCCTTCTGCTTGGCGTCCTTGATCGCAGCGGTCCAGGTCGCGGACTTCTGCTGGAACTGAGTGGCCTTGGACTGATATTCCTCGACCATCGAGGAGAACGTCTCCTGGGCCTCGTTCTGCATCGCGGTGATCTGTTCGCGGGCGGCGTCGGCCTCAGGGGCGAGCTGGTAGAGTTCGGTGAAGTTGACACGGCCGAGCTTCTGGGCGGAAGCGGCGAGGGTCAGGAGTGCCATGGCGGCAATAGCAAGAATCTTTTTCATATTACGTTGTAGTTTTTAGATTTCGTGTCGGTAGGGGGTAAGGCAAAAGTTGTACCAAACGTTAGAACTGCTGTCCGATGACGAAGTGGAACTGGCTTCCGCCGTTCTTGGCGTCGTCGAAGCCGTAGCCCCAGTCGACGCCCAGCAGGCCGATCATCGGGAGGAACACGCGGACGCCCACGCCGGCGCTCCGCTTGATCTGGAACGGGTTGAACTCGCGGATGTCCGCCCAGCAGTTACCGCCCTCGAGGAAGCCGAGGACATAGATGGTGGACTGCGGCTCCAGGATCACCGGGTAGCGGAGTTCGACCGTGAACTTGTCGTAGATGTTACCCGCGTACGTGCCCTGGGAGCTGTACGGAGTGACGCGCATCGGCGTGAGGGAATAGTCCTCGTAACCGCGCAGGGAGATGATTTCCGAGCCGTAGGTCATATAGCCCGACATACCGTCTCCGCCCACCTGGAAGCCTTCGAACGGGGAATAGCCCCAGTTTCGGTTGTAGTAGCCCAGGAAGCCGAACTGCGCGCGGCTCATCAGGACGAGGTCGCCCACCAGCTTGGTGTAGACGGCGCCGCTGAACTTCCACTTGTGGTACTCGATCCACTTGTAGCGGTTCGCCGAGCTCCATTCGTTCTGGATGTTGCCCAGGCCGTCCATATAGGTGGCGTCGTAGTTGACGTCCTTGTAGCTGTTCACCTTGACCTTCTCCCCGTTCTTGAAGGTGTACTTGCGGAGCAGGGAATACGGCGGGGTGAGCTGCACGGAGGCGGAGAACTCGGAACCCTGGCGCGGGTAGATCTGCTGGTCGGAGGAGTTGCGGGTCAGCGAGAGGGTGTAGCTCAGGTTGTGGGAGATGCCGTCCGTGAAGGCGAAGTAGCTCTGGTACCAGTTCGTGAGCTTGTACGTCTGCCAGCTGAGGTTGTTGTACAGGACGAAGTAGTTGTCCGGCCACTTCAGGCGGTTGCCGAGTCCGGCGTTGAAGCCGAAGACTTCGAACATGCGGTCCGTGGAGAGGAGGCCGATGTACAGATAGGAGTCCGTCATCCGGGAATAGTATCCGGAGAGGCTGAGGGACGTCGGTTTCTTGCCGAAGAGCCAAGGCTCCATGAAGCTGGCGCTGAGGGTCGTGTAGTAGCGGCCGTTCGTCTGGAAGCGGAAGGAGAGCGTCTGCGCGTCGCCCAGCGGGACCGGGCGCCAGGCGCCCTTCTCGAACATCCGGCGGGTGGAGAAGTTGTTGAAGCTCACGCCCGCGGTGGCGACGAAGGTGCGGCCGCCCCAGCCGCCGGAGAGCTCCAGGGTGGAGGACGGCTTCTCGGTGACGTTGTACACCAGGTCCACCGTGTTGTTCAGCTGGTTGGGGATGACGGAGTAGCCGCCCGGCTTCATGATGGCCTCCGCGTCAAACTGGCCGAGGGAGGCGATTTCACGGATGGAACGTTCGAAGTCCGTCTGGCTGAACAGGTAGCCCGGACGGGTCATGATCTGGCGGCGGACGACCTTCTCGTTCGTCAGGTCGTTGCCGTTGATGACGATGTTGTTCAGGGTGGCGGGCTTGCCTTCGGAAATGCGCATTTCCACGTCGACGGAGTCGTTCTGGATGTTCACCTCCACCGGATTGACCTGGAAGAACAGGTAGCCGTTGTCCTTGTAGAGCTTGGAGACGTCGTAGTCCGTCTGCTTGCCGCCGCCGTGGAGGCGCTTGTCCATCGTGACCATGTCATAGATGTCGCCCTTCTTGATCTGGAGGATCTCGTCGAGGACCTCGGAAGGATAGACCGAGTTGCCGGTCCAGGTCACGTTGCGGAAGTAGTATTTCGGGCCCTGGTCGAAGATCATGTCGATGGACAGGTGCTTCGGGTCCACGTAGTAGATGGAGTCGCGGACCAGGCGGGCGTCCCGGTAGCCGGCCTCGTTGAAGGCCTCCAGGACGGTCTTGCGGTCCGTCTGGTACTCCTTCTCCTTGAATTTCTTGGACTTGAAGAAGTTGTACCACTTGTTGGAATGGGTGTCCTTCATCGACTTCGAGAGCTTGTACTCCGAGACGTCCTCGTTGTTGCCTTTGAAGTTGATGTCCTTGATGCGGACCTTCTCGCCCTTCTTCACGTCGAAGTTCACCCGGATGGCGCTGCGGATGACGGTGTCTTTCTGCACCTGCGTGTCCACCTCGACCAGGAGGTAGCCTTTTTCCTTGTAGTAGCGCTTGATGATGTCCTCGGAGGTGCGCTGCACATAGTCGGAGAACTCGCGGCCCGGACGGAGGTTCAGGCGGTCCTGCAGGTCCTTCCGCTCACCGGACTTGACGCCGGAATAGGTCCAGCGGGAGACCCTGGGGCGCTCCTTGACGATGATCTTGAACCAGGCGGTGTCCCGCGCCACGTTCAGCGAGTCCACGACCATCGACACGTCCTCGAAGAAGCGCTGTGCGACCAGGCGCTTGACGATGCCGGTCACGTCCTCGCCCGGGACGGTGAGTTTCATCCCGGTGCGGAGGCCGGTCAGCTGCAGCACCTGGTTCTCGCCGAAGTACTGGTTGCCTTCCACGCCGACGCCGCCGACCACGTAAGTCTTTGGATTGCCGTAATCTATCTCGATCGATTCCCGCCCCGTCTGGGCCCGGAGGGACATCCCCGCGAGGCCGAGCAGCAGGAGGCAGGCTATCTTGCGTATCATCATCGTTTCTCTCATTATCCTGCAAAGATAATTCTTTTATTTCACTTTTCCATATCTGCGGTCCCGGCCGGCATAGGTTTCGAGGGCGGCGCGGAACTCCGGCTTGCGGAAATCCGGCCAGAGGACCTCGGAAAAGACGAACTCCGTATAGGCGCACTGCCAGAGGAGGTAATTGGAGATGCGCTGCTCCCCGGACGTGCGGATCAGAAGGTCCGGATCGGGGATGCCGGCGGTCACCAGGTAACCGGCGAAATCGTCCGCCGTCATCGCCTGGACGCCTTCGGGGCCCTTCTCGGCCGCCGCCTTCTTCATCGCCTGGAGGATGTCCCACTGTCCGCTGTAGCTGAGGAAGACGATCAGGGTCATCCGCGCGCAGCCGGCGGTCTTCTCCATCAGGGCGTCGATGGCGGCGTTCAGGCTGGCGGACAGCCGGGCGCGGTTCCCGAGCACGACGAAGCGCACCCCGTTGTCAAGGAGCGTCTTCACCTCGTTGTGGATGGCTTCCATCATCAATTCCATCAGGCGGTTGACTTCCGCCTCGGGACGGTTCCAGTTCTCTTCGGAGAAGGCGTACAGGGAGAGATACTTCACCCCCGCCTCCACGGCGGCCTCGGTGCAGGCGCGGACGCTTTCCACCCCCGCCACATGGCCATAGACACGCTCCTTCCCGCGGGCTTTCGCCCAGCGGCCGTTTCCGTCCATGATGATGGAGACGTGCTGCGGTACGTTGTTCATACGATTCTATCCGTTGTTTCTCATATCCTCGCCCCAGAAAAGCCTGGAAGTAAGCGCCCGGACGAAACCGGACTCGGCGAGCCGGATACGCTTCAGCGAAAATTGTGCCATCTCCACGTGGATGGTCCAATCCTGCACGATTTCCACGGTCTGGTTGTCGGTGGTCATCACGGCGACGCCCTCGCGGCTCTCGAAGGCGATGTCCACCTTGGAGGTTTCCGGGACGACCAGCGGCCGCACGTTGAGGTTGTGCGGGGCGATCGGGGTGATGACGAGCACTTTCGTGTCGGGCAGGCAGATCGGGCCGCCCGCGCTGAGGGAGTAGGCGGTGGACCCGGAGCTGGTGGAGACGATGAGGCCGTCGGCCCAGTAGGTGGGGAGGGTCTCCCCGTTCACCGACACGCGGATTCCGAGCACGGAGGCCCCTTTGCGGTGGATGGCCACTTCATTCAGCGAATAAGGCAGCATCCCGATGTTGCGGCGGGCGTCCGGCCCCTTGAGCGTGGCGTTGAGGACCGTGCGGTACTCGATGCTGAAATCGCCTTCCATCAAGGCCTTGAGGACGGCCTCCGGGCTGTTTTCGCACAGGAACCCGATGCGGCCGAAGTTCACGCCCAGGATGGGAAGGCCGATGTCCGACACCAGATGCGCGGCGGACAGGAACGTGCCGTCGCCTCCCATCGACAGGACCAGGTCCGTCCCCGGGAGGACGTCGTTCCGGTCCCGGATCTCATACACCTGGTAGGAAGCGGCGGCGAGGTCGGCGAGAAGCGCGGTCACGGACGGGTCTTCCCGCAATCCGTCGTTCAGGATGAAATAACCTATTTTCATTCGTCAGAATCAAATCAGCCGCCAAAAATAACACTTTAAATTATAAAAATCACTATTTTTGTCGCGAAAAAACGACGAAACATGACCCGATTGAGCGTAAATATCAACAAGGTAGCCACGCTGCGCAACGCCCGCGGCGGCAACATGCCCGACGTGACCAAGGCCGCCCTCGACTGCGAGCGCTTCGGCGCCGAAGGCATCACCGTCCACCCCCGTCCGGACGAGCGCCACATCCGCTACAGCGACGTGCGGATCATCCGCCCCCTCGTCGCCACCGAATTCAACATCGAAGGCAACCCGATCCCTTCCTTCGTGGACCTCGTGAACGAGGTGGTCCCCGACCAGGTGACCCTGGTCCCGGACGCCCACGACGCCATCACCTCCAACGCCGGCTGGGACACGCTGAAACACAAGGACTTCCTGACGGACATCTGCCGGGAGTTCAAGTCCCGCGGCATCCGCGTCTCCATCTTCGTCGACCCGGATCCCCGGATGGCCGAAGGGGCCGCCGTGTGCGGGGCCGACCGCGTGGAACTGTACACGGCCGACTACGCCGCGGAATACCCGCTGGGCCCGGAGGCCGCCATCGCCCGGTACCTGGAGACGGCGAAGGCCGCCCGCGCCTGCGGGCTGGGCCTGAACGCCGGCCACGACCTGTCCCTGGAAAACCTCGCGTACTTCGTGAAGACGATTCCCTGGACGGACGAGGTCTCCATCGGCCACGCCATCATCTGCGACGCCCTCTACATGGGCCTCGAGCGCACGATTGCGGCCTATCTTGCGGAAATCCGCAAAAAATAGTTATCTTTGCAATCTTGTACCGAAAATATATAATTAATTCATACATGAAAAGAATCGTATCCCTCCTCAGCGCCGCCTTCGTGGCCGGCCTCGTCCTGAGCAGCTGCAACAATGCAGCCCCCGTCGCCGCCTCCGCCACCCAGGCCGACACCACCGCCGCCGCCGGCAGCATCGTCTTCTTCAACATCGACAAGGTCGTCGAGAGCTATGACATGGCGAACGACCTCCGTTCCGTCGTGGAGACCAAGGTCAATGGCATCCAGTCCGAGATCGACCGCCGCGGCAACAAGCTCCAGAAAGACGCCAACGACTTCCAGAACAAGATGGACAAGGGCCTGCTGACCACCTCCGTGGCCAACGCCCAGTACCAGAAGCTCCAGCAGCAGCAGAACGAGTACCAGCAGTACGTGGTCCGCAAGCAGCAGGAGATGCAGGAGGAGCAGCAGGTGATGCTGAACCAGATCATGAACGCCATCGCGGAGTTCGTGCAGGCTTACAACGTGGAGAAGCAGTACGCCCTCATCCTCACCACCTCCGGCGACATCCTCCCGGCTCCCGTGGTGACCGGCAGCGCCGCCCTCGACATCACCGACGAGATCCTCGCCGGCCTGAACGCCGAATACGTCAAGACCAAGGCGGCCGAGACGAAGTAAGCCCCGGCCCCGATGAAGGTCGCCATACTGTCCAGTTTCTATCCCCTACGGGGAGGCATTTCCCAGTTCAACGCGAGCCTGCTCGCGGGACTGGGAAAGTTGCACGATGTCAGGGCCTGGTCCTTCAAAAGGCAGTATCCTGAGATCCTCTTCCCGGGGAAGACGCAGTATGTGACCCCCGACGACGAAGCCGTGCCGGTGGAGGCGGACGCCCTGCTGGACACGGTGAACCCGTTTTCCTGGGGAAAGACCGCCCGCGCCATCCGCGCCTGGGGACCCGACCTCCTCGTGATGAAATACTGGATGTCGTGGTTCGCCCCGTCGCTGGGCTGGGTCGCCCGGCACGCCGGCGCCCGCTGCAAGGTGGTGCCCGTGCTGGACAATGTCATCCCCCACGAGCCGCACTGGTTCGACAAGCCCCTGACCAAATGGTTCCTGAACGCCTGTGACGGCTTCGTGACGATGTCGCAAAGCGTCACCGACGACCTCCTGACCCTGAAACCCGACGCCAAGTACGTCCTCCTCCCCCACCCGCTCTACTCCCATTTCGGGGAAAAGCTCCCGCGGGAAGAGGCGGCGAAAGCGCTCGGCGTCGACCCGGGGCGGAAGACGCTCCTGTTCTTCGGCCTGATCCGGGACTACAAGGGGCTGGACATCCTGCTGGAGGCCTTCCGGGACCTGCCGGACGACTACCAGCTCGTCATCGCCGGCGAGCCCTACGGCTCGTTCGACAAGTACCAGGCCCTCATCGACAGCCTCCCGGGGAAAGACCGGGTCCGCGTGTTCCCGGACTACATCCGGGACTCGGAGGTCAAGACGTTCTTCTCCGCGGCCGATGTGACCGTCCTCCCCTACCGGAGCGCCACCCAAAGCGGCATTTCCTCCATCTCCTACCACTTCGAGGTGCCGATGATCGTCACCGACGTGGGCGGTCTGAAGGGCACCATCGGCGACCGTGGCACGGGAATTGTCGCCCCTGCGGCCGAGCCCGGAGCCATCCGCGACGAGATCCTCCGCTATTTTTCCGACCCTGCCGTCCGGACGGACTGCGTCCGGGCGATCCGCCTCGAGAAGGAGCGTCTCGACTGGGACCGCTTCTGCGCGGACCTCGCCGGCTTCGCGGCCCAACTTTAAAAGCAAAAGCGCCATGAAAAACAGAGCCATCGCCCTCGCCGGGCTCCTCTTCTGCCTCGCCCTCTCCCCTGTGCTCTCCGCGCAGGAGTATGTGGCCACGCCGGTCAAGGTGTCCACGGAGAGAGTGCGCCTGAACGGCAAGATATACCTGTCCCATCCGGTCCTGGAGCGCCAGACCCTGTTCGGCATCGCCAAGGCCTACGGCGTCACCGTTGAAGACCTGTACGCGGCCAACGCGGGCCTGGAGGAAAAGGGCCTGCAGACAGGCACCACCCTGCTCATCCCCATCGTGGAAGGCGCGCAGCAGGCCCAGGCCCAGGCCGAACCGGCCCGGCCCGCGGTCCAGCAAGCCGCCCCGCAGGGCCAGTCTTTCATCGAGCACACCGTGATGTGGTATGAGGACCTCGAGGACATCGCCGCCCAATACGGCGTGACCCCGGAGGCCATCATGCAGGCCAACGGCTTGCGCAGCAAGAAAGTGACCAAGCGCCAGGTGCTCAAGATTCCCGCGAATTCCGGAACGGTTCTCGCTTCCGCGACCCCGGTGAAGGCCGAGCCGAAGCAGGAAGCGGCCCCGAAGGCCGAGGACAAGCCCGTCCCCCCGCCCGTCCTTCCCACCCTCGAGGATCCGGTCATCAAGGATCCCGAGATGGTGTCCGCGGGCAAGTACAGGCCCCTCAAGGTGGACAAGGTCAAGGTGAAGAAGGCCGACATCCTCCCGCCTGACATCCCCACCATCGGCGACCCCGAGATCGTCGACCCCGAAATCGCCGCCGGCAACTACGATCCCCTCCGGGTGGATCCCGTCACCGTGGACCCGGCCCAAGCCCGCGCCACGGCGGACGAGGACGACGACTTCGACGTCAGCGTGATGGACCCGTCCGCCGGGAAAGGGAACGTGGAACTGGGCATTCTGCTGCCCTTCAACGCCGCCGGCCGGGCGAGCGAAACCAACATGGACTTCTACTCCGGCGTCCTGATGGCCCTGCACGACCTCGAGTCCGCAGGCATCAAGACCGTCCTGAACGTCTATGACCTCCAGGACGGCGTCCCTTCCGCCGCCGAACTGGGACGGAACGACTTCATCCTGGGGCCGATCACCTCCACCGACCTCACCACGGTGCTGGAGCGCGCCGACGGAAAGACCCAGGTCATCTCCCCGCTGGACCAGCGGGCCGCCACCCTGGCGGATTCCCGTGCCGGCTTCATCCAGGCCCCGTCCTCGCCGGAAAGCCAGTACGCCGACCTCGCGGCCTGGGCGGCCGACGACCTCCAGCGGGGCGACCGGATCATCCTCGTGACCGAGAAGGTGAGCGGCAGCACGGCGCCGGCCGTGGGCGTGCGCAACGCGCTCGTGGAGGCCGGCACGCCGTTCGAAGGCGTCAGCTGGACCGTCGCCGAAGGCCGGTCCCTGCCCGCCGCCCTCACGTCGCGCCTGACCAAGACGGGCGTGAACCGCATCATCGTGGCGTCCGAGAAGGAAGCTTTCGTGGGCGACATGGTCCGCAACCTCGTGCTCCTGCTGGGCCGGGGCTACCGCTTCGCGATGTACGCCCCCTCCAAGGTCCGCACCTTCGAGACCATCGACGGAAGCACCTATCACCAGAACGACCTGCACATCAGTTCGCCGTATTTCGCCGACTACGACACGCCCCGGGTGAAGTCCTTCGTGCGCTCCTACCGCGCCCTCTACCGGACCGAGCCCAGCCAGTTCGCCTTCCAGGGATACGACCTCGCCCGCTATTTCACGAGCCTGGTCTCCAAGTACGGCAACCGGTGGACCCGCGCCCTTACGCGCGTCCCCGACTCCGGCCTCCACACCGACTTCCGCTTCGAGAAGACGCCCGCGGGGTCCTACAAGAACACCGGCATCCGCCGCATCGTCTACAGCACCGACTATTCCACCTCTCTCGTACAATAAAGATATGGAAAACATCCGATGCCTCATCCTGGGCGGAGGCCCCGCCGGATTCACCGCCGCCATCTACGCCTCCCGCGCGAACCTGTCCCCCGTCCTGTACGAGGGCATCCAGCCGGGCGGCCAGCTCACGACCACGACCATCGTGGAGAATTTCCCGGGCTTCCCGGGCGGGGTGGACGCGAACAACCTGATGGACCAGATGCGGGAACAGGCCAAGAGCTTCGGGGCCGACGTCCGCAGCGGCGTGGCCACCTCCGTGGACCTCTCCGGCCGCCCGTTCAAGGTCGTCATCGACGGAGAGAAGGAAATCGCCGCCGACGCGCTGATCATCGCGACGGGAGCGACGGCCCGCTACCTGGGCCTGCCTTCGGAGGAGAAATACAAGGGAGCGGGCGTGTCGGCCTGCGCCACCTGCGACGGCTTCTTCTACCGGAAGCGCACGGTCGCCGTGGTGGGCGGCGGCGACACGGCCTGCGAAGAGGCCATCTACCTCGCCTCCCTCGCCAAGAAAGTGTATATGATCGTCCGCCGCGACGTTCTCCGCGCCTCCAAGGCGATGCAGGAGAAGGTCTTCGCGACGGAGAACATCGAAATGCTTTGGAACTGCAACACGCAGGAAGTCCTCGGGGACGGTTTCGGCGTCACGGGCGCCCGCCTCGTCCGCAAGGATGGCACTGTCTTTGATATCGACATCGACGGTTTCTTCCTCGCCATCGGCCACCATCCCAACTCGGAGCTGTTCGCCCCCTGGGTGGAAACCGACGCGGCCGGCTACATCGTCACCGAAGGAAAATCCTCCCGCACCTGCGTGGAGGGCGTCTTTGCGGCCGGCGATGTCCAGGATCCCACCTACCGCCAGGCCATCACGGCCGCGGCGTCGGGATGCGCCGCCGCGCGGGATGCGGAGAAGTTCCTGCTTGAGATCTGATAAATGGAGTTATGATGATGAAATCCAGAACGATTGTCCTCACCGTCGCGGTCCTGGCCCTCCTGGCCGCCTGCAAGTCCCAGTTCGAGACCCTGCTCTCGTCCAATGACGTGGACGCCAAGTACAAGGCGGCGATGGATCTGTTCAACGACGGCAAATACCTCAAGGCCGGCCAGCTCTTCGAGTCGATGGCCATCCTCACCGACGGCACCGAGCGGGACGACACGGTCCGCTACTACTGGGCCCTGTCCAACTACCGCTACAAGGACTACTACACGGCGGAATCCAACTTCGCCAAGTTCATCGAGAAGTACCCGCAGAGTCCCTTCTCCAGCGACGCCCGCTTCCTCCGGATCGACTGCCTGTACCGGGCCACCCTCCGCTGGGAGCTGGACCAGACCCCGACCCGGAACTGCCTCGCGACGATCATCACCTACGAGCTGGAGTATCCCGATGCGAAGGAGCACCTGGAGGCCTGCTCGGCGATGAAGAAGGACCTGTACGACCGGCTGGACCGCAAGGAATTCGAGAACGCCCGCCTCTACTACAAGATGGAGGACTATCTCGCCGCCCGCGTCGCCCTCCGCAACGTGCTGAAGGACAATGCCGACAACGCCTATCGCGAGGACATCCTGTACTACACCGCGATGGCTTCCTACCATTACGCCCGGATGAGCGTCCCCGCCAAGCAGAAGGAGCGCTACCTCGTCTTCGTGGACGACTACCTCAACTTCGTCGGCGAGAATCCCGACTCCAAGTACCGCCGCGAGCTGGACGCGATGTACCGCCGCTCCCAGCGCGCCCTGGGCCGCTACGACGGGGTGGACGAGGAGCTGGACCTGAAGGCCAAGGACTTCGAGCGCGAGCGCAAGGCGATGGAGAAAAACAGTTCCGAAAATAATTGAAACCCTGCCGCCGAAAGTGCAGTATTAATAATTGGAAACTAAAAAAACAGAAGAAGAAATGGACACTGGCAGCAAGAAGAAAGTACCGGGCAACACCATTACGCGCGACATCCGCACCCTGGCCGCCCCGACCGGCAATATCTATGAATCCGTCGTGATCCTCTACAAGCGGGCGAACCAGATCGCCGCCGCCGAGAAGAAGGAACTCACCAAGAAACTGGAGGATTTCCGCAACGACCGCGACACGATGGAGGAAGTGTTCGAGAACAAGGAGCAGATTGAAATCTCCAAGTACTACGAGCGTCAGCCCAAGCCGGATCTCGTGGCCATCGCCGAGTTCGAGAACGGTGAACTCTACTACCGTCGGGCACAGAGCGCGAACCCCATCGACATCAACGGCGAGGAGTAATGCTCCGCTCGCTCCACGTCCGGAACTACGTACTGATCGACTCTCTGGAAATTGATTTTCCGGAGGGTCTCGTCATTATAACCGGACAGACCGGAGCGGGCAAGTCCATCCTCCTCGGCGCCCTGGGCCTCGCCCTGGGCGGCAAGGCCGACGCCTCCCTGGTGGGGGCGCACGGGGACACCTGCGTCGTGGAGGCGGAGTTCTCCGCCGACGGCAATGCACCCCTGCGAACCCTGATGGCCGAGAACGACCTGGAGGTGGGCGACACCCTCCTCATCCGCCGGACCCTGAACCGGACCGGGCGGTCGCGGAGCTTCGTCAACGACGAACCCGTGTCCCTGCCCGTCCTGCAGGCCCTTTCGGAGCACCTCATCGACATCCATTCCCAGCACCAGACCCTCCGGCTGGGCGATCCCGCCTTCCGGATGTCCCTGCTGGACCACTACGCCGGCAACCTTTCCCCCGTCATTCCCGGCTCGACCGGGAATCTCGACGCCTGCCGGAAGGCCTGGAACGACCTCCAGGGCCTCCGGAAGGAGCTGGCCGAGGTGACGGACCGGCTGCAACGGATGGCCGCGGAAAAGGACTATAACGAGGCCCTGTTCGCCCGTCTGGACGAAGCGAAGCTCCGGGACGGCGAACTGGAGGAGCTGGAAGCCGAGCAAAAGCAGCTCGCCCACGCGGAAGAGCTGAAAGAATACCTGAATGGCTGCGAGGACATCCTCGCCCCGGCCGACGACCGCGCCCCGCTGACGGCGCAGTTGAAGGAGGCCGAAAAGCAGGCCGCCCGCGCCGCCCGCTTCATCCCCGCCCTGGAACCGCTCGTGCAGCGGCTGGAATCCGCCCGGCTGGAGCTGGAGGACATCGCGGACGAGCTGGAAAGCGCAAACGCGCGCATCGACGTCTCCCCCGACCGCCTGGAACAGGTGGAGGACCGGATGTCCCTCCTGTACGACCTGATGAAAAAGCACGGCGTGCAGACGGTCGGCGAACTGATCGCCGAAAGGGACCGCCTCTCCGAGGCCCTGTTCGACTCCACGGCCCTGGAAGAGCGGCGCGTGGCGCTGGAGAAATCCCTGGGCAAGGCGGAGAAGGCCTATGCGGCGGCGGCCGACGCCCTGCACGACGCCCGTGAAAAGGCTTCGGAAGGCTTCGCCTCCGCCATCCTGGCGTCGCTGGCCTTCTTGGAACTGGACCACGCCGTCTTCCAGGTCGAACTGGCCGACGCCCCGGAAGGCCCCGCCGGCCGGGACGCCGTCCGCTTCCTGTTCTCGTCGACGGGAAAGGCCCCGCAGGACCTGTCCAAGGTGGCTTCCGGCGGCGAACTCTCCCGCATCATGCTCAGCCTCAAGGCGATGATGGCCCGTTACACGGCGATGCCCGCCCTCATCTTCGACGAGATCGACGCCGGCGTGTCCGGCAGCGCCGCGGACCGGATGGGCCAGCTGATCTGCCGGATGGGCGAGGATATGCAAGTGTTCGCCATCACCCACCTCCCGCAGGTCGCCGCCAAGGGAAAAGCCCATTACCTGGTCACCAAGGAGCACGACGTCACGGACATCCGCCTCCTCTCCGAGGAGGATCGGGTGCAGGAAATCGCCCGCCTCCTGAGCGGGTCCGTCATCACCGACGCCGCCGTCGCGAACGCCCGGGCGCTCCTGTCATTTTGAATCCTTCCAAATTCATCCTATCTTTGCAATCCATGGCCACCCAGACAAATACCGCGATGCCTTCCCTGGACGAATTCCGTTCCCGGCTCAAGCGCCACGGCCTCAAGGCGACCCGCCAGCGACTGGAGGTGCACGAGGCGATGATGGCCCTCGGCCACGCCTCGGCGGACATGGTCAAGGAGGAAATCGCCCGACGGGGCATCGTGAAGGTCACGGTCGCCTCGGTCTACAACATCCTGTCGCAGCTGGCGGACCTCAAGATCTACAGCCGCCGCCTCAGCAGCAACAACAAGATGTATTTCGACATCAACAATTTCCGCCATATCCACCTGTACGACAAGGAGAACCACAAGTACCGCGACATCTTCGACGACGAACTGGCCGAACTCGTGCAGGCGCACCTGAAGCGGCGCAAGTTCAGGGGATTCACCGTCGAGGACATCGACATCCAACTGATCGCCCGCCCGACCCGCAAGTCCAAAACCGTATGAAAAAACTGATTCTCGCCCTGCTCGGCGCCCTGGTCCTCCTCGGCGGATGCAACAAGCAGGATTCCTACCTCTATTCCGGCATCGAGGCCGGCACCATCGGCGGCGGCGTGTTCACGTCCGACAACGGCACGAAAATGACCGTCGTCGGCAACGAGGGAAAATACGACGTCACCTCCACCCGCCGGGTGCTGATCCGCTACCAGACGCATCCGATCACGGACCCGAGCCAGATCGACATCGACCTCCATGGCCTGATGGACGCCGGCATCCTCCAGCCCACCCACGTCCGCTCCCTGCCGGCCGACCCCGCCGGAACCCCGCTCGAAGTCAGTGACGCCTGGTTCAGCGACGCCTACCTGAACATCCTGGCCACCTTCGACGGAAAAGAGGCCGACAAGCACACCTTCGACGCCGCCTACACGGTCGACGAGAAGAATCTGACCTTCCGCCTCGACCACGACGGCTCCCAGGACACGGTCTCCGGGAACACCCCCCTGAGCATCTTCCTGTGCATCCCGATCCACGATCCCGCCGCGGCATTCGACCAGTACGCCGAGTCCCAATCCCAGAAACCGACCCACCCGATTCCCGTCCTTCTGCAGTGGACCGCGCACACCCTGGAAGGCGGTCCCCTGACCCTGCAGGAACGGAAAGGATCCTACATGCCGCCGGTCGTCAACTGATTTTTTTGCGCAAACCCTTGCAGGGAACGATTTTTTTCGTACCTTTGCAATCCATTACATGGTGGATGTAGTTCAGCTGGTAGAGCATCGGATTGTGGTTCCGAGTGTCGTGGGTTCGAGCCCCATCATCCACCCAGAAACGCTCCCGGAGTTTTCCGGGGGCGTTTTTTTCGTTATATTCGCTATATTTGCAGAAAAGATTGATTCTTATGAAGAAACTGGTCGTGATCGACGCCTGCATCCGGGGGGAGGAATCCCGGACAAGAAGGATTGCGGAGCCCATTCTCGAGGAGCTCGCCAAGCGGTATGAGATAACGAGGTTCGACCTCACGAAGATGCCGATGGAGCCGCTGACGCCCGAGACCTATGCGCAGCGGGCGGCGGGGATCGTCCCCGCCTGGGCCCAGGAGGCCGCCCGTGCCATCGCCGAGGCGGACCGGATCGTGGTCGCGGCGCCATTCTGGGACATGAGCTTCCCGGCCGTGGTGAAGGTGTTCTTCGAGCACGTTTCCCTGTTCGATGTCACGTTTACGGACAACGGGCGCACCTGCGTGGGCAAGTGCAAGTGCGAGAAGGTGATGTACATCACCACCCGCGGGATGAACATTCCCACCGGCGACGCGCGGGAGCAGGGCTCGAGCTACCTGCACGCCCTGTCGGAGCTTTGGGACCTGGGCACGGTCCTGACCGTGGCCGCGTGGAACATGGACTACAGCACGCCGGAGGAGATCGAGGCGAAAATCGAAAGCACGACGCGGTTCGGTCTGCGGTTGGCGGCATCCTTCTGATGATGAGCCTGTTCACGCTGCTCCTCGCCATGGCCCTTCCTTTCACTACGCCAGCCTATCAAGTGAAGGTGGAGAAGGATGTTCCTTATGCCACCGCCCCGGGCTATTACACCCACGCCCCCATCGGGGACAAGAGAGCCACCCTCAAGCTGATGTTCCACAGCGGCATTCCGAAGCCCGTCACCCTGGAGATGGACATCTATGCGCCGGCCGGGGACGATCCTTCGGCCAAACGGCCGCTGCTGCTGATGATGCACGGCGGATCCTTTTTCATCGGCAACAAAAGCGAGCCCGGCCAGAAAGGCTGGGGGCAGTATTTCGCCTCGCTGGGCTATGTGGCGGTTTCCATCGACTACCGGCTGGGGTTCCATGCGATCAAAAAGGAAATCCGGCAAGCGGAATACCGGGCGCTGGAAGACGCCGACGCCGCCCTGGCCTACCTGCTGGGACGGGAAGACCTCCGCATCGACCCGGACCGCGTATTCCTGTGCGGGACGAGCGCCGGGGCCATGACGGCCCTGAACCTGGCCTTCCGGCTGTATGGGGACAAGCCCATGCAGGAAGTCAAGCGGCGGCTGCCCGCGGATTTCCGCATCCGGGCCGTCGCCAACCTCTGGGGCTCCGTCCACGACCTGTCGGTCCTGGAGAACGCACGGGTGCCCATCCTTTCCTTCCAGTCCGTCGCCGACCCGGTGATGCCGTACGACTACGGCTATCCCCTCGGATGGGCCGGGAGACTTTTCTCGGACCCGATGTACGGGACGCACGCCGTCCACGAAAAGGCCCTGGAACTGGGTCTGCGAGCGGAGCATCACCCCGTCCCGGAACCCCGGCATCGGATGCATCTGGACGACGCGCTGAAGTATACGCCGCGTTTTTACGAAATCCGTGATGCAATGGCGGAATTTTTCGCAAAGGAAATGGAATAATTTCGTATATTTGTTGTTTGAATAGACAAAACATCTGATATTTCTGATATGGCAAAACGTGAAATCAAGTTCTCCCTGGTGTACAGGGACATGTGGCAGAGTTCCGGCCGGTATCAACCGCGCGTGGACCAGTTGGTGCGAGTGGCCCCGGCCATCGTGGACATGGGCTGCTTCGACCGCGTGGAAACCAACGGCGGCGCCTTCGAGCAGGTGAACCTGCTCTACGGCGAGAACCCGAACGTCTCCGTGCGCAAATGGACGGCTCCCCTCCGCAAGGCGGGCATCCAGACCCATATGCTGGAGCGCGGCCTCAACGCCATCCGCATGTACCCCGTTCCGGCGGACGTCCGTGAACTGATGTTCAAGGTGAAGAAGGCGCAGGGCACCGACATCGCCCGTTCCTTCTGCGGCCTGAACGACCACCGCAACCTCAAGCTCTCCGTCGAATATGCCAAGAAAGCCGGCATGATTTCGCAGGCTGCCCTGTCCATCACCCACTCCCCCGTCCACACGGTGGAATACTACCTGGGTGTGGTGGAGAAGCTGGTCGAGTACGGTACTGACGAAATCTGCCTCAAGGACATGGCCGGTGTCGGCCGTCCGACGGAGATCGGCCAGATCGTGGCCGGCATCAAGAAGAAGCACCCGCATATCAAGGTCCAGTACCACGGCCACACCGGCCCCGGCTTCTCCCCGGCTTCCATGCTGGAGGCGGCCCGCGCCGGCGCTGACTACCTGGACTGCGCCGTCGAACCCCTCTCCTGGGGCAAGGTCCATCCGGATGTGATTTCCATGCAGCAGATGATGAAGGCCGACGGCTTCCTGGTGAAGGACGTCAACATGGACGCCTACATGGAGGTGCGCCGCCTCACGCAGGAGTTCATCGACGACTTCCTGGGCTACTGGATCCTTCCGGCCAATTCCCAGATGTCCTCCCTGCTGGTGGGCTGCGGCCTGCCCGGCGGCATGATGGGCTCGATGATGGCCGACCTGCGCAACTTCCAGGGCGCCATCAACGCCGCCCAGCGCTCCCACGGCCGTCCGGAGATGACCCTGGACACCCTGATGGTGAAACTCTTCGAAGAGGTCGAATACGTATGGCCGCGCCTCGGCTATCCGCCGCTCGTGACCCCGTTCAGCCAGTACGTGAAGAACATCGCGCTGATGAACCTGTTCAATATGCTCAACGACAAGCCGCGCTGGTCTTCCATCGACAAGGACGCCTGGGGCATGATCCTGGGCAAGATGGGCAAGCTGCCCGGCGAGCTGGATCCGGAGATCGTGGCCCTCGCGAAGGAAAAGGGCATGGAATTCTACACCGGCAACCCGCAGGACATGTATCCCAACGAGCTGCCCAAGTTCCGTCAGATGATGAAGGACGAAGGCTGGGACTGCGGCGAGGACGACGAGGAACTCCTGAACATGGCCATGTTCGAGCGCCAGTACCGCGACTACCGCAGCGGCATCGCCAAGGAGCGCTTCAACAAGGACCTGGCCGACCTGAAGGCCAAGGCCAACGCGCCCATCGTGGTCACCCGTCCCGTCGTGGAGATGCCCAAGTTCTCCGTCGACGAGTACGTCGCCAAGTATCCGAAGGCCACCCCGGTGCAGGTTCCCGTCAAGGGCCAGCTCCTGTGGCAGGTCGATGTGGACGACGCCTCCGCCGCCCCGGCCGTCGGTACGGCTGTCAAGGCGGGCCAGGTGATCGGCCACGTGCAGGCCTGGTACGGCATGGAGGAGGTCGTCTCCGCCGTGGACGGCCGCATCGTCGCCGTCGTGGGCAAGCAGGGCGACAATGTCGCCAAAAATGAGATTATTGCATTCGTGCAGTAAACTGCACGGTCCACGTTACCCCATCCCTAAATCCCTTCCCTCGGGGAAGGGACTTACTTCGCCCTCCGGGCTTGGGAGTAAGAAACACATAAAATACATAGTGAAACAACACCTGTTTGCGAAAACGGGTGTTGTTTTTCGTTTAGGCGTCTTATCTTTGGGGCCATGAGACTGAAGGATTGGAATACGGAAGAGCGGCCCCGGGAGAAGCTTCTCCTCAAGGGGCCCGGAGCGCTGGGAAATGCGGAGTTGTTGGCGATTTTCATCGGGTCGGGCGTGCCGGGCGCGAACGCAGTGAGCGTCGCGCAGGAGCTGCTGTCGTCCGCCGGCGGCCGGCTCTCGGAGCTGTGCCGCCGGCCGGCGAAGCAGCTGATGCGGCAGCGGGGCGTGGGGCAGGCGCGGGCCGTCGCCATCGCCGCCGCCCTGGAACTGGGGCGGCGGTACCTGGCGGAGGCCGCTTCGCGGCGCCCCACGGTGAACGGCCCGGAAGACGTGGTGGACATGATGCTGCCGCTGCTGAAGGGACTGGACCACGAAGAATGCTGGGCCCTGTACCTCAACCGGGCCAACGTGGTCACGGGGCGGGAAAGACTCACCTCCGGGACGGCCGACTGCACGCTCATCGACAGCAAGCAGGTGCTGCGCCGGGTGCTGGACGAACAGGCGAAAGCCGTCATCCTCGTGCACAACCACCCTTCGGGCTCTCCCCTCCCCGGAGAATCCGATCTCAAGGCCACAAGGCAGTTGCAACTGGCCCTCAAGGCCTTCGACGTCGCCCTGTACGACCACGTCATCATCGCGGACGGGGCATACTACTCATTCCAGGATGAAAGGGTTTGCAAATCGGAATAAATTTCTATATTTGTAGTTCGGATATATGTCCGAACCACAAATCATCGAAACTACATGAAAGTCGTCAATCTCGGCGAGAACCCCTCCGTTCTCAACAATTTCATCGCAGAGATGCGGGATGCCACCATCCAGAAAGACCGTCTCCGTTTCCGGACCAACCTCGAACGCGTCGGCGAAATCTTTGCCTATGAACTCTCCAAAGAGCTCACCTACACCGAGAAAGACGTGGTCACGCCCCTCGGCATCGCCCGCGTCGCGACCTGCGACACCGCGCTCGTGATCTCCACCATCCTCCGCGCCGGCCTGCCGCTCCAGAAGGGCGTCTTCAACTTCTTCGACCACGCCGAAACCGCCTTCCTCGCGGCCTTCCGCAAGTACGGCGCCGGCGACTACTTCGAGATCCGCGCCGATTATTGCACCACGCCGTCCCTGGAAGGCAAAACCCTCGTCCTGGCCGACACGATGCTCGCCACCGGCTCCTCCATCGAGGTCGCCATCGACAAGCTCATCCAGGAGGGCGGCAACCCCATCGCCATCCACCTGGTCTGCCCCATCGCCAGCGCCTACGCCGTGGACCACCTCGCCAAGCGCTTCGGCGACGAAGTCACCCTCTGGGTCGCCGCCATCGACGAGGAGCTCACCAGCCACAGCTACATCGTCCCCGGCCTCGGCGACGCCGGCGACCTCGCCTTCGGCGACAAACTCTGAGGCTCCCCTCCTCAACCCGTCCATAATAGTGTAAAACGCCCCCGTTTTACACTTTTTTTTGCTCCCCAAGCAGAATAAGTGTGAAAAGGGCCATTCCGCACTTATCTCCTATCCCACTTCCATAATAAATGCATAATCGCCCTTCCCACACTATTTCGAACGTTCCGTATGGCAGCCATCCTGCGGGTGATTAACCGGAAGGAACAGAATCCCTGGCTAGTAGTTCCTCAAACCTTTGATGAGGATCATAAGAAAAGCGCAAAGAATCGTAAGAATCATAAAAAGTTGACTGAAACAACGCCGGCCTCCATTGTATTCCGCAAAGGCTTTCCTATGTTTGCATCAAAACAGAACGGCTTGCAGCGATGGAACAGTATGTCAAATGGCCGCCTCCGACCGAGCGGCAGATCGAATGGATGCAGGAACAGTTGTTCCGCGAATCCGGACCCTTTTATCATCTCAGTACGAAACCGCTCGAGAGCGGGCTAATTTTTGAATGCGACGATGAGCGGAAGATTGCCATTAACCTGATAGCCGTCACTGCGAAAGAATTTCAAATTGACATTCTCGCTTTCGCCTTGATGAGCAATCATTTTCACTTCATCATTCAGGGTGAGTTGGTCGACGGCCTGGCCTTCTTCCATCGCCTGAAGAAAAGGCTGTCGAACTACCTCGCGCGAAGGGGAAGGCCAGGCATACTGAATTCCGTCAATGTGGACCCGGACACGCCGGCCATCAGCAGCCTGACCCAATTACGGAATGAAATCGCTTATGTCATTCGTAACCCCTATGTCGCCCGAGTCGATGTGAACCCTTTCGCTTATCCCTGGTGCAGCGGATATCTCTACTTCAATCCGCTATTGAACAGCCTATCTTCCAAGAGCGTAAACGAATTGAGTTACAAAGAGAAAAGAAAGATGACCCGGATGACGAACCCCATTCTGGATTCGCAGTTGCGGGTCCGGGACGGGATGATTGCCGCGGAGAGTTTCGTGAACTACAAACTGGTGGAACGGTTGTTTCCCCATGCGCGAAAGTTTACCTGGTGGGTGCTCAAGAATGTGGAGGCGCAGGTCGAAACATCTGTGCGGCTGGGCGAAAAACCCAACTTGAACGATGACGAACTGTTCATCACGGCCCAGCAACTGAGCCGGACGGAATATGGTCGCGACAGTGTGAAAGAGTTGCCTCTCCAGCAGCGGAAAGAGCTGGGAGTTCTGCTCAAGAACAAATGGGGTGCTTCCAATGGTCAGGTGGCCCGGATTGCCCAACTGGACCAGCGGACTGTGGACGAGATGTTTCCACTGACAGCCAAAAAGAGATAATGATTCTCTCAGGAAAAGTGCAGAAACTGCCGTACTACACTTCTTCCGTGCATTCTGGGCAAAAGAAGTGCAGAAACGCCAGTAGTACACTTATTCCCTGCGGCGCAGACAGAATCAGTGCGAAGTGAGGCTTTTTACACTTTTTTCGTTCCGGCGGGGCGGAGCCGTCGGCGAAAATGATTATCTTTGTGAACTATGAAGAAAGCCTACATAGAGACATACGGGTGCCAGATGAACGTGAACGACACGGAGGTCATCTTCTCCATCCTGGCGGGAGAGGGATATGAGCGGACGGAGTCGATGGAAGAGGCGGACCTGATCATGGCGAACACGTGTTCCGTGCGCGACAATGCGGAGCAGCGGATCTGGGGCCGGATCGAACAGTTCAACCTGCAGCGCAAGCGGCGCCCGGGCGTCGTGGTGGGCATCGTGGGCTGCATGGCGGAGCGCCTGAAGGACAAGCTGCTGGATACGCGGAAGGTGGACCTGGTCGTGGGCCCGGACGCCTACCGGTCGCTGCCGCGGCTGCTGAAGGCCCTCACGCCGGACCAGCCCCAGATCGACGTCCTCCTTTCCCGCGACGAAACCTACGCGGACATCACCCCCGTCAGGACGGACAAGAACGGCGTAAGCGCCTTCATCTCCATCATGCGGGGATGCAACAACGTGTGCTCATACTGCGTGGTGCCGTACACCCGCGGGGCGGAGCGCTCGCGAGACGCGCACTCCATCGTGCGCGAAGCGTGCGACGTGTTCCAGAAGGGCTACAAGGAAGTGACCCTGCTGGGCCAGAACGTGGACAGCTACCTCTGGAAGACGGCCGATGAGACCGTGAACTTCGCGGAACTGCTCCGGCGCGTCGCCTCGGTGAGCCCCGAGCTGCGAGTCCGTTTCGCCACCTCCCATCCGAAAGACATCAGCGACGAAGTCATCGAAACGATGGCCGCCTACGACAATATCTGCAAGCACATCCATCTTCCCGTGCAGTCCGGCAGCTCCCGGATGCTGGAGAAGATGCGCCGGAAATACGACCGGGAATGGTACCTGGAGCGGGTCGCCAAGATCCGCAGCGTAATGCCCGACTGCGGCCTCACGACCGATGTCATCGCCGGTTTCTGCTCCGAGACGGAGGAGGACCACGCCGCGACGATGAGCCTGATGGAGGAGGTCGGCTTCGACTGGGCCTTCATGTTCGCCTATTCGGAGCGCCCCGGCACGCTCGCCGCCCGGAACTATCCCGACGACGTCCCTGCAGACGTGAAGACCCGCCGCCTGAACGAAATCATCGACCTGCAGAACCGCAAGTCCCTCGAGAGCTACCGGAGGGACATCGGCAAGCGCTTCACCGTCCTGGTCGAGGGCCCGTCCAAGCGGAATCCCGACGACCTCTGCGGCCGCGCCTCCAACAGCAAGATGTGCGTCTTCCCCGGCGGCGGCCACCGCACCGGCGAGTATGTCGATGTCCAGGTGGTCGACTGCACAAGCGCCACCCTCATCTGCCAATTGATCGAAACCACATAGTTATGAAACAGTACATTCTGGCCCTGGACCAGGGAACCAGCTCTTCCCGGGCCATCGTCTTCGACCACGAAGGCAACATTTGCTCCACCGCCCAGATGGAGTTCACCCAGTATTTCCCGAAACCCGGCTGGGTCGAGCACAACCCGATGGAAATCTGGTCTTCCGAGGCCGCCGTCATCGCCGAGGCCATCACCAAGATCGGCATCAACGGCAAGGATATCGCCGGCATCGGCATCACCAACCAGCGCGAGACCACCATCGTATGGGACGCGGAAACCGGCGAACCGGTGTACAACGCCATCGTCTGGCAGGACCGCCGCACCTCCGAGTTCTGCGACACCCTCCGCGACAAGGCCGATTTCATCCGCGAGAAGACGGGCCTCATCATCGACGCCTACTTCTCCGGCACCAAGATCCGCTGGATCCTGGACAACGTTCCCGGCGCCCGGGAGAAGGCGGAGGCCGGCAAGCTCCGCTTCGGCACCGTGGACAGCTGGCTCGTGTGGCAGCTCACCCGCGGCGAGGTCCACGTGACCGACGTCTCCAACGCCTCCCGGACGATGCTGTTCAACATCAACACCCTGGAATGGGACAAGGAACTCCTGGAACTGCTGGACGTTCCCGCGTCGATGATGCCGGAAGTCCGCTCCAGCTCCGAGGTGTACGGAGTCACCAAGACCACCCTCTTCGCCCATGAAGTGCCCATCGGCGGCATCGCCGGCGACCAGCAGGCCGCCCTCTTCGGCCAGATGTGCACCGAGCCCGGCTCCGTGAAGAATACCTACGGCACCGGCTGCTTCCTCCTGATGAACACGGGCGAAAAGCCCATCCTCTCCCGCAACAACCTCCTCACCACCGTCGCCTGGAAGATCGGGGACAAGGTCAACTACGCCCTGGAAGGCTCCATCTTCGTGGGCGGCTCCGTCGTCCAATGGCTCCGCGACGGCCTGGGCATCATCCGGAGCTCCTCCGAGATCGAGGCCCTGGCGTCGACGGTCGAGGACAACGGCGGCGTGTACTTCGTCCCGGCCCTCACCGGCATGGGCGCCCCCTACTGGGACCAGTATGCCCACGGCACCATCTGCGGCATCACCCGCGGCACCACGGCGGCCCACATCGCCCGCGCGGCGCTCGAAGGCATCGCCTTCCAGACGATGGACATCGTCGGGGCGATGGAGAAGGACGCCGGCGTGAAGCTCTCCGAGCTGAAGGTGGACGGCGGCGCCTCCCGCAACAACCTGATGATGCAGTTCCAGGCCGATGTCCTGGACACCTCGGTCATCCGTCCGAAGGTCACCGAGACCACGGCGATGGGCGCCTGCTACCTCGCGGGCCTCGCCGTCGGCTTCTGGGCCTCCCTGGACGAGATCAAGGCCCAGTGGCAGGCGGAGCACGTCTTCACGCCCTCCGGCGCCGACACCGCCGCCCTCAAGGCCGGCTGGGCCGACGCCATCAGCCGCACCCTCAGCAAATAGCTTGTCCTTTCGAGTTCCCTTTTTGTCATTTCGAACGAAGTCAGTTTGTCATTTCGAGCGAAGTCGAGAAATCTAAACTCATACACTATGCATCTCAACCCCTACATTTTCGAGTTCATCGGCACCCTCGTCCTGGTGCTCTTCGGTGACGGCGTGTGCGCCGCCTGCTCCCTCAACAAGTCCAAGGCGAAAGGCGCCGGATGGGTCGTGATCGCCCTCGCATGGGGCCTCGCCGTGATGATGGGCGTCCTGATTGCGGGCCCCGTCTCCGGCGCGCACCTCAATCCGGCCGTCACCCTGGGCCTCGCCATCGCCGGCAAGTTCGCCTGGGACCATGTCCTCGGCTACATCGTCGCCCAGATGCTGGGCGGCTTCGTGGGCGCCCTGCTCGTCTACGTGTTCTACAAGGACCACTACAAGGCCACGTCCGACGAACCCGACACGATGCTCGGCACTTTCTGCACGATGCCGGCCATCTGGAATCCCTGGCGGAACTTCCTTTCCGAATTCATCGCCACCACCCTCCTGGTGTTCATCATCCTGGCCCTCGGCTACGAAGGCAACGCCTTCCAGGTGGGCGGGGCCGCCTCTTCCACCGGCGCCATCGGCGCCTGGCCGGTCACCTGCCTGATCATGGCCCTGGGCATGTCCCTGGGCGGAACCACCGGCTACGCGATGAACCCGGCCCGCGACCTCAGCCCGCGCTGCGCCCACGCCATCCTGCCCATCCCGGGCAAGCGCGACAGCGGCTGGAACTACAGCTGGGTCCCCGTTCTCGGCCCCATGCTGGGCGGTTGCCTGGCCGCCGGCCTGTTCCTGCTGGTTTTCTGAGCGAAAGACGAATCGAAAAAAGGGCGGAACCGGTTGGTTTCGCCCTTTCGCCTTTTTAAAGCTCCCGCCGCAGGCGGGCCTTGGGAATGTCCAGCTGGGCGCGGTACTTGGCAATGGTGCGGCGGGCGACCTTGTAGCCTTTGGCGGTGAGGGCGTCCACGAGGTCGTCGTCCGTGAGAGGGTTGTGCTTGTCTTCGTTGTCCACCAGGTCGCGGAGGACCTTCTTGATCTCGCGGGTGGAGACTTCCTCGCCCTCGCTGTTTTCCAGACCCTCGGAGAAGAAGTACTTGAGCGGGAACACGCCGAAGTGTGTCTCAATCCACTTGCTGTTCACCACGCGGGAGATGGTAGAGATGTCGAAGCCAGTGCGTTCGGCGATATCCTTCAGGACCATCGGCTTCAGGGAGGATTCGTCCCCGTCGATGAAATAGTCGTGCTGGTATTCAATGATAGCCCGCATCGTGCTTTCCAGGGTGTTCTGGCGCTGGCGCAGGGCCTCGATAAACCATTTCGCGGCGGCGATCTTCTGGCCCACGAACGTAGCGGCGTCCTTCTGGGAACGGTCTGTGGAATACTTGCCGTTCTCCATGATTTCAGCGTAGCGGCGGTTGATGCGGAGTTCCGGGATGGAGAAACGCGGCATGGACAGGATCAGTTCGCCATTCTCGTAGTCCAGCCGGAAGTCGGGGATAATCTGCTGGGCCTGGTCGGAGTAGCTGTCGTCGATCTGGCCGCCGGGGGAAGGATTGAGCTTCTTGATCTCGTCCAGGACCGCCTTGAGCTGGTCCGCGTCCAGGTGGAAGCGGTTCATCAGCTTCTGGAACTGGCGGCTCTTGAACTCGTTGAACCCGTCGCGAAGGACGCGCACGGCATTGGCCACGGCCGGTGTCTGCTTCTTGTCCTCCAACTGGATGAGCAGGCATTCGCGAAGGTCGCGGGCGCCCACACCGGAGGGTTCGAACTGCTGGATGACCTTCAGCATGGCCTCCACCTCTTCCGCATTGGTGGTGATGCCTGCGCGGAAGGCCAGGTCGTCCACCAGGGATTCGATGTCGCGGCGGAGATAGCCGTCATCGTCCAGACTGCCGATGATAAACGTGGCCACAGCCCGCTGATGCTCAGTCAGGTTCCGATAGCCCAGTTGCTCCTGCAGGCTCTGGGTGAAGCTTTGCTTGACGGAGAAGGTATTATACTCGGGGCGCTCATCCTTGCCCCAGTTGTTCACCGAACGGTTGTAGTACGGGGTGGGATCATCGTCATCCGAGTAGGAGTTGTAGTTCTCCTCCAGGGAGCCGCCGCTGTTCTCGCGGTCCTCCACCTCAGAAATCGACATGTCGCGGGGCTCGTCCGACTCGCCGCCGGAAGCGGGCGTATCGTCGATGACCGGATTGTCGTTCAATACCTCGCGGACATGCTGTTCCAGCGCCTGCACCGGCATCTCGATCAGTTTGATGGTCTGGATCTGGAGCGGCGAGAGTTTCTGCTGAAGCTTCTGTTCAATTCCCTGTTTGACCGTGGGCATAACCTATCGCGGGTAGTTGATGGTTTCCTTGAGGATGATGGCGGTGGGGTAGGACGCCTTGAGCGAATGGTAGACCTTCAGCGCCTCGTCCTTCGTCCGGAAGTCGCCGACGCACACCTTGAAGTTGGGACTTTCGAAGGTCCGGTAGACGCCGATACCCGGATAGGATCCGGAGATGGAGCGGGCGATGGCCTCGGAGCGGCTCCGGGCGTTCTGGCCGTTCTCGAAATAGACCCGGATGCGGTAACCGGTAAGCTTCTTGGACGCGTTGCGGGAAACGTAGTTGTCGAAGGCGGTGCGCATCGCCCGGCTCTGGTTCACGGTGACGCCGGAGCCGAGCACCGACAGGACGTTCCGGCCCACAAGGGCGGAGTCCACCTGCGCGGAGCCGTTGTCGACGCGGTATTCCTGCGCCCGCAGCGCCAGGCACGGCAATATGGCGAGAAGGAGTATGACCAGGATTCTTTTCATCATGCTAATCACTGAACTGGGACAGGTCGATGCCGTTGAAGGTCAGGACCGTTCCTTTCCCGCCCCTCAGGCTCACCCGTAGTTTCACATCGGCCGTCAAGCCTTCCATGGACCGCCGCGCAGCGATGGCGAGGAGGTCCAGCAACGAGACATTGTCCGATAGGACGGCCGTGCAGGGCAGTTCATACACCTGCACGCTCCGCGCCTGCACCGGCAGCTCGCCAGCCGTAAAGCGGGCGATCTCCCGGTCATAGTGCTTGACGACGCCGGATACGTCCTGCACCGTGAAGGAAATGGACGGATTGTCCAGGCCGAGGAGCAGGACCGCGTCCATCGACCGGGTGGAGGTGGGGACGAGGTACTTGACGCCGACCGAAGTGACGCTGAGGTCCTTGATCTTGGCGACATCGCAGCTCCAAAGGCCAAGCAGGACAGCCAGGAGCAGCGCCCCGATCCCTATTTTCCGCAACAATTTCATTCCTTGCATGGTACAATAACATACAAAGATAGCAAATTTCTCAGACAATCACCTTGTTCTTCTTGTACATCGCCCGGAATTCCCGCGGCGTCACCCCGCGCTTGGCCTTGAAGATGCGGTTGAAGTTCGAGAGATTGTTGAAGCCGCATTCGTAGCAGATTTCGGAAATGTTCCGCGTCGTGTCGACGAGTAGTCGGGCCGCGTTGCCCAATTTTATGTCAATCAGATAGTCCGACAGCGTACGCCCGGTGTGGAGCTTGAAAAACCGGCTGAAGGCCGACGGGCTCATCCCTACCATGTCAGCCAGGTCCGACAGATGGACGGTTTCCGTATAGTGCTCGTCGATATACTGCTTCACCTTCAGGATGCGGCGGCTCTCCGAACTCTTCGCCGCATGCGCAAAAGAGGTGCTGGCCA
>JAFRPH010000007.1 GCA_017429205.1 Bacteroidales bacterium
CCCGCGCTGGGGACGCGGCCAGGAGACCCCGGGCGAGGACCCGTACCTGACCTCGGTCATCGGCCTCCAGACCGTCCTGGGCATGCAGCAGAAGACCGGCAAGTACTATAAGACCCACGCCTGCGCCAAGCACTACGCCGTGCACAGCGGTCCGGAACCGCTCCGCCACAGCATGGACGTGTCCGTGTCGATGCGCGACCTCTGGGAGACCTACCTCCCCGCGTTCAAGACGCTCGTCGTGGACGGTGACGTCCGCGAAGTGATGGGCGCCTACCAGCGCTACGAGGGCGTTCCCTGCACGATGAGCGATCGCCTGCTCGTGGACATCCTCCGCGACAAGTGGGGCTATGACGGCCTGGTCGTCACCGACTGCGACGCCATCAACAACTACTTCAACCGCGGCCAGCACATGACCCACCAGGATCCCGTGCACGCCGCCGCCGACGCCCTCAAGCACGGCACCGACCTCGAGTGCGGCCGTACCTTCCGCAACCTCGGCGACGCCCTCGAGCAGGGCCTGATCACCGTCGAAGACCTCGACCACGCCCTCGTCCCGGTCCTCCGCGGCCGCTTCGAGCTGGGCATGTTCGACCCGGACGAGATGTCCCCGTGGAAGGACCTCAAGCCCGAGGTGATCTCCAGCGAGGAGCACCACCAGCTGGCCGTCGAGGCCGCGCGTGAAAGCATGGTCCTCCTCAAGAACAACGGCATCCTGCCGCTCTCCAAGGACATCAAGCGCATCGCCGTCGTGGGCCCGAACGCCGACGACGCGGACCTGATGAACGGCAACTACGGCGGCACCCCGATCGACGCCCACAAGTTCTCCATCCTCACCGGCATCCGCAACGCCTTCCCGAACACGGAAGTGGTCTATGACAAGGCCTGCGAGCTCGTGGACGAGTACAACACCATCAACCACATCGCCGACTTCAATGGCGGCGAAGGCCTCCTGGTGGAATTCTTCAACAACACCGAATTCAAGGGCGAACCCGCCGCGAAGGGCAATTACAAAGAACTGAACTTCAGCACCTTCGGCGGTTACGGCTTCGCCGACGGCGTGAACACGAACGACATCTCCGTCCGCGCCACCGGCAAATGGACCGCCCCGTTCACCGGAAACCTCAAGTATGTCGTGAACAGCGACAACACCTACAAGTTCATCGTGAACGGCAAGGTCGTGGACGAGCAGAAGCAGCCGGCCGCCGCCGGCCGCCGCGGTTTCGGCTTCGGCCGTCGCCGCCAGATCGAATACAAGGAGCTCCCCGTCGTGGCCGGCAAGACCTACGACGTGAAGATCGAATACGTGAAGGGCGCATCCCCGTTCGCGATGTTCAGCGCGCAGATGTGCGAGCGCAACCTCCCGGACGTCGAGGCGCTGGCGAAGCAGTTCGGCGACGTGGACGCCTGGATCATGGTCGGCGGCATCTCCCCCGCCCTCGAGGGTGAAGGCGGCGACAAGGCCGACATCGAGGTCCCGGCCGTCCAGCAGCGCCTGCTGAAGGGCCTCCGCGCCACCGGCAAGCCGGTCATCCTGGTGAACTGCTCCGGTTCCGCCCTGGCCTTCGCGCCCATCGTGGACGACTGCGACGCCATCCTGCAGGCCTGGTACGGCGGCGAAGGCGGCGCCCAGGCCGTGGGCGAAGTCCTGAACGGCGACTGCAACCCTTCCGGCAAGCTCCCCGTCACCTTCTACGCCTCCACCGACCAGCTGCCCGACTTCCTGGACTACAACATGGAAGGCCGCACCTACCGCTACTTCAAGGGCACGCCCCAGTATCCGTTCGGCTTCGGCCTGAGCTACACCACCTTCGCCTACGGCCAGGGCAAGCTCTCCAAGTCCTCCGTCAAGGCCGGCAAGGGCGTGAAGGTCACCGTTCCCGTCCAGAACACCGGCAACCGCGCCGGCACCGAGGTCGTCCAGGTCTATGTCAAGGCCCTCGACAATCCCGACGCCCCGATCAAGGCCCTGAAGGGCTTCCAGCGCGTGTCCATCGACCCGGGCAAGACCGCCAGCGTCACCATCGACATCGCCCCGGACGCCTTCGCCTACTATGACGGCAACGACGGCGTCGCCATCAAGCCCGGCAAGTACCAGATCCTCTACGGCTCCTCCTCCGCCGACGCGGACCTGCAGGCGCTCGACTTCGAGGTGAAGTAGCCGTCCCTGCCATTTCCCTGGCTATCAGCCAATTACACAAAACTCCCTGGTGCAAATGTACCAGGGAGTTTTCGTTAATGCGCTGGCTGTCAGCGGGTTGGGCGGGACGGCCTAATCGTCCAGCAGGCGCCCTTTGTCGTAGCGGTGGACCTTCGTTTCGCCGGCGAGGATGAGGTAGCCGTTTTCGGCGAGGGAGTCGAGCTCGTTCTCGCCGGGGTAGGCCTCGACGGGCGCGATGAAGGCGGTGCGGCGGCGGATGTCGGCGACGATGCGGCTGTCCTTCGCGATGCCTCCGGTGAGGAGGATGACATCGACCTTGCCGTCGACGGTGGTGGCGAGGGAGGCGATGTATTTCGCGACATTCAGGCCGAAGGCGTTGAGCCAGGTGTCCACTTTCGGGTCGTCGGCGGCGCGGCGCTCCAGCTCGCGGAGGTCGTTGGTGCCGAAGAAGGCGACGGCGCCGCCCCGGCCCAGCACCCGGTGCTTGACTTCCCGCTCGGACAGGCCGCTGTGGAAGCACATCTCGATGAGCGGGAAGGCCGGGCAGGAGCCGGCGCGCTCCGGGGTGAACGGGCCGTCGCCGCCCAGGCCGTTGTTCGTGTCGATGACCTTTCCGTTCCGGTGCAGGGTGACGGTGATGCCGCCGCCCATATGGGCCACGATCGCCGTGATGTCGTTGGTCGCGTGCCCGTGGTCGCGGAGATACCGGCGCACGATCGCACGGGAGTTCAGGGCGTGGAAGAAGGCGCGGCGCGGGAAATCGGGAAGGCCGCCCACGTGGCACTCCGGGAGCATTTCGTCGGCCATCGGCGGGTCCGCGACATAGGCCATGCAGGCGGGGCCGCCGATGCCGCGCTCGCGACGGAAGGCGGTCGCCTCGGTGGCGATGTCGTCGGCGATCACGGCCGACAGGTTGCAGGCGTGGACGCCGTCGCGGCCGGAAAGGAGCACCTCGCGCATATCGGCATTGACCCCGTACACGCCGGTCACGGCCGGGGCGAACAGGCCGCCGCGCGCCATCACGATGTCGATGTCGCCGAGGCCCACGCCCGCATCCCGGAGGAAATCCATCACGATGCCGCGGCGGAGCGGGCCCTGCTCCAGGACGCTGTCGAACCGCAGCACCTCCTGGGCGCTGAGTTCCAGATTCCGGACCAGAACGGTGTTTCCGTCCACATAATACCCCACCTTGGTCGATGTCGACCCCGTGTTGATGGCGAGTACCTTTCCTTTCATTTCTTCCGCTTTCGGTTTAGGTTTATGCAAATGTACCCACGCCCGCGCGTTCCGCCATAAAAGAGTGGCGAGTCCCCGGTTTTTGTGGCGAAAAACGGATAAAAGGGGTGAATAATTTCCCTATATTTGCCTTATGAACATACGACGGAACAGACCCATCTCCCCTTTCTCCTACGCCGGGAAAGGATTCGTGTCCTGCAAGGACGGAATTGTCACCATCTCCACGACCGACCAGACGGAGAACCGCTCCACCGCTTTCACCGTGGCGGACGGGAGAATGGAGGTAGCCACCCGTAACGTCAAGGAGGAACGCCTGAAGGCGGCCGACCGCGACGAAGCGGACGAACTGGGCGTCTTTGCGGAAGAATTCGTGAAAGCGCAGCGGCGCATCCTCCCCCGCCGGAAAACGCTCACGGAAGGCGACTGGTTGACGGTGACGGGCATACACGAGGATGCCGACGGCCGTCTCTGGTGCAAGCCGGCCGGGGATGACGCGGAAGAGATGGCGCTCTTCAATGACGAGCTGGTCGTCGGGACCGAGGTGCGGGACCTCCTTCCTTATCTGTATGAGGATGACTTCATCCCGGACGCCCGCGTGGAATCCGATGCGGACGGCCTCGGCATCTCCATCCGCCGGTCCTACCTGGCGTTCGCCATCCAGGAGGCGGAAGTCGCCCGACGGAACAAGCATTTCTTCCAAGGCCGCGTCCTGTATGTCGATGAGCAGAAGAAACGCATTTTCTGGATGACCGCCGGCGGATTCTTCGGCATCTCCCGGATTCGGGAGGGATTGGAAGAAGGCGACGTGGCGGTGCTGTACGTAGTCAGTATCGTGAACCGCGACGAGAATTGCTACATCAATGTCGATGTGGACGAAACCGGCGCCGTCGGCCTATCCCCGCAACGGTTCGACGAAGAGAAGCTCCTGGAGAAGTACATCAAGACCGAAGCGCCCGCGGAGGCCGAATCCCGGCCGAATGGCTCGGAGCGCGTCCTGAAACTGTTGCACGAGCTGGAAGAGCTCACCCCTGTCGGCGCTCTGGACCGGTACCGCACGCTCCTCGCCGCCCGTTTCCTGGCGGAGGCCGTGCAGAACCAGGCCCTGGCGGACCGGCTGGCCTTCCGGGCCGACATCCTCCAGCGGAAGATTCTGTACGCCCAGGGGAAGCCGGTCCGCGCCCTGGACAACGCGCCCGCGGAAATCGCCTGCCTGTACCCCGGGGCCAGCCCGGAGGCCTTCCTGGGCGAGCCCGGCCTCGCGGGCCGGATCGCGCATCTGCTCACCGCCGCGAAGACCGCCCGCGAGGAGCCCGACGTCGTACCAGTCAAGCCCAACGCCTTGCGCAAGCGCATCTGCGCCCTGCTGGGCGTGGAGGACGCTTTCCGCGCCTCCGGCTCCCGCGTCACGGGCAAGTACGGCCTAGGCGAAGGCAACGAGGTGGAGTTCAAGTCCTCCTACGTGATGCGGAACGACGGCCGCGGAGCCGACCTCGAGTATCAGGGCCGCGGCCAGGTGTTCGAAGCCGTGTGCGGCTTCCTGAATGCCAACGGCGGCGTCCTGTTCCTGGGCGTGAACGATTCCGGCGATCCCATTGCCGGAGAAGGGCGGGGCCTGGACGGGGACATGGACTGGTTCCTTCAGAACTCAGATTTCGTCCTTCGACGCGCACAGCGGCTATTGGGGCACAAAGTCACCATCCCCGACACCATCGACCATTTCGTCCTCTTCCTCCAGCAGGAGAAGAAGATCTATTTCAAGGACACCCTGCAGGACAACATCACCATCGAGCCCACCGAGGACGCAGACGCCATCCGCATCACCGTGAGGCCGGCGGAATACGAGATTGCGTACCTGTACCAGGACCGCACATGGGCCGAAGGCACCGCCTATGTCCGCGACGGCAACCAGACCCTGCCGATGACGGAGGAAGGCAAGCGCCGGCGCCTGATGAGCCTCAAGCGCGTGGACCGGAACATCTCCCACCTGGTCCGGCTGCAGGAAGCCATCGACAAGAAGCACAAGGTGTACCTCCGCGGGTACGCGAGCGGCAACAGCGGCGAGGTCCGCGACCGGCTCGTGGTGCCTATCAACCTTTTCTATGACGACGAGAAAGTGTGGTGCTTAGACTTGGAGGACCGCAACTTCAAGCAGTTCAACCTCTCCCGCATCACCGAGGTGGACACCGACGTCCCCGAGCCGGAATACAACCACGACTTCAAGCCCTGCGAGGCCGACGTCTTCAGCTGGGTGGACAAGGACCACGACTATCCCGTCCGCCTCCGGCTGGACGTGATGGCCTACAACTACCTGGTCGAGCATTTCGCCGGCGCCCGCCATCTCCCCGAAAACGAGCTCTACCAGGAAGACAACACCCACTGGATCCTCGAAACCACCGTCCACGGCCTCGGCCCCCTCCGCTGGTACTACATCATGCTCGCCGACAAGATCCAAATCCTCGACTCCCCCGCCGCCGATGCGCTGAAGGAGGAGGTGAGGAAGTTCGTGGAGAAGTGGCTGCAATAACACCCGGGCAGGCCTCGGCCGCCCGGGAATTGCAGGAGACCTCGAAAAAGTCTACCTTTGTAAAAACACGGAAACCATGATCGACCAAATCCTCACCTACAACGCCCGATTCGTGGCCAATAAGGAGTACGAACCCTTTGTGACCGACAAGTTTCCCGCCAAGAAGCTGGCGGTGCTCACGTGCATGGACACGCGGCTGACGGAGCTGCTGCCGAAGGCGCTGGGGCTCCGGAACGGCGATGCGAAGATCATCAAGAACGCCGGCGGACTGGTGCTGTCGGAGACGGATTCGGCCATCCGGTCGCTGCTTGTGGGCATCTACGAGCTGGGGGTGCAGGAGGTGATGGTGGTCCATCACTCCACCTGCGGCGCCTGCCATATGAGCTACGACGAGTTCAAGCCGCACATGCTGGAACGCGGCATCTCCCCCGACACGCTCGCCGAATGGGAATCCAAAGGCGTTGCCGACTGGCTCGAAGGCTTCCACGACACGGAGGCCTCCGTCCGCCGGACTGTCGATGCCATCGTGAAACACCCCCTGGTCCCGCAGGACGTCACCGTCCGCGGCTTCATCATCGACTCCGTCACCGGCGCCCTGACGGAAGTCTGTTAGGGGGAAGCTAATCCAAATCGAGCCCGGCCTTCTTCAGCCGCTTGCGGTCGTACACCTTCTTGGAACGGTGTACGGCTGACCGCAGGGACACGGGTTTCCCGTGCTCCGCGATCTCTTCCATGCGCGCCGCCCTCCGCTGCGCGAGCATGTAATCCGCCTGCGTGATCCGCAGTTTCTTGGGGCTCTTCTTGGGTTTCATGGGCCTCCACGGGTTTATTTTTCCACCGTCCGCAGCCGGATTTCGTTCTCGTCGATGGAGAAGCCGACGATGTCCATGGAGTTCAGCCGTTTTTTCAGCTGGGGAATGGCGGAGAGGTTGATGACGGCGCGGCCGTTCGAGAAAGAGTCGACGAGGCCGGCGGGGAGGCGCTTCAGGACGTAGGGGGCCACGGCGTCGGCGGCGAGGTTCATCGCCGCGCCGGAGTCCAGCTGGAGCACCAGATGCTCGCCGGTCACTTCCACGACCTTGAAATCGGCCGAGAAGTTCATGCCCTGCTCCCCGAGCACGGGGATGTCGACATTGCCGGCGTAGGACACCGTAATCTTGTCCGGAGCTTCCGTCGACACGGTGATGTCCCGGCCGCTTTTCCCGCGGACCAGGCTGTTCAGTTCCTTCACGGGGACGGAAACGACCATTTCCGTGACGGCCGCAGTCGCGGGCGCATCCTCGTCAGGCTCCCCCGTTTCCACGGTCCGTTCCCGGACGACCGGAACCGATTCCCCGTCGACTTTCACATACACGGTGTCGCGGACGACGGTTTCGGGAGAGTCGGCCTCGACGGCCGGACTCGAAGAGGCTGCCGGAGCCGACGTCTCAGAATCGGCCGGCTTCCGGTGAAGAAAAAGGCTGGCGGCCACGGCCACGGCGATCGCCGCTACCAGCCACCAGCCCCAATTTCGGCGGTGCGAACCCATCGGACGGAACTACTTCACGCTCATCACCGCGGAGGCGATGGAGTTGAGCTTCACGTCCACGGAGTCGGCGCGGGAGGCGAGGATGCAAGGCACCTTCACGCCCACGAGGAAGCCGGCCTGGCGGACGCCCACGGCCAGCTTGGAGTTCGTCTTCCAGAAGACGTTGGCGGACTCGATGTTCGGGAAGAGGAGGCAGTCGGCGTCGCCGGCCACCGGGCTGACGAGCTTCTTGATCTCCACGGATTCCTGGTCGATGGCGACGTCCAGGGCGAGCGGACCGTCCCCGATGCAGCCCTTGATCTGGCCGCGGTCGCACATCTTGGCGAGCATGGCGCCATCGATGCAGGCGGGCATCGAGTCGAGCATCTGCTCGGAAGCGGCGATGAAGGCGATCTTCGGCTTCGCGATGCCGAAGGACTTCGCGGTGCTGACGAGATAGCCGGCGAGCTTGACCTTCTGGCGGAAGTCCGGAAGAGGAATCACGGCCATATCGGAGATGAAGACGAGCTTGTGGTAGTTCGGGTTCTCGATCACGCCCACGTGGCTCAGAACGCCCTTCGGGGGCAGCAGGCCGGTCTCCTTGTTCAGGATGGCGCGGAGGAACTTGTCGGTGGAGCAGAGGCCCTTCATCAGGACTTCGCCCTCGCCGTCGTGAACCATCTTCACGGCCTGGGCGACCGCCTTCAGCTCGTCCTTGACGTCCACGATCTCGAACTTGGCCACGTCGATGTTGTTGTCGGCGCAGACCTTCTTGATGAGATCCTCGTCACCCACGAGGGTGCACTTCACAAAGCCCATGTCGGAGGCCAGGGAGGCCGCCTCGATGGTATGCTCGTCGACAGCCCACGCTGCCACCATCTTCTTGCAGATGTTCTTCGCCTTGAGCTCGACGAAGAGGTCGTTGAAATTCTGGATCATATCAGTGTGATGGATGATTAGTCTTGGTTTTCAAGGGCGATGTGCATCGTGTCGCGGGCGATCACCAGCTCCTCGTTCGTGCAGATGAGGGCGGCCTTCACCTTGGAGTCCTCGGTGGTGATGATGGCGTCCTCGCCGAAGGCGACGTTCGCCTCGTAGTCCACCTTGAGGCCCAGGTAGGAGAAGTTCTCCAGGACGCGGCGGCGGAGGCGGGAGTTGTGCTCGCCGATGCCGCCGGTGAAGACGATCAGGTCCACGCCATTCATCGCGGCCACGTAGGAGCCGACGTTCTTGATGATGTCGTAGGTGAACTTCTTGAGGGCGAGCTTGGCCTTGGGGTCGCCGTTGTTCGCGCGCTCGTCCAGTTCGCGGCAGTCGGAGCTGTACTCGGACACGCCCAGGAAGCCGGACTTGCGGTTCAGGATGGTGGACATCTCGTCGGGGGTGACGCCGAGCTTGTTCTCCAGGTAGATGACGGCGTTCGCGTCGATGTTGCCCACGCGGGTGCCCATGATCATGCCCTCGAGCGGGGAGAAGCCCATCGACGTGTCCACGCACTTGCCGTTCTGGATGGCGCAGATGGAGCTGCCGGCGCCCAGGTGGCAGGTGATGATCTTGGAGTTCTCGATGTCCAGGCCGGCGAGCTTGGCGCCCACGCCGGCGACGAACTGGTGGCTCGTGCCGTGCGCGCCGTAGCGGCGGACGCGATACTTCTCGTAGTACTGGTACGGGAGGCCGTACATGAAGGCGTAGGCCGGCATCGTCTGGTGGAAGGCGGTGTCGAAGGTCACAACCTGCGGAACTTTCGGGAGAACGGCCTGCATCGCGTGGATGCCCAGCAGGTGCGCCGGGTTGTGGAGCGGGGCGAAGTCGCTGCAGAAGGCGATCTTCTCCAGGACGCTGTCGTCCACGAGGACGGAACCGGAGAAGAAGTCGCCGCCCTGGACGATGCGGTGGCCCACCGCCTCGATGTCCTCGAGGGAGGATAGGACGCCCGTCTCGGGATCGGTGAGGGCCGCCAGGATGAGTTCCATGCCCACTTTGTGGTCGGGAATCGGAATGTCCTTCACGATCTTGTCACGGCCGGTCGGGGCGTACTGGAGGATGCCCGCAGGGAGGCCGATCTTCTCGGCGATACCTTTCGCGATGATGTCGTAGACATCGTCGTTTTTCATGTCGAGGAGCTGGTACTTGATGGAAGAACTTCCGCAATTGATGACAAGGATGATCATAGGTATGAATCTTTAATTAAATTTCGGTCAATCCTTGCAAAGTTAATAAAATAATCGCTACTTTCGCAAAAGAAACGACGGAAATGGCGGAGCGGGCAGGCATAGAGGCGTTGGCAGTCCATTTCACGGCCGGAGTCGCGGCCGGAGCCCTTCTTTTGCGCCTTCCGGCGGACCCTTCCATCCTCTCCACCGGCCTCCTCCTCGTCCTCGCCAGCCTCGTCGTCATCGTCCTGAAAACCGAGTGCGGCGGCCTGCTGTTCCCCGCCTTCGTGCTGCTCGGCGCCTTCTGCGCCTTCGCGGACGCATTCCCCGGCGCGGACACGGCCACCTTCCTGGAGCGGTGGACATCGGCCTGGGCGGACCGGCTGCGGGCTTTCATCGACGGAATCCCCTTCCCCTCCGAGGGCACGGCTCCCCTGCTGAAGGCGCTGCTGACCGGCGACCGGAGCGGGCTTTCGCAGGACACCGTCCGCGTGTTCCGGGAGAGCGGCGGCGCGCACCTGCTGGCCCTGTCGGGGCTGCACATCGGCATCCTCTATCTCCTTCTCACGCGGCTCCTGTGGCCGCTCGGGAACAGCCCGCGCGCCCGCCGCGTCCGCTACGCGCTCATCGTCCTCGCCGCCGGTCTCTTCACCCTGATGACCGGGGCCTCCCCCTCCATCGTCCGCGCCTTCCTGTTCATCTTCCTGAACGAGACCGCCCGCATCGCCTCCCGGCCGCGGGACCCGCTCCGGATCCTGTCCACGGCCCTGCTGATCCAGCTGGTCATCACCCCGTCGGCCATCACCTCCACGGGCTTCCAGCTGTCCTATCTGGCGATGGCGGGCATCTTCCTGCTCTTCCCGGTCCTCGAGGGCTGGTACCCCAAAGGCCCGCGCTTCGACCCGGTCCGGAAGGTCTGGGAGGCAGCCGCCCTGTCCATCTCCTGCCAGGTGTTCACCGGTCCCCTCGCCTGGTTCCGGTTCCATACCTTCCCCACCTATTTCCTGCTCACGAACCTCGTCGCCCTGCCCTTCACCACCCTCCTGATGGGCACCGCCGTGACAACGCTCGCGCTCCAGGGCATCCACTGCTGCCCCGGATTCCTCGTCCACGCCACGGACTGGCTGTGCCGGACCCTGGTCTGGATCCTGCAGGTTATTTCGTCAATGTGAAGCCCGGAGAGGCCCATTCGGTCATGGCGCCGTCCTCCGCGGTGTAAATGAGATAGCCCTCCACGCCGTCCAGGCCCAGCAGGAGCTCGCGGGCGGCGTCCAGACCGACGACCATACACCAGGTCGCAAGGGCGTCCGCATCGGCCGCGCCGTCCGGGCTCACCACCGTGGCGCTCAGGAGATTATGGTCCACGGGATAGCCGCTGCGCGGGTCAATGGAATGCGCATACTTGCGGCCGTTCCGGACATAGAACTTGCGGTAGTTGCCGGAGGTGACGATGCCGGCCGGGGCGCAGGAGGAGTTCCAAACGCCGTCCAGTTCCGCGCCTACCTGGTCGGTGCCGTCGGCCGGCCGGTCAAAGGGCCGGTCCACGCCCACGTTCCAGGGCCTGCCAGCGGGATTGTGTCCGTCACACCAGATTTCGCCGATGTCCACGAGCATGTCCTTCACGCCGATGGAATAGAGATACGCCGCCACCAGGTCGCAGGTGTAGCCCTGCGCGATGGCGTTGTAGTTCAGCACGACCGGGGCGTCCGTCCCGTCCCGCCGCACGTCGCGCACCGACAGCGTGCCGTCCGCGCGCGGGGTCATCGACGGTTTCAGCAGCCCCATCCCGCAGGACGCCTTGATGGCCGCCACGGCCTCGTCCGAAGGCATTTCGCCCGACTTGAAGCCGAAGCCCCAGGCGTCGAAGAGCGGGCCCGCCGCGAAGTCCAGCACGCCGGCCGACCGCTCGTACCAGCCATAGCCCACCCGGTACATCTCCAGGAACAAGCCGTTCGGCCGGATGGCCTCCCCGGCGTTGAACCGGGACAGGAGCGACCCCTTGTTGTAGCCCGAGAGGGTCGTGTCCACGCGGGTGAGGATGGCATCCACCGAATCGCGGATCTCCTCCGGAGGTACGGAAACGCCCTTCAGGTTCACTTTGACGGTATAGACGCCGCCCTGGGCGTGACCGGTGACCTGGATGAAACGGTCTTTCGGTCCGCAGGCGGACAGGACGAGCGCGGACAGGAGGGCGAGGACGGTTTTTTTCATTTCCAAGGCGGTTGCGGCAAGATAGTTGCACAAAATTACGATAAAAATTACGATATTTGCAGATTGGATACGCAAAAACATTTATGAAGAAACGTTTACTGCTCTATACAACCCTGGTCCTGGCCGCGTTCTCCGCTTTCTCCTGCAAGAAAAAAGAGGAAGAGACCGTGGTCAAACCGTATCTCTACGGCCTCGAGTTCGAACTGGCCACCTTCGCCCGCCCGGGCCAGACCTTCACCCTGAAGCCCCACGGCGTGTACTACACCGAAGAAAAACCCGGCGTGGAGAAGTACACCTATAAATGGAAAGTGAACTCGGGAGAGTACCAGGAAGCGGAGACATTCACCCTCAAGGTGGAAGAAGTGGGCAACTACACCGTCACCTGCCAGGCGTCCGACCCGGACAACAACTACTACGCCACCACGGCCTCCCGGACGATCATCGTCATCGACCCCGCCCTGGGCAAGACCCTCACGGGCACCGGCATCGAGCTCTGGGACGACCATGTCACCGATCCCCGCGACAAGGAGGGGGAAAGCGAGTACTACTACATCCAAATCGGCGAGCTGGACTGGTTCCGCAACAACCTCGCCTGGACCGGCGAAGGCCTCGCCTATGAGAACGCCGACGTCACCTCCTATCCGCTCGGCCGCTACTACACCTGGGACGAGGCGATGGGGGCCTGCCCCGAAGGCTGGCGGCTCCCCACCGAAGAGGAATGGGACTTCCTGGGCGTCGACGCGGGTCCCCTGATGTGCGACGCCTACCTGAACAGCAAGAAGATGTGGGAATTCTGGCCCGACGTGCCCCGGACGAACACCCTGGCGCTCGCCGTCATTCCCGCCGGCTTCGCGCTCCCGGCCATCACCACCCCCACCTACAAGCGGCTCTACGACTACGCCGCCTTCTGGACCTCCACCGTCTCCGAGAACGACAGCCGGATGGCCGCCTTCCGCTACATCCACGTGGAAGAGAACGAAGTGCGCTCCGCATACGCAGAAAAGGGCTCGCTGGCCCTTTCCGTACGCTGCGTGCGCAATCACGCAGACTGATCTGTCATTCCGGACGATCTACCGAAGATCGGTGATCACATAAGAATCGGGAAGCGATTTCACGTTCAGCGTGAAGTCGCTTTTTCCTTGCTTGTCCTCGAAGACGATGTTCTTGAGGACGAAGCGCGCCTGCGTATCCTCGTCCAGGACGAGCGTGACGTCCAGGGAATTGGCGGAGGAGCCGTTCACCCGGATCTTGTCCATATAGCCCTTGTAGGAGCTGATGAAGAGGGCCGGGTTGGTGAAGAGGTCCTCCTTCTCCACGGTCTCGATGAGGAGCTCCTCCGCAGCGCGGTCCAGGCTCCAGCGGGTGGTGCCGTCGCTGCGCACCTCCAGGCCGAGGCCCGAGAGGAGGTAGGCATTGTCCTCCACGACGACGTCGCCGTCGGTGACCTGGGTCATCGGCCTGCCGCCCTGGGAGAGGCTGTAGGTATAGTGGAACAGGACCCGGTGGCCCGGGACGCGGTCCAGGATGGGAATGCCGCCCTGCGCGAACGCGCTCAGGGACAGGAGGATGGCCGCGAGGCCTGTGACGATTCTTTTCATTGTTCTCCGTTCAAAAAGTGGCTCAGGATCTGGTCCAGCTCGTTGAAGTCCTTCACCAGGACCTCGCGCGGCTTGGAACCGTTCTGCGGTCCCACGATGCCGGCGGCCTCGAGCTGGTCCATCACCCTACCTGCTTTTGCATAACCCATGCCAAGCCGGCGCTGGAGGTCGGAAGTGGAGCCGCGCTGGCTCGTGACGATGAGGCGGGCGGCCTCCTCGAAACGCTCGTCCAGCTGCTTCATGTCCACCATGCCGCCACCGCCTTCGTCCCCTTCCTCGGGGGCGGGTTCGGGCAGATAGTACGGAGTATTGTAAGATTTCTGGTAGCCGATCTGCTTGCCGACGGCGTCGGTGAGCGCGGCGATTTCGTCATTGCCGATGAAGGCGCACTGGATGCGCTCCATCTCCACTCCGCTGTACAGCAGCATGTCGCCGCGGCCGATGAGCTTGTCGGCGCCAGGCTGGTCCAGGATGGTGGAGGAGTCGATGCGGGAGGTCACGCGGAACGCGATGCGCATCGGGAAGTTCGCCTTGATCAGGCCGGTGATCACGTCCACGGTCGGGCGCTGGGTCGCAAGGATCACGTGCAGGCCCGCCGCACGGCCCTTCTGGGCCAGGCGGATGACGGAGGTGGTGATGCTCCGGGCGACGGCCTTCGATTCGGGGCCCGCGCCCACGGACATCGTCAGGTCCGCATACTCGTCGATGACGACGACCACGTAGGGCAGGAAACGGTGGCCCTCGGTGGGTAGCAGGTGCCGGTCGCGGTACTTGTCGTTGTACAGCTTGATGTTGTTCACGCCCGCCTTGTTCAGGAGAGCGTAGCGCTCATCCATCTCGATACACAGGGACTGGAGGATGGCGGACGCGCTCTTGGCGTTCTTGACGATGGCCTGGTCCCGCTCGTCCTGCTCGTCGGCGGCGTTCGGAAGCACCGCGAGATAATGGTTCAGGAGCTTCGCATAGGCGGAGAACTCGACCATCTTCGGGTCGATGAACACGAACTTCAGCTCCGACGGGTGCTTCGCGTACAGGAGCGACGACACGATGACGTTCAGGCCCACGGACTTGCCCTGCTTGGTGGCGCCGGCCACCAGCAGGTGCGGGGCGTCGGCCAGGTCGAACACCTTGACCTTCTGGGAGATGGTATAGCCGATGGCGACCGGGAGCTCCGCCTTGCTGTTGCGGTATGAATCGTCGTTCAGCAGCTGCTTGAGCGGGACGATGGACGGGGTGTCGTTCGCGACCTCGATGCCCACGGAATCCGACAGGGTGACGATACGCACGCCCTTGGCGTTCAAGGAGATGGCGATGTCGTCCTGCAGCATCTTGATGGAGGCGATCTTCACGCCCGGGGCCGGATACACCTTGTACAGGGTGACGGTCGGGCCCACGATGGCGGTGACGTCCTTGACCTGGATCTTGTAGCTGGCGAGGGTCGCGCGGATCTTGTTGTTGTTGCGGTTCAGCTCGTCCTGCGAGGGCTCGTGCCGGGCGCTCAGGTAGTCGCCCAGGATGTCCAGCGTCGGGAACTTGTACTTGGGAAGGTCGGCGCGGTTGTCGATGCGCGGGAGCGGCTCCCGGACCTTCTGGTCCAGCGTGTCGTCCGTCTCCACGGTAAAGGTTCCTTCATCGTCGGCGGGTTCCGGCGCGTCTTCATCCTGGCCCGGTATGGTAACATCCGTTACACGGACAGGTTCCGGCTTGGGCTCGGGTTTCGGCTCTTCGTCCACTACGGGTTCGAAAACCGGTTCAGGAATCGGTTGGCGGGTTCGTCGAGCCACCGGTTCCGGCACCGGTTCCGGCTCGGGTTCTTCATTCCCGGTCTGGTCGGGAATTTCCTCGTCGAGGGCCTTGAAGCCGCCTGTGAGGAAGTAGAGCCACAGGCCGGCCATGGCCAGGAGCGCGATAGCCGTGACGACGTAGCCCACGAGATTGATGCAGCCGTCCACGAGCGCGCCGCCCGCGCGACCGCCGAGGCCGCCGCCGAACAGCGTCTCCCACCCGGCCAGCCGGCTCACGAGCGCCAGGAGCCAGGAGCCGATGAACGTGCCGGTGAAGGAGTAGACGAACCATTTGCCCAGGGGAATCCGGAGCTTGGGAACGGCCCGGCTCAGGGTCCAGACCACGAGGAAGGCGACAAGGCCGAGCGCGGCGAGGCCGAAGCTCCGCGTCACGAGGAAGCGGCCCCAGCGGAAGCCCAGCTTGGAGCCGGTGTTGGAGACGGCGGCGTCGCTTTCCAGCAGGGAAGGCTCCGACAGGAGACTGGCGTCCTGTTTCCAGGTGAAGAGATACGACCCCACCGCGATGGCGGTGAAGAGGGTGAAGATACCCAGCAGGACAGCGGCGACGATCCGGTATTCGGACCGCCGCTTCTCGTCGAGTTCTGCCCAATAGGCGGAGGGACGTTTCAGTTTCATTTCTTCTTCCCGTTCTTCTTGTAATTGACCCACTGCTTCTTGCCGCCGCCGCTGCCGCCGCCCCGGTTGAAGCCCATGTTCATACCCGGGCGGGAATAGTTTGCGTTCGCGTCGATCTTGGACAGCTCGAGGCCCTCGGGGACCGTCACACGGCCGCCGGAAAGGCGCTCGATGTCGGCGAAGATGGTCTCGTCGGCCACGGTGTCCTTGTTCCAGATCAGGTACTGCTGGCGCATATAGATGGCGAGGGACCGGATCATTGCGGTCTTCACCTCCCCTTCCGGCTCGCTGGCGATCAGGTCGATGATGCTTTCGATGTTGCGGCCGTAGTGGCGCGCCTTGATGGGCTTCGTGTTCAGGGGGATCGGGTCCGGACGGCTGTTGATCACCTCCGGATGCGGCGCGGGATAGGGCGCGTCGATGTCCAGGTCATAACCGGCGATCATATAGAGGTGGTCCCAGAGCTTCTGCTCGAAGTTCTCCTGCTGGTGCACCTGCGGGTTCAGGGTCTCCATCACCTTGACGATGGCGCGCGCCTGCTCGGACCGCTTGGCGCGGTCCTCGATGCCCTTCATCATCTCGACCATCTTCAGCACGTTCCGCCCGTATTCGGGCATCGCGAGCTTCTCGACTTCAGTATTGTAATACAGCTTGATAGTGTTCTCGTTCGCTTCCATAATCTAACGCTCTAATATTCGAAACGGACAAATATACGCAATTTCAGGGACAACGAGACGAAAAAAAACATATATTTGCAAGCAATTTAACCACTAAAACGAAGAAAAACGACCTCTCAACCAACCATATCGGAAATCACCAACCATTTTTTAACCAACCACTTTATGTTGAAAAAGCTTCAGTCAGTCCTGCTGACTGCGGTCCTCGTATGCATTGCCTGGACCGCATCCGCCCAGAACCGCACGGCCACCGGTGTCGTCTCCGACAACATCGGCCCCGTCATCGGCGCGGGCGTCGTGGTAGCGGGAACCACCAACGGCACCGTCACCGATGCCAACGGTTCCTTCTCGATCAACAACGTGCCGGTCGGCGCCACCATCCAGGTGACCTGCATCGGCTATGCGCCCGTCGAATACGTGTTCGACGGTTCCTCCAAGAACATCGTCCTCAAGGAAGACAGCGAACTCCTGGACGAAGTCGTCGTCACCGCCCTCGGCATCTCCCGTGAAAAGAAGTCCCTCGGCTACGCCGTGCAGGACGTCAAGGCGGAAGAGCTCACCCGCGGCGGCGGCGTCACCCTCACCGACGCCCTCATGGGCAAGGTGGCCGGTCTGGCGATCAACAACTCCGCGACCGGCGCCGGCGGATCCACCCGTGTGGTCCTCCGTGGTAACTCCTCCCTTTCCGACAACAACTCCCCGCTCTATGTCGTGGACGGCGTTCCTTACGACAACGGCGGCATGCCCGGTGCCGACCAGGCCGGTCTTTGGGGCTCCATCGACCACCAGGGCGGTGCGTTCGACATCAACCCCGAGGACATCGAGAGCGTTTCCGTGCTGAAGGGCGCGACCGCTGCGGCCCTGTACGGCTCCCGCGCCGGTAACGGTGTCATCCTCATCACCACCAAGAAGGGCGGCAAGGGCCAGGAAAAGATCGGTGTCACCTACAACGGCAAGTTCACCTGGTCTCCCGTCACTTACTTCCCCGCCCTGCAGAACATCTACGGCCAGGGTACCCTGGGCAAGTATGACAAGCAGGCCACCGGTTCCTGGGGCGAAGAAATGAGCGCCTCCACCACCAAGGCCAACTGGTGGGACGGAACCTCCGAGATCTCCTATATCGGCACCGAGAATCCCTGGAAGGAATTCTACCGGACCGGTAACAGCCAGAGCAACAACGTGACCCTCGCCGGCGGCGGAAAGGACAACCCGTTCCGTCTCACCCTGGGCTACGACAACACCAACTCCGTGGTGAAGAACTCCAACATCAAGCGCACGAGCGTGGACTTCGTCACCAGCAACAAGCTCACCGACTGGCTCACGCTGGACGTGAAGGCCAACTACGTGAACACCGCCGGTAACAACCGCCAGGCCCGTGGTGCCTACGGTTCCTCCTACGCCATCCTCACCATGCCCCGCAGCATCAAACTCTCCGACCTCGCCGAGCACTGGCTCGACGCCAACGCCGCGGCCGCCGGTGCCGGCGCCGAGGCCCAGGTCAACTGGTACAAGGTGAGCCCGAACTGCCAGAACCCCTACTTCATCCAGAACAACCTGGTGAACGGCGACGTCCAGAACAAGTTCTTCGGCGTGGGCACGCTCACCGTCAACCTCATGAAGAACCTCACCTTCAAGGTGAAGGAAGGTCTCACCTGGGCAGGCACGACGGAAAAGAACACCCGCCTGTACGACACCTCCGGTTTCAACTGGCCCGAATTCTCCATGCGGAAGTCCACCACGATGGAGAACAACCTCGAAGGCCTCCTCTCCTACAACAACAAGTTCGGTGACTTCGACTTCGGCGCCAGCGTGGGCGGCAACATCATGCACTACAAGAACGAGGTCCTCCGGGCCGATGCCAAGAACATCCCGTTCTCCGGTGCTTACTACATCCGTGCCGGACAGCTGGACAGCGACACCTACAACGACATCTACGAGAAGGAAATCCAGTCCCTGTACGCTTTCGCGAACCTCGGTTACAAGAACTTCCTCTTCCTGGACGTGACCGCCCGTAACGACTGGTCCTCCACCCTCCCGGCCGAGAACCGCAGCTACTTCTATCCGTCCGTGAGCCTCTCCTACCTCCTCACCGGTATGCTCGATGAGATGGGCGTGAGCTACAACAAGGACATCCTGGACTACGGCAAGATCCGCGCTTCCTGGGCGAAGGTGGGTAAGGATACCGATCCTTACCAGCTGATGACCCTGCTGGGCACCTCCAGCGGCATCAACGACCTCAACTACATCACCTACCCGACCACCCGCGCGAACGCCAACCTGAAGCCCGAAATGGTGACTTCCTGGGAACTCGGTACCGAGTGGCACTTCTTCAAGAACCGTCTCGGCTTCGACTTCACCTACTATCACTCCAACACGGTGAACCAGGTGATGCGCATCGACCTCCCGTACTCCTCCGGCGTGCAGCGCCAGTGGATCAACGCCGGTAACATCCAGAACCAGGGTATCGAGTTCCAGCTCAACGCCGACTTCATCCGCACCCGCGACGTCACCTTCGGCGCCACCTTCAACTTCGCCAAGAACTGGAACAAGGTGCTCGAACTCTACCACAACGCCGAGATGGGCATCGACATGGACCGCTACTCCCTCGGTAACATCAACTTCTCCTCCAGCGGCGACGGCACCGTCTATGCCATCGAGGGCCGCGAGATCGGCACCCTGGTCGGTACCGGCTACAAGTACGACGACAAGGGCAACAAGGTCATCGGCACGAACGGTCTTCCCGTGATCGAATCCAACAAGGAGATCGCCAGCGTGGCTCCGGACTTCACCGGTTCCTTCGGCCTCAACTTCTCCTGGAAGGGCATCGCCCTCAACGCCCTGTTCTCCTTCCAGAAGGGCGGCAGCCTGTATTCCGCCACGGAGTACATGACCCTGCACAGCGGTACCGGTCTCCGCACCGCCGACCGCAGTAAGCGCGTCATCGAAGGTGTCCTGGAGGATGGCTCCGTGAACAAGGAGGAAGTAACCGCCCAGAACTTCTGGAACAACATCCCGATGGAAGAGTGCGTCTATGACGCTTCCTACCTGAAGCTGAGCGAGCTTTCCCTCGGCTACAGCATCCCCAAGAAGTTCCTGGACCGCGCCTTCGGCGGCTATGTGAACAACATCCGCGTTTCCGCCGTGGGTTCCAACCTCTTCTACTTCCTCAAGCACACCCCGGGAACCACCCCGGACGGCGCCCTCACGGAGAATTCCCTCATGGCTACCGCCTTTGACCTGTGCCCGTATCCGGCCACCCGCAACTTCGGTGTCGCCATCAACATCGGTTTCTAATTAAAGGGAGAACTTGAATATGAAAAAGTTTATCATACCTGCCCTTGCTCTTCTCGCCCTGGCATCCTGCACCGCCAAGTTCGATGAGATGAACAAACCCACCACGGGTCTTACCATGGACTCCGCCCAGCCGATGTACATCTTCGGCCGTACGCTGTACAACGGTTCCTCCAACGACCACCAGCGTAACTTCAACCTGAACGACGACATGTACGCCCACTACTTCGCCCAGGGCCTCGGTTGGACCGACTTCTGGCGCTACAACGCCGGCTGGGGCGACATCTACTGGCGCGACTTCTACACGGACCGTCTCCAGGAATACTGGCTCATCGACGAAATCTGCGGTGACCAGGCCGAGTACAAGTGCATCAAGGCCGCCAACGACGTGTGGAACGTCGTCCTCTGGCTCCGCGTGATCGACCGTCACGGTGACGCCCCTTACTTCGACGCCGAGGGCAAATTCGGCGCCGGCAAGGGTACGACCCTCCCGTACAGCAAGGTCGAGGACATCTATGCCGACCTGATCAGCCGCCTGAAGGCCGACGTCGCCGCTTTCGGCAACACGGCCGGCCAGTTCGACTTCGCCGCCTACGACTTCCTGTTCAACAACGACTGGAACCAGTGGAAGAAGTTCGCCAACACCCTGATCATGCGTCTTTCCATGCGTTACTCCAAGACCGACAAGTTCAAGGCCGACTTCGTGGCGGCCGCCGGCGGCTGCTTCGACAGCCCGTCCGACTACGCCCGCATCAGCTGCGACACCGGTGTCTGGGGCGACTACTACGACCGTACCTTCAACGACTGGTCCAACACCTTCACGAACTGCGACTTCATGGACATGATGAACGGTACCAACAAGGGTTACAAGACCGGCGTCGTGGATCCCCGCCGCGCCTTCTTCTTCCTGCCCGGTACCGATGCGGCCACGGCCGGCAACAGCAACTGGGACGGTTATCCCTTCGACTACACCTCCGATACCGAGACTGACGTCGTGACCGGACATGGCGGAAATAAATCCTTTGCCCGCCTGAACATGTACGACGTGAACGGTCTGTTCCACTACAGCGGCGCCGGCAACGAGAACCTCTCCTGGTGCTACAGCTCCTACTCCGAGGCCCTGTTCCTCAAGGCCGAGGCTGCCCTCCGCGGCTGGATTTCCGGCAATGCCGAGGACCTGTGGAAGCAGGCCATCAAGGCTTCCATGGATGAGATCGGCGTGTTCGTCACCCGTTCCGGCGGTAAGAACACCATCAGCACCGACGAGCAGAACGCCTACATCGCCGCCCTGCCTGCCTTCGGTTCCAACAAGGAAGAGCAGCTGCGCAGCATCATGGTCCAGAAGTGGATCGCCCTGTACCCGAACTCCGTCGAGGCCTGGGCCGAGCAGCGCCGTACCGGTTATCCGGACTACGCCAGCCACGTGCTGACCTATCCGGCCGTGAGCGCCAGCTCCGGTGTGAGCGTGGGCAACATCATCCAGCGCATCCCGTATCCGCAGAACGAGTACAACACCAACGCGGTCAACGTGCCCGCCGAGTATGCGGACTACAATGCGAAGAACATGGAAAAGGGCATCTCCTGGAGCCTGAAGGGCGAAGGCGGCACCCAGTCCGCCACGGCCGCTCCGAAGAACTTCTAACGCCCCACCGGTCCTGACCGGTTACAAATCGGGCCTCGGCGTCAGCCGGGGCCCTTTTTTGTGTGTATGCGCAGCGGAGCTACCGCACCTCCACGAACTCGTCCTCGCCGTCCTCGCGGATGTACCAGAGGGTGCCCGTGACGGGGCTGTGCCCCAGCGCGCGGTACAGGTCCATATAGCCGCGGACCTGGTCCAGGTACTTCTTCTCGGGCTGGCCGAACTTGTAGTCGACGACGGCGGCGGAGCCGTCGGGGCGGAGGACGACACGGTCCGGACGGACCTCGGCGCCGTCTGCGCCCAGGAGGGGCGCCTCGTTCAGCACCTCAATGCCGCTCTCCGCGAACCAGCCGCGGGCGGCCACGGAGGCGATTTCCGCCTCCAGGAAGGCCAGCGTGCGGTCGCGGTCCGCCTGCGGCAGCTCGCCGGAGGCGACGGCGCGGTCCACCGCGCGGGGCAGGTCGCCGGGCACCGTGACAGAGGCGAGGATGTCGTGCAGGACGAGGCCGCGGAGGCGGTTGGAGGCGTCGGGGCCGACGAGGCCGTCCGGCCCGAAGTAGTCGGCCGCGTCGCGGCTGAACTTCAAGCGGCCGCGGTCGCCGGCGGCGAACGACGGATAGCCCGTCGGGAGCGGCGCGGCCGGCCCGGCCACCCGCTTCAGCGTGCCGAAGTCATACAGTGTCCCCGTATGGTAGTCCAGGGTCCGGACAAAGCCGTAGAGGACCTGCGACAGGTTGCTCCAGTCCACGCTCCGACCGTCCCGCACCGCATCGAGCACCTTGCCCGAAGGCGTTTTCGCGATGACCTTCAGGCCGTACTTCGCCCGCGTCAGGGCCACGTAGAAGACATTGATGTTGTCGACGAACTGCATTTGCCGCTCGAGGCGGTAATCATCCTGGAACAGCGTGTTCTCGCTGGTACCGTCCAGTACCACGTGATAGACACCGTCGACAAAAGGCTCCAGCGGGGTCTTGTCCACGGCCGGCCGGCACCAGTAGGAGGAACCCTTGTACAGGGTGACCTTCTCCGCGAACGGGAAGATCACGTACGGGAATTCCAGTCCCTTGGACTTGTGGACCGTCATCACGCGGACGGAGGAGCCAGTCTCGGGCGAGGCGATCTTGGGATCGGCGTCCGCCCAGTCGCGAAGGAAGGCGGACAGGTCGTTCCCGTGGGCGGAGGACCAATCCAGAAGATGGTCCATAAAAGACTGGATATAAGGGACTTCTGCATCAAATGTATCCGGATCGGCCTGCTGCAGGTCACGCAGGAGCGATTCGGCCAGGTCCGTCAGCGAATGGTAATGTTCCGGAATCCGGATACCCATCAACCGGGCCAGGTAGCCGGCCACGGAAGCGCCGTTCTCCGTATCGGGCGCGTCCACCAGCGAAAGCTGGGACACGAGCCGACGCACGGTCACGGAGGACTTGACGAACAGCGAGTCGTCGGACACGACCGGAATTCCTTCGGACACGAGCCGGGCGGCGATGTCGGCGCCGTCCCGGTTGCCCCGCACGAGGATGGCGACGTCGCCGTACTCCCCTCCCGCATCGATCACGCTCCGCACCGAAGCGACGATCTCGTCCATCTCGGCGCCGGCGTCCTCCACGAAGCGGACGTCGACGGAACCCTCGGCCGGGTCCTTGAAGCACACTTTCTGGCGGACATCCTGATAGATGCGGCTGATGTCGCTCCCTTTCAGGAGATTGTCCAGCTGCGCCGCCGCATACGGGAAAAACTCGTTGTTGAACTCCACGATGGCCTTGCAGGTGCGGTAGTTGCCGTCCAGCACCTCCACCGCGTCCTCGCCCAGGCTGCAATCCCGCTGCACGCCGGCATCCAGGAGTTTCCAGTCGGAACCGCGCCAGCGGTAGATGGACTGCTTCACGTCGCCCACGACGAGATTGTCGTAGCCGCCGGCCTCGCTGTTGCGCAGCAGCGGCAGGAAGTTCTCCCACTGGATCGTGGACGTGTCCTGGAACTCGTCCAGGAGGAAATCCTCGAAGCGGACGCCCAGCTTCTCATAGACGAAGGGCGCGTCGGAACCGTCGATGATGCCTTTCAGGATGGTGTTGGAGTCGTCGATGGACAGGACGTTCTTCTCCCGCTGCACCGCCTCGAAGGCCTTCCGGAGTTCGGCGGCGATGCCCAGCGTATAGGCCTGGTCGGCGATCAGGCAGGCCGTCCGGTACTGGCGGTAACGGTCCTCGAAAAGATCGCAAAACGCTTTCAGCGGCCCTTCCAGACTGCCTTCCAGCTCCACGCGATACTTGTCCTTGGTCTTGGCGAACCATTTCGAGGAATCGGGCGCCTTGTCCCGGAACGAGTCCTTGGGCATCCCGACGGCGTCGCGGGGGCCCAGGTCCCGGAATGCGTACAGTTCCTTCATGAAGCCGCGGTTGCTGTCGGCCGGGTCCACGCCGTGCTGGTCCAGCACGTCCAGAGCGGCCTTCGCGGCGGCGCGGACCTCCTGCACGTAGGCTTCGGCCAGGGCGATGCAGTTTTTCCGGAGCTGCTTCAGATGGTTCTTCGCATACGCGGTGGCCTCGACGATTCCGTTGCTCCGGACGGCCTCCGCATAGTTCGCGGACATCAGGTTCTGGGCCATCTCCTTGAGCGGGGGCTCCAGGTTGAAGCGGTTTCCGTTCTCCAGGCCGGCTTTCACGTTCTCCGTGAGCCAGTCCAGCAGTCCCCGGTCCGCCTCCGTCAGGCCGTCCAGGATGCGGTCCACGCTTTCCTCCACGAGCGCTGCCTTGTCCAGTTCCACCTGGTAGGAGGCGAACTGCCCGATCTCGCGGGAAAAGGCCCGCAGCGTCTGCTGGAAGAACTTGTCGATGGTGGACACCGCGAAGGACGAATAGTCGTGCAGGATGCCTCCCAGCTGCGCGGAAGCGCGCTTTTGCAGGGCCGCCTCCGTCGGGAACAATGCCGGGACGAAGTCCTTGTAATAGGGCGAAGCCGTGGGATTCGTCGACAGGACGGACAGCTCGTCCAGGATGCGGCGCTTCATCTCGTCGGTGGCCTTGTTCGTGAAGGTCACGGCGAGGATGTGTCGATAGGCCTGCCGGTCCTTCTTCGTGAGGAGCAGGCGGATATATTCCCGGGCCAGGTTGTAGGTCTTCCCCGAACCGGCCGAAGCTTTCAGAATCTTGATCATCGTCCACAAATCGTTTTAAAGTCGCAGTATTCGCAAGTCTTGCGCTCCTCCGTCAGGTAGAAAGGGACCTCCGGATTCGTCATCTCCGCGAAGAGGTCCTTGAGGCGCTCCCGCGTCAGGCGGGCGAACTCCGCGTTCGCCGGGCGGTCCTTGAGCGGTTCCGTGAACAGACGGGAGACCGAGTAGATGGAATTGACCACGGGACGGTCCTTGAGGGTGGGCATTCCCTGCGTCAGGAGGCCGTACATATACAGCTGGAGGGCGATCTTCGGCCGGCCGTTGTTCGTGGGCCCGAACAGCTTGTCCACCACTGCGGCGGCGTTTTCGTCGGTGATGTCGATGTCTTCCTGCTCCACCTTGCCCGTCTTGTAGTCCACGATGCGGGCCTCACCGCCGAGGTAACTGTCGATGCGGTCCGCAAAGCCCTTGATCCGGTATCCCTCGAACGTCCCGTGCATCCCCTCCTCCAGGAACAGGATCTCGAAGCCCTTCGAGCCGGATTCCGCCAGCAGTTTCCGGTCGTGTTTCAGCGTCCGGAGGACATACTCGACGATGACTTCCTCCACGACGAGGTCGCGGCCGGTGACATCGACCGTCTGCATCTCCTTGACGATGATCTCCCGGACGAGGGCCTTCACGGCCTCCCGGTCTTTCAGCATCCCGTCCAGGTCCTTCACCGTCAGGCACTTGCCCTTAAAGGGCTTGTACAGCGCCTGCATCGCGGCGTGGTACACGGTTCCCAGCTTGCCGGCGTCCATCGCCTCCAGCACTTCATCGTCGGTGCTCAGGCGTTTGATGAAGGAATAATAGAACTTGGCCGGACAGGACAGGTAGCTCTGGAGGGACGAGGCGGAATGCTCCCCTTCCCGGATGATGTCGATGTCCTCCGGCGTCTTGGCGATGGCTTTCTCCTCGGGCGAGAGTTCCAGGCGGGACGTCGCGACGAAGCGCTGCAGCGGCACCCGGTAATAGTATTGTAGCTGCTTGACATACCGGCTCTCCTCCCCGGTCTTGAGGCCTTCGGTGCGGCTGTCGGACACCAGCCACACGTGCTCCGCGCGCTGGATCATCCGGTAGAAGTAGTAGGCCCACACGCTGTCCTGGTATTCGAAGGTAGGCAGGCCGAAGCCCTTGCGGAGCTCCGGCGGGACGAAAGAGGCGCTGCTGCTCCGACGCGGGAAGGTGCCCTCGTTCGCGGAGAACAGGATGACGTTCCGGAAGTCCAGCGCGCGCGTTTCCAGCGGGCCCATCACCTGCAGGCCCTCCAGCGGCTCGCCCCGGAACGGGACGGCCTCGCCGGACAGCAGTTCGTCCAGCAGGCGCAGCCAGGTGGCGGGCAGGACGTCCAGGTCGATGCCGCCGAGCAGGTTCAGCGACTGCATGCACCGCTTGGCGAAATCCAGCTCCAGCAGCATCTCCTCCACGCCGCGGAGCTTCCAGCCCACGTAGCTGACGATGTCGGAAAGGTACTGGACGAGCGCGCGGTTCTGGTCCATAGAGGCCTCCTTGGGCTGGGTGACGACCGGCCGGAACACGAGGTCCAGCAGCGGACCGCCCTGCAGGTCCTCCTGCGGAATGTAGTACTTCGCCTTGCCCTTGACTTTCCCGACAACCCGCTCTTCGTCCGGAGTCAGGACGGCGCGGAACAGGCTGTTGGAGAAGATGGAGCGGACTTCGCGGTGGTAGAAGTGCCAGACGCCGTTCTTCTCCCGCAGGCGCTGCTGCATCGCGGCCACGGAGGACACGAGGGAATAGACGGCACCGCCCGTGAGCGGGCAGCCCATCGTCACGTTGATGCTGTCGTACTCCGGCGGGATGGAGTTCAGCAGGGGCATCAAAAGATTCTCGTCGGGCAGGATGAAAGCGGTTTCCACCGGGTTCTCGGTCCGGCAGCGCGCGAGGAGCTCGGGGGCGAGCTTCGCCTGCCCCACGGAAGAAGGCACGCTCACGACGTGGAATTCGGGCATCCCGAGGCCGTCCGGATCCACCGGGAAAGCGTTCGGGAAATCCCGGACATTCTCGTCCATGAAGACCGAGGACTTGTTCATCGGGTCGCGCACCATCTTGGAGACATAGTCCCAGCAGAACTCCGCCAGGCCGGCGTCGCGGAGGCGCCGCAGGACCGTCTTCTCGCACTCGTTCAGAGCGTTCAGGCCCACGAACACGTACCGGCGCACCTGCGGGAACACGGCCCCCAGGACGTCGGCGACGGCCTCGCCGCCCTTCAGGCGCTCGGCCAGGTCGCGGTACACCATCCCCTCGTAGGCCATCCCCTGCGCGCGGAGGCGCTCGCGGAAGTTCTTATAGAGCGGGAAGAGGATGTTCCAGACCTGGAGGAAGCGCGCCTTCACCGTGGCGTCGTCCGTGTCCAGGCGGACGGTCAGGCGGCCGTTGCGGTCGCGGAAATGGTTCACGAAATGCAGGACGGCCTCCCGCTGGACGTCGGACAGGTGGCTGTAGTCGTCCTGGATGTCCTTGAAGTCCGCCACGTCGGTGAACAGGTCCTCCGCGTCCACGAGGAACTTGTCCACGTCGCCGAAGTCCGCGAGGATCACCTCGCCCCAGAAGATGAACTCGTCCAGGGGCTCGGCCTTCGGGTACACGGTCTTGTAGGACTCGTACAGCTCCAGCAGCAGGCGGATGCGGTCCGTCACCTCGCCGCCCTGGACCTTGTAGAAGAAATCGTTGATGGTCAGGCTCTTGGGCGCATGCATCGGCCGGTCCGCGCCGCCCTCCCGGAGGAGGTCGCCGAGGTACTTCCGGAAGAACACGGCCGACCGCCGGTTCGGGAACACGAAGCACGTCCCTTCGATATCGGTCGCGAGATAATGCGCCGCGACCTGTTTGAGAAATGGTATCATCATGGTCATTTCGAGCGTGTCGATAAATCTCTACAAAAGTATACTCCCTTTCTGCCAAAATTCTGCACAAGGAAGAAGAATTTTTTCAAATTTACATCTTTTCAAACGCTGTTGCAAATGACGCGGATTATACTTATCTTTGTAAATAGAATAATTCCAAACAACACTAAAAGGATACCCGAAATGAAAAAGAAATTCAGATGCCTCGTGTGCGGATACGTCTACGAAGGCGAGAACCCGCCCGCAGAGTGCCCCGTGTGCCACGTCAAGGCCGAAAAGTTCGTTGAAATCAAGGAAGAGGAAGGCAAGCCCACCTGGGCCTGCGAGCACGAGCTCGGCGTCGCCAAGGGCTGCGACCCGGAGGTCTGGGCCGGCCTGCAGGAGCACTTCCACGGCGAATGCACGGAAGTGGGCATGTACCTTGCGATGAGCCGCCAGGCGGAACGCGAGGGCTACCCGGAGGTGGCCGACGCCTTCAAGCGCTACGCCTACGAGGAAGCGGACCACGCCGCCCGCATCGCCGAACTCCTCGGCGAAGTCGTCTGGGACACCAAGACGAACCTCAAGAAGCGCTACGAAGCCGAAGCCGGCGCCTGCGAAGGCAAGCTCGCCATCGCCAAGAAGGCGAAGGCCCTCGGCTATGACGCCATCCACGACACGATCCACGAGATGGCCCGCGACGAAGCCCGCCACGGCGCCGGCTTCCTGGGCCTGTACAACCGCCTCTTCAAGAAGTAAGCGCGGTCAACACGCTCTGATCACTGCTCCTCGATACGCTGGAAACCATCGCTGCCGAGGAGCAGTTTTTTTGCATCCCCCGCAATCCGGGCGAAGAGGACGTCCACCGGGTACCGGGTGAGGTTGTTGCAATGCGAGCAGGACGGCAGGGCGAGCAAAGTGCCGCCAGCACCTGCCAGATAATATCGGTCCTGGGAGGCGTCGTAACTCAGGGACATCGGCTCGGCGGTGAAAAGGCACGGCAGTCCCTGCTCCGTATAGTCCAGCGTGCGCTCGGACCAGACCGAGCCGCGGGCGGAGGTGAAGGCGGCGGGCGTGCCGTCCGGGCCGACGCCCGCGACCATTACGCCGCCGCCTCCGGCCGCCACGGCGCAAAAATCCATCGACGGATAGTAGCCCGCGTACTGGGCGTTGAAATCGAAGACAGTCCATCCTGACGCCTCTTTCCGATGCGCGATCTCTCCGGCATTGGTGACCGCCCAAAGGGTATTCCCGTCCGCGGCCAAGGCGGTAAGGCGGCCCTTCACGGGCGGTTTTTCCCGCTCCGCGACGCCCCCGTCTGGGGTCAGGCGGAGCAGATGGCGGCCCCCGTCGTCAAGCGCGTACAAGCGCTCCTCTACGGCGGCCAAGGCCGTCAGAGGGCGCTCCAGGGGGCGTTTTCGCAAGATATTCCCTTCCGCATCCAGCCAGGCAAGATGATCCCCGGCGACGAGGAAACCGCCGTCGGCGGTCGGGACTCCCGTACGCAAATCCTGTCCGCGGGCCGTCGGGCAGCCTACGGACAGGAAAAGCGTCAGGAGGAGGAGCCGGAACTTCATTACTTGAGGCCGCGGCTGACCAGTTTGAAGTTGGAGAAGGAAGCCTTGAGCGGCTCGGCCTGCGGCATCGGCATGCCGCCCCGGCGGCCACCGCCGCCCCCGCGCATCATCATCGGCATCTCGCCTTCGCAGGCGAGCACGCCCACCTGGACGTCCTTCAGGACGGCCTGGGCCGTGCCCATCTTCTCGAATTTCTTGCCGTCCACGGAGTAGGAGGCGGTGTAGGTGTCCCCCTGCTTGTCCAGGCGCAGCCAGAGGGCGTTGTCAGCGCCCACGATGCCGTCCAGGGGCAGGGTCGCGACGCTCTTCTGCTGGCCGTTCTCTTCCACCATCAGCTGCAGCTGGCCCGCGGAAGGGCCGGCGTCGGCACCCGGGCGGCGGAAGCTGAAGGTGGCCGTGCGGACGAATTTCACGAAGTTGTCGTCGCACTGGTAGGCCACGAGGCCCGCGTTCTGGGCGGGCGGAGCCGGGGCGCAGACCATCTTCGTTTCGGCGGTCCAGTCGGAATTGGCGCTCTGGAGAAGGATGTTGGTCGCGGCATTGCCGCCCTGGGCGATGTCCCCCTTGCCGGCGGTGAGCACGAGGCCATTCGCGCTGGAGAGCATCCAGCCGGCGGGATCCTCGCGGACCCAGTGCCAGGCTTCGTTCAGCGTCCCTTTGCGGAAAGTGTCGGAGACGCCCTTCGTGCCGAAGTTCACCGTCACCTTGCGGCTGTCGCCGGTCTGGCCGTCATGCAGGGTGACCACGGCCGTGCCGGGCACGGTTTCCGCCTGCTTCACGGTCACGTCGATGGCCGGATTGGCCGCCGTGGCCTCCACCTTCGGGGCCTTGCCGGGCTTGAGCAGATAGCTCAGGGAGGCGACGTCACCGAGCTTGACGTTCTTGCCGCCGACCTTCAGGCTCGCGAGCCCGAGATCCGGCATCACCTTCACGGCGAAGGTGTCCTCCTTGGTGTACCCGTCGATGGTGACGGCGCATGTGACGGTGGCGACGCCCATCGACACGGCCTTCACCGTGCCGTCCGGGGCGACGGTGGCGACGGCCGGGTTGTTGCTCGTCCAGACGCACTTGGCGCCGTCATAGAAGCTGTCGTCGTTCATACAGGCGGAGAAGGAGGCCTGCGCCGTATCCCCGATGCGGAGTACGGAGGCGTCGCAGCTGGCCCAGACGGTCTTGAGGCGGCGGTCCAGCTTGCCGGACATCGTCGCGGTCACGCTGCCGCGGATGTCCTGCGAGGAGGAGCCGAACTCGAACACGTAGCGGCCCGGGTCGTAGGTCATCCGGTCGGCCTTCATATCCCAGAACCAGAGGTCCGCGCAGTCGACGTCGATGCGGACGGTGCGGGTCTGGCCGCGCGGGATGGTGACTCGCCGGAAGCCTTTCAGGCGCTTCGCCGGACGCTCCAGGACGGCCGGGCTGTCCGGGGTGCGGACATAGATCTGCACCACCTCGTCGGCGCTGACGTCACCGGTATTGGTCACGTCCACGCTCAGCGTCACCTTGTCGTTCGGGGTGATGGCATTCTTGCTGATGCGGAAGTTGCTGTAGGCGAAGGTCGTATAGCTCAGGCCGTAGCCGAACGGATAGGACACTTCCCGGTTGAAATACCACAGGGTGCGGCCCTGGTTGCCGGAGCTGCGGCGGAGGTTGTAGTCGGTGATGGCCGGCAGGTCCTTCACGGTCTTGAACCAGGTGGCGTTCAGCTTGCCGCCCGGGGAGACCTCGCCGAAGAGCAGGCGCGGGATGGCCTCGCCCTGGGCCTGGCCGTTATAGCCCGTCCAGAGAATGCCCCCGATGCTCGGGAGGTGGCGGAACTCCTCCACCTCCACACAGCCGAGCGTCTGCATCACCACGATCGTGCGGGGATTGACGGCCGCGACGGCCTGGATGAGCTTGAGCTGGTTGCCGGGCAGGAGGAGGGTCAGGCGGTCGGCCTCCTCGGTCGCCGTGTTCTCGTCGGTGCCGACGAACACGATGGCGACGTCAGCATCCCGGGCCGTCTGGAGCGTGGCCTCGTCGATCGGCGCGTCCTGTGGGGCCTTGTACACGAGATAAACGGTCTGCGGGCCGTTGTAGCCGAGCTTCAGGGCGCTGGTCTTCATCGGCATACTGGCGCCGTAGACGCCGCCCACGCGGGCGCCGGAAGCCTTCGTGGCCTCGATCCGGCCGATCAGGTTGCCGTCCGGGCCGCCCACGCGGACTTCCACGATGCCGCCCTCGGTGGGGATGTTCAGGCCGACGGTGATGTTCTCGATGTTCGTGATGTCCACATTCTCATAGGCGGTCCAGGAACCGTCGTCGATGGAACGGACCTGCTCCTCCTCGCCCATGCCGGAGCCGACGGTGATGCCGTCGGCGGAGGCGGTGTACTTGGTGGCGTCGTAGCGGGTGGTGGTGCCGTCGGTCTTCTCGATCTCGAAGTAGGCGACGTACAGGAGGTTGCTCTTGCTCTTGATGTCGCCGCCCACGGCCAGGCGCACGTCGACGTCATAGCCCTTGGCTTTCAGCCAAGCCTGGATGCCGGCGTAGGGGGAGATCATCGCGGACGCCTCCGGACGGCCGGAATACGGTCCCAGCTCCACGTCGTCGGCCTGCGGGCCGATGAGCGCGATGCTCTTCAGGGCCTTCGGGTCCAACGGCAGGGCCTTGCCCTCGTTCTTGAGGAGGACCGGCGTCTTCACGGCCAGTTCGGCCGCCAGGGCGCGGTTCGCCGCGGAGCTCACGCGGGATGGCTCGTACTTGGAGTACGGGACCATCTGGTCGGGATCGAACTCGCCGGTGCGCATCCGGATGGTGAACATGTTGACGAGGGCGCGGTCGATCAGGGCCATCGGCAGGATGCCCTGCTCGTAGGCGCTGATGGCGAAGCGCTGGTAGATGCTGCCGCAGTCGGAGTCCACGCCGGCGGCGAGGCCGTACGCCGTCGCGAGTTCGCGGGTCTCGGCGTAGTAGTGTCCGTCGTAGATGTCCTGGATGGCGGCGCAGTCGCCGGTCACGTAGCCCTTCATGCCGTAGGTCCGGCGGGCCAGGGTGTCCAGGTAGAACGCGCTGGCGGAGGTCGGGACGTGGTTCACGGCGTTGTACGAGGACATGATGGACGGCAGCTTCTCATCCTCGATCAGGCGCTTGTAGGGATACAGGTAGAACTCGCGCATGTCGCGGCTGTCCATGTTGGAGCTGGACACGTGGCGGTCGAACTCACTGTTGTTCGCGAAGTAGTGCTTCGCCGTGGGGACGGCCTTCAAATACTTGGGGTCGGAGCCCATCAGGCCGCGGACGAAGCCGCGGGCGATCTCCGCGGCGAGGAACGGATCCTCGCCGTAGGACTCGCCGGTGCGGCCCCAGCGGGGGTCGCGGACCGGCTCCACGACCGGCGACCAGAAGGTCAGGCCCTTCGTCCCGGTGGCGAAGATGGCGCGCGCCTCGTCGGCGATGGCCGACGCCATCCGCTCCGCGACGGCCGGGTCCCAGGAGGAGCCGATGGCCACGCTGTTGGGGAAGGACGACGGGCCGAGGATGCCCACGGAAGGGTTCGCGCCGGAAAGCACGCCGTGCAGCGCCTCGCTCCAGACATTGTAGTTCTTCAGGCCCAGCCGCGGGACGGCGGCCATGTTATTGCCCAGCAGGCTCTGCTTCTCTTCGAGCGTGAGGCGGGACACGAGGTCCGTCGCGCGCTCCTCGAAGGAGTAGGCCGTGTTCAGGTAAATCGGCACTTGGCCGTCCTGGGCCCACGCCGACACGGCGCCCAGCAGGGCCGCCGTTCCGGCAAGAATGAGGGTGCGAATCTTGTTCATGCTGATTTACAAGTATTTGTATCTTTTACAAATATACATTTTTTTCCGGAAGATGCACAGCTTTTGGCCCGACTTGCGTATATTTGTCATAGATAAACCGCTATGATGAAAAAGATACTGCTATCCGTCCTCACCGCCCTGGCGCTCGTCTCCTGCGTCCGGGAGAGCATCCCGGTGGAGACGCCGGCGGAAGAGGGCCTGGTCGAAAGGACCTGGACGGTCTCGATGACCGGCGAGGCCCGCGCGACCGTCGACGACGGCCTGCGCCCCGTCTGGGAGGTCGGCGAGGAACTGTCCGTCTACGACCACGTCGCCCGGGTGGGCCGCATCTTCACGGTCGCGTCCATCGACGGGAACATCGCCACGATCACCGGCCAGATCAGCGCCGGCGGCGACACCCCCTTCGACGCCGTCTACCCGGCCAAAAGCGCCGGGGACTGGTCGACAGACGTCACCGCCCCCTTGCAGCTCCCCGAGGTCCAGTCGATCCCCGCGGGACGCAACGTCTGCCCCGACGTGCTTGTCTCCACCGCCCACAGCGACGTTCCGGACGGGGTCGTCCCCTTCCACAACATCGCCTCGCTGCTGCGGGTGACCGTGGGCCGGGAAGGCGTCTCGGACATCCGGATCGACCTCGCAGGGTCGTCGGCCGACGACATCCACCGCTACCGCGCGGAATCCGAGTCCGGCACCCTTGCTCCGGGCACCTATTTCATCGCCGTCGATCCCGGGACATACGCCGGCGGCGTCACGGCAACCTGCCTCGAGCCTTTCGGGCAGGGATACCGCAAGTCCTCGACCACTCCCCTGGAAGCCGCCGCCGGCGGCCTCCTGAACTTGGGAACGGTCACGGATGGAAAGCCCTGGCGCTATTACGACGTTACCACCGTGAAGCCCTATGCCTCCCAGCAGCAACTGCTGGACGAGACGGGACTTTCCAGCCTTTTGTCAGGGTACGCCCTGTTGCTGCCATTCGTCTTCCCCGACCGCAACAAACCCGTCAGCGCCATCAGCTATACCTACCTCTCGGCGGACCCGCAGGGGGAACCGGTGGAACTGTCGGCCATTCTCTACATCCCCGACGCCGCCCTGGACGGCACCAAGACCCTGACCGGCATCTCCCTGACCAACCACGGCACCATCGGCTCCAATGCCGAGTGCCCCACGATGAAAGCGCAGTTCGAGGGCGGCCTGGCCTGGAAGAACTATGCCATGGTGATGCCCGACTACTACGGCTTCGGCGCCAGCGTGGACCGTCCCCAGGCCTTCCTGGACCCGGAAACCACGGCGCGCGGCAACATCGACGCCTACCTGGCCGCCCGCCAGCTGCTGGAAGACCGGAAGGTCACCCTCCCGTCCCGGCTGTACAGCTTCGGCTACTCGCAGGGCGGGTTCAATTCCATGGCCAACCTCAAGTACGTCTCCGAGCACCCCGAGCTCTCCATCCGCTTCGAGAAAGTGATGTGCGGCGGCAGCCCCTTCGACGTGGAGCTCACCTGGAACGCCTACACCAACGGAACCTTCCGCAACGCCATCTCGTTCGTCCCCTTGAGCATGGTCAGCTTCAACGAGGCGCAGCAGCTGGGCATTCCCTACGGCAACCTCTTCAAGGGCGAAATGCTCGCCAACTGGCGGAACTGGATCCTGTCCAAGACATACAAGGTCGCGGAGATCAACGAACTGATCGGCACCAACAACCTGGCGGACATCCTGAACGACGATTTCCTGGCAGGAAGGGGCGATGCCTACAACCGCGTGATGGAAGTCTGCCGGCGCTTTTCGCTGACGTCCGGATGGACCCCGCCTTCCGGGACGAAAATCATCCTGTACCACTCGAACGAGGACGATACCGTCCCCTACGAGAATCTCACGGTGATGAAAAGCTTCCTGGACACGGCGGCCCCCGGCAGTTACACCGCCTCCGACGGGAACAACGGCGGGCACGTCAACGCCATCGTCAGTTTTGTGTTGAACCTCCTTTTCGAATGGTAACGATGGAGCGCCTCCCTTACATTCCCCCGACGATGCGGGTTCTGCCTGTCAGTTACGAATCCCTGCTCTGCCAGCTCGTCGCGAGCACCGAACCCTTCCACGACAACGGAGACTACGACTGGAACGAAGAAGACTGACCGGGTTTATGAGAAGGATCCCCCGCCCTCCGGCCGCCTTCGGGCACAAAAACGGCCTGATTTGAGCCCGAGCACTTCAAAATGAAGGTTTCGAGCGCAAATAGGGCCATTTATGTGCTCGAACCTTAATACCGCTGCTTCTTCGGGATCACGCCCCGCACCCCTCCCTTCGGGTCGGGCACATCACCTGAATAGCGGGGAATCAGGTGCACATGCACATGGAACACGGATTGACCTGCCGCTTCATTGACATTGATACCGATATTATATCCATCGGGATGGAAACGAGCATCGATCAAGGACTTAACCTGATGCATCAAGGCCATCATATCGGCCACTTCTTCCTCGGTTAAATCAAAGAACGATGCGACATGACGTCGAGGGACCACCAGCACGTGGCCAGGAGAGACGGGAAAACCATCAAAAAAGGCTAATGATAATGCCGAGGAAGCGATTATCTCCCTTGTGCTTCCAGCGCTGCAAAAAACACAATCATCAGACATAGGCGGGAAGTTTTGTCCAAGGTGCAAAACCCATATTGGCGGCCGTTTGCGCCATAGGAGTGAATGCGTCCTTAAAGAGGGAAAGGAACTTGTCAGCAGGCAGATCCACCAACTCAGGGATGGAACAGCGGAAGACAAGATAATCTTCCAATAAGACATCGGACTGATTCAGGCTGTAGTTCACCCGCAGCGCCTCGTGCTGAAGATGCGCCATCGGATTAAGATATCGATCCAGCGGCGGAATGTTGTCACTCTTGGATGAATTGACGGAAGGGTGGGCGGGCAGGAGATTCCACAGTTGGTCATGGACGACAAAACTCCAGGGAATGAAATGGTCCAGGTCGTAATCTCCCACGCTCATTTCAATATCGGTATAGATACAGTGCACAGGACCGGTGGCATCGATATACCTGTCCCAAAAGCGATGCTGCTTGGAAAGATTCCCTCGTAGGATGGGCTTGACTAACTTGGACGGAATATCCGGCACATTGGGATTCCTTTTCTGTATGAATCCAGTCAGGTTCCAATACGAGAAATCCCTCAGGATGTGCGCGTTTGTCGTCAGATACTCAATCCAAGGCTCATTGATATAAATTTCTTTCCCGGAAATGGCATAAGGGCAATTATTGAAGAACTCTCTGGACATGAGTTCCACCTGGGCATCATTTGCTCTAGGAATCCAAGGGGACAGAAACCGATAAGGAACATTGCGCGTAAAAACAGCCAGCAGTTTCCGAACCTCGGGTTTGTCGGCATTGGCAAGAATCTTTTCGGAAACAACTTTCTTTTCCGCATCAATCGGAATGTTCAAGAACTTCTGAATCTGCAAGATAGCAAATTCCAACGAATCGCTTTTCCCGAATGACAACCGGAAATAATGAATCGGATACCATGCCTCAGCGATCATCCCCGCGATAATCTCATGAAACGAGAACACACGCCTATCCGGGTTCGCGCACACCAGGTTGATGATTGAAACGAACCAGTAAAACTTATATGTCGCCACCGTATTGCCGTAAATCCGCGACAGGCAACCTATGTCGATGGTTTTCGAGGAAGGCAGGGGCATTCTTTGGGCGGTTGGTCGCTCAAAGATACGAAAAAATCGAACATAATAACCGGGTTGGCCTTTGACTGAACAACCCAGGTGTCATCGTGTTGAATAATCTCTATTTCAATCTAGCGATTCAAGTTCTTCCCCCTCCTGCTTCTCCCCAGTGATGAATGGGAGAAACAAGTCCAAAAAAGCGCCTTCTTTAAAGAGGACATTTGGATTGTCGTCAACCATTTCTGCCATTTGGCGGAAACCGCCATTGGCGTATTCTTCCATCGTTTTCATAAGAGCGTCGATGGTTTCCTTAGGCGAGAGTTCACCTTTGTCTAGGGCGATGAAGTCCACATCTGTCCGGGCAATTAGGGCAGCAAAGATATATTTGCGCAGGTCTTCACCGTAGGCGATTCGCTTGTTGCGACTCTCGAGGTTTCCCCATTGCTGTATTGGGAAGCCAAATGTCTTTTTCTTAGACGTATCTGTCGTGATTGGTTTTCGCTGGTCTAAATACAGGCCTAGGAAGAACGCGATGATGAAAATCTCATAACCACCCCCGAAAATCTTGCCACGGTCCTCATTGAATTGAGTTGCACCACGTCCATAATCACTATAGGGATTGATGAGAATATCCTGATAACGCTTCTCCCAATAAGGATTACGCTTCATCCAAAGTTGATACAATGACTCTTTTTCCATACTCTTATCTCTTGATTAAATCCACTTCGGATCTGACAGTGTCGATCGCTCCCTTGATGAACCCTTTGGCCTTCTTTATCCGGTACACTCGACAAGAAAGCCTATCAAGGGCTCCCTCATCAAGGCGCCCATCGTGGAACACGAAATCTTTTGTCGTTATGATACATTGCTTGTCCAAGGCGTCCACCACGTTATAGAACGAGCCGACCTTGGAGGCATCAAACGTCGAAGTCGGAGCGTCGAAGAACAACGGGTAGTTCTCCTTCTTCTCTTTGGTCGTCAACTCAGAGATAGCAAACAGGACGGACATGTACATAGTCGTCTCTTGGGAACCGGACGGATGATGGATGATGGATCCATCCTCGCTTTGGAGTTCAATGCTCGCGACAACCTCACCATCAGCGTCAATGGAGCGGCGGAGACGCACGATACCGTGGAAATCATCCACATTGAGCCGACCGAGGTAGTCGTTCGCAACCTCCTCAAGCGCCTTGAGGAATTGCGTCAAATTCTCTTCCCTGGCGCCCTTGAAGGCGGCGTGGATCTTGCTGAAGCACTGATTGACGCGATTGTACACGTCAACCATTCCGGTACCGGGTAGTGCGCTCATTTCAACCTTTAGACCTTCGAGGAAATCCTTCTCGCGACGAAGGGCGGTTTCCGCTTCACGAAGCTTCTCGTCGGCGTCCTTATAGAGCTTGCTATAGCCCATATAATCATTAAAAATCTTCTCAAGGGAGTCTTCTGTCTCTCCATCGGACTGGATGACTATCCTAGAGCGTTCCGCCTTCAACTTCTCCAGTTCCTCCTCGGTCTTACGAATATCCTCGTCCAAACGACTCTCTAGGCCAATGCGATCACGTATCTCACCGGCCTTGCCGGCCACCATCCTTGTCTCCATCCCGTCCATCCTGAGGGCCATCCTATGAAGTTCCTCGACATTGGCACCGCTGAAACAGGACTCATCCGCTACCTTGGTGTCCTTTTCAGGGTCACTACGTCTATCATACTCCTCGAGACGAGCGACCATGTACTGGTACTCAGGAGACCCTACAGGTGCGTCATGCCCGCACACCCAGCACTTCTCGGCGGCAATCATCTGTTCCATCGTCTGACGGTCGGGGATATCCCAGCGGAGTTCACCATTATGGACTCTCAAGGCTATTTCATCGAGCGTTTCCTTCTTCACTCGCTCTTCCGTACGCTTCTCACGCCATTCGTTCTCGATTTTCCTTTCTTGCGAATAAAGCTCGGCGCACTTTCGCTGAAAGTCCGACAGTACCTGGGGAAATGCACAGAGAATCCACATCCTGTCCAGAAGACTCGTATTGAGATCCAATTCGAAGCGTTTGCTTTTGAGGGTAGCGAGCTTTCTCTGAAGGCTATCTATCCGGGAGTTGACATCGTTGAGCTGTTGGCTCGAACCATGATTCTTCTCCATCCCGTCCAACTTCCGCTTATAGGTCGCGCAGTTCGTTTTCTGACGATTCACTTCCTCTCTGAGGGAAACCATTCGCTCCTCGGAGTTCTTAATCTCCGCGTCTATACGTTTCGCCTCCGCGGATGTCTTATTGTCCTTTTCTCTTTCTTGACGAAGAACGCGGAAAGACTTTGACTCGAACACTGCGGTGTAGTCTACAAATTTCTCGAAATCCTTCAAATTGGAGAATTCCTCGATGAGTTTCTTAAAAGACGCCTTGTCGTTGAGCACATCGAGCTGAGCCTCTCCTTGGAACATGCTGAAACGCTGCATAAAAGCATCGTAACACCGGTTGATGAGTTCCTCGCCAGAGACGTTGATGCGCTCCGGTCCCCGCATCTCTCGACCAGTGTAGTGGAAATCAGACACGGAGAAATCGTCTATCCCGGGGCCAGTCTTGGTGAAACGGAAAGACTTTTCAATGGTTTTCTCGCCCCCGTGCTCAAAGTCCATAGAGACGGATACCACATCAGAATCGCCGACTATCAGTTCCTTGCGCCGCATTGCAGATACGAGGTCTAGCCGAGGCCGTCTCGCCGTGGAGTCAATGAGCCACCTTACTGCATCGAACACAGTGGTCTTGCCGTCGCCATTGTCTCCAATGAGCAATGTCAATCCATCCGAGAACTCGAAACGGTTATCCTTATGATAACAGAGGAAGTTGCGTACCGTTACACTCTTGATAAGCATATCAGATGTTGTTCTTAAGATATTCGTTCACTTCGTTATACACTTCACGTTCGGAGGATTCGTCACCGATTCGTTCGATAATAACGCCGACCGCATGTACGACGGCATTCTCTGAAACGACGGCTGCGTCCACGGATAGGCCGTCCACATCGACCGGGGCCAGCCCGCCAAATTTCTGTAGCCCAGGGTCAGCGAGGACCGCCTGGAGCATCTTGTCTGCGACTCTTTTTTTCATTACCATATCAGTTGTCGAACATTGAAAGGTTATAATAATCCAGTATGTTGTCCAATTCTTTGACCGCCGCCGAGGCGTTCATCGACAGAAGGGCGAAGTTCCGTACGCGCCTCAGCTCTCCGGCGAGTAGGCTGCGCTCCATCTTGTAGCAGTCTTCGCCGGCCACGACCTCAGGCACGGCGACGAGGTCGTGGATGATCGCGTATTTCTTGTCATCGTGCTTGCGCAGAATACGTCCGCGACGCTGGATGAACTGGCGGGGATTGCCCGTGCTTGCACAGAAGATGGCCAACTCGCTGCGGGGCACGTCCACGCCTTCGTCAAGACATTTCATCGAGGTGAGCACCTGCAGCTCGCCCGACGCGAAATCCTCCAGCATGGCGTCGCGCTCGGACGACACGCTCGTAAACATCCGGACGGTGATGGACGGATCGGCGTCGCGAATCGCGGCCGTGTAGGCCGAGATAATGTTGCCCGTGTCCACGTCATCGGAGAGATAGTCTTTCTCGTCGAAGCAGTCCGCATCCCAGGAGTCAGGGATTGAACCTTCCGGGGCATAGACGAGAGTATATTTCAAGTTGCCCTTCTCTTCAAGTCTCTTATGAATAATCTCCCGAAAAACAGGTAACTTATTCGCTGCCTTGTGGATGATGTTCTTTCGTTTTAGGAGAAGGCGCTTGACGACTTCGTCACGTTCGGGGAACCTTCCCGTGTCGCTGTTGTAGAACCGGACGAGTTGGTCGGATATCTCCCGGTACTTCTCCATTTCCGATTCCGTTAGACGCACAACGTGAGGATAGTACTCATACTCACAGAGAGCCTTTCCAATAGCCTTCTCCATCGTGTATTCAAATGTGTAATAGTCCTTTGCATTGAAGAAGGCTCTGATTGCCGCATTCCCTTCGTCATCAAATTGACGGTCTGGAGTGGCGCTAAGTCCGATACGTCGCTTAAACGGGATGGACGGGAGACGACGCAAAAGCGACGCAGCCCCCATATTGTGTGCCTCGTCGGCTATGAGCATCGTTCTCGCCGGCGAAAGGGCAGACAACGCCTGAAACACCCTATCCTTCGTAAATGAAGCATAAGTGCAAATTACGATATAACTCAACCTGGCTCCTTCCCTCTCAAAACGCTCTGACATTGACAAACGAGCGACCTCACCCTCCCAGCCTGTGTTCCTGGAGCAAATCCGCACCACCTTTCCAAAACGGAATCGGGCGCACTCCTTCTCCCATTGCTCCACGAGCGTAAGGGTGGGAACCAAAATGACCGCCTTGTAGTAACCCCGCTGACGATACACCTCAAGCAGGCAATTCAGCGCTGTCAGCGTCTTTCCGGTGCCGGTTGCCATGTTGAACAAACCCGCCTGCCCGTTGTCCTTCCATCGCTGCAGGGCGAGAGACTGGTAGTTCCTCGGCCCGCTCGGGAAAGGAAACCTTGGTCTGCCGTCATCCTCTGGCTCCGTCGGGGCAGCCACGTCGCCTCCCGTCTCCTTGACCTTCTCCGCCGCACGACGGACGTAGTCCTGGGCTCTCATGAGCGAGTCCCTCACCCGGGATGGCATACCCTTACTGCGGCCTTCAAATTCGGCCTTGAGAATCTCGTACTCGTCATCGAGAAGCTGTGCAAGATCGACGTCCCGGAACGCGGTGGGAAGACGGGTCCGTATTCTTTCGGCGTCGAGATAAACGACGGTGTCATCGTTGCCGGAAAAAGTTCTCTCGAACTCCTCCTCTATGTCAACAATCTTATATCTTTCAATCTCATTGTCCCAACTGCAGCTGCACGTAAGGCCCTCCTTGTTTTGAATAAATGCGGACAAGGAAAAATTGACCGAGCCGTCAAAACCAACTTTGGAAACGCCATCACAGAACACACCACATTTCGTGTGAGCGACTCCAACACCGTTGACCGGACGGACAATGCGAAGGTCGATACGGCCATTACGGATAAGCCAGGACATACATTCAAAGAAATGCCTTCCACGCTCGGACAAGGCAGATGCGGTAGATTCAAGGTCGGAGAGATCGAATACTGGCAGGGGTGTTCCATCGCCAGCAGCACGAATAGCATCGCGATCCGCATCAGTGAGAATGTCGTTGATTATGAGCCGCATCCTCCCGCCATTATACAGGAATGCAGCAAAACCATCTGCGAGGACGGACACTGCAGAGGATGAGAAGAAGCCGAGCATCAAATCAAATGTCGTGGAATTGCATAGACAGTCCGAGAAAAAACCGGAAGGCTCCCATTCGGAACCAGACCTAAATCTGCGCCCCTTCGGCCATATGACATCCCCTTTCAACATAGGCGGCGAAAATTAGATAAAACAATTCGCACAAAACGCATCATCGTCATCATCCAGGTTGTCGACCAGGCGACAGCTGCCAGAGGCGCGCTTGGCTTCCTGCTTCTTGATGGCGTCAAGTTTAATCTGCCGGATTCGCTCCGGTCGACTTAGTTCAGCCAGGCTTTCCCCCTGGTTCCAAGTGTAACCATCCTTCTCGAATTCCATCGCCTTCGCAAACAAATCCGGATGTTGCTCAAAGAGCCAGACCCATTCAATTTTCTGCTGGAAAAAGCAAAAATAGCATCCGGAACGGCTCCGGTTATATGTTCCACGTTTTCCATCTACTTCGAAAGGAATCGGATAATAATAGGCCGGCACTCCAACCCCGCTATCTTCGAGAATTCGGAAGATATCCTCCTTCACCAGGATGTCGTCATTATCGACCAATGGAAACTCCTCCAATTGACCGACTGGGTAATCCGTTGTTTTCAAGAAGGCGAAAACGCAACGGTTGAACGCTTTGACATCAATATCCAAAAGGCCATTCAGTTTCTTGGAGTAGAAAAAGCCTTTCCCCAGAGGCTTACGGACAATCTCCAGTGCTTCCGCCAAGTATCCCTCCGGGCATTCTTTAGCATATGCGTCGGCCAGAAAGTCGATATTGTCGTTATGAAGCACTTTGTTAATCACATCCAAACTCCAAATGTTCTTACGAAAAGGAAAGATGGCTTGGATGTTGGGTTTTGTCGAGATGTAACCTTCCCGATCCTCGTCCCCTCGGATACCGACATAAGAGATAGCGGGAGTATCTCCGACAAACTTTTCCATCTCCGCGAGTTTCATCTTTTGCGTACACCACCGTGCCTGTGGCGAAGGGAGAAAGCCTCCAGCCGCTTTCAGAAAATGATGGAATGGAGTCGATTCCGTCGTACCCTCTGCTGCTCGGAGGATCTTTATTCCGCCCAAATAAGACTGCAACCGGGTAATCAAGAGTTCAGTCTCCGCCAATTCACACCCGGTATCCGAGTTGTAATACTCAATCCGAAGGGACGGATACTTGTTCTTCATATAGATGGCCAGCGCCGCACTGTCCTTTCCGCCTGATATTCCCAGGATATGCCGAACCATACTCAATTCTTCATTTTGTCCGCGAGTACTTTCAGCAAGACACAGACATCCATGTTGTTATCTCCGGAAAGCAACTCGCGAACTTTCTTTTCAACTTCTTCCGCGGCACCTTTTTGAGATCGAGGGAGGCGGAATGTCTTGTCAGATTCTTCAATTCCAGTATTGCTGGTCAATCCGAAACTGAACAGTTCGTCCCCGGACTCACCCCGGTCTTCTGTTGACATGGCCGTATACCTATCCAGCAAGTGAAACATATAAACAATACTGTCAATCAAAGATTCTTCGTCCTTGTCCTTCAGTTGTTCCAACCTTCTGTCCATTACGGAAGCGGATAGCTTCTCAATAAGCTCATCCCTTCCGGTTGATGGTGCCAAGACTCTTTCCAAGAAGTTTCTTGACTTTTGGGGCAACAGATGCCGCTTTACGCTTCCATACCGCTGTTCCAGCACTGGTTTGTATGAATCAAAACCTGCAGGTAAGCCCAGTTGCTCCACCACGCTTGACTCTATCCGGCCAATCAAATCGGAATAACAGGAATTCAGTTCGCGGATGGCTGAATAAATCTTATCAATATAATCCCTAACGAATTCGTCGTCATTGATTCCTTTATATCCTAATGCCGCCGGAAGATCATCGAAAAATGCCTTTTGTGGATCTGACGCCTGTGCCAGAACTTCTCTGAAACGTAAGGTTGTCAAGTTGCTGAACTTACGAGTGGACTTCGCATACTCATTTAAACGGCGGTAGAACTGAATGAAAGGCCGATAGACTTCTACAAAAGAATCCCTGGTCAACTCCACTCCCTGGTCCTTTTTCAAGAACTGGCGATACTTCCGGAAAAAGTCCATGTTAACACTCGTGACATTGAACGCCTTAATCGTGAATTCAGAGGGATTCTTTTGCATCAAGTCGAATACCTCTCTATTCAGGGCATTTACATAACTACCGTTCGATGAATATAATGCATAATCCTGCTGGCTGACGAACAGATAGATGGGGATCCAGACTTCCAGGAACCCCTGTTTCATTTTGAAAGGCCTTGCCTTCAGTACCTTGAACAAATCACCAACCTTTCTGGGACGCTCTGATGTTCCGGCGATAAAGGAACTACAGGCGTTCCAGAAAATACGCATCGTCGACTCCTTTGGTGCATCTAAATGATAGGTTCCATCTTCCGTCAGACAATGCATCTCCGTAAACTTCAGCAAAGAAAGATAGATCGTTTTCTCGGGAGGGAAACTCTCAGGGGGAAAACCCAAATCCGGCAATTCACTGCGATTCAAAACGGCATCCAAAAGATTGGACTTCGCCGTTGTAATTGCCGAGCTCAATTTCTGTCGATTAAAGAGTTCGTTCTTCATGACTGGCGTATCCGGATAGAAGTGATCGCACATTTGAGAAAGAAGTCTGTTGAAATCTCGTTTGCAAAAAATGAGACACTCTTCACCCATCGCATACCAACGCACCTTTCCATCCCCGCTGAACAGACTGTCATTCAAGGCAGCATTAAGCTTCTCCTTCTCAAAATCCTGAATACTTACAATCTCTTTCGATGCTACGGCATCGTCGAGAGCAATATTCTCCAGCAGATACTGAAGTTTCTTGATTTCATGGAGATGCCCGATGATCTCCTCCATATTTTGGAACACGGCATAAACGACCGCATGCGGATTAGCAGCCGAATGAGCCTGCACTGTCTGTCCCACTGAAGAATCCAAGGGGAAGAGTAATTCACAGAAACCATCAATATCTCCTTCCGGGATTCGGTCTTCCAGTTCATTGAGAAGGATAAACTCAAAATACCGCGGCGTTCCTTTCCTGAAATATGAGGCCGATGCCGTTGCTATCCGAGGGCGAATATAGGCCTGCAATTCGTCCACGGACGGGATTGGTGTCGGGACAATAGCGGCCGCTTTGATCAATTCTCCTTCAATGTCGATATCCGTCCCATCAAACAGAATATACCGGTTTTTATAAGAGGCGAAGCGAATAATTTTCAACACTTCCAACTTGCGGAGCAACTCCTCGGCATGATCGATTCCCATGGCCAGATGAGCATACGTATAGAAGTCCTCCCTGGAGAACATCGTGTCGGGATTGGAGAGGATCCCCGTCAACCCAATCGCTTTTACAATCTTAAGGGCGTCCTCCACCAATGATTCTTCCAACAGGCCGTTCTCAACACGACCTATGGCAACCTTCACGGCTGACCAGGCGGAAGAATCCAGATTAACTTCGGCGATTTGTGAGTAAAAATGATAGGTCAAGTAATCGTATACCGAAGACAGATTATAAGTTCCCTTCCCTGAAAAGTCCGCTAATGAATATTTTCCCACCGAATTCAAAAAAGAGAAGAGCGACCGTTCATTCTGTCCATATCGTTGGATAGCCAGCGTCAGGCTCTGAGCAGCGAATGGATCCATAGGAGAGAGACATAATGCCGTCTCGTATTTAAATCCGTCTGTGATAAAATGGCATTTCTTCGCCAAATCATAGATGGTTTGGAAAGCAGGAATGACGATGGCGGGCTGAAGGCCATCTCTCATTTGTTCTGCTGCAATAAGAAGGTATTGTTCAACGGGTTCAGAAAAAACGATATCTTTGTAACGGCCTTTCACTTTATTCCATTCCTGGCGCTGTGATTCCGTCAAACCGGATGCATAAGCGCCGAAACTTTGATGCAGTGTAGTAACCAGGATTGCCTTTCGCCGATGGTCATTAACTAATTCCGCCAACTTTTGGAGGAAGTATAATTCCTCTTCAGGGTTGTTTTTTGCCGCATGCTCCAGCACCTTTCCAAACTCATCGACAAATATAAGAAGTGCCTGTCCAGAAGATTCGGACAATCGGCATCTTGCTCTCAGCTCGTCCAAGACATTTCGTCCTTCAGGACATTCCAATTTCCTGGAAAGCACAGATTGCATCGACGCATATTCACCTACGATGTTGATGATATTAAAACCATGGCAACCAAAAAACACTTCCGGACCGCTCAGGAGCTGTTTCTTTCCATAGATCAAATCATTTTCCAGAGCGAGAATAAAACTGGATTTCCCGGTTCCATAGGTTCCGATAACCGAGAATGAGTGAACCCCGGATTGGACATTCGCAGCGATTTCTCCCGCTGCTCGCCGAGCATTCGCCGTGATGATATAATGGAAGTCGGGAGCAAAACCCGCCTCGATATTGACTGATGCAATATAGCTCATGGATGGTAGTAGCGTTCAAGGACAGCCATCTTGTCCATTTCGGCCAGGAACTGAATATTCCGGACCCCACTGTTATCGGTATAAGTTAAAAAGGCAGGATAGAGAGAAACCAGTTCTTTCACTTTTTCAATAAACCGGGGAATCGAGAAGCCAAAGACCAGTGCCAAGTCTTGCATTTTATCAAAAGACAGCGTGTTTTCCTCGCCTTTGCTATCCAACAGAGCATATAGCAGAATGTCTGGATCCAGTCCATCAAGCGCAGTCTCGTTAAAGACGTATCTTTCCACCAGCTGATTCCGGTTGTTACGTTCACTCCTTAACTGCGAAATCAATCCCAGCTCAATCAACAATGCGGAAAAATCTTCAGGGCTTTTCGTATCAGACGGAGTGACGTAGTTCCGAATGAAGACGGAGATGTCTTTCTTGACCGTATTCTCACTAAACGGTGATTTCTGACCAGGTAAAGAACACTTCCGACGAACCAAAGACATCAATTGGTCCTTGTCAAACTCTTTTCTCTCGCGACGCAATTCCAAAAACGCCAAATAATAGAGACTGGCTAATTGCCTCGTGATTATCTGATAATGAAGAATCCAAAGCGAACCATTATCTTCAAGAAAGGGGTCTACACCCCCATCGTTAGAAAAGATGAAAGAAGCAATCCTTGTCGCTTGATTATCTTCCATCAATCCAAATGCCTTCATCCAATAGCGGATAGCCGACACCATGTTCTTTCCCACACCTAATTTAACTACCGCATCCGGTGCATTGAAATCCACTCCGCTTTCCAGGGCATCAAATCCCTTCTTCAACCATAGTGAACGGCAGAAGAATGACTCGTGTCCGGAAAAAGTGAGCTTACTCATATCAAACGTGGGACTGTTTTCCAATCCCACCGAGGAGGCTCTGGTAAGCCGGACAATGGAATGGCATAACAGTCCCACGCGATAAGGCGTGAGACGTTATGCTTTCCTGATTGTCCTTTAAAAATTTACCAGATTTCCTCGGACAGGAAAGGCATAACGCTCTTGTTCTCGTATTTTTTTCAAATATAAAACTTTTCCAGCGGGAAACAAAGTTTCCTCCCATAAAAAGTGTGTCAATTATTCTGAGGTTCCAGTTGGATCTAGCGCACATTCCGCCTTCCATTGGCCATATCGCGGCAGATGCCGGTTTGCTATCCGGGGTGTGCAGCGATTTGATGCGTATAATCGGGTTTTTGCTCCAGACCTGATTCAGATTCCGGGTCAAGCCCGGAATGACGAAAGGTCAAGCCCGGACTATCGGTGTCCCCATCTAGGGAAGGTTTAATCGGGCGGCGGGAGGCTTCGGCGTCAAGCGCCTTCCCGACACCGTGCGAGCACGATGAAAGACGCATGACGCCGAAGCCTCCCGCCGCCCGTCAAACCTTCCCTAGATGGGGACACCGATAGTCCGGGCTTGACCTTTCGTCATTCCGGGCTTGACCCGGA
>JAFRPH010000047.1 GCA_017429205.1 Bacteroidales bacterium
TTCACGTTTAGTTAGGGAAATTCCGTTGGTGAGGGAATGCGCCTGCGGGCGCACCAGAGGGCTTTCCGATCGCCCTCTGGACTCCTTCGGGGCCGTCCCGTTAAATCATTCTTGGGAAATTGTCAGGTTTTTGATGGAATGCCAGGCTATGCTCATAGCCTTACCCGACAATTAACAAGAAAGAGATGGCCCCGAAGGGTCCAGGGGCGATCGGAAAGCCCCTGGCGCGCTCCGCAGAGCGCGAACCTCCCATATACTTTCCCTAACTTTCCGTGAAGAACCCTTTTCGTGTTCTTCCAACGAACGCCTCAGGATTGTACAGCGTTCCCTTATTGCGCGACGAAGCGGATGCCTTTCTCTGCCGCGAAAGCCTCGGCTTCGGAGTCGGGTGCGCCGAAAATGGTCAGCTGGCTGATGTCGATGCCATCGAAAACATCGGAAGGGATCATATTGATGGCAGGCGGGATTCGGATCTGTTCCAGGAAGGTACAACGGGCGAAGGCCTTATTGCCGATACTGCTCACAGAGTCAGGAATAAAGACGACCGTCATCACGCAGCCGCTGAAGGCCTCGTCCTCAATCCCGGTGAGCCCGTCGGGAAGCGTGAAATCCGGAGTCGCCATCTCGATGATGGGATAGAATCTCAGCCCGCGGCTCTCTGCAAAATCCTGGGCGGCAGAACCGGAAACGCCGAAGATAATCGGACTGCAGCAGTCAAAGATAGGATCAACGATGGTGATCCCGCTTGCGGGGATGACCAGCCGCCGCAGGTTCGGGCACTGTAGGAAAGCCTGCATTTCAATATGGGTCAGACTGTCCGGAAAAACCATTTCGGTCAGATTCGAGCAGAAAGCGAAGGACTGATACCCGATGGAGGTCACTGTATCCGGCAGACTGACTTCCCGCAGTCCGGAACATCCGTAGAAAGCGATTATCCCGATCACACGAACCCCCTGCGCGACGGAGACCTCGGTCCGTCCCGCCGGACAGGCGATCAGGGTAAAGCCCGAGCGATCGTAGAGCAGTCCGTCCTCAGAACGGAAGTACAGGTTATCAGCCGCTACCTGAATGCTTTGCATGACGGTGCAGTTCGTGAAGACACCCTCACCGATTTCGCTGACATTGCGGGGAATGAAGATCTCCGTCAGTGCCGGGCAGGACTCAAACACATAGTTTTCAAAACACGTCAGGCTTTCCGGGAGAGAAATGCTGCTCAGGGCCGCGCAGGCCTGGAACGCTCTTTCGCCGATCGAGGTAACACCCTCCGGAATGATCAGGGACGTCAGGAACCGATTCTCGCCGAATGCATATCCTTCGATCCGTGTCACCCCGTCAGGGATGCTGACGGACGCTTTGCTCATCGGACACAGGTACAGGACCGAAAGATCCTTGCTGTACAGGATACCGTCCAGGGATGTGAAGGCGGTGTTATCAGGCGACACCGTGATTTCCGACAGATTCCGACAGCCGCGGAACGCGAACATGTCGATCGTCACCGTGCCTGATCCGATATGAACGGTTTCCAGGCCGGTGCATTGATCGAAGGCGGAGAATCCAAGAGATACCAGACTGTCCGGAAGGCAAAGATTTGTCAGGCTCTCACAATTGTAGAAGGCGTTGCTGCCGATGGAAGAGACCCCCTCCGGGATCACGACGGAGGAGAGGGCGAGACATGCATCGAAGGCATGGTCTCCGACAGCGGTCACGCCCTCCGGTATGACCGTGTTCCGCAGGCGGAAACAGTTCTGGAATACACCTTTCTGAACAATTGTCAGGGACGGCGGCAAAAAAGCGGTCTCCAGGTTTTCACAACCCATGAATGCATAGTCGCCGACGGATGCCACTGCCGCAGGAATGGATACGGATGCCAGTTCCAGATGCTCACGGAAAACGCCGGCGCCGATGGAAGTGACGGGGCGGTCACCGATCATATCCGGAATGACAAGATCCGCCGCTGTACCGGTATAGGCGATGATGGCGCAGCCTGTACCGGAGGGAACAGCGGTCCAGACGCCCTCCGTCACGGTGCCCTCGATCACCAGCAAGCTGCCCAAACCGTTGGCGACAGCCCAGTCCGCAGCGTGCGATCCGGCGCTGCAGTGAACCTCAGACAGGTTGTCACACTGGCTGAAAGCGCCCTCGCCGATCTGCACGACACTGTCCGGGATCGTTACGCTGACAAGTCCCTTTGCATTCTGGAAAGCATATTCGCCAATGGAAGTTACACCATCGGGTATCGTAAATGAAGTCAGGCTCCTTGCACCCGCAAAGCAATGATTCCCGATGCTGTTGACATTGCCGCCGAAAACAACATCTGTCAGCGACACACAGCCCTCAAGCAATTCATCCGGTAATGCCGTTACATTGGCTGAAATGGTGATACGCTTCAATCCGGAATTATCAAAAGCACCAAATCCCAGGCTTGTCACACTGTCCGGAATCACAATTTCCTCCAGATTCCGGCAGAGACGGAAGGCATGTTTGCCGATGGACGTCACACTGTCCGGGATCGTCACGCGCTCCAGGCTGAAGCAGTGGTCGAAGCTATTGTCACCGATGAGGGCGAAGCCTTCCGGAATCACGACCTCCCTGAGATTTCCTTCGTCCCACGCAAACCGAAATGCGCCGGGGAAGATGGAACTGCACTCTGCCGGCAGCTCATATCGTGCGGCCTTTCTGCCCTGCGGATAGCACATCAGCTGGCCGCCGTTGAACAGGATGCCGTCGATGCCGGTCAAGGCCGGATGCCCTTCTTCCACATCGATGCTTTCCAGCGCCGGGCAGCAGGGAAACTGATTGTTGGCCATGATATACGTGCCGATAGCGCTCGTCGGGCTCCTGAACAGAGCGTTGGTCAGATAACGGCAGTTCTCAAAGATGCAGGCATCAACAAACGTTACGGAACCGGGAATCACAACGCTTCGCAGCGCCGTGCCTTGAAAAGCGTTCTGGCCGATGGCCCGCAGCCCCTCCGGCAGCTCTACTGCGGTCAGGTTTGAACAGTCCATGAAGCAGAATGGTGCGAGCTGATCCAGTGTATCGGGCAGGGTAACTTCGGAAAGGTTGACCATATCACGGAACGCGTCCGCCCCGATGTATGTGATGCCATCCGGAATCACGACCCGCCGGACATGTGTGCGGACTTCACTCCAGGGACACGCATGATAGTCAAAACCGCCGTCGTCATTGCGATAGTCCCACATCCGTCCGGTGCCGGTGAGGGTGAGGGTTCCGCTGTCATCGAGTTCCCAGGTAATGGCGTCTCCGCATGCGCCCGAGGCGAGCGTATCCGCGGTGCCGCAGAAGCACAGCGATAAAGCCAGCAATACCGCTGCCTGCAGGATCAACAGTTTCATCTTCATGATCTGCCCCTCCGGAACATTGATTCTCCATGGCGAATTGCCATACCGCAAGATTCTTCCTGTACTGTGCGAACATCATAAACTTCCGATCATATTATATTCCGGAGAGCAAATGATTGCAAGCAGAACATCCCTGTTCCGCCGGCAGGGCGCCGCTTTTCAATGTCCCCCTTGACACCCGCCCGAAATGCGTTATCCTGTCCGTGAAACCCATTCAGCCCCCCGAAGGAGGAGCCGCCCATGCACCAGCCGTTTCCCTGGCGCGACTTTCTGAAGAAGGTCGCCATGATCGCCGTTCCCGTGGCCCTGCAGAACCTGCTGACCACCACCGGCTCCATGATCGACACGATGATGATCTCCTCCCTCGGCAAGACGGAGATCGGGGCGGTGGGCCTGTGCGCGCAGTTCTCCTCGCTGATGTTCAGCGGGTATTGGGGCTTTGTGGGCGGCGGCATGCTGTTCTTCTCCCAGTATTACGGGGCGAAGGACGACGAAGGCATCAACCGCTCCTACGGCCTGACCGCGGCGTGCATCATGACCGTGGGCATCCTCTTCGGCCTGGCCGCCCTGCTCTTCCCCGGCGCGGTGATGGGCATGTACACCGACAAGCCCGCGATCCGGGAGATCGGGGAGGAGTACCTGCGCATCGTCGGGTTCGCATACCCGCTCCAGGCCTTCGCGATGGCGATGGCCTCCCTGCTGCGCTGCACCGACCGCGTGCGCATCCCGCTCTACGCCTCCTTCGCCGCGGTCGGCGTCAATATTCTCCTCAACTGGATCCTGATCTTCGGCCAGCCTGCCCTGGGCATCGCGCCGATGGGCGTGCGGGGCGCGGCGTTGGCCACCGTGATCGCGCAGGCGGTCAACGTGGCGGTGATCCTCGCCGGCGGAGCGATCACGAAGCACCCGTATCTGCTGGCCTTCCGCCAGCATTTCCGGTGGAACCGCGGCCTGGTGAGCGGCTACTTCCGCAAGTGCTTCCCCATCCTGTGCAACGAGGTCCTGATCGGCCTGGGGAACATGGTCATCAACATGGTCCTCGGACGCCAGCCGGAGGAAGCCATCGCGGCCCTCGCCGTGTTCCGCACGCTGGAGGGCCTGATCATCGGCTTCTTCGCGGGCTTCTCCAACGCGGCCTCGGTCCTCGTGGGCAAGGAGGTCGGCGCGGGCGAGATCGACGTCGCCTACCGCCGGGCCTGGCGCCTGGTCTACCTCTGCCAGGGGATCATCGGCGTGATCGGCCTGCTGCTGATCGGCCTGCACACGCCGATCCTGCGCGCGATGAACATGGAGGGCGAGAGCTTCCGCTACGGCTTCGGGATGATCGCGGTGTACGCGGTCGCGGCCTTCATCCGCATGGGGAACTGGACGCAGAACGACACCTACCGCTCCGCCGGGGACGCGACCTTCGGCACGGTGCTGGAGATCGTGTTCATGTGGGCGATGGTCCTCCCCTGCGTGTGCCTCTCGGGCCTGGTCTTCCGCTGGCCCACGCTGATCGTGTTCGCCCTGTGCTATATCGACGAGCCGATCCGCTATGTCATGATGCAGCGCCACCTCTACAGCGGCAAGTGGATCCGCCCGGTGACGCAGGAAGGCCGCGATGGCCTGGCCGCCTGGACCCCGCCGGGAAAGCCGGTGTGAGGGAGAGATCGCGAATGAAAAGAGCCGCTTTCCGTGGAGGGAGGCGGCGCTTTTGATGTTCTTCGGGGAGACCTTTTCCGCTGAGCCCAGCGTGCTCCGCTGTATGGCGGAAAAGGGGCTCTTCACGGAAAGTTCGGGAAAACCATATGGGAGGAATCCGCGCTCTGCGGAGCGCGCCAGGGGCTTTCCGATCGCCCCTGGACCCTTCGGGACCGCAACTTCCTTGTAAGTTACCGGGTAAAGTGAAGTGGAAATAAAGAAACTTACGATCTTCCTGAACTATCTTTCACGGAACGGCCTCCGAAGGCGTCCAGAGGGCGATCGGAAAGCCCTCTGGTCGCGCCCGCAGGCGCGAAACCCCTTCACCTCCCCAAAGCTTCGCCTTACGGGACGGCCCTCCGAAGGGTCCAGAGGGCGATCGGAAAGCCCTCTGGCGTCCTCCCTCACATCGCCATCATCATCATCTGCCCCTGATCGGCCCCCGCCGCGCACAGGATCGCCATGTTCAGCACCCGCTCCGCGAGCTTCTTCTGCTTCACCAGCCCGATCCCCGAGGTCACCGCGAGCGGCCACGCGATGATGAACGTTCCCGTCGCCAGCAGCGCACCCTTGGACAGCCACCGCTCGCTGCCGGCCTGCGCCATCACGCAGTTCTCGCCGACCGGGGTCAGCCTGAAGGTCAGGTTCTGGTCCAGACCCACCCACTGGGAAGCCTTCGCGTTGTGAGAGCGGGCCTGGATGATGTACTCACCGTGCTCGGTAGTCAGGAGCTGGGTGGCCATGTTCTCGCGGGTCATGAGCAGGGTCTCGATGGTATGGGCGACGTCGGAAATCGTGGTGCCGTTGCTGAGCGTCATCATCTGGGTCTTCATGTGGGGATCCTCCTTTTTTCGTTTGCCCTTCGCTTTCGGAAGGGGTGGTTTCTTTTGACAGTCTCAGCATAGCACGGGATGGGGGATGCGGTGTCTACCGGGAGTAGACAACAAAAAAGGATGCGCCTGCGGGCGCACCAGGGGCTTTCCGGTCGCCCCTGGACCCTTCGGCGCCATCCCATTGGGTGTAGCTTTGGAGAGGTGGGAGAAGAGGAACGAAGGTGTTTCGCGCCTGCGGGCGCGACCAGAGGGCTTTCCGATCGCCCTCTGGACTCCTTCGGGGCCGACCCGTTAAATAGTTCTTGGGAATTGTCAAGTTTTGATGGAATACCAAACTATGCGCTTAGCCATACTCGACAACTAACAAGGAAGAAGCGGTCCCGAAGGGTCCAGGGGCGATCGGAAAGCCCCTGTCGCGCTCCGCAGAGCGCGGAATCCGCTCCCTTATGGTACTCCCCTTTCCGTGAAGCGCCGGAAAAAATAAAAGGGGAAAGTCCGCAGACAGCAGGCTTTCCCCTCTTCCGAAAATGATGACTCCCGGGCCTTACGGCAGGAACTTCCCCGAGGCCAGGTAGAGCTGCCACCACTCCCTGTGGGTCAGGTCCACGGCGGCGGCCGCGCAGATGTCGCGCAGGTGGGCCGGGTTCATCGTGCCGGCGATGGCCTGCATGCGGGCAGGGTGGCGGAGGATCCAGGCGATGGCGATCGCGGTCTTCGGGACGCCGTACTTCGCGCCGAGCTCGCCGAGGGCGCGGTTCAGCTCCGGATAATCCGGATGATCCACGAAACAGCCCTTGAACATGCCGATCTGGAGCGGCGACCAGGCCTGGACGGTGATGTCGTGCAGGCGGCAGTAGTCGAGGACGCCGTTGTCGCGGTCGATCGAGCGGTCGGTCGTCAGGTTGTTGAGGTAGAGGCCGCCGTCGATCAGCTGGGACTGGTCGAGGGAGAACTGCAGCTGGTTGAACACGAGCGGCTGGCGGACGAACTTCCGCAGCAGCTCCAGCTGGCCGGGGGTGACGTTGCTCACGCCGAAGAAGCGGACCTTCCCGCTCCGCTCGAGCTCGTCGAAGGCCGCCGCGACCTCCTCCGGGTCGAACAGGAGATCCGGGCGGTGGAGGAGGAGGACGTCGAGGTAGTCGGTCCCGAGGCGGCGGAGGCTCCCGTCGACGCTCGAAAGGATGTCCTCGCGGCTCCAGTCGAACTCCTGGCGCTCCGGGTGGAGGCCGCACTTGTCCTGGATGAAGATGTCCTCCCGCCTCAGCCCGGTGAGGGGGAAGGCCTCGCCGAAGCGGGTCTCCGCCTCGCCGCGGCCGTAGATCGTCGCGTGGTCGAAGAAGTTGATCCCCTCCTCCGCGGCGGTGCGGATCATGGCGGCCGCGTCGGAGGCGGAGAGTGCGGGCATGCGCATGCATCCGAGGATGATGCGGGAAACGTTCTGCGGCCCGTTGACGACATTGAGCATTTTCATGACGGTTTCTCCTTCTTCTTTTTTCTTTTTGGGAATTCTTGCCGTTGATTATGATGGGGAAGGAGGTGGGGCTCCGCGCCTGCGGGCGCGCCAGGGGCTTTCCGATCGGTCCGGGGCTGCCGCCCATTCTCCGCTGAAAACTGTCCACCGGACAGTTTTCCGGGCGCTCCGAATCCCTGGACCCTTCGGGATCGCCTTGTTCTTGTATGTTGATGGGCAAAGTAATCTTGATAAAGAACCTTGCAATCTCAGAGCCTATCATCAACGGGACGGCCCCGAAGGTTTCCAAAGGGCGATCGGAAAGCCCTTTGGTGCGCCCGCAGGCGCATACCCTCATCAACGGAGTTTCCCTGCCTGAACGTGAAGAACCACAAAAGAACAGCGCAGCGGGCATTAAACGCCGCTGCGCTGTGGTGATGATCGGTTCCGGCGGGATTATTCCTCGTCGTCGATGTCCACATCGGGGGTGCTTTCGGTTTCGGGGGCCTCGGTTTCCTCGAGCTCATCCAGGGTCTCCGGGAAGAGCGGCTTGCCGCACTTCGGGCAGGGCATATCCTCGTCGAAGTCGAGGTCGGCCAGGTCGAGCTTCACCTCGCGGCCGCAGTGGGGACAGGTGTAGAGCACCGCGTCCTCATCGTCCTCCTCTTCCTCCGCAGAGGCCTCTTCCTCTTCGGCTTCCTCCTCCGCGGCAGGCTCGGCTTCGGGCTCCTCCGCTTCCTCCGCGGGCTCGTCCGCCTCGGACTCTTCGTCCGTCTCCGGCTCGTCCTCCGCCGGCTCTTCACAGGATTCCTCCGCCTCGGGCTCTTCTTCCTCCCCGGCGTCGTCCTCTGCGGCGGGTTCCTCCTCCTCGTCATCCTCCTCGGGCTGATCGAGCATGCCGGCGAAGAAGTCCTCGTCGTCGTCATCCTCGTCGGGATCCCAGTCTTCGGGTTCGCCGAGGCGGTCGAAGGTATCGGAGAGCTCGTCCTCGAGGTCGGTGACGTCCTCGTCGATGGCCTCGACCAGGTCCTCCAGCACCTCGTGATCCATCCGGAGCTCATCGAGGGCCGCCGCGGTGTCGCTCAGCAGGTTAATGACCTCGAGAAGCAGGCGGTTCGCGTTCTTCTCGGGGTTCAGGTTCATGCCGTCGGCCAGCCCCTTGAGATAGCTGGCGCGCTCACTCAGGTTGCTCATGACAGGCCCTCCTTATCGGTCAGGCGCGCTCCATGTACTCGCCGGTGCGGGTGTCGACACGGATCATGTCGCCGTTGTTGATGAACAGCGGCACCTGCAGGGTCACGCCGGTCTCGAGCGTGGCGGGCTTGTAGGTGTTGGAGGCGGTGTCGCCCTTGAAGCCGGGCTCGGTGTTGGTGACCTCGAGGGTCACGAAGTTCGGGGCGTCCACGGAGAAGGCGCTGCCCTTGAAGAACTTGATCGTGACGTTGGTGCCTTCCTTCACGTACTGGATGGCGTCTTCGACCTGCTCCTTGTTCAGGGGCAGCTGGTCATAGGTCTCCATGTCCATGAAGTAGTACAGGTCGCCGTCGTTGTAGGAGTACTGCATCTCCTTGGTCTCGATAATGGCCTTGCTGGTCTTGAAGGTGGGGTTGAAGCTGGTCTCGACGACCGCGCCGGTCAGCACGTTCTTGAGCTTGGTGCGCACGAAGGCCGCGCCCTTGCCCGGCTTGACGTGCTGGAAGTCGACGATCGTCCAGACGCCGCCCTCCCACTCGATCGTAATGCCCTTTCTGAAATCGCCGGCAGTAATCATGCTGCATTCCTCCTGTTTTTCTTTATTCTTTGCTCAATCCTATGGACAAACGGCCCACAGACACGAATATCCGCATACTATTGTAGCACAACTTCTTTCGCTTGAAAAGGGGGAAATTGCGGGAGAGCCGCGGAACACAGGCGTTTGCGGACGCTGCCCCTCAGCGGTAGTCCTCGCGGGTGCCGTCCCCGTCCTCCTCCGCATCCCGGTCGCGCCGCTCGCGGACCAGATACGCGAAGAGGGCGGCGGAGGCGACCGCACCCAGGATGCGCAGGGCCCCGCCCCAGCGGAACGGCACCGAAAAGGCCGTGAAGGCGCAGAAGCCCGTCATGATCACCGAGGCGATGGTCAGCATCACCTTCAGGATCATCCCGCCGAGGCTCCCGAACAGGGAGAGGATCGATTTGAGCATGTCATGCTCCCCTTTCACTTCTTACAGCACCGTCTTCAGGAAGGCCGCCAGCTCCTCCGCCATCTCGGTCTGCTCCGGGATGCGTGGGTGGCCGTCCGTGCCGTCCCCGTTGCGGCGGAAGAGATACTGATGCGCATGGAAGCCCTCCGCGCGCAGCTCCTCCGCGATCTCCCCGATCGCCTCATCCCACTCGCGCTCGTGGCGGATCAGGGTGGTGATGAACACCGCCGGCGTCCCGGCCGGATAGTGGGCGAGGACGCCCTTCGCGATCTTCTTGTACTCCGCCTTCCACAGATCCTTGTGTTCACCCTCGCAGCGCAGGTCGTCCTGCTCGGTGAGGGCGTTGTGGTGGTCGTTCTGCCCGAGGGCAAAGACGACGGCGTGCGGGATGAAGCGGCTGAAGTCCCACTTCGTGAACTCCCCGCCCTCGGGGAAGTAGCACAGGCGGTCCCAGGTCTCATTCATGCCGATCTGGGTGGGATAGTGGAAGTAGCCGGTGTGCGGGAGGACGGCGATGCCGCCCTGGGCCGTCAGGTGGCACTCCGCGTTCAGCATCCGCGCGGTCTGCCAGGCGTAGGACCACCAGGCGTTGTCGTAGACCGCGTCGTTGGAGCAGGGGTCGGTCCGGCCAACATAGTCGACGGCCTCCACGCAGGCGCCGGCGGTCACCGAGTCGCCGTAGAACTCCAGGCGCAGGCTCTCCCGCGGCGCGGACTCGGCAAACTCCCCGTCGGTCTCAAAGCCGAGGAGGCGGTAGCTGTAGGAGCAGTCGAGCTGCTTGAAGAGGGTGACGGTGTGGAGCATGCCGGGCTCGAGGTTGTCCGCGAGGATGAACTCGGTGGGCTTGCGGTCCATGTCGCGGTTCAGCGGCACGCGGGAGAGCCGCCCGTCGACGATCAGCCCGAGGCAGACGGTGCCCCACACGAGCCACGGGGTGACGGTACAGCGCAGGGTGGTCCCGGTGAAGCGCACCTGCGCAAAAGATCCGGGCCAGTAGAACCGCGCCCCGTCCTCCGCGTCATTGATGCGCCCGGTGTAGCGGATCCTGCTGTCGGTATGGTTGATCTTCATCGCTTTCGACCTCCTTGAGATATCGCGGGTATTTTACCACAGGGGACGGGATTTGGAAAGGTGGGAAATGGCGAATCGTGAGCGTCCCGGCAGGCGGGAGGAGCCGGGAGGAAAGCCGTCCGGTGCGGTCTGCAGTGCCCCTGCACGAATTGCCGGTCGCTCCTTCTCTTCGCGTTCCTCTTCTCTCGCCTTCCCAAAGCTTCACCTAACGGGACAGCCCCGAAGGTTTCCAAAGGGCGATCGGAAAGCCCTCTGGTGCGCCCGCAGGCGCATACCCTTCTTCAGCCAAAACTTCAAGAACCAAAAAACCGGTTGCAATCGCGGCCAAACGGGGTACAATGGTAAGGAAGCAATCTGCATGGGAGGAATCACCTGTGA
>JAFRPH010000048.1 GCA_017429205.1 Bacteroidales bacterium
AGAATCATCAGAGACCCGAGAACTGGATCTTGTGGAGGATGGACGGGGTGGCGTCGCCGCAGTCGTCGGCGACCCAGATGCAGCCGTTCTTGCGGTCCACGCAGATGCTCTCCGGGTTCCAGTTGGCGAAATCGCCCACATAGTAGGTCGCCAGGAGCTTGGTGGCGTCGCCGTCGAACAGGTAGATCGTGTAGCCCAGGTACTCCGGACGGTCCTTGTTGGAGTTGGAGTCGATGACCCACAGCCAGTCGTTCTTCTCGTCGTAGTCCAGGCCCGCGATCTCGGAGATCGTGGAGGTCACGGTGCGGAGGCTCTTCTTCCACAGCTTGGTGCCGTCCAGGGTGTACTCCCACAGGGTGGCGCCGGTCTGGGAGCCCAGGTACAGGTTGCCCTTGTGCCAGGCGATGCCCTCGATGCCGGAGTTGCCCATGTCGGCCGCCTCGTCGACGTCCCACAGGGTGGTCTTCGACTGGTACGGCTCCGTGAGCTTGTACACGCGCTTGGGTTCGATGCCCATATACATCGTCCCGGTGGCCGGGTCCATGCAGAGGCCTTCCATGTCGGCGTCGTAGGTCCAGTGCTGGGTGAAGGTGCCGTCGAAGCCTATCTTGTACAGCGCGCCGTTGTCGCCCACGCCCCAGAGGAAGTCGCCGTCCTTGGACAGGCACAGGCCGGAGAGCTCTTCCACGATGGTGCTGCCGCTTTGCAGCTTCTTGGAGAACTCGACCTTGCCCATCACCGGCACCTGTGCCGGGGTCGGCGGTTCGTACTCGTCCGGGCGCTCGTACTTGCCGGGCGCGTCGGGGTTGCCGTCCATCGCATGCTTGACCGCGTGCCGGAGGGTACCTTCGTCATTGTCGTGACGGTACTCCCAGATCATCGCGCCCAGCATGTTGCGGGACTTCAGGTACTCGACCTTCGCGTTGATGGACTCGATGTCCTCGTAGGACGCGTACATCTTGCCCAGGGCGTCGGCCAGGTACGGGACCTTGGCCACGTCGTCCCAGATGCGGTAGTTCACGCCCTTGACGTCATAGCCGTCGCATGTGCCCTTGAAGAAGATGTCGTCCAGCTTGCTGTAGTCCACCGACGAGGGATACCGGTTGCCCGTCTTGAGCTTGTAGCCGTCGCCGTGGCCGTAGAACGCCAGGCCGAAGTTCATCATCTGGTACGGGATCTTCTGCTGCCCGTGGAAGATGTCGTCGATGGCCTCCGCCGCGCAGCGGGAGCCCGTGATGGAGCTCCGGTACAGCGGCGAATTGTGGTACGGCGGGTTGCCCTCGTCGTAGGTCATCACGTTGATGTAGTCGACGTACGGCAGCACGCCGTAGTTGTCGGTGTACTTGCCGCTGTCGGACGCCGCATAGGAGAGAATCTTATTGGGCATCGCCTCGCGCATCTCCTTGAAGAGCTTGACGAAGTTCTCCCAGTCCGCGGGGCTGGCGCCGTTCACGTGGTCGCCGTCCTTGGCCGCATAGGTGGGATATTCCCAGTCGATGTCGAATCCGTCGACCCCGTACGTGTTGCAAATGTTCACGCACTCGTCCACGAAGGCCTTGCGCTTCTGCTCGTCGCGGGCCATCTGGGACCAGCCGTCGGCGTTCTTGCCCCAGCCGCCCATCTGCAGCTTGACCTTCAGCTCCGGGTACTGCGCCTTGTAGGCGACGAACTTCTGCACCAGCGGAACGGTCTTCGAGTCGATCTCGATGCCCACGCCGTTGTCCTTGTCCACGAAGCGCACGTGGCCCACGTTGATGTGGGTGAAGTTCCGCACCTCGTCGATGGACGGGAACAGGTCGGCCCGGGTGTACTCGGTGTAGTAGATCTCGATGATCGGGGTCTGGCCGAGGCGGGCGAGCCGCTCGGGGTTGTTCACCCACACGTCGGCCGGATCCGTGGGATCGACCGGCCCGGGGGGCGGCGCGTCGGGGTTGAAGGGATCCCCGGAAGGGATCTCGCCCGCATTGGGCTTCGTGACGGGATTCGGTACGGCCATCCCCATACGGTCGTCCGTGCACCCCTGGGCCGCGAACAGGCCCAGGAGCACGGACAGGAACAATATGCGAGATGTCTTTCTCATAGCCAGGGAATTACTGTTCCACGACGCAACGGACGTTGCCGCCGCGGGACATGCGCTGCTCGGTGGTGGACACGGACTCGCCGTTGATGTAGATCTGGTAGGCGATGTTCGCCTCGCTGGAGGAGGAGTAGGAGCTCCAGATGTAGGCGCGGGCGCCCACCTTGGCGTACTCGCCCTGGTCCAGGTAACCGCCGATCGGGAGCACGACGTAGCCGGTCGTCTCGGGGCTGGCCGGGTCGGGCTCGACGCCGAGGACGATGATCTTGTTCTCCGTATCGGCCTTGAAGCCGGTCGCGGAGGCCATGCCGCCCCAGAACGCCCAAGTCTTGTCACGGGTGGAAACCACGTAGCCCGGAGGGCACGGGTCGTACATCGTCTTGGCCTTGCCCCAAAGCTCGGTGGAAGGAACGTCGACCCAGGTCTTGTTGCTGTCGCTGCCCGTCTTCACATAGACGGTCGGGTTCTGGACGGACTCCTCGATGCTGAAGTTCTGCTTCTCGCTGTTCAGGACGATGTTGCCGGTCGTGGCGACCGGGTCGGCAGCATCGACGGAAGCGACGCCCGGGAACGGGTCCTTGCGGCCCCACTGGTACAGCATGCCGATCGCGGTGCCGTCCGGCTTGGCGTTCGGCGCGGCGGCCACGAGGGCGCCCAGGTTGCGGTCCATCATCGGCACGCCGACCACACCGCCGAACGTGCTGGCCACCACGGGCGTGGCGGGAATCCAGATGTGCCAGCTCCAGAGGATGACGCCGGCCTCGTCCTTGGCGGCGATGAGGGCGTTGCCGGGCACGAGGGTCGCCGGCGTGGAGAACGTCACATAACCGTCGGCGAAGGCGACATTGGCGATCACGGCGCCGGCCTCGGGGGCGGTCGTGGTGTTCACGGTCTCCCAGAGGACCTCGACGGAGGCGGGGGCGACGGCTTCCTCGCTGTTGCCCTTGACGGCCTTGAACTTATAGTCGCCGGCCTTCTCCACGAGGTAGCTGTTGGCGCTGGCGGTCTCGCTCAGGTCGGTGGCGGAACCCGTGGGCTGGTCCGGCTCGTCCGGAGGAAGGATCGGATTCTCTTCCGCGACCACGCAGCGGACGGAACCGGCGCGGGACTTGCCGGCATCGGCCTTGGCGTGGGCGGAGCCGGCGCGGACGTTCAGATAAGCGGCCTTTTCGTCGGAAGAGGAGGAGGAGCTCCAGTAAGCCGCGCGGTCATAGGCGTGCGTCATGCTGTCCGGACCGTAGTCGTCCCGGTAACCGGCGAACGGGAACACCAACGCCGGATTGCCCAGGGCGAAATAGTACTGGGCCTTGTTCTCTTCCCAGCCGACGAGGGCGCTGACATCTTCGTTGAAGAAGGTGGAGTTGCCTCCCAGGGCGGGGACCCGGTAGCCCGGAGGGCACGGGTCGTACATGGTCTTCACGTCATCCTGCCAGAGGGTGTTCTCGGCCGGGAGCGCCCAGCCGCTGTTCTTGGCGTGGCCCAGGAGGGTCGGATTCTCGATGGACTGGGCGAGGGAGATCTTGGACTCGTCAGCCTCTCCGGCGCCGTCCGTCATGGAAAGGGCGACACCGGCCACGGTGGCGTTGGACGAGCTGTTGGCGGCCTTCGGGCCCGGGAACGGATCCTTGCGGCCCCACTGGTAGGTCAGGCCGAAGGACTCGACGGGCGCCTCGGCGCCGGTGGTGGCGGCCACGAGGGCGCCCAGGTTGCGGTCCATGGCCGGCGAAGAGAAGATGGCGTTGTCGACGGTCCCGACCTCGGTGGCGGGCACCCAGATGTGCCAGCTCCAGAGGATGGTGCCGGTGACGTCCTTCGCCGCGATGACGGCGTTGCCGGGCTTGAGGGTCTCCGGCGTGGAGAACTTCACATAGCTGCCCACGAGTTCCACGGAGGCGACCACGCTGTTCGCGGTGACCTCCTCACCATTGTTCCAGGTCTCCCAGAGGACTTCCACGGTGGCGGGATTGACTTCCTGGCCACTGTTGCCCTTCACCGCCCAGAACTTGTAGTCGCCGGCCTCGGTCACGATGTAGCTGTTCGCGGCGCCCTTCCGGCTCAGGTTCTTCGTACCCGTCTCGATGACGGCGGCCAGCTGGGCGATCTTGATGGTCTGGACCACCTCCTCGGTGCCGGCTCTCACGATGTTCACGGTGCCTTCCCGGAGCTCGCCGGTCAGGTTGTCGTCGAGCTTGAGGGTGATGGTGTAGGCCTGGCTCCGCACGCTGGCGACATGGATCCACTCATCGACAGGAACCACGTCGAAGGCGATGTTGGAGACCACGTTGGAAACGACGGTGGCGTCCTCGCCTTCGGCCAGGTAGTTCACGGTCGCGCTGTACGGCTCGTCGAGGATGCGGACGCCCTCGGGCGTGACGATGACGGACACGATGGAGGTCAGGCCCACCTTGGAGTCGGCGTACAGCATGATCATGCCGCTGGCTTTCTCCGAGAACGCGGTGACGGACACCTTCTCGGGCTCCACTTTCACACCGAACTTCTCGATGTCATAGTAGGCGCCCACTACGGTGCTCTCGGTCTTGGCGGTCACGGTGTAGGGAATCTCGACGGCGGGGTTGGCCGCCGTGAAGACGTACTCTTCCTTCTCGACCAGCAGCTGGAAGGCCTCGGCGAACGGGATGTTCACCGTGGAGCCGTCGGAGAGGGTGAGGACCACCGCCTTGTCGGTGACGGCGAGGTTCGTGAAGATGCCGTCCTGGAGGGTGGCGCCTTCGCTCTTGACCGGTCCGAGGTTGGTGCGCTTACCGTCGACCTCCACCCAGAGGTTGCCCTCCTCATCGATGGAGAAGACGGGCGTCTGGTACACGGGGATCTCCTCGTCGTCCATCTTGACGGCCTGTCCGTTCACGGCCCAGACCAGTTCGCCCGCGCCGTTGCGGATCACGGAGAACACGGGACCCTGGGTCGGATCGGCGGGGACGATGTTGAAGTGCACGATGTTGCCGTCGGTGTAGGTGACGGTGACACCGGTGGTGCGACCCGTCTCCGGGTCCTTGTACTCTTCCACCTTGCGGACGAACTTGCCGTCGCCGAGGGCGGACTGCAGGGCGGAGACGTTCGCCTCCAGCTCGCTGACCCGGAGGTCCAGGCCGGCGATCAGCTCCCGGACGCCGGTGTCGTCATATTCCTTGGCGCAGCCCACTGCCAGGAGCGCCAGCACAACGAGCGTAAAAAACTTTTTCATATGGTTTTGTATTTATTATTAGTTTCAAGTTATTCGACGGTGCAACGGACGGAGCCGAGACGGGCCTTCGGCGCGGAGCCGAACGTCCAGGCCTTGTCGGAACGGAGGTCGGCGCCGGGACCCTTGGCGTCGTCGGACGCCTGGGAGGTCCAGTACAGCGTACGGACGCCCACCTTGGCCAGGCCGCCTACGTCATAGTCGTCGCGGTAGCCCGCGATCGGGAAGACGGAGGCGTCCGGGGAACCCAGCTTGAGCCAGCCGGCGGTGAGATTCACGCCCCAGCCCGCCTGGGCGGACAGGTCGCTGGACCAGAACGGGTTGGCCGTGGCCTTCTTCGGCACGCGGTAGCCCGGAGGGCACGGGTCGTAGATGGTCTTGTCGGCGTCGGCCCAGAACTCGTTGTTCACGACGAGGCACCAGTCCCCGTTGTTGATGTGGCCGAGGAGGCGCGGGTTCGCGATGGCGTCCTCGAGCAGGATCTGGCCCGGGGCCACTTCCTCGGGAACGCCGGCGTACGTCGCCGGGCTGCTGCCCTTGAAGGTGCCGGCCGCGGTGAACGGGTCCTTGCGGCCCCACTGGTACAGCATGCCGTAGGAAGTCGGACTCACTTCGGCGTCCCCCGCCTCGGCGGCCACGAGGGCGCCCAGGTTGCGGTCCATCAGGTCCACGCCCATGATGCCGCCGAAGTTGGCGGTGACGATCGGGGTGGCGGGAATCCAGATGTGCCAGCTCCAGAGGATCTTGCCGGAGGCGTCCTTGGCGGCGACGAGCGCGTTGCCGGGATGCAGGGTCGCGGGGGTGCGGAGGATGATGAAGTCCTCGGCGAACGAGGCGTGGGCGAGCACGCTGTTCGGCTCGACCTCGGAATTGTCGTTCCAGGTCTCCCAGAGAATCACGGCGTCGTCCACGTCCTGCAGGTAGTTCGTGGGCTCGTTGCCGTAGACCGCCTTGAACTTGTAGCTGCCGGGCTCGTTGATGATGTAGCAGTTCGCGTTGCCCACAGTGTCCAAATCCTTGACGTCCTTGGAGAACGGGTTGTCGTAGTGCTGGATCTCGTCGGAGATGTCCCCGAGGTCCACGATGGCGCCGCGGGCGATTTCCACGGGCTCCGTGTACTTGAAGATCTTGGTGTAGTCGTCGCCCTCCTTGAACTTGATGACGAATCCGGCCGGGAAGGACGTCTCGTCGGGCAGGAACATCAGGATCCTGTTCCCGTCGACGGTGCCGTCCATCTGGATGATCGGATTGCCCACATACTGTTTGTAGTACTGTTCGTTGTCGGTGATCTTCACCTGGAGGAACTCATAGCCCAGGGCGTCCTTCTTGGGCGTGGAGACGGTGTAGCCGCCCAGGCCCTCGCCCACGGTCATCGACAGGATGCCGAGGATGTGCTGGAACTGGAAGGTGTCGCCGGTGTTGCACGCCGCCAGGATCTGCTGCTGGGTCGTGGAGAACTTGCTGTAGAAGAAGCAGTGCTTGAGGTTGTCCGCCACCGACGCCGGATAGGAGGCGTACAGGGTGCTGGAACAGTCTTCCCGCTTGTAAGGGAACAGGCCGTCCACCTTGACGGTGGCCGTCTTGCCGTCGCCGGAGATGTCCCCGGCGGCGAGGGTCACGGTCACCTGGTCCTTGGCGTATTCGCCGTGGACGACGATCTGGTCGCCGGCCTTCCAGGCGGTCTTGACGGACGCGGGCACCTCCTCGCCCTCCCCGACGGTGAAGTCGGGAAGGACGAAGGTGAGCGTGCGGGATTCGGGCTGGGGTCCTTCCGGTTCGGGCGGAACCGGAACCGGCTTCTCGTGGCAGGAGAAGAGCGGAAGCAGGACTGCGCAAAGGATCGCTATGTTGCCAATCTTTTTCATGATCTCATTCATTTATCAGGTCCTTTGTCTATTCCCAGTTCATCGGCGGGGTGTATTCGTACCACTCGAGGACGGCGGAACCGGAGTTCTCGTTGTCCACGCCGATGTACACGTTGAAGGTCGTCCCCCACTTGACGGAGCGCAGCAGGCTCTCGGACGTGTCGAAGCTGCCCGCCTCCACGCCGTTCACCAGGTAGGTGACGTGGCAGTGCTCGGGACCGCTGGGGTCGAACTTGAAGGTGAATTCCACGGGCTGGGTGAAATCCAGCGCGGTGAAACCGTCGATCGAAGGCTTGTTGCCGTCGCCCGCGGCGTTGAAGTCGAAGCTGACCTTGCCGTCGGCCGGACGGATGTCGGCCTTGAGCTCGCAGCCTTCGTCGAAGCAGAACCAGTGACGGACGCGGACGCCCGCCTCGGAGGCCGGATTCTGGGTGATCGCGCTCCAGTGGAAGGTGTAGTTGCCGAACGGCTTGCTGCCGTTGTGCAGACGGGCCTTCGCCGTGAACAGCGTACCGCCGAGATCCTTGCTGTAAGCCGGCGCGTTGGTCCAGTCGGAGGACCAGGAGCCGAGCTCGTCGGCGTTGAACATCACGCGGACCGGGGTGATCTTGTAGGCCTGCTTCACCACGATTTCCTTCGTGGCGGCGAAGTCTTCTGCGTGGGCCACCACGTTCTTGAGGATGATGACGGCGCTGCGGAGGCCGTCCCCGTCGTTCTGGGTGAAGGAGAGCTGGATCTTGCCGTTGCCTTCGCCCGTCGGGGTGAGGATCTCGAACCAGTCGTCGGTCGCGGACTCCTTGGCTACGGTCCACTGGGTGTTGGACAGGACCTCCACCTCGCCGGCGGCCTGGTCGTAACCGGCCCGGACCTCGGTGGAGAGCGGGACCAGCTGGACGCCGTCCTGGGTGAACTTGATGAGGGCCGCGGCGACGTCGTGGCGGTCGTACACGGTGACCTCGGCATACCGGAGCTCGGAGGAGTTCTCGGCGGCATTCACCGTGACGGTGCCCGTGCCGTTGCCGGTCGCGCCTTCCGTGACGGACACCCAGTCACCGTCGGTGACCTTGGCGCTCCAGTCCTGGTTGGACTTGATGTGGATGAAGTGGTCGCCGCCGGCCTTGGTGACCTCCTGGTCGAGGTCTTCCTCGGTGACGGTCAGGAAGGCGCTTCCCTTCTGGCGCACGGTGATCACCTTGCCCGTCCAGTAGTCGCTCTTGATCGTGATCTTGTCCTCCCGGTCGTCCAGGAAGGTGTTGTCGTAGTACTGCACGCGGATGACTGTGGCTTCCGCCTTGCCCACGTGCACGTCGTCCGGGTTGGAGGCGTCACCCTCCTCCTCGCTGATGATGCACCAGTCCGGGTGCTCGCTCGTGACGGTCCAGGGGTCGGTGGACGCCACCAGGATGGTGAACGCCTTGGCCCCGGTCGCCGGCAGGTCATAGGAGTCCTGCGCGCGGTAGCGCAGGTCCACGATCTTCACGGGCTGCTCATCCTTCGGCTTGCAGCCGGTAGCCAGCCCCGTGACGAGGGCTGCGGCGCAGCAGAAGATCAGGAATATCTTTTTCATGGCTCGGACGGATTAATAAGCCTCTGCATTGACGGTGATGTCGGCGCTCTTGACGACATACCAGCTGCCGTCGGAGGTCGTGCTGTAGAACCCGAAGTAGTAGTTCACCACGTCCGGGTTGTAGTAGAACGGGTTGTTGCCGGTGTGGGAGATCTTCTCGGTGCCGTCCACCTTGACCCACATGTCCAGCTTGGTCGGATCCTCGGCGTTGGGCTTGAAGCCGTACTCGAAGGTGTTCATCGCATTCAGCTCGGCTTTGGAGACGCTGTAGTAGGTGCTCTTGTAGGCGCTGGTGCCCGCCGCGTCGGCCATGTTGCCGTCGGTGCGGATGCGGATGTTGCCGCCGAGGGAGAGCTGGTTGTAGATGTTCACGCCGCCGATGGCGCCCTGGACCCAGAGCTGGCCGGCGTCGCCAAATCCCTTGTCTCCCATGGTCAGGGTGATGGTCATGCAACGGAGGCCTTCCTTCAGATAGACGCGGGAGCCCTTGTCGCCGGAAAGCTTCACGGAGCCGTCCTCGAGCACTTCGCCGTTCTGGACATCGAAAGCGGTGTCCTGGGTGAGCTCGACGCTGTCGGTCGCTCCGGAGGCCGCGACGATGGACACGGCGCCCGTGCGCGGGGCGAAGAGATTGTTCATCGCGGCGACGACCTTGAAGTGGCTGTCATCGACCTTCTCCACCGTGAAGCCCGGGACATCGGTCTGGGGCTCCCAGGACTTGGTGGCGTTGACCTCGAGCACGAGCTCGCCGCCCGCGACCGGCAGGGTGGGATCGGCCGGCGGGACGATGTTGAAGGCGGCGCCGGTCTGATGGACCTCGAAGGAGTACTCCTCGCCCGCGACGCGGAGGGTGATGACCGCCTTGCGGACCGCGTCGTCGTTCGGGGCGGCCGTGACGTTGATGACGGTCTGCTTGCCGTCACCCTGGCCTTCCTCCTTGTCGAAGGTGATCCAGTCCTTGTCGGAGCTCACCGTCCAGGGGAGGTCGGTGCGGATCTTGAGGGCCTGGGTGCCGCCGGCGCCCGGGAATTCCCCGGAGATCTCGGTGATCTCGCAGGAGCCCGTCTGGGTGATGTCGAAGGACTCTTCGTCGTCCCCGGCGACCACGGTCACCGTGGCCCCGCGCACCAGCACGTCGGAAGGATCCGCCGTGGCGGTGATGGTCAGGGTGCGGCCGTCCGGGTCAGGATTGCCCTTCTCCGGGGAGAAGTGCAGCCAGGAGACATCGGAACGGACCTCCCAGGGGACGTTCGTGTTGATGGTGAAGGTGAGCGGGCCGCCCGCCGCGGAGTAGTCCTTGGCGACCGGGGTCACGAACAGCCGGCCTTTCTTGGCCTGGGTGATCGTGACCGTATAGTACTTGCTGATCCGCTCGGCCGCGACGGTCAGGGTCGCGGTGCGGTCCTCGCCGCTGTCATTGTCGGCGAAGCTCACGACGACGTCGGAGACCAGGCTGGACGCCGAGCTGGACGCCGGGGTGACGGTGACCCAGTCCGCGCCGCCGGAACGGGTGACCGTCCAGGGCGAGTTGGAACTGACGTTGAAGGTGATATTGTCCGGACGGGAAGCCGGCACCGAGTAGGTCGTCAGCGCGTCACAGACCAGCCGGAGATTCGCATACTCCTTTTCGGGAGTCATCTGCGTGTCGATCTCGTACTGCTGGCACGCGGCCGCAGCGCCGAGGACGCAGAGGGTTGCAAAGATTCTGGTTATCGTTTTCATATCTCGATTGTTTTTTATTCCGTGGTTTCCGTGGTTTGGCTCCATCCGGGGTTCTGGGGATTGAGGTTGGGGTTGCAGAACAGTTCGGCCTGCGGGATCGGGTAGAGGTTCTGGCGGGAGGACCAAGTGCGGTTCTCCACGACCGTCCGCTTATAGCTGAACTGGCCGCCACTCCGGGTGATTTCCACACCGTCGATGCGGCCCTGGGTGGCCTGGCCGATGTCCCAGCGGCGCACATCCCAGAAGCGGTGGTCTTCGAACGCGAACTCCACGCGCCACTCGCGGCGCACGGCCTCGCGGAAGGCGTCCGCGGAGGTGGCGCTCACCGCCGGCATCCCGGCGTTCGCGCGCACCTGGTTCAGGGCGTCGAGCGCGCTGACGGGGAAGGAACCGTCCGTCGCCGTCGGGCTGCCCAGATACTCGTTCAGGGCCTCGGCGTAGGTGAGGAGGGTCTCCGCGTAGCGGTACACGATCCACTGGTGCTTGTTCGTCACCGTGTTCTCCGGGGTGAAGCTGGTGCTTTCCTGGATGTAGCGGCGGAGGTAGTACCCGGTCGGGGAACCCAGGTCGCTGCGGGTCGCGGAATAGTCGCGGCCGCCCACGAAAGTCTCGATCGTCGTGCCCTTGAAGGTCATCCCGTTGGCGAGGATCGCGCGGGCGAAGCGCGGGTCGCGGCCCTCGTACGGCTTCGTGATGTCGAAGGCGGGATCGGCGGTCTTCCAACCGTCGGCCTCGAGGACGATGTCATAGCCGCCGGCCGTCTGGAACGCGTCCACCAGGTTCTGGGTGGGATAGTTTCCGGCGATGGACGTGCGCTGGCCCTCGGTGAACCGCACCGGGAAGTTGTAGCGCTCGAAGCTCTGGCTCTCGGACCGCATGATGGCGAAGATCACCTCCTGGGAGAGGTAGTTGTTCGCCTTCTCGGCGGGATCCAGCCTATAGATGCCGAGGTCCATCAGTTCCTTCGCCGCGGCGGCCGCCTTCTGCCACTTGCTCCGGTCGTTGGACGGATTGTGCAGCGGGGATGCGGCGTAGAGGAGCGCCTTCGCCTTCACCGCGAGGGCGAAGCCCCGGGTGACGCGGCCGATCTCGTCGTCCAGCAGGCCCACGTAGGTGTCGGGCAGCTTCGCGGCGGACTCGGAGCACTCGGTCACGATGAAGTTGACGACCTCGTCGAAAGGAGTCTTTGCAATCTCGTTGGCCTCCTCCGCCGTGAGCATCGTCAGCGGCATCGGGATGTCGCCGTAGCGGCGGGCCAGCTCGAAGAAGTAGTACGCGCGGAGGACCCTCGCCTGGTACGGATAGTACGCGAGGTGCTCCAGCCAGCGCTGGTACTTGTTGTCATATTTGTACATGGACAGGTCCACGGTCTCGATGGACTCGAGGAACTCGTTGGCCGAGCGGATGCCGTTGTAGAGGCTCCACTTGTCGTCCACGGTGTTCAGGGCGCTCCAGTTTCCGTCGGTGAAGCGCTGCACGCTGGCGTCCGGGTCGGCGTATTCGGCGTCGTCGGAGCCGCAGTCGCGCAGGGCGCTGCTCACGTCGGCGATGTCCTTGTTGGGCATGTAGCCGTAGATGTTCGTGAGCATCTTCTGGATGTTGCTGTACGTCAAGTACATGTCCTCGCGGGTGTAGTCGCTGGACGACTCGTCGAAGTCCAGGAAGTTGCAGCCCGAGAGAAGAAGCGCAGCAGAAAGTAAGCAGAATATCTTTTTCATGGCGTTTCCCGGTTTAGAAGGTGAACTTAACGCCGCCCCAGAAGGTGCGGAGGGAAGGATAATACGCGCCCAGCTGCTCGGGATCCGCGAACCGGATGTTGTCCGTCGAGAACAGGTTCGTGCCCGTCAGGGAGAGGGTGACGTCGCACAGCTTCGTCGCCGACTTCGGAATGGTGTAGGAGATGCCCGCGTTCCGCAGCTTGATGAAGGAGCCGTCCCGGTACCACAGCGAGTTCGCCTGGTAGTTGTTCGGGTTCTCCTGCGTGGTGAGGCGCGGCATCGTGGCGTACATCTCGCGGCCCGGCGCCCAGGTGACTTCCCGGTTCAGGAAGGTCTGGGAGATGGTCGTGTTGGACACCAGCGGCTGGTACAGCGGGGAATCCAGGAGGTCGATGGTGACACCGGTCACGCCCTGGAAGTCCGCGAAGACCTTGAGGCCCTTCCAGCCGGCGTGCAGGCCGAAGCCGAAGGTGAGGAGCGGCGTCGAGCTGCCGAACATCTTCACGCGGTCCTGCTTGTCGATGACGCCGTCGCCGTTCTGGTCGAGGTACTTCAGGTCGCCGGGCTTGACGGCGCCGAAGGTCTGCCGAGGGCTGTTGTTGATCTCCACCTGGTTCTGGAAGATGCCGATCACCTCCAAGCCATAGCGCTGGCCCACCGGATTGCCCTTGTGGTACAGGTAGTCGTACATCTGGTAGGCCTGGCCGTCGTCGACGACCTTGGAGAACAGCCAGCCGCCGTTGGCGTACAGGCCGTACTCGAAGTCTCCGTGGCGGTTGTTCCAGGAGACGCCCAGGTCGAAGCCCTTGTACTTCTCCTCGCCGATGCTCTGCTCGTTCACGTCCACGCCGATCACGCCCGAGATGTTGGACGGGTCGATGAGGATGTTGCGGCGGTCCTCCAGGAAGCCTTCCACATTGATCATGAGACGCTTGCCGAAGAGGCCGAAGTCAAGGCCGGCGGTCGCTTTCTTCGACAGTTCCGGGGCCAGGGTGACGGCCGCCATCGGGCCTTCGGTGCGGCCGCTGAAGCCGGTACCGCCGTTGGCGCCGAAGTAGTAGCTGTTGCCGCTCACGTAGTTCTGGCGCCAGAGCTCGTGCTCCAGGTCGCCGTCGGAGCCGCTGAGGCCGACGGAGCCGTACACTTTCAGGTAAGGCTCGCCGTCCAGGGCGATGGCGCCGAGGCTCACGGCCGGATACCAGTGGAAGCGCTTGCCCTTGGGCATATAGGCGGAACCGGAGCGGTTCACGACCACATCGGCAAAGACGCGCTGTTTCCAGTTGTAGCTCACCGTGCCCAGGATCTCCTGGGTCTTGGAGGAGTTGTTCTGGCCGCTGAGGATCCAGGAGCGCTGGCGGTAGGCCGCGTGCGCCTCCACGTGGTGGGCGGCGAAATCACGCGCCCAGTTCAGGCGGGCCTGGAATTCCATCTTCATCTGCAGACCGTAGAAATAGTGGTCGTAATCGACCGTCTTGGAGCTCACGCCATAGTACTTCTGCTCGCTCAGGATGTAGTTCTGGTCGCCCTGGGCGGCCACGGTACTCACGAGCTCGGAGTACTGCCAGTCCTTGGAGGCGCGCTCGTACAGGAGGCCGATATAGTCGAAGGCCACGTTCGCGTCGGCGGACAGGCCCGGGACGATCATCCCGAGGTCCTGCCGGAGCAGGATGTCCGCCAGCACCTTGGTCTGGGACCACTGGCGCTGGCCGTTCTCCTGCATCACGGCCACCGGGTTGACGTTGCCGTACAGGGAGGTTCCGCCGTACACGCCGTCCGCCTGCATCACGGGGAACGCGGCGGCGGGCAGGGTGTAGAGCGTGCTCTCGATGCGGCCGGAATAGTAACCCTGGTTGAATTCCGCGAGGCGGGCCTTCACGCCGATTTTCATCAGCGTGGAAGGCGTGATGTTCACGTCCACGTTCGCGCGGATGCCCAGGCGGTTGTCATAGTGATTCGCGTTGTAGCGGTTGTCGGCGGAAGCCTTCTTGTACAGGAAGTCCTCCTTCAGGTAGTCGACCGCGGCGAAATAGCGGAAGTTGCGATTGCCGCCCGTGAAGGTGAACTCGGCCTGGTGGTTGTCACCGTGGTCGCGGAACACCTCGTTCCACCAGTTGACGTTCGGATAGGCGTACGGATACTGGCCGCTGTACAGGGCGAGGAGCTCCGCATCGTTGTACTTGGCGGGCAGGCCGTCCAGCGAACGGGCCTCGTTCACCAGGAAGCCGTAAGTATAGGCGTCGGCGAACTCGGGTGCGCGGAACATGGTCTGCAGGCCGTACTGATACCGGGCCGTCACCTTGAGCGGGGCGTCCTGGCCGCGCTTGGTCGTGATGGAGATGACGCCGTTGCCGCCCTTGACGCCGTACAGCGCCGCGGCGGCCGCGTCCTTGAGGATCTCGATCTTGTCGATCTCCACCCCCTCCAGGTCGTCCAGGTCGCGGGGGAAGCCGTCCACCAGCAGTAGCGGGCTATGGCCGCGCAGGCGGAGGGAGAGCTTCAGCCGGGACCGGTTGGAGTCATAGGTGCTGGAGCTGTTCTTCACCAGCAGACCGGAGAACTGCCCGTACAGGGCATTCGCGATGTCCACTTCGGGACTCTTCTCGAAGAGGCAGCCGCCCGCGGAAAGGGCGCCGCCCGCCTTCAGCTGGAACAGGTTGCCCAGCTGGACGGAATCCAGCGGCGACACGGTTTCCTGGGCGGAAGCCGCCGCGCAGACGAGCAGAAGCGGAAGCGTTATATATCTAAACAATCTTTTCATATTCGGGCACATTTTAGATTACCAACCCGGATTCTGCGTCATCCCGTAGCCCTTGTTGATCTCCAGGGCGGGGATGGGGGCGAGATACCATTTGGTATCCCAGCTCGTGTACCACTTGCGCGGCGGATAGGCCTCCTTCTCCTTGAAGGTGAAGACGGTCGCCGCGTTGTTGTTGTCGCCGAAGGACGTCAGGCCCCGCAGCGGCGTGGTGAACGCCTCGGTCAGGCCCCAGCGAACCATGTCGAACCAGCGGACCTCCTCGAAACCGAACTCGAGTTCGCGCTCCAGGATGAGGGCCTTGCGGAACTCCTCCTGGCTCAAGCCCTCGGGAAGGCCGGGCAGGCCGACGCGGGCGCGCACGGCATTGACCCAGGCATACGCCTTGTCGGACGGACCGCCGTCGGCCTCGTTATAGGCCTCGGCGCAGTTCAGGAGCACTTCCGCGAAACGCATGAAGGGCCAGTGCGGCGGCTGGGAGCGGTCGGTGTTCTGCTGCAGGACGAACTTCATCATCAGGAAACCGGTGCAGCCGTCCTGGTGGTACTTGTGGTTGTCGTAGCCACGGCCCACGGAACCGTCGCGCCAGATGTCGCCGGGCACGCCGATGTTCTCATACAGACGGGGGTCGCGGGTCTCGGTGAAGGTGGCGCCGTTGACCTTGAGCGTGCCGAGCGGATCCGGCTTGAAGAACGGATGCTCCGGCCAGGAGGCCTTGTCTTCCCAGGGGAAGTCGTCCGGGAAAGGCTCTCCGTTCGCCCACGGGAACTTGTTCACCCAGTCGAGGGTGGCGCCGCTGCCGTAGGAGCCCTGCACCTCGAAGTGCTTGTCGTGGTAGCTGGTGCTGTTGGACTTGCGGATGGAGATGATGCTCTCGGAGCTGCCGCGCTCGAAATATCCCTTGCGGTAGGCGAGACGGTAGGCGCGCGGGGAAATGAGGCCCGTCACGGGATCGGGCTGCGCTTCACAGAGCGCATAGTGGCCGTTGGCGAGCTGCTGGCGCATGAACTCGTCCGCGGCGGCCTTGGCGGCCTGCCAGCGGGCGGGGTCGTAGTTGCCGTAGCAGGTGTACTCGTCGGCCTGCGGATGCCACTTGGTGTTGGAGTTGAAGGTCGGGGAGGCGGCGAAGCACAGGACCCGGAGCTTGAGGCCCAGGGCGCCGGCGCGCGTCATGCGGCCGTCCTCCGCGGCGCTCACGGCCCAGGGAAGGTCCGGGGCGGCCTCGTTGCAGAGCTTCACGATGAAGTCCACGGTCTCCGCGAAGGTGTTGCGCGGATAATGCATCTCCTCGGCGGGATCCACGGCGTGGTCCAGGAGGGGCACGCCGCCCAGGTAGCGGAGCATGTTCGAATAGGCGATGGCCATGCAGAGCTTGGCCTCGGCCTTCTTCTTGGCGAGCTCCATCGGATCGGCGTTCGGAATACGGTCAGCGTTCTCCAGGAACAGCCAGGCATAGCGGATGGCCGTGTAGTCCTTCTCGCTGCCGAAGCGGTAGGTTTCGCCGCCGGCGTAGGAGCCCGTGAGGTTGGCGGAAAGACCGCCGGAATAGTAGAGGTTGTTCGGACCGTCGCTGTCCGAATGCTTGTTGGATACGTAGTGGTCGGTGATGGACTCCAGGAAATCGCCTCCCATCTTGGAGTCGAAGTCGGAGACCAGGCCGTACGGAAGATAGTAGTAGGCCGATGCCAGCACCTTGTCGGCATCTTTGAGGGAAGCGAACAGGGTGTCGATGGTGGCGCCGGAGGTTTCCGGGGCCTTGGACAGGCCGGCATCTCCCAGTTTCATGCTCTCACAAGCGACCAGGCCCGCCCCCAGGAGGGCGATGGCGATGTATTGGAATGTCTTTTTCATGGTTCGCTCGGTTTAGAAAGTAATGCTCAGGGACATGTTGTAGGTCTTGACCAGCGGATACTGGCCATTGGAGGAGCTGGACTTCGCTTCCGGGTCCTGCAGGGTCATCTTCGAGAGGGTCCAGAGGTTGTAGCCCGTGAACATCAGGCCCACGGAGCTGATGCCCAGCCGGTCGAAGAACTTGTTGCGGGAGAAGGTGTAGCCGAAGCTGGCGCTCTTCAGGCGCAGGTAGGAGGCGTCCACGGTCCACAGGGTGGAGTCCATGGAGTTCCAGGGATAGTTGGTCTTGGTGAAGCGCGGCAGGGTGCCGTCCTCGCGGCCGGGCGCCCAGGGATTGTCATTGTCGATCCAGGAGTTCTCCGCGAAGATCTTCAGCAGGCCGCGGTGTCCCGAGTTCGTGAACGGGATGCGGTAGTCGTCGTTCCACACGCGGCTCACGTTCGTCGCAGCCACCCAGTTCAGGTTCAGGTTGAAGCCCTTGTACCCGAACTTCCAGTTGGAACCGAACACGTATTCCGGCCGGTTCGGATACCCGTCGTACATGCGGTCGCGGCCGTCGATGACGCCGTCGCCGCTGAGGTCCTTGTACATACAGTCGCCGGGATACACCGTGTTGGACGGCTGGGGCAGGTCCGGATTCAGGCGCTGCACGCCATTCGCGTCGGTGTAGAAGTCGCTCTTCTGGTACAGGCGCTCGAACTGGTACAGCATGTACCGGCCGGTCGAACCGAAGGTCTCGCGCTGGTACTCGAATTCGGGCTCCACCTCATCCTCTTCGATGATCTTGTTGCGGGCGAAGGTGACGTTGGCGTTCAGGTCGTAGGTGAACTGGCCGATGTTGTCCTTCCAGCCGAGCTCGATCTCATAGCCCTGGTTGTCCACGACACCCAGGTTCATGTTCGGAAGGGAAGTGGCGATGATGGCCGGGAGGGAACGCGGGGCGATCAGGATACCCGTGCGGTGCTCCTTGAAGAGATCGCCGGAGAAGTGCAGACGGTAGTTGAACAGGTCGAAGTCCAGACCGACGTTGGCCTTGAGCGCGGTCTCCCAGGTGACGCCCTTGTTGCCCGGGGTGCCCAGCTCGTAGCGCGGCACGCCGTCGCTCTTGCCGGTGCCGAAGTAGTACGCGCCGGCGTCGTTCCAGACACCGTCCATGTACATGAAACGGACGGAGTTGCCCTGGTCGTTGCCGACGAGGCCGATGGAGGCGCGGAGCTTCAGGAAGTCGATCCATTTGGCCTTCTTCATGAACTTCTCCTCGGAGACCACCCAGCCCAGGGAGCCGGACGGGAACAGGCCGTAGCGGGTCTTGCCCGGGGCGAAGTTCTCGGAGCCGTTGTAACCGGCAGAGAAGTCGACGAGGTATTTGTCGGCGTAGCCGTAGGTGGCGCGGGCGACCCAGCCCACATAGCCGTACGGCAGCCAGGCGTATTTCGAAGGATAGTAGTCGCGGGACTGGTTGTACAGCAGGAGGCCGCTCACCGCGTGCTTGTGCGCGAACTTGCGCTTGTAGTCGATGCGGGCCTCGAGGTACCAGCTCTTGTCGTCGTCCGAGGATTCGCCGTAGCTCAGGGTAGGCTGGCTGCCGCTGATGACCGGCACGTAGGTGCGGTCGAACGCGGGATCGGCCATGTTCAGGCCCGAGTTGTCGGCCCAAGAGGCGTACTCGATCGTCTGGTGGTAACCGCCGGAGCCGGACCGCTTCTTGGTGAGGGCCATGTCCGTGTCGTAGCTGCCCTTCACGGAGGCGGAGAGGCCTTCGGTGATGAAGTCCAGCTTCTGGGTGATGGTCATGTCCATCCCGAGGGTGGTCTTGTACTTGGACTGGTAACCGGACCAGTAGTAGTACTCCCAGCCGTTCCACTTGGTCAGGCCGTCCGGCAGGGCGTCATAGGAGACGACCGTGACCGGCATGCCGTTCACGATACCCGGGGAGGCCGTCGGGTGGGCCCACAGCATGGTCAGCGTCCAGATGTTGTCGCGGTTGCTGTTCAGCGGCTCGCGGGTGTTGCCGATGACGCCGCTGATGTTGAACTTCATGTCCGTCGTTTCGGTGAGCTTGAAGTCCAGGTTCGCGCGGTAGTTGTACCGGTTGTACGCATAGTTGTTGTCATAGGTGACGTCCGGAATCTGCTTGAGCAGACCGTTCTGGAACATGTAACCCATGGACACGAAGTAGCGGACCTTGTCCGAACCGCCGGAGATGTTGATGTTGTTCTTGGTCTGCAGGAAGGCCTTGCGGAACATCAGCTCGTTCCAGTGGGTGTTCGGGTACATGATCGGGTCGGAGCCCGTGCGGTAGGCCTCGATGGCCTCGCGGGTGAAGTACAGGCCCGGGTCCGTCTTGCCGTCGTTCCACTGGTACACGTTGTAGTACCGGGCGAAATCGTAGCTGTCGCACTGCTCGATGTAGGACATCGGCGCCTGGAGACCCGTGATGGAGCTCACGGAGATCTTCGGCTTGCCGGCGTCGCCGCGCTTGGTCGTCACGATGACGACGCCGTTCGCGCCGCGCACGCCGAACACCGCCGTGGAGGCGGCGTCCTTCAGGACGGACAGGCTCTCGATTTCGTTCGGGTCCACGGTGTTCAGCGGACGCTCGACGCCATCGACCAGGATGAGCGGGCTCGCGTTGGAGTCGGACAGGGAGCCTACGCCGCGGATGTAGATCTTGGCGTAGTCTTCACCCGGCTGGCCGGTCTCCTGGATGGTGGTGACGCCCGGCATCTGGCCGGCGAGGATGTTGGTCACGTCCGCCACCGGCGCCTTCACGAGCGCCTTGTTGTCGATGGACGTGAGCGCGCCCGTGATGGTCGCCTTGGTCTGGGTGCCGTACGCGACCACGACCGTGGCGTCCAGGGTTTGGGTGTCGTCCCGGAGCACGATCGTGAACGTGCGCTGCTTGCCTACCGTCACCGTTTCGGTGACGTAGCCCAGGGCCGAAACCTCCAGCACAGCAGTCTCACCGGGGACGACAAGCGTGAAGTTGCCATCCGCATCGGCAGCCACACCGGTGGTCGTCCCCTGGAGGGTGACGCCCGCACCGATCACCGGCAAGCCGTCTCCGTCCACCACCGTACCTTTGACGGTGATTCCCCGGTTCTGCGCGGAGGCGATCCCTCCCCACAGCCCCAGGAAGAGGCACAGAGCGGCAGCCAGCTTTGAGAATTGGACTACTTTCTGTTTCATTGGGTTTTGTTTATGGGTTATTTTTCTGGTTGTATATTATTGCAGTACTGTTTCCTTTCCATAGATGGCTTTCACCAGCGCGCCCAGCAGGGCGTGGTCGCCGGTGTCGCACCGGTATTCCCAGAACATCGCGCCCAGGTGGCCGTTCGCCACCACGTAGGCGCCCTTCGCCGCGACGGACTCGGGGTCGTCGTAGGAGAGGACGTTCTTGCCGGCCGCATCGACCAGGAAGGGCACCATTGCGGTGGCGTCCCACTGGCGCGTCACGGGCCGGGCCAAGGCCTTTCCCTTGTACTGGCCCTTCTCCAGGATGTCGGGAATCTCGTAGTATTTCACGGAATACTCGAAGATCTTTCTGGACAGATATTGTGTGTATTCCGGCGTGTTTTCCTTGGGCGGCTTTTCCGATTTTCCGTAGAACGGCACGCCCATCACCTGGCGGTTCTTGGGCACGCCGGCCTTCACGTGCGCGTCGACGGCCTCGTCCCAGCTCCGGTGCGTGAAGCGGCTGGACTTGTGCAGCGGCGAGTTGTGCCCGTTCGGGGCCGCGCCCATGTCGTAGGTCATCACATTGACATAGTCGATGTACTTGATGGCGGTCTTCCAGTCCACGTACTTGCCGCTGGAGGAGGAAGCGAAGGAGATGATCTTCGAGGTGCCCAGGGTCTCGCGGAGCTCCCGGAGCACGAGGTTGAAGTTCTGGGTGTCCATCGGGTCGCAGCCGGTCTCGTTGTCGGCCGACACGGTGGGATACTCCCAGTCGATGTCCACCCCGTCCAGTTTGTGCTTGTCGATGAGCTCCTTCACGGACTTGCAGAATTCCGTCCGCTTGGCGTCGCTCTTGGCCATTTCGGAGAATCCGTCGGCGTGACCGCCCCAGCCGCCGATCATCAGCATCACTTTCAGCTTGGGGTTCACGCTCTTGAGGGCCACCACCTTGCTGATGGGAGCCTTCGAGGATTCGGTGATCACGATGCCGCCGTCGCCCGTCTTGGGGTTCTTGAAGCGGCCGTGGGCATAGTTGATGTGGGTCAGGAGCTTCACCTCGGGGAGTGTCTCGGTGTACTCCGTAAAGTAGGCCAGGACGATCGGCGTCTGGCCGATGTCCGTGCAGAGGGTGCCGGTTTCGGTTCCTGAGCCGGTCGAAGAGCCGGAACCGCCGTTATTATCGCCGGTACCGCTGCCGCCGCCACTGCCGCTCCCGGAGCCCGTGCCCGTATTGGGCTTGGACGGAGGGACGGGTATGACAAGGGTGTTCGCCGGCTTTTCGCAGGAGAACACGCACAGAGACAGGCCTAAAGCAAGGCTGGCGAGGAGACGGGCGGTCTTGTTCAGTTTCATACGGCCATGTGGTTGGTGGCTTTCACGGACAAAATTAATCGGGTTGCTTTTTCGTTGTGGAAATATTTGCGTATTTCAACTCCCAATTTGCGTAAACTCTACTTGATCAGTTTCCGGATGCGGTTGGAAAGCTCCGCATTCTCCATCACGCCCTGGAAATCCTCGGCGTGAGGGCCGTAGGCGAAGACCGGAACCACGATGCCGTGGTGGCCCTTCGTGGAGAAATGGACCTTCACGTTGCGCTCCTCCAGGCTGCCGCCCACGAGGGTGATGCCGCCGGTGCCGTGGTCGGCCGTGATGACCACCAGGGTGTGGCCGTCGTTCTCGGCCCACTGGAGCACCTTGCCGATGGTCTTGTCGAAGTCGAAGAGCTCCTCGGCCATGTAGCCCACCTTGTTGCGGTGCGCCCAGTCGTCGATCTGGGAGCCTTCGACCATCAGGAAGAAGCCCTTCTTGTTGTCCTTGGAAAGCAGTTCGATGGCCTTCATCGTGCCGTCCTCCAGGACGGGGCCGCGGTCCAGGCACGGGTCCATGTCCAGCGGGGCGAACAGGGCCAGGAGCTTGCCGTCGTGGACGCCCGCGAGCTCCTCGCGCTTCTCCACGAAGTTGTAGCCGCGCGCCTTCATCTCCTGGATGAGGTTCCGGCCGTCCTCGCGCTGGTCCCAGAACTGGCGGCCGCCGCCGAGGATGAAGTCCACGCCGCTGTCCACGTACTGGGCGGCGATCTCCGCCTCCAGGTGGCGGTCCGGGCTGTGGCAGACGAAGTCGGCGGGCGTGGCGTCGTTGATGCGGCACGTCACGACGAGGCCGGTCTTCTTGCCCAGGGACTGCGCCTTGTGGAGCAGGGTGAAGAACGGCTTCCCGTCCACGTCCTGGCCGATGTAGCCGTATTTGGTCTTCTCGCCGGAGGAAAGGGCGGTGCCGCCGGCGCAGGAATCGGTGATGAGCTTGTCCGTGCAGTAGGTCCGGGAATAGCCGGCCACCGGGCAGTTGTCCATATTCAGGTGTCCCCCGTTGAGGGTCCAGCCCACGGTCACGGCCTCCATCGACATGCCGTCGCCGATCATGAAGATGACGTTCTTGATCTTCTTGGACTTGGGCTGCTTGACCACCACGGTCTGGTACGGGGTCTCGACCTGATACTTGTCGTCCTCGCTGAACTTGTCGTCAGCGTACTTGGACAGGTCCCGGCCGGTGTCCACCTGCGCCAATGCGCAGGTGGCCCAGCCTAGAACCAAACCAATCAACAAAACGGTTCTTTTCATATCGCGTGCTTTTTAATTATCCAGTTCGATGTGGAATTCTTTCGTCGGCGCCCGGAAAGTGACGACCTTGGTCTCTCCGGGGAGGATCGGGAAGAAATTGTCGCTCCAGGTGAAGGGGACGACGAGGTTGCCGGCGGCGTCCTTCGCCTTGAGGATGTTCATATAGGAGATGACACCGGACTTGTTCACAAGCGTGACTTGGCCGTCCCCGACGGTCATTTCCACCTCGGCCTTGGGCTGCTTGAAGGCGAAGCCGAGGTCCGCATAGGCCGTGATCGGGGTGATGTACCAGTTGGTCTTCTTCCAGTTGTACTCGTTGTCCTTCGCCGGGAGGACATAGAAGTTGTCCGTGACGGGCTTGGCGCCGTCGGCGAGGGCGAGGGCCACGAAATGCGGCTTGCCGTCGTAGCGCTTGAGGTCGAAGACCGGGACGACCTCCCGGTAGCCGACCTTGACGGTCTTGGTCTCCTTGCCGACGGCCTTGGAAGCGGCGTCGAACACCTGCAGGGTGGCCTTCAGCTCGCGGGCGTCGGCGCTCTCATTGACCGCGTACACCTTGCGGGTGGCGTAGTCGAACAGGAGCTGGACGGGCTCGCAGGCCTTCTTGGTGCCGTAGTAGGCGGCGGTCGGAACGCCGTACCAGTCGTACTGCTGCCAGTACAGGGACGGCCAGGCGGAGTTCAGCATCCACTGGACGATGCCGGTGGTCTTGGGGACACGGACGCGGAACGCCTCGAACATCGCGCGCGTGCCGTCGTAGTCCACGGCGTGGGCCTTCCGGACAAAGTCCTCCAGGCCGTCGAAGCCGCCGTACAGGCCGTTGATCGTCTCCTGCAGCTGCTTGGTGCTGTTCATCGCGGAGGAAGAGGCCGTGCAGTGATAGTCCCACACATTGGAAAGCGGCCAGAGGGATTCCTCCGGGATCATCTTCTTCAGGGATTCCAGCTGCGGCAGGTTCGCGCCGATGCCGGTTTCCGTGTTCCAGCCGAAGGCGCCGCCCGCCTCGGTGTCCTTGTACCAATAGTCGGCGCCCACGTACTCGTACGGGCCTTCCATCTTGGTGCCGGACCAGCCGGCGAGGCTCTTCTGGCTCTTCGCGGAGCAGATGTACGGGCGGTAGTCTTCGCGCTCATACACAGCGAGATAGCGCTGCTCCAGGTCCGGATTCGGAATGCGGTCGCTGCCGGTCATCCAGGCGATCACGGCCGGATGGTTGTGCAGGCGGGTGACCTGGTCGCGGAAGTATGCGAAGGCGAGGTCCTCGACCTCCTTGCCGTTGATGCAGCCCCAGTTCTTGACCTCGGGAAGGCCGCAGTAGTCCTCCCACTCCCACTGGCAGCTGAAGCCGACGAGGGCCATCACGCCCAGCTTGTCGCACAGGTCGTAGACCGTGTCGTCCTTGCCCCAGATGTTCTCGAAGCGGATGAGGTTCATGTTCATGTCCATCACGTAGCGGACCTGCCGCTCGATGCTCTCCGGCGTGTCGCGGAGGAAGATGTCGTCCGTCCAGCCGGCGCCCTTGATGAGGATGTCCTTTCCGTTCAGGGTCATCTGGCGGTAGCCGTCCTCGGTGAGGCGGCTCTCGATCTTGCGGATGCCGAAGGTGGTCTCGTTGCAGTCGGAGACCGCGCCGGCTTCCTCCACGGCGACCGCAAGCGTATAGAGCTCCGGCTTGCCGAGATCCCAGCTCCACCACACACGGGGATTGTCGATATGCAGGATATCGGCCTCGGCCGGGGTCAGGACGAACTCCTTCAGGTCGCCGCCGGCGAGGGAAACCGGCACGCGGACCGGGTCGTTCCCGAGGTTCAGGACGATTTCCGCGTTGACCGGACGGTTCTCCTTGTTCTGCAGACGAACGCGGACGCAGAGATCGGCCGTCTTGAAGCTTTCCACGTCCAGGTCGGGGACGACATACACGTCCTCGATGGACACGGCGCCCGTGGTGTGCAGGGTGACCGGGCGGGTGATGCCCATCGACTCGTCCAGCGGACGGGGGTTCCAGTCCACGAAGCCGATGTTCAGGTCGCCCTTCTGCGCGCGGCGCAGCTTGACTTCCAGCTTGTTGCGGCCCTTCAGCAGGCCCGTCACGTCATACTTTCGCGAGATGAACACGCCGAAGGTCGTATCCGCGGAAGCGAGCTGTTTCCCGTTCAGGAAGATGTCGGCATAGTAGTCCAGGCCGTCGAACACGAGCTCGGCGTGCTGGCCCTTGCCCGGCTTCCCGGCGAAAACGGTGCTGTAGGTCCAGGGATCGTCGAAGATCGCCTTGTCCACTTTCTCGTAATTCCGCGCTGCCAGCAGGCCTTCGCCGAAGTATCCGGCATCGGCCAGGGTGCCGGCCACGGTGGAAGGCGCCTGGGCGGCGAACGTTTCGGTCGCGCCCTCGCGGGAGAGGGTCCATCCCTCGGCAAGGACGTCGCGGTTCCCGGACGGAACCGCATTCTTGGGGCTGCAGGCTGTCATCGCCACGGCAAGCGTGATGAAGATTATCTTTTTCATTGTTGTCATTTCGAGCTTGTCGAGAAATCTAAATCAAAGATGCTCCGAGGACCGGAATGTTATCGTCGGTACAGATGTCGAGGGTGAGCCGCTCGACGGCCTTCCGGTAGGGGAAGTTCGCGCGGATGTACTCTTCCATCGCCTGGCGGAAGAAGGGGTAGTTGTTCGCGATGCCGCCGGCCAGGACGACGTGCGTGGGGTCGTAGGCATACATCACCGTGCACAGGAGCGCGCCCATGTTCTGGCCGAACTCGTCGAACAGGAGGAGCGCGTCGGGATCCCCTTCCTTCGCCTTGTCGGCCAGGTCGCGGCTGTCCCAGCCCGCGCCGGTGAAGAACTTCTTGCTGCAGTAGTCCTCCAGGATGCCGTCCTTGAAGGGCAGGCAACCCAGTTCGCCGGCGCCGCAGTTGGACCCGCAGAAGAGCTTGCCTTCGTGCACGATGCCCATTCCCACGCCGGTGCCCAGGGTGACGACCACGAGGGTCTCGGGCTTCGCGTCGGCGGGATAGGCGCCGTAAACGCCCATCGCGAAGCAGTTCGCGTCGTTGTTCACGCCCACGGGAACGCCGAACCGTTTCTCCAGGTCCTCCTTGAGCGGAACCTCCGTCCAGGAGGGGATGTTCTGGGTGTCATAGACGATCCCTTGCTTGACGTCCACCACCGAGGGGACGCCGATTCCGATCTTCTCCGTTCCGATGCGGAAGATCTTTTCGATCTGGGCGGCCAGGTAGTCCAGCGTCTCAACGAGGGTCATGTCCGGCCGGAAGGAGGGCGTGTGGATCTCCTGGATGATCCTTCCGTCTTCGACAAGACCGAGGCTCAAGTTGGTGCCTCCGATATCAATTCCTAATGTGGCCATACTTTATATATTATAGTTCCAGTGTTCCTTCGCAAGGCGAGTTCGTAAAAAATTTTAAAATTAAAGCCTATTCCTACCTTGTTATTTGCAAAATTAGACACAAAGAACCAAGGTTAAACGAATATTTGCGTATTTGAGTACGCAAAATGCGTCAATCTGTTTGCACCGTCCTTTTTTTTCGCCATCTTTGAATCCGGAAACCAAAACGTCTGACCATGAACACCAAAACGCTCCTCTCCCTCGCGGTCTGCCTGGCGGCCGTCGCCTGCGCGAAGCCCTGCCGGGTCGTCTGGACCGAAGGTCCCACCGACCCGGAGTCCGGGAAGACCATCCATACGATGACCATCCAGAACCCGCCCGCCGGGACGGACTGGACCCTCTGGTTCTCCCAGTTCCGCACGCCCGTCAAGATGCAGGAAGGGGCGAAGGCCGAGATCCTCCACCACGGCGGCACCCTGTACCGCGTCGCCCCCACGGCCGAAGCGGAAGGGGATGAAATGGTCCTCCGCTACGAGGCCCGCGCCCTGGTGAACCAGTGCCGCGCCCCGGAAGGCTTCCACTTGCAGGTCAAGGGCAAGAAGCCCATTCCCGTGGAGGTGGAATACGTATTCCTCCCGTCGGAACCGGTGCATACCTTTGACTATACCCCCGCGGACCTGACGGCCTACGACATGATTCCCCGGCTGAAGAAAGTTGATTTCCTCGGTGGTTCGACAGGCTCACCAACCGAGGAAAGCCCGGTCACTGAGCTTGCCGAAGTGCCGGGCGACATTCCCGCCACCTATGTCGATGGACAGAAGCACGGCTGGTACCGGATTACCCTGGACGAAGGCGTTAAGGTCGAGGCGGCGGACCCGGACGGCGCCTATTACGCCTCTGTGACGCTGGCCAACCTCAAACGGAACGCGAAGGACGGCACCGTTCCTTCCGCCGTCATCGAAGACTGGCCGGACCTCCCCTACCGTGGCATCATGCTGGACGTGAGCCGGAACTTCACGACGAAGGCCGACCTCCTGAAGCTCATCGACATCCTGGCCCATTACAAGGTGAACCGCCTGCACCTGCACTTCGGCGACGACGAGGGCTGGCGCGTGGAGATGGACGGTCTCCCGGAACTCACTTCCTACGGCGCCTACCGCGGCATTCCGACGCTGAACGAGGACGGCACGATCTCCGAGCCCGACGCCTTGATGTACACCTACTGCGTCACCCCGGACCGGAACGACACCAAGACCTCCGGCAACGGCTTCTACACCAAGGCCGATTACATCGAAATCCTCAAGTATGCCGATGCGCACCATATGCTCGTCGTGCCCGAATTCGACATCCCGGGCCATTCCCGCGCCGCGGTCAAGTCCATGGAATACCGCTACCGCACGACCGGGGACGCGACCTACCGGCTCTTCGACCCGGCGGACACGTCCAAGTACAATTCCGCACAGGACTACTGTGACAACGTGATCGACGTTTCCCTGCCTTCCACCTATGCCTTCATCGAGAAGGTGTTCGACAATCTCATCGCCCTCCACGCCGAGGCCGGCGTTCCGCTGGAAGCCGTCCACATCGGCGGGGACGAGGTGCCGGACGGCGCCTGGGAAGGCTCCCCTTCCTGCCAGGCGCTGATGAAGGCGAACGGCGTGAAGGACGTCGACTGGCTCAAGGACTATTTCACGAACCGCGTGCTGGACATCGCGGAGGCCCGCGGCGTGAAGATCGCCGGCTGGCAGGAAGTCGCGCAGCACCTCGAGCCTGCCACGTATGAAAGAGTGAAGCGGAACCTCGCCTTCACGAACTTCTGGGCGGTGTCCCGCGGCCGGGACGTGATCGGCTACAACTTCGCCAACGACGGGATTCCCGTGGTCCTCTCGAACTCCTCCAACGCCTATTTCGACCTCGCCTACAACTGGTCCAAGACCGAGCGGGGACACTCCTGGGCGGGATTCATCGACGAGCGCCGCTCGTTCTCCTTCCTGCCCTACGACCTGTACAAGTCCGTCCGCTGGGACGACAAGGGCGAACCGAAGGACCTGGCCACGGCCGGCGACGGAAAGCCGGCCCTGACGGCCGCCGGCAAGCCGTACATCCTCGGTGTGCAGGGACAGCTGTGGTCCGAGACGCTGCGCAATTTCGACCACGTGACATACTACCTGTTCCCGAAGGCGCTCGGCCTGTTCGAGCGCGGCTGGAACGCTTCGCCGGCGTGGGCGGAGACCACGCAGCCGGACGATCCGGCCTTCGTGACGGACTTCGACCAGTTCTTCACCATCATCGCGGAGCACGAGTATCCTTACTACGAAAGCCTCGGCATTTCCTGGCACCGCCATTAAGGGTCGATGATCCACATCCTGATCATATCGGACTTCACGGAATCCTTTTCCCACAAGCTCCTCGCCGGCCTCGTGGACTATTCCCGCCGCAAGGAGCAGTGGATCGTGCGCCGGATGCCGCCGGAATACAAGCGGAAAATCGGCATCCCGGGCGTCATCCACGTGGCCAAGGACTGGGACATCGACGCGGTGATCGGCCAGTTCGAGCCCACGGATGACGTCGGCCTGTTCGCCGAGAGCGGCATCGTTGCCATCGCGCAGGACTACAAGAAGAAATTCACCACGATCCCGAACATCACGGCCGACTACATCGGCACGGGCCGGATGGCCGCCAAGTTCTTCCTGGACAGGGGTTTCCGGAACTTCGGGTTCTTCGGATTCAACGACGTGTGCTGGTCGGACGAGCGCTGCGAGGGGTTTCGGCGCGAAGTGGAAGCCGCCGGCTTCGGCGACTCCTTCTACGCCTACCGGATGCAGGAGATCGCGATGGTCTGGCACTACCAGCGCAACCGCGTGCGCGAATGGCTCCAGATGATTCCGAAGCCCATCGCCATCATGGCCTGCGACGACAACCAGGGTTCCAACCTCATCGAGGCTTGTCACAGCCTCGGCATCAAGATTCCGTCGGAAGTGTCCGTGATGGGGGTGGACAACGACGAGTCGCTCTGCAACCTGGGCAGCGCCACCCTGTCCAGCGTCCAGATCGACATCGAGGAAGGGGGCCGGCAGACGGCGGCGCTCGTGGAGCGCCTCGTCGCGGACCCGGCCGCCCCGGTGGAGGACGTCGTCCTGAAACCTGTCAAGATCGTGGACCGGATGTCCACGGCCGCATTCGCCACGAACGACCAGCAAATCCTGAAGGCCCTCCTGTTCATCCACCGGAACGCCTTGAAGAAGATTTCGGTGAGCGACGTGATGGCGGAAGCGGCCCTGTCGCGACGCCTCCTGGAGCGGCGCTTCAAGAGCGTCACCGGCAAGACGCTGTACGAGTACATCACCGACCAGAAGCTCCGTCACTTCGCCGAGCAACTCGAGGAGACGGACGAACAAGTGATCAACATCGCCCTGTCGATGGGCGAGAACGATACCAAGAGCATTTCCCGCCGGTTCAAGCAGCTGTACGGCTGCACGCCGGTGGAATGGAGAGAAAACAAACGCAAGAAACAGCCATGATGAAACGGTTTTTCCTGGCCGCCTGCCTCGCGGTGGCCGCCCTTGTCGCCTCGGCCCAGCAGCCGGACATCGAAGCGCACCTGCAGGCGCACCCCGAACTCCTCGCCGGAACGGACTACCTGTGTCCGACGGGCCCCGTGGCGCTCACCAAGGCGCCGAAGGGCTACAAGGTCTTCTATATCAGCCACTACGGCCGTCACGGCGCCCGCTACGCCTGGCAGAGCGACATCTACGAGAAGATCAACAACGCGCTCGCCGAGGCCGATGCCACCGGCAACCTGACGGAATTCGGCAAGGACTACAAGCGCCGGTTCGACAGCCTGTATCCGGAGGTCCGCTACCGCGTGGGCGACTTGTCCCGCAAGGGCTGGAAGCAGCAGGAGGCGCTCGCGGAACGGATGTACAAGAACTTCCCGAAAGTCTTCCCCGACGGGGCCGAGGTCCGCGCCTGGACATCGACCTCCACCCGCTGCGTGATGACGATGTCGGCCTTCTGCCAGGGGCTCAAGGGGATGAACCCTGGAATCGACCTGTACGAGAACTTCGGCAAGGTGTTCCTCCCGGCCATCCTGCCGCAGGACAGCGGCAACCCGTTCCGCGACAAGAACTTCGAGCAGACGCCGCCGAAGGTTCCGGAGACCTGGGCGCAGTTCATCGCCCGCACCGTGGACAGCAAGGCCATCCTCTCCCGCCTGTTCAACAACGCGGACAAGGCCGTGGCCCCGGAAAAGCAGTGGGACCTCGTCTCCTACCTGTGGTTCTATGCGCAGGGAATGAACAGCCTGGACACGGACCTGAATTTCAATGACCTGTTCACGGACGAGGAGCTCGTCGACCTCTGGAAGGTGGACAACTTCCAGTTCTACACCGAGATCTGGCCCACGCACAAAGGCTACCAGCCCATCGTGGACGACATCATCGCCAAGGCCGACGACCGCATCGCCGCCGGCCGCGTGGGCGCCGACCTGCGCTTCGGCCACGACTACACGATCCTGCCCCTGATGCAGATCCTGGACGTGAACGGAATGGGCCACGACAACCTCTCCGCCGACGATATCCATCGCTGGAGCCAGACCTACAACGTCCCGATGGGCGCCAACCTCCAGTTCGTCTTCTACCGCTCCCCCCGCAAGCCGGAAATCCTCTTCAAGGTGCTCCTCAACGGCGAAGAAGCCCGCCTCCCCCTGGAGACGGACAACTGGCCGTACTACGACTGGCAGGCCTTCAAGGCCCGGTACGGGAGGTAAACGACTGTCCCTCTGCGAGATAACGCTGGAGAGGTGCACTTTTTTGTGCACCTCTCACTTTTTATGTGGCTGATTGTCAGCTGGTTGTGGTTTTACGTCGCGAGTTCGCAAACGCTTTCTGTCATTGATTTCGCGCTTTTCCGGGGGTAACTTTGCACCAAGTCAAACCCTTAATACATTGCGCCATGGAAATCAAGAAAACTGAAAAAGCCAGCCTCGAAAACAAGCGGCTGATCTTTGCCGAGGTGGGGCTCATCGCGGCCCTCCTCGTGGTCTATGCGGGGCTTGAAAGCTCCACCCGCGTGCAGCAAGCGACCCTGCTGCCGGTGAATACGGTCATCGATGACGAAGACGATATCCTCGCTGTCACGCTGGATACGCCCCCGCCCGCACCGGAAGTACCGACCTTGCCGATGCTGTCGGACGAACTGGAAATTGTCGACAACGACGTCACGGTAGACCTGGACTTCCAGAGTCTCGATGATACGGACGTTCCCGTGGATATCCGCGACTACAGTCACCAGGAGGTAATCCAAGAAGAAGTGGAAGAGGAGATCATCTACGTGGGCGTCGTAGAAGAGAAGCCGTCCTTCAACGGCGGCGATGCGAACGAGTTCTCCAAGTGGGTCAATTCGAAGCTCGTTTATCCGGAGGTTGCCAAGGAGAACGGAATCGAGGGCCGTGTCACCCTCCAATTCACGATCAGCAAGGAAGGACGCCTGGAAAACGTGAAGGTCCTCAGCGCCCCCGACGAGTCCCTGGCCCAGGAGGCGGTCCGGGTCGTCTCCTCCTCCCCGAAGTGGGAGCCGGGCCGCCAGCGCGACCGCGCCGTCAAGGTCTCCTACACCTTCCCGGTCGTCTATCGACTGCGCTAGCGAACGACCGATTTTCGGTGGTTAACGGCAGGTTTTCGGGCAGTTGCGAGAAATCCCAAAATCAGGATTCCCGTAACTGCCTGATTATCAATATATATTAAACGCGCGTCTGCGAGAAGGATTTTCCGGAATTGTTTGCACCCTTGCGCGGGAATTCCGACCTTTGCATCAGTGAAAAACCACAAAAAACAATAGATATGGAAATCAAGAAATCCGAAAAAGCCAGCTTGGAGAACAAGAAACTGCTCTTCACGGAGATCGGCCTCGTGGTCGCGCTCGGTGTCGTGTGGGCAGCTTTCGAGCACTCCTCCAAGGACGCGCAGGTGGCTGTCCTCGAGGACACCACCCAGGTCCTCGTCGAAGAGGAAATGGTCGCCATCCAGAATGACACCCCTCCGCCGCCCCCCGAGGCTCCGAACATCCCCGTCCTTTCCGACCAGATCGACATCGTGGACGATGACATCAAGCTCGATGACGACATGTTCATGAACCTCGAAGACGACAACACCGGCGTCGAGATCATGGACTACAAGGAAGCCGAGGTCGTGGAAGAGGAAGTCGAGGAAGAGGCCATCCCGTTCCAGCTCGTGGAACAGAAGCCGTCTTTCAACGGCGGCGATGCGAACGAGTTCTCGAAGTGGGTGAATTCCAAGCTCGTCTATCCGGAAATCGCGAAGGAGAACGGCGTGCAGGGTCGTGTGACCCTCCAGTTCACCGTGGAGGCCGACGGCCGCGTGACCAACGTGAAGGTCCTGCGTGGTGTCGACGAATCCCTGGACAAGGAAGCCGTCCGCGTTGTCTCCAGCTCCCCGAAGTGGAAGCCCGGCAAGCAGCGTGACCGCGCCGTCAAGGTCACCTACACCTTCCCGGTGATCTTCCAGCTCCGTTAACATTCGGACCAGAAACTATTTCTCAAAACAGTTTCTTTATGGCCGAAAGCTTTTCGGACATCGGAAAAGTAGAGGCGATAGACCAGCTCTATCGCCTCTCTGCTTATCATCCCGTTCCGGGATTGACCTACACCGCCTCCAGTGGCGGGAAGGTCCATACCGCCGCGCGGATGTTCCTTGAAGGCATCGACTTCAATCTCGTGTATTTCCCGCTGAAACACCTGGGTTACAAGTGCGTCGTCGGAACCGTGGGCGAGTTGTACGCCTCCCTCGCGCACCCGAAACTGCTGAATGTGATTCTCGGGGTCTCCTCCAAACTGAACTTCGATCACGTGAAGGACCTTTGGATGGGCATCACGGTCGCGGCGAAAGAGCACGGCTTCGAGGCCGTGAACCTGGACCTGCAGCCCTCCAACAACGGGCTTTTCATCAGCCTGGCGGCGACGGGTGAAACCGCGCTCCTCACCGACAAGCGGCGCATGGCCGCCAAATCGAAGGACCTGCTGTGCATCTCCGGCCGCCTGGGCGCGGCCTACCTGGGCCTGCAGGTGCTGGAAAAGGGGCGGAAGGATTTCGAGAAGACCGGCCAGCAGCCCGACATGTCCTCCTGGAAGATGTTCGTGGGCGACTACCTGCGTCCGGAGCTGGACGCCGCCGTCGTCTCCAAGCTGGAGGATGCGGAAATCTATCCGTCCTACGGTTACTTTGTCACGAAAGGCCTCGGCGACGCCCTGAAGCGCCTGCGGCGCGACAGCGGCCTCGGCGTCAAGGTCTATGCGGACCACATCCCGTTCGAAGGAAACACCTTCCAGCTCGGCAAGCAGCTGGACATCGACCCGATCTCGGCCGCCTTCAACGGCGGCGACGACATGCGGCTTCTCTTCACGGTGCCGATCCTGCACCTGGAGAAGTTCCGCCGCGATTTCCAGACCTTCGACATCATCGGCCACCTCGCCCAGCCCGACGCGGGCGCCGTTCTCGTCACCCCCGAAGGGGTCGAGTTCCCGGTGAAGGCGCAAGGGTGGAAAAACGACAGCGAGGCCTGAGGTTGGGTCTGCGGGGACTATCCTCGTAAGACCTTGATACACAAACACCTTTAAAAAGACAATCCGCAGACCTGCCGAAAACAGAGGGGGTCTGCGGATTTCTTTTTCTATCCGATTGATATTCAGAGACTTGCAGCGAAGGAGTCTGCAGACCCCTGTCAGGAAAGCTTACCTCCCGTACCGGGCCTTGAACCACAAACTCCGTAAGTCATAGGTTTCAGGACACCGTTGAAATATTGTAAACGATTATATATCTTTGACTTTTGAAGTGTGTTGCACTTCTAAATTGAATTCACCTCATTTCAAGGACCATGAAGCGTATCTTGCCGTTCCTCCTGCTCGCGCTCTGCTGCGCCTGCGAAAAAGAAGAGGCAGTCTCCCTGGAAACGCTGCCCGGTTTCCTCCGTTCCCAGAAGTGGACGGGGGCGTCTGTCCGTACAAATGCGCAGGGAGAGGAGATCCAGCGGGACTCCCTCACCCTGTATTTCGTGGATGACAGCCTGGGCCTGTCCAGGCTGCACGTATGGTTTCTGGACAATTATTCCAGGGAAGTCCATTTCGATTCCAACCTCGAACCATTCCGGTACAAGGTGATCGGAGACAGGACCCTAGAGATTCTCACCTATTCCGGTCTCAAAGTCCGTATGGAACTGGACCAGCCCCAGAGAACACTCCAGGGCAACTGGGATGGTTTTACGGAATGGACGGCATCGGCCATCCAGTCGGAGGACCGCGACAAAGTCATTAAAGGACGTTCCCAATGCGGCATCAGCGGTCCGGAACTGTTCTGGTTGAAATCCTACAACATCTTGTACCTGAAGGGGAAAGGGCCGATGTTCGACTATCCTTCCAGGGAAAAGGTTCCCTGGCACAGTCTCGGAATCACGGCGATTCTGATGGACGATGGCATTACCTCTCTGGGGAACTGGGCTTTCGCCGGGCTTGTCTTGAAAGAGCACAACGTCGTGGACCTTCATATTCCAGCCTCCGTCACCCGGATCGGCGATTATGCCTTCTACCGCTGTTCGCCGCTACCTGTTTCCTTCGGGAACGTCGGGAACCTGGTGTCCATCGGAGAACACGCGTTCGAACAGTCCGCCCTGGTGGCTTTCAGCGCGATTGGCAACCTGCAGACCATTGGTGACTATGCCTTCCACGACATCCCGAACCTGAAACTGTATTTCGAAGGAAAGTCCGTCAAACAGATAGGAGCATACGCATTCTCGGGATTCTCCTCTCTCTCTCCCATCAGCATTTTCGCCAGTACCGTCGAGATTGGAACCCATGCGTTCGAAGGATCCTTCCGGACACTCGTCCTGAACGGCATTCCGTCCCGTATGGAAAAGGATGCGTTTGTACCTTACGATGGAAACGCCAACATCCAGGTGCCGATTTCCAGACCTCCGACCGTCAATGGATTGCCCATCGATCCGCGCGAATGGACCCTGCAGGTCCCATCCGGCAGCAAGGCGGCTTACCAGGCGGCCTCTCCCTGGAATCAGTTCAAGAACATCATTGAATACACCGCCCTATGAGACCCGCCCGTTTTCTCCTTTCCATCCTTCTTGCTGCAGCCTGCATGTCCTGCACCAAGAAGACCTGGACACCCTTTGATTACGGGGAGTTTGTCCCGATAGAAACCACGCCGGCTCCACGCACCGTCCAGGCGCGGCTGATGGACGCCACCTCGTCCACGCTGACGATCCAATGGTCCGTCTCCTCCTTCAAGGACGGCGCGCAAGACTGCCGGACCCCTTGGAAGATCGGCCTGTACCGGGATGCGGCGGCAACCCAGGCTGTGGCAGAATGGACGTGCAGTCCGGGCCTGTTCCGTACGGGGGAAAGCGCCCTCAAGTTCCAGGTTCCGTGTTTTTTCTTCACGGGTCTGGAACCGGGCAAAACCTGGTATTTCAAGGCGGAAGCCGAAGATTGTTCGGGCGTGTTTCCGTTCGAAACGACGCAGTTTACCCGCCAAGAAAAGACTTCCAATCCCTCCCGCCCGGGCGATCTCCTGCTGGGAGAAGATTTCTCGGAGTTTGTCTGGGGGCCCCACCAGGGCATCTTTTCCGTCGGCTATGCACCCCTTCACCCCGACTTGGTGCCGAAGATTCTTCCGGTGGATCCTTCCGGCACACGGAGTAACTATTATCTGAGGACGAACGAGTTCTACCTGCCCTGGGAAGCCCTCCAGAAAACGACCCGGCTCTCGGAATGGGATATGATGCCTCCGCGGGTGAACTGGGTGCGGGATTTGACCCAGGTCTATCCTACGCCACTGGGCATCCAAGTCTATGGGGGGCTCTCTTCCGCGGTCGTCCTTCCGCCGTTGCCGGCCCTTACAAAGCCGTCCACCGTCCGGGTGCGCATCAAGACCTCGAAGCTCTCCGACGGCGCCACGTTGCTGGTTTACACGACGACGGCCGCTTCCTACGAACTCAATTCCGAGGGCCTCTCCCCGGGGATGATCCCAATTGCGTCCTTCCAAAGGACCGGGACGGAAGGTCGGTGGTCCCTCTACGAGACCGTCCTTCATAACCTTGTCTCGCCTTACCGAATCGGCATCTCTGCCTCCAATGTGGGGTTTGTCCTCAAAGAAGTCAGCCTGGATGTCCTGAACCAGGACGTATATGACCTGACCACCGTCGTCCCGGATGTCACGATCAATGCCCCGGCTTCTCATAACTATGCGACTGGAGACCTGCAAGTCCTGGTGACTCCGAGTCCATGGGTCCTCCGCTATCAGGTAGATTATGCGCCCCTGGGATCCGACGCGTGGCAGACGAAAACCTTCGATGTCTGGTATAACTATGAGAACCCCCAGGTAGGCGTCAGGCTGGAAGGTCTGTCCATCGGCCATGCTTACCGTATCCGTGTACAGGGAATCGGCCTTCTGGACGACAGGACGCAGGTGTTCGAAGGGACCGGTATTCCGCGAGGCTATTGACCTTCGGCGCTTATTTCTCCAAGCACGCCAAGAAGTCCTCGCTATCGGGCGAGGAGGAGGCCTTGATGCGCTCCTTGAGGCGATAGAGGCGGTTGTAGACGTAAGGTTTGTCTTTCTCCAGGAGGGTGGAGATGGTGGTGGCGGAGAAGCCGGAGGCGGTGAAGAGGTACAGGAGGAAGTCCTCGTCCTTCCACTTGGGGAAGGCGGCGCGGAGGCGTTTCATCACGCCGCCGGTGCGCTCGTCCAGGGCCTGTTCCAGGTTCTTCTGCGCCTTCGTGTCGTTGCGGAGTCCTTCCACGATGGCCTTCACTTCGTTCAGGATGCGCGGCTGCAGGTTGGAGGTTCCCTCAAAGACATAGTACTGCTCGCACAGACGGTCCAGCGTGTCGATCCCGCCCATCCGCGGGCGGTCCGCCTTGAGCGCGGATAGCTTGGACTGCAGGTCCTCCGCCGCCGACAGGTAACGCTCGTTCTCCGCCTGTTTTTCAGCGAGCAGACGCTCCGTCTGGATCTTCCGGGCCCAGAAATAGAGCACCAAGGTGGCCAGGACGCCCGCGACGAGGAGCGCGAGCATGCCAAGCCGGCTGCGCGAGCGCTCGATTTCTCGCGCGACGGCGCCCGCCTTGCGGAACGACACCATCCCGCTGCCGTACCGGCCTACCGCCGTCTGGATCGTGCCCATCAGCTCCCAGGCCCGCATCCGCTCCACCGCCGGGCCGTTCGCCTCGAAATACAGGCACGCGCGCTCCAGCGCGGCTTCGGACGCATCGTCCAAGAAATAATACGTGCGGTAGAACGCCTCGGCGGACAGGAAATCGTATTCCGCCTTCTCCCGTTCACTGGCGAGGTCCACGCGGGAAACCCCGTCCAGGATGTACAGGGCGCTGTCCGGATGGTCCTCGATCACCCGCTCCGCCGAACGCAGCGCCGGATTCCCCCTTCCGCACGAAATCGCGAAAAGGAGCAGGAACAGGTATGCGAGACGGAACTTCATCGGAGGAAATCGCTACAAAAACCGCACCCCTATTTTTTCACCACCTCGAACTGGTCCACGCCCAGCTGGCGGAGATCGGCGAGGAGCTCCGTCGAGACGGCGACCTGGTACTTGTTGGACTTCAACTGAATGCGATAGCGGGTGTCCGGGTCGAAGAAGAAGACCTCGAGGGGGATGCTCCCTTTGTGTTTGCGGATCACTTTCACGAGGCCCTCGCGGAAGGCGGGGGTGAGCATCGGCGTTTCGATGTTGATGCAGAATGCCTTGATCCGGGTCTCGGCGACGTTGCCCAGCAGGGAGACGTTCTGGAGCTTGAACGCGTACGGGACCGTCTTGCCTTGGGCCTTCTCTTCCGGACGCAGGAAATAGCGCTCTTCGACGACGCCTTCCAGGAACAGGGCGTCGTGCGGGACCATATACTTGAAGAACTGCTCGTGCTGCTTGGTGAAGAGCGTGAGCTCGTAGCTGCCGGAATAGTCCTCGAGCATCGTCCGGGAATACGGGGCGCCCGACTTCGTGAGAAGCTGCTTGTACTCCGTCACCAGGCCCGCGACGCACACCTTGGCGGATTTCTTGGCCAGCTCGCACTCGGACACGAAGTTCGCAAGGTTCGCCAGTTCGCAGGTGGTGAAGTTGTCCATCTCGAACCGGTACTTGTCCAGCGGATGCGAAGACAGGTACATTCCCACGAGCTCCTTCTCCTTCTGCAGGAAGCCCAGGTAGTCCTCCTCGCCGGCCATTTCCGGCACCGTGGGCCGCTCGGGCTTCATTTCCTCGATGTCGCCGAACAGGGAGGCGGCCGCATCGACCGTGTCGTTCCGGTACAGCTCGCCGTACCGGACGATCTCGTCGATGAACGGCTGCCCGCTGCGTCCCGGCAGTTCGTACTGGCGGCGCTTGATGCCGAAACCGTCCAGCGCACCGGCGTACAGGAGCGTCTCGAACGCCTTGCGGTTGATGACACCGCCCATCCGCTCCACGAAGTCGTAAATGTCCGTATACAAGCCATTTTCGTCGCGGTCCTTCAGGATCAGGTCCACGATGTTGGCCCCGAAGCCCTTCATGCCGCCCAGGGAGAAGCGCACGTCGCCGTCCTTGTTCACCGTGTAGGTGGCGGAGCTCTCGTTCACGTCCGGGCTCAGGATCCGGATGCCGTGGCCGCGGGCGTCGTCCATGATCTTCTTGATTTCCTCCATACTCTTCGCATAGGTGAGGCAGGAGGCGAAGAATTCGGAGGGATAGTGGCACTTGAGCCAGCCCGTCTGGTAGCTCACCCAGGCGTAGCAGGTGGCGTGCGACTTGTTGAACGCGTACTGGGCGAACTTCTCCCAGTCCTTCCAGATCTTGTCCAGGACCTTCTCCGGATGGCCGTTCTTCATGCCGCCCTCCATGAACTTGCCCTTCAGGGAGTTCAGGATGTCGATCTGCTTCTTGCCCATCGCCTTGCGGAGCTTGTCCGCCTCGCCCTTGGTGAAGTCGGCGAGCTTCTGGGACAGCAGCATCACCTGCTCCTGGTACACGGTGACGCCGTAGGTGTCCTCCAGGTACTCGGCCATTTCCGGCAGGTCGTACTCGATGGCCTGCTCGCCCTGCTTGCGGGCGACGAAGTCCGGGATGTAGTCCATCGGCCCGGGCCGATAGAGGGCGTTCATGGCGATGAGGTCCTCGAAACGGGTGGGGCGGAGCTTCTGCAGCCACGTCTGCATCCCCTCGGATTCGAACTGGAACACGCTCACGGTGTCGCCGCGGCCGTAGAGTTCGTAGGTGGGCTTGTCGTCGATGGGGATGGCTTCGATGTCGATGTCCTCGCCGAAGCGGTCCTTGATGAGGTTCAGGCAGTTGTGGATGATGGACAGGGTGATGAGCCCGAGGAAGTCCATCTTGAGCATGCCCACGTCCTCGATGTAATGGCCGTCGTACTGGGACGTGCGGACGTATTCGCCCGTATCCTTGTCCTTGGACAGGGTCATCGGCAGGAAGTTCGTCAGGTCGCCGCGGCCGATGATGGTGGCGCAGGCGTGCATGCCCACCTGGCGGATGCAGCCTTCCAGGGCCTGGGCGTACCTGAGCACCTCCTTGTTCAGTTCCGGCCCGTTCGCGAGTTCTTCGATGAACTCCGGCACCAGCCGGTAGCAGTTCGTGAGGGTGATCTTCACGTCCACGTCCTCCATACCCCGCTGGAAGGTCTTCTTGACCAGGACCTTCTGGCCGTCCACCTCCTCTTCGACCTCCTTTTCCACGACCTTGAAGCCCGGCTTCAGCTCGTCCAGCTTCGGGTTGAAGGGGTATTCCTTCTCCTTCTTCTCGCTCAGGCGGTCCGGGACCATCTTCGAAAGCCGGTTGGACTCGTCGATGGACACGCGGCTGATGCGGGCGACGTCCTTGATGGCGCTCTTCGCGGCCATCGTGCCGAAGGTGATGACGCGGGACACGTGGTCCGCGCCGTACTTCTTCTCCACATAGCTGTGGGCCTTCGTCAGGTCCTCGAAGTCCACGTCGATATCCGGCATCGAGATGCGGTCCGGATTGAGGAAACGCTCGAACAGGAGCTGGTACCGGATCGGATCCAAATTCGTGATTTTCAAGCAGTAGGCGACGACCGACCCCGCCGCGGAGCCACGGCCCGGGCCCACCATCGACCCCATCGCGCGGGAGGCGGCGATATAGTCCTGGACGATCAGGAAGTAGTCCGGGAAGCCCATCCGGGAGATGGTCTTGAGCTCGAAGTCGATGCGCTCGCGCTGCTCCGCGTTCAGCTCCTCCCCGTACCGCTCGTGGGCGCCCTTGTAGGTCAGGTGGCACAGGTACGCGACCGAATGGCAGAAACCGTCGCCGCGGTAGTTGCCCTTCTTGTCGCACCGGCCCGCGTCGATGACCTCCTTGTACTTCTCCATCTGCGCGTCGATCTCCTCCATGAAGGCCGGGTCGATCTCGTACACCGGGAGGATGGGGTCGCTGTCGATGGAATAGTCCTCCACCTTGCCCAGCACCTCCAGGGTGTTGATGATGGCCTCCGGATGGTCCGGGAACAGGGCCAGCATCTCGTCCTCGCTCTTGAGATACTCCTGCTGGGTGTAGCGCATCCGGTCGGGATCGTCGATGTACGAATTGGTGGTCAGGCAGATGAGCCGGTCGTGGACGGGACCGTCCTCCTTCCGGACGAAGTGGACGTCGTTCGTCGCAATGACCTTCACCCCGTGCTTCTCCGCCATCTGGAAGATGACCTCGTTGTAGATCATCTGGTTGTCGTAGACTTCCCGCGACAGGCCCGGAACTTCCGTCTTGTGGAGCATCACTTCCAGGTAGTAGTCGTCGCCGAACACGTTCTTGTGCCATTCGATGACCTCGTCCACCTTGGCCATGTCGCCCGCCAGGATGGCGCGCGGCACTTCGCCCGCCATGCAGGCGGAGCTGCAGATCAGGCCCTCGTGGTACTGCTCCAGCACCTCGTGGCTGATGCGGGGGCGGTAGTACATGCCCTCGATGTGCGCCGTGGACACGATCTTCACCAGGTTCTTGTAGCCCTGGTAGTTCTTCGCCAGCAGAATCAGGTGGTAGTAGCCCTTCTCCTTCACCCGGTGGTCCCCCACCGACACGTACACCTCGCACCCGATGATCGGCTTCACCGACGGATGCTTCTTCGCGTACTTGAAGAACTCTTTGACCCCGTACATGTTCCCGTGGTCCGTGATCGCAAGCCCGGGCATTCCGAGCTCCTCGGCGCGGTTGAACAGGTTGTCGATGGACGACTGTCCGTCCAGGATGGAATATTGGGTATGTACGTGCAGGTGAACGAAAGGCATGGCGCTACAATCTTGGATAACAAAGATAGCACTCTGCCCCGAATTCTCCGAAAAAAGTTATCAACAAAAGCGGTCTTCCGCCCGCAACGAATTGATTTCTTGCTATCTTTGCAAGCAATATGCTCGGAACCATCGTCAATACCGCCTGCATCGTCGCCGGCACCCTGATCGGGACCCTGTTCAAGAAGGGCCTCGGGGAGAAGTATACCAAGACACTGTTCAACGCGATGGGCCTGGCCTCCATCGCCTTGGGGGCGAACTCCTTCGTGGCGAACATGCCCAAGAGCGAGTTCCCGGTGCTCTTCATCCTGTCGCTGGCCATCGGCGGTCTCGCCGGCACGGCGATGGACCTGGACGGCCGCGTGAAGCGGTTGCTGGCGAAGAAGGGCGGCGACAGCTTTGCGAAAGGCCTCATCTCGGCCTGCCTGCTCTATTGCATCGGCACTTTCTCGATCGTGGGCCCGGTCCTGAGCGCCCTGCAAGGGGACAACACCTTCCTGTACACGAACTCCACGCTGGACCTGGTGACCTCGACGGTGTTCGCCACCACCTACGGCATCGGCATGATCCTGGCCGCGCCCATCCTGTTCTGTTGGCAGGGGTCCATCTGGCTGGCCGCCACCCTGGCCTCCTCCAGCCCCATCTTCCAGGGCACCCTGGTCAACGAGCTCGCCATCGTGGGCGGCGTCCTCATCATCGCCTCCGGCCTCTCCATCCTGGACGTCAAGGACTGCAAGACGCTGAATTACATCCCCGCCTTGCTCGTTCCCATCCTCTGGTTCCTTGTGAAGGGCCTGTTCTAGGCCTCACCAGCCGTACATCACGGAATACCAGACGGCTACGAACTCTTCGAGCGTAAGGTGGCCGTCGGTTGTGAAGCGGATGTCGGAGCGGTAGTTGGACGTTCCGGCGTAGACGGCGCCGTCGCGGACGGTGGCCAGGATGTCCGAATTGTAGTTCGACGTGCCCTTGTAGACCTTGCCGTCCCGCACCGTCAGCAGGATGTCCGAGTTGTAATTGCTCGTCCCCTTGTACACCTTTCCGTCCCGAATCGTGCAGAGCACGTCCGAGCGGTAGTTGCTGCGGCCCTTGTAGACCTCGTGGCCGCGGATGGTGCAGAGGATGTCCGACAGATAGTTGGACCGGCCCTTGTACACAGTGCCGTCCCGGACCGTACACAGGATGTCCGAGTTATAGCGGCTGGTTCCCTTGTACACCTTCACTTCTCCGGAGGCGGAAGCCAGCAGCACCGAGGCGAACAGCAAGGCTTTGAGCATAGGCTATTTGAACAGCAGCTGGACGAAGGAGGCGAGGTTGCGGCGCCAGACTTTCCATTCGTGGCCGCCGGGATACTGCTCCCAGACGACGCCCTTGTAGCCCTTCTCGTCCAGTTTGGCCTTGAAGTCCTTCATTCCGTCGATGCGGTTGTCCTCCTCGCCGCAGGAGAGGTAGATGACGTCGAAGCGGTTGAACTTCGCCGGCTGCGAGTAGAGGCCCGGGATGATGGCTTCGCCGTCGAAGGGGGCGCCGCCGATGGCGTTCGCGCCGATCAGGCCCGAGGAGAAGATGCCCACGCTGGAGAAGAGGTCCACGTTCCGGAACGCGATGAAGAAGGACTGGCCGCCTCCCATCGACAGGCCGGCCACCGCGCGGCCTTTCCGGTTCTTGACGACCGGATAGGTCTTTTCGATGAACGGGACGATGTCCGCCGTCAGCGAGGAATAATTGTCAAAGCCGGAGGCATACTGCCGGATGTCGGTCTTCACCGGGATGCCGAGGGTTTGCGCGGCGTACTGGTTGGGGTTGCCGTTGGGCATCACCACGAACATCGGCTTCGCCTTCCCTTGCGCGATCAGGTTGTCCAGGATCTGACAGGTGCGGCCGAGGGTGGCCCAGGCGTCCTCGTCTCCCCCGCCGCCGTGCAGGAGGTACAGGACGGGATACTTGGTCTTCTTGTCGTTCCGGTCGTAACAAGCTGGCGTATAGACATATAGACGACGAATCATGTCGTTCTCCGCCGAGTGATACCAGACCTGCTCGAGGTTGCCGGGGGCCGCGCTCTGCGCGTAAGCGTCGGCATAACCGCCCGGGATGAGGACCGCGTTCATATACCGCGCGCCGTCACGCACGACGAAGACATTCGCCGGATCCAGGACCGAAACGCCGTCCACATTGAAGGTGTACGTGTAGAGTTCGGGCGCAGGGAGCGGCGCCGTCCAGGTCCAAATACCGTCCGGACCCTGTTTCATCGGCTCGGACCGATAGCCCATCCAGGAGGCGGACACGCTCACTTTCCGCGCCTTCGGGGCGGCGAAGCGGAAGGTTACGGCGTCCTGGGACAGTTCAGGAGAGACAACCCGCGCGCGGAACTGGAGCGAGTTCATTTCCTGCGCCCCGGCACCCAGGCCGGCCAGCAGGAGCATCAGGCAGAGGATTCTTTTCATATCGACAGTGGCTATGTCGCAAATATACTTTATTTTAGAAGATTTTTGCGTATTTTTGTGGATATAACCAATTTGACGACCCTATGAAACGAAACCTGGCCGCCCTGCTGACCCTGGGCCTCCTCCTCTGCCTCTCCTGCGGGGAGCGCGAAACGAAACTGTTCAACGGCAAGGACTTGACCGGATGGACCTTCCACGTCCAGGCCGACAGCACCGCCACCGCCGAGGACGTTTTCGGCGTGAAAGACGGCGTCATCACCATCGCCGGCCAGCCTTTCGGCTATATGATCACCGACCAGTCCTTCTCCGACTACAAGCTCCACCTCGAGTGGCGCTGGCCCGGGGAGCCGTCCAACTCCGGCATCTTCCTGCACGCCGAGCCCATCGACGCCGTCTGGCCCCGCTGCGCCGAGGTCAACCTGATGAACGGCCGCGCCGGCGACATGATCGCCTCCGGCGGCTCCGCCTTCGAGGAGCTCACGGAAGGCCGCTTCCTCCGCAGCACCGTGGACAGCGCCGAGAAGCCCGCCGGCGAGTGGAACACCGCCGAAATCGTCTGCAACGGCAATTTCATCCAAGCCTATGTCAATGGCGTCCTGATGAACGAGGCCCATTTCGACCGCGCGGAAGGCCCCGTCGCCCTCCAGTCCGAAGGCGGCCCGCTCGAGATCCGCAACATCTACATCACTCCTTTGAAATAACCCCCGTCACCCCGCTATGAAACTTCTCAAAAGCGCCCTGCTCCTCCTCTGCCTAAGCTTGTCGGCCGTCCTCGGCACGGCGCAAGAACGATTCATCGCCCCCAGCGTCGACCCGGAAGGCGACTCGCTCGCCATCGTCCGCGTCCGGGCGAAAATGGACTCCATCCGCCGGACCTGCCACCGTCCCACCGTGGCCGTCGTGCTGGGTGGCGGCGGCGCCCGCGGCATGGCCCACCTGAGCGTCCTGCGGTACCTGGAAGAAATGGGCATCCCGGTGGACATGGTGGGCGGCACCAGCATGGGCGGCCTGGTCTCGGGCCTCTACTCGCTCGGTTTCGGGGCGCAGTACCTGGATTCCCTGGTCCGCGCCATCGACTGGACCGTGATGATGTCCGACAAGATTCCGGACAGCTTCCAGACCTACAAGGTCCGTCGCAACAAGGAGCGCTTCGCGATGACGATTCCGTTCCACTATGACGACGAGGACATCCGGACCCGGATCGACCGGCAAACCCGCTACAACAAGAATTACGAGCAGAGCGACACCCGTACCGGCGACATGAGCCAGGAAATGATGGCCAAGGTCGGGATGGGCCTGCCGGACGGCTTCCTGTTCGGATACAACGTCCGGAACACCCTCAGCTCCGTCACCGTCGGCTACCAGGATTCCGTGGCTTTCGACAAGCTCCCGGTTCCTTTCTTCTGCGTCGCCACGGATATGCTGAGCATGAACGAGAAGAACTGGACCGCGGGCAGCCTGGTGGACGCGATGCGGTCCACGATGGCCATTCCCGGCTATTTCCGGCCCGTGCGCATCGAGGGCATGGTGCTGGTGGACGGCGGTACGCGCAACAATTTCCCGGTGGACCTCGCGAAAGCGATGGGCGCGGACATCGTCATCGGCTCGGAAATGCCCACGCCCCGCACCCTGGCCGACCTCGGCGGCCTCGCGAACCTCATCCTGCAGAACATCACCCTGATGTCCGTCGACATCTGCGAAGCCAACCGGAAGAATACGGACATCCTGCTCCAGCACGAGCTGAAGGGCTACACGATGCTGTCCTTTGACTCCGCGAGCGTGGATGACATCATCGCCCAGGGCTATGCCAAGGCGGTGGAGAACAAGGAGGCCTTCGAAAGAATCGCGAAGCTCGTCGGCGCCAAGCCGGGCGAGCCGGCACCGGCGTCGGAGCAGGAACACCGCCAGGCCATCGACCTCTCGAAACACAAGGTGCGGATCGGGGAGATCAAGTACGAGGGTGTCACCGAAAAGGAGTCCGACTACATCATCAGCCCCGCCCTGCTGCCGCGGGATGGCCTGTATGGCCGGAAAGAGATCGAACAGGTCCTCTCCGCCCTGTACGGCACGAAGGCTTTCGAGTCCGTCACGTACCGGATCAGCGGCGCGGAGGAGCCCTACACGCTCATTTTCGACTGCCAGAAGGGCCAGACCAACGAGGCCGGCGTCGGCATCCACGTGGACCTGGACGAAGCGATCTACCTCGGCGCCCACCTGGGCATCGGCACCCGGCGGCTGTCCGGACTCCGTTTCGTTTCGGAGCTTAAGATCGGCCAGGTTTCGCAGGTGGACCTGGACCTCTCCTACAAGGCGCTTGCACCGCTGCCCGTCCTCGGCATCGCCTGGAAGAACTCCTACCGGAACTTCACGTACCGGATGGACGACGACATCGCCAATACCCGCGTGTTCTCGAAGGCCCGTTACAACGGGGTGAACTCCCGCCTGGAACTGTATGCCGAAGACGCCCGGATGGTCTATGGGAACGTCCGTTTCGGCGCAGCTTACGAGATGGAGCCGTACGAGAACTACCTGGACAACGAGATGCACTGGGAAGGCTGGGATTTCCGGAGCCGCTGGTTCTCCACCTTCGCCTCCCTCCGCTACGACACGTTCAACGAAAGCTATTTCCCGACCAGCGGCTTCCGGCTCAAGCTGGACACCCGTTACGTGTTCGACGGATACTCCATCTTCCTGGAAGACGAGGAGATGGAGGCTGGCGAGCACTATGAAGGGGACGTTCCTCCCTACAGCGTCGGGATGTTCCACGCTTCCGCCGCGCTGCCCCTCGGCCGCATCGTCGTCCTGCAGCCCTCCCTGTATTTCGGCTGGCAGACAGAGCAGCCCGGACACATGAATTTTGTCCACACGCTGGCCGCGGGCGGTACGCTGGCAAGCCGGTATGTCGACAACCAGCTCCCGTTCTTCGGATTCAGCCAGGGGTTCTTCGTGTGCGACAACTTCGCCGCCACCGCCCAGCTGGACGTCCGCTTCCGCTTGAACCACAAGAACTTCCTCACGGTGCGCGGCGGCGTTTACCAGGACAAGAGCCAGTTTGGGGACCTCTTCAAGTCTCCGCTTTCGGCCTATGCCTTCGGCGCGGAGATCGGACAGAAGACCATCGTCGGCCCGATGAAGCTCGGGGCGCAGTGGTGCAACAAGACCGGATTCTCCGTCGCCCTGTCAGTAGGATTCGATTTCTAGAAGCGCATACCCAGCCGCAAAGCGACAGTATACCGCGCGAACCGGCCGGAGGTGGCCACGTTGTCGGCAATCAAGCCCTCGACGGACATCTCCGAGTTTCCCTTGTAGGAGAAGCTGTCCATGCTGGCCGAAAGGTTGGCCGTGAACAGGTTGTATGACCATCCGATGCCGACACGGGCGACGTAGTTGACCAGCAGCTTGCCGTTCATCACGCTCTTGTGGAATTCGGAGTACTTGCCGTCTTCTTCCTGGTGGAACGCCTTGGAGGTGAACTGGTTGAACAGGGTCACCATCGGCAGGACCGTTGCGTTGATGGTCAAATTGCGGAGGCCTTTGTCGCGGTCTCCCGTCGGCTGCCGGTGGTACGGAACGAGGTTGAAGGAGTAGCCGCCGCCGAAAGCCACCTGCGCGGAAGTCTGCAGGGACTGCTGGCCGGCCCAGGTGGCGATGTTCTCCGCCGGGTCGATGCCGTAGTCCCCCAGGATCAGCTTGCTGCCGAACATCCAGCTGCCGGCGCTGCGGCGCTGGAACAGATTCCCTTTGTAGGCCGCGGAATAGGCGAACGTCCGGCGGTTGAACGCATAGAAGGCGTCCACGATGAATGTGCGAAGATTGCCGGGGTTCTCGGTCGTCCCCTCCTGGTCCGAATAGGCCCAGTGCCCCTCTTCTCCCATCGTATACCGGTAGGTGACCGGCTGGAGCAGGTTGAAGTATTGCACCTGGACGGCAAAGCCGGCGGAAAGGTAGTCGAAGGAGAAGTAATCGTCCTTCCCTTGTCCCTTGATTTTCTTGCTGAGGGCCAAGCCCAGGTTCCCGTAGCCGGCCTGGAAGCCCACGGCCTTGTCCAGGTCGCTGGACATGGAAGAAGAAATCCGGGCAGGAATCTCCTCGAAGGTCACGTTATACCCGTCGAAATGGCCGACACCGACCTGGAAAAGCTTTTCTTCGTCCATGTTGGCCTTGCGGATATCGCCCGTCAGCGCAAAATGGAAACGGGGCTGGGGCTGATAGATGGCCTCCGGGTCCAATTCGGGGGAAGGACCGGCGATCCGGTCGATGAAAGCGCGAAATCCGCTCTCCTGCGCCCGCGCAGGAACGAGGAGCGTGACCGCCGCCAGGGTGAGTAAGATTCGGTTAAGCTTCATCTTGCAAGAGTTGGAATGGACAAAGATACGGAATCTTTCCCAAAGGACGGTCATTCTTGGGGCTTCTTCTTCGCCCACAGCTAAAACTTGTACAGGAATCCGATGGTAATAGCACCCAAGGAGTCCATAATGTCTTTGGTGGTAGCGGACAGGCCGCCGGAAAACGAGTGCTGGCGAATACCGCTGGTAGAATTCTCACTGTCCATCCCTTTCAGATAGAGGGAGAACAGATTGAGCCGGGTCTCCAGGGAGATGTGGCGGTTCAGTTGATAAGTCAGGACGGGCAGGAGATCCACGCCATAGGCCGTTGAATGGGAATTCGACGACCAGACTCCATCCCGAGTCTGGCTTCTGCTCTGTAAAAAAGTAATTGCCGGATCAGCTTCGGCCCATAAACCGAAGCGATTATGCGCCAGTAACTGATACCGGGCGTAGGGATTGATTCCCAAAGAGAAGTTCTTGGATTGGACGCCTTCGTTGTTGGATGTGTTGCTGAATCCGACCGTGGGACGGATACCGACTGCCCATTTGTCTCCGATAAACCATCCGAAATCGGGCGCGACGTTGAAGGTAGTGCTACACGTCCGGATTGTCGTGGAAGCCGAGCTTCTGACGGAAGAACCACTGAAACTGAAAGATCCGCCGATATAGCTTTGCGCCGAGGCGCTGATGGAACAGAAGAGGAAAGCGAAAACAATTCCGAGCATTGTTTCAAGGGAGAAAAAACGACACCTCATTTGAATAATCATTGATTAGAAACGAACAAGTAAACTTTTCAGCAAAAAGCATACCCGCCTCCCCCCTAGATTTCCGACCTTGGAACCTCGATGTACAAGTCTGGCATGGGGGGCAGTCGCGAAGCGACGGGGGGAGAATGGGGGCACGCAAAAGGAGACAGCGCGATGCTGTCTCCTTTTGCGTGGCCCCTGGGGGAATGTCTGACAGGAAAAGTTGAGGCCTGAATAACGGCGAATAAGACCGTATAACAAGAGTATTCAGGCAGTTAACGAAAAAGTCAAAAAAGTTCCTAGCGGCTTCTTGTCATACACTTCTATGAACCATTAAAGACGGGGGGAGGACTTTCCCCCTTGACTTTTTGGGGTGCTTTTTGTGGCACACGCGTATATGTGCAACTCACAAAAGTAGAAATGTATGATAGAAATCAAGTACACCACGAGGGTTTTCCCTCAGAAGTCCGGAGCCGTCGCTGTGCGGGTCCGATGGAATCACAAAAAGAATGAGGTCGAGTTTCCGACCGGAGATTATGCTGACCCCGAGAAATGGGATGCTACCACGCAACGTGCGATGATAAACACAAAGCACGTTGTGCGCAGAAATGAATGTAGTGCCGGGGCAATCAACAAAAGAATAGGTGTTGTTCTTGGCTACGTCAATGATGTTTTTAAGAGCTTTGCCTTAAAGGATGTCATACCGGACAATGGGGCGTTCCGGACAGCAATTAACGAGATTCTTGACAAGGAACGTGAATCTGTTGAAATTATCAAAAAGAGTATTCATTTTGATTCCATGACAACTATCTGCCAGAAATTTATCGCCAGCAGAAAAGCAGAGGTCTCATTGGAAACCACCAGTCTGTATAAGTATCCGGCGATTATTAAGCATCTTCTTGATGCCAACCCTGGCATCCGAATTGATTTGATTGACAAGAACGCCCTAATTCGACTTCGTGACCATTGTTTCAAGAAGGGTTACCATAATTATACGATTGTACGGTGGTTTAAATCCCTTAAAGCGATTCTCCGTTGGGCCAAAAACAATGGATATGAGGTCAAAGACGAAGCTCTTAACTACAAACATCATATCTCCGTTCCGAAAAAAAGAGTTGTCCACTTGACCTATGATGAACTACTCGCTTTCTATCGGTTTGAATTCCCAGAAGGGACTGCCCCTCATATTCTCCGGGCAAGGGATTTCTTCTGTTTCATGTCCTTTACGAGTCTACGCTATTCGGACCTTTTTGCCTTGAAGAAGGGGGCCGTCTCAACCCGGGGAGCACTCGAGCTTTACTCCAAGAAAACATCGGCAATGTTGACCATTCCCCTTATCTCCTTCGCTCAAAATATCCTCAACAGATATACTGACACCCCTGGAGATGCATTGCTTCCCGTTCCCTCGCCCCAAAAGCTCAACGACTATATAAAAGAGGCGGCGAAATTAGCTGGACTTGACAGGACTATCGTTGAAACGTATTTTGTTGACAAAGACAAACACGATGATTCTCATAAACTCTATGAAACCCTTAGTTGTCATGATGCCCGCCGGACATTTGCCTGTTGCTCTATTCGGCTTGGAATCTCCCCGACAACTGTTATGAAATGCATGGGGCAAACCACCTATGAGAACATGAAGCCCTATATTGAAATTGCCGACGATGCGGTTGCTAAAGAAATGTGGCTTTGGGAAACGGAAGAAACTAAAAGAGAAATAATCAAACTGCTTGACAATGCCAGTCAAGAAATGCTTGACGAGATTCTGAAAAAACTGAAAGGAATTTAGATCGACCATTATTACTATCCAACTAGCCATCCTTCGGGGTGGCTTTTTTTGTATGCCATGGTCCGGAAAAATGAAAATATACTTTTTGCCATTTTTAGGGAAGTAATTCCTTACAAGTGAAAAGCAACACGTCCTAAGGACCGGCGGAAGGATAGGACGATGACTTTTATTTTCACATCAGAATACAACATTTTTTGGGACCGCCGCCCACATCAATTAATCTCTAAAAAACATTGTATATGAGAGATAGTATTACTTTTATCAAACGAGCCAACTATACCAAGTTTGGCTTTACGACCATGACGGTTGACAGCGCCCTAGATTACATTAGGGATGGGAACCTTTATCTTTTTGACAAGGCCATCGGAGTCTATTGCTTACAGCACATCACGGAGTTCATTCATTTAGCTCAAACAAAGCAAGAGGTTCAGGAAAGGAAACTCAAATATCTTCCCGCTGTTGCTTTCAACGGTGTATTTACGGATGGAAACCTGACAAATGATGGAATGATGGTTTACTCTGAATTCACAGCACTTGACTTTGATAACTTCCCCACTCAGCAAGGGATGACGGCAATCTATAGCAGACTGGTTGCAACACCATGTGTATATGCCGTCTTTATTACTCCAAGCGGACGGGGATTAAAGGCTATAATCAGGCACGATAACCAGGATCCAAAGAAACATCATAACCTCTATAAGCAGCTCCTAAGGAAATTTCAGATAAACCAGGCAACTAATGATACAAGCTGTTGTGATCTTCGGAGGCTTAGCTATCTGGTTTACGACCCAAATATCTATGTCAACAAGAATGCGACGCCATACCATTTCGTGTTCGACCCTACTCTGATAGGACCCGTTCCATTTCAATTCCCAACGCCACCTATAACTCAAAGCATTCAAAACAATGGAACGTATATCTCCGACATCAGCATCATGAACATCCTCAAATACAGATGCCGACAGAACCATCCAGAGTATTTTGTCGAAGGAAACAGGAGAAACGGCGTATTCTGGTTCGGGACTCAATGTGGCAAAGCTGGAGTGGATTATCAGAAAGGACTCGAGTACACCATAAAAGTTTACACTGGGAATGATATAACCTATACGGCCGGAAACGAAATGCCGGAGAAGGAGATAGCGGAAAACTTCAAATCCGGATACTCGAAAGAAACCTATAATGAAGACTATCGGCAAACATTTAAAAAATATTAGACAATAAGAGAGGTCCTTCGATAACCAGGACCTCTCTACGACGAGACTGGATAACGAGGAAGTGTTGTATTCTTCATCAAAATGTGTTTAGGGTACGAAGGCCTTAACCCCTCTCAATCGCCGAGGGGGGCTCAGAGATACGGCAAAGAATAAGATAACTACAACTTTTTTTTGACATTTTTCGGGAATATTCTTATAAAATACTATTCCTCTTTAAGAAAAAGTTGTAGTGCTTCGTACCCTGAACACGAATCCAGCTACAACCTTTTTAATCTTTAGATAATCATGGAAAAACATATACTAAAGGCCTCACCGGATATTGCCTTCTTGAGCCAGTGGGGACAAGATTTATTGGATCTATTACCATCAGAAGGTCATTATATACTGAACAAAGTGAGAGCCGGGTCTGGGGGAACAACTCTTTACCTTGAATCCGATTTCCCCTGTATCATAGCATCTCCAAGAAGTAATGTACTCGAATCAAAGCATCTTCAATATCCCAATACCCATCTATTCAAATCCAAAATCGACAAAAGAGGTCCTGCCGTCTACAAAAGTGAACTGAAGGATTATCTCATGATGTGCCACTACAAGAGCCCCTTCCCGAATGTCCAGAAGACTACGCCGAAGATACTGGTGACGGTGGACAGTTTCAAGCATGTCGTTGAGGTCTTGGATAAAGAGAAGATCCTTGGTGATTTCACAGTCCTAGTCGATGAATTCCAGTGCCTGATGAGCGATGCAAATTTCAAGGGCGGCACTGACTTGGAGTTCCTATTTAATCTTCGTGGCGTCAAATCCGTCTGCTTTCTTTCGGCAACCCCAATCGAGGAGGACTATCTTGATGAAATTCCCAACTTCGAAGGCCTCCCATACTATCAGATTGAATGGGATCCATCTGTCCTGGAAAAGCCGAATCTTGATGCCCGCCCTTATAAGAAGAATGATTCAGCGAAGAGCCTTTGCCAGGAAATAATCAAAAACTATCGACGGGATGGTTGCTTTTCCAGAAAGATTCAGGACGGGAAACCCGTGGAATCGAAGGAAGTTGTCATCTACCTCAACGATGTCCGGACTATCACTAAAGTTTTCGAAGAGAATAACCTTCCGCCAAATGATGTGAATGTCCTCTGCTCAGAATCCAATGACAAAGTACCGGCTCTGAAGAAGATGGGTGTTCATGTCGGGGAACTATGTACCGATAAGGAAAACCCGGTGAATCGAACTTTCACATTCTGTACAAAGGCCAGTTTCGAGGGTGTTGACATGTATTCTCTAAGTGCTTTCACATATATCTTTTCCGATGGCGTCCTGAAATGGTCCACACATGATCTTCTCATCGACGTCCCACAGATTCTCGGCCGTCAAAGACTGGACAAGAACCCATTCCGGACAGACGCAATCCTCTACTACCGGAACAAATCAAAAGCTGAATCTCAGGAAGAAGCGGCCAAGAGGATACAGAAGAAGGTCGATGAAACGCTTCGCAAGATAGGGTTATACAAGAAAGCATCCAAAGAATATAAGAAGCTGCTCGTAGATGAAATCCGGAGACGAGACCCCAAGGAACGGTATTCGGAAGACTATCTTGAAGTCGTGGACAATGCCTTCGGAGGATATGATCTTCAGATGAATTACCTGGTCAAGAACGTGGAAATACGGGACTGGCAATTGGCGAAGTTTGTCTATTCCCATCCCATCTATCTAATCAAAACCCTTGACCGCTCTCTCTCCGACCATTATGCTTCCAGGACCGATGACTCTTTCAGGAAGGAATTCTCAGAGGCATCCGGATTTTCGGCGAAAATGAAGCTATATGCAAGGTATCGTGAGAACCATCCGGAGGCCCTCGAAGCCCTATATGGGAATCCCTTCATCGAAATCAAATACCATTCTTACTATGAAACCCTCGGCCCCTCTCGCCTGGAAGCACTACGTTTCCGGGAAAAGGAGATTCATTCCGCTTATAAGGATGAGGAAGAGACCGGCCGGATACGGACTGTTGTAAAGAATAGATTTATCCCCGGTCAGGAATATCGCCTGCCAAAGGTAAAAGAAATGCTCAAGGACATCTATAAGAGCCTGGGCATAAAGAAGGCAGCCAAGGCAAAAGATATCCGAAAATACATTGATGTGACCGAGAAGCAGCTTACGACGCCTGGCTCTGGGAAGAGGGAGAAGTACATCAAGGTAATCTGAAAAAGGACAGGGTCCATAATGAAATGAATCCTGTCCAAATCCACCGGATTGTTTTACAGTGGGCTTACCAGAGCCACACAAATATAATCATTCCGC
>JAFRPH010000049.1 GCA_017429205.1 Bacteroidales bacterium
CGCAACGAGAAGCGCATGCTCCAGGAAGCCGTCGATTCCCTCTTCGACAACTCCAAGAAGTCCTCTGCCGTCAAGAGCGAGTCCAACCGGGCGCTGAAGTCCCTGTCCGACTCCCTCAAGGGCAAGCAGGGCCGCTTCCGCCAGAACCTCCTCGGCAAGCGTGTCGACTATTCCGCCCGTTCGGTCATCGTCGTCGGTCCGGAACTCAACATGCACGAGTGCGGTCTGCCGAAGTTCATGGCGGCCGAGCTGTACAAGCCGTTCGTGATCCGCAAGCTCATCGAGCGCGGCATCGTGAAGACCGTCAAGAGCGCGAAGAAGATCGTCGACCGCCGCGACCCGGTGATCTGGGACATCCTCGAGAACGTGATGAAGGGCCACCCGGTCCTGCTGAACCGCGCTCCGACCCTGCACCGCCTCGGTATCCAGGCTTTCCAGCCGCGGATGATCGAAGGCAAGGCCATCCAGCTGCACCCGCTCGCCTGTACGGCGTTCAACGCCGACTTCGACGGTGACCAGATGGCTGTCCACCTCCCGCTGGGCAACGCCGCCATCATGGAGGCCCACCTCCTGATGCTCGGCTCCCACAACATCCTGAACCCGGCCAACGGCTCCCCGATCACGGTTCCGTCCCAGGACATGGTCCTCGGTCTGTACTACATCACCAAGGAGCGCCCGGGCGCCAAGGGTTCCGGCCTGAAGTTCTACGGTCCGGAGGAGGTTGTCATCGCCTACGACGGCCAGAAGATCGACATGCACGCCCCCATCGAGGTGCGTCTCCCGGTCGACAAGCAGGACGCTTCCAAGGGTACGCACATGGTGAAGACCACGGCCGGTCGCATCATCGTGAACCAGTACGTCCCGGACGAGGTCCCGTACGTGAACGAGCTCCTGGGCAAGAAAGCTCTCCGCAGCGTCATCACGACGGTCATCAAGTCCACGGGCGTCACCCGTACCGCCCAGTTCCTGGACGACATCAAGAACCTCGGTTACTACCAGGCCTTCCGCGCCGGCATCTCCTTCAACCTGGGCGACGTCCTCGTCCCGGAGGAGAAGTACGGCCTCATCGAGAAGGGCTACAAGGATGTCGAGGGCATCAAGATGAACTACGCCATGGGCTTCATCACCAACAACGAGCGTTACAACAAGGTGATCGACCTCTGGACGGTGATCGACAACAAGCTCACGGCCATCGTCCGCGAGCAGATCTCCGCCGACCAGCAGGGCTTCAACCCCGTGTACATGATGCTCGACTCCGGCGCCCGTGGTTCCGTCCAGCAGATCAAGCAGCTCTGCGGCATGCGCGGCCTGATGGCCAAGCCGCAGAAGTCCGGCGCCTCCGGCGCGGAGATCATCGAGAACCCGATCGTGTCCAACCTGAAGGAGGGCATGACGGTGCTCGAATACTTCATCTCCACGCACGGTGCCCGTAAGGGTCTGGCCGACACCGCCCTGAAGACGGCGGACGCCGGTTACCTGACCCGCCGCCTGGTGGACGTCTCCCACGACGTCATCATCACCGAGGAAGACTGCGGCACGCTCCGCGGCCTGATCGCCACTGCGATCAAGAACAAGGACGAGGTCGTCGAGTCCCTCGGCGAGCGCATCCTCGGCCGCACGTCCGTCCACGACATCCACAACCCGCTCACCGGCGAACTCATCATCGCCGCCGGCGAGGAGATCCGCGAGGACACCGCCGCCCTCATCGACTCCCTCCCGATCGAGCAGGTCGAAATCCGTTCCGTCCTCACCTGCGAGTCCCGCAAGGGCGTCTGCGCGAAGTGCTACGGACGCAACCTGGCCACCTCCCGCATGGTCGAGAAGGGCGAGGTCGTCGGTGTCATCGCCGCGCAGTCCATCGGTGAGCCGGGTACGCAGCTGACCCTCCGTACCTTCCACGTCGGTGGTACGGCTTCCGGTTCCGTGGTGGACAACACCATCGAATCCAAGTACGAGGGCAAGCTCGCGTTCACCGAGCTCCGCACCGTCGAAGGCGTGGACGAGCAGGGTGTCGCGAAGACCATCGTCGTCAGCCGGATGACCGAACTCCGCATCGTGGACGAGAACACCGGCATGACCTACTCCCAGTACGACATCCCGTACGGCTCCACGCTGTACTTCAAGGATGGCGACACGGTCAAGAAGGGCGACCTCATCTGCGAATGGGATGCGTACAACGCCACCACGATCGTGGAAAGCGCCGGTACCATCCGCTTCGAGAACATGGCCGAAGGCGTCACCTACCGCGAGGAGAACGCCGACGAGTACTCCAACAACACCGACAAGGTCATCATCGAAGGCCGTGACAAGACCAAGAGCCCGGCCCTCCTGATCGTCGACGAGAACGGTGTCACCCTCCGCCAGTACAACCTGCCGGTCGGCGCCCACATCATGAAGAACGACGGCGACGCCGTGAAGGTGGGCGACGTGATCATCAAGATCCCGCGCGCCATCGGCAAGGCGAGCGACATCACGGGCGGTCTCCCGCGCGTGACCGAGCTCTTCGAGGCCCGCAACCCTTCGAACCCCGCCATCATCTCCGAGATCAACGGCGAAGTCCTGATGGGCAAGGTCAAGCGCGGCAAGCGCGACATCATCGTCCGGAACCGTTCCGGCGTGGAGAAGCACTACGAGGTCCCGATGACCAAGCAGATCCTCGTCCAGGAGAACGACTATGTCCGTGCGGGCACCCGCCTCTCCGACGGCGGCGTCTCCCCGACCGACATCCTCAACATCCTCGGTCCGGTGAAGGCCCAGGAGTACATCGTCAACGAGATCCAGGCCGTGTATCGTCTGCAGGGCGTGAAGATCAACGACAAGCACTTCGAGATCATCGTCCGCCAGATGATGCGCAAGGTCCAGATCGGCGACCCGGGCGACACCGAGTACCTCCCGGAGGAACTCGTGGACAAGTGGGAGTTCATGGACGCCAACGACGCCATCTTCGGCAAGTACTACGTCCTGGATCCGGGCGACAGCGTCCGGTTCGAGGAAGGTGACATCATCGGCGCCCGCGACATGCGCGGCGAGAACGCCTCGCTGGAGCGTCAGGGCATGAAGATGATGGTGGTGCGCGAAGCCAAGCCGGCGACGGCGTCCCAGATCCTCCAGGGTATCACCCGCGCGGCCCTCAAGACCGGCAGCTTCATCTCCGCCGCCTCCTTCCAGGAGACCACGAAGGTGCTCAGCGAAGCCGCGATCCGGGCCCGTGTGGACCACCTCGAGGGCCTGAAGGAGAACGTCATCTGCGGTCACCTCATCCCGGCCGGTACCGGTCTGTCGGAATACCAGGACATCGTCGTGGGCTCCAAGACCGACTACGTCGCCGCGATGAACGAGCTGTAGATCCTCACGTCGGCCTTCGGCCTCCTCAGGATGACAGGGCTTGTCATTCCGAGCGAAGCGAAGGAATCTCAATTGAAGCCGGCCATTTCAGTATGGCCGGCTTTTTGTATATCTTTGTGGAAAATTCCTGTAACGATGAAAAACCTGATCAAAACCTTCGCCCTGGCGGCGATAGCCGCCCTGGCGCTCACCGGCTGCATCAAGCACGAGCCCTTCGGTCATCGTCCGTATCCGGACGACGGCGGCGGAAGCGGACATGGCGGCGGTGGTGCAACCCCCACCGAGAAGCTCCTGCTGGTCAAGCAGGACGGCTGGTCCGTCAAATATCTCGGCCGGGACCCGGTCACCTATGACGACGGGACGTCGGCCGTGCTGGAGAAATTCCAGCTGGGCTGCGCGGGCGCGGTCAATCTGTTCCCGCTCATCATCAGCCCGGACGACCTCAAGAACGTGTACGACAATGACCTGGTCGATTTCTTCACCTACGAGGTGGAGCTGCTCCAGAATGATGCCAAGGCCAATCCGGCCACGGCGCTGTCCGATATGGGGGTCTATTCCGCCAAGCAGACCAACATCTGGTTCAACCGGCATATGCACGGGACCTGGCTCCTGTACGTGCCCGAACTGGACGCCAAGCTGAATCTGACCGGGAAGTATGCAGAATACGAGTTCACCATCCAGGAGGAGGCCCAGACTGAGGCTTACAAGCGTTGGCTGGGCACCTATCACGTGGCCGATCCCAATGGCTACGCGGCCTTCGACATCGTGGTCTCCGATGCGGATGCGAACTATCTCTACTATGTCGACGGCTGGGAGAACAGTCCGTCCGTGGGACAGAAGATGGACGGCGAGCGGGATTGGATCTACGCGCGCTTCGATGTGGACCGCCTGGTCTTCTACGCCCAGTTCCTGCAGACGGAGGATTACAACGGCACCACCGTGGACGAGGTGTTCGCGGGCACCTATCTGACCGCCTCCTCCGACGCCATCGGCGACCTGGACTGGGAAGGGGTCGACTACGAGGACAACCTCGCCTATACCGTGTACGAAGGGGACAAGCTCATTCTGAAGCCTTGGACAATTCAGCTGGACAATGGCTATTCCTTCACGTACGCCAGCATGCGGTATTCCCGCCTGTGGTTCACCGACAACGGTGCGACGGCCAACTGGGCCTTCTACAACACGGCGGGCGTGCCGGCGCTGCCGGCGGAGATGACCTACATCCCGGGCACCCGTTCCACCGTTTCCGCCCCGGCCGTCCGCAAGCGCACCAAGGGGACCGTCCATCGGGACCAGCTGAAACCGGTCCGGACCGTCCGTCAGCGGAGAGCGATGGATAAGGGATAATTGCAATAAAAATCGTATATTAGCAGTCTGGATTTTCAGACTGCTTTTTTTATGCGAAATCTCTTTCTGACCAATACCCTGACGCGCCGCAAGGAGCTCTTCGTGCCCATCCATCCGGGCCACGTGGGGATGTATGTCTGCGGCCCGACCGTCTATGGGGACGCGCACCTCGGGCACGCCCGTCCGGGCGTGACTTACGACGTCCTTTTCCGGCTCCTCAAGCACCTCGGCTACAAGGTCCGCTACGTTCGGAACATCACCGATGTGGGCCATTTGGAGCACGATGCGGATGAAGGCGAGGACAAGATCGCGAAGAAGGCGAAGCTCGAGGACCTGGAGCCGATGGAGGTGGTTCAGACCTACACGGAACGCTACCACGAGGCCATGCGCCTGCTGAACGTGGAGTCCCCGTCCATCGAGCCGCGCGCCTCCGGCCATATCATCGAGCAGATCGAGACCGTGAAGAAGATCCTCGCGGCGGGGTACGCCTACGAGTCCAACGGGTCGGTCTATTTCGACGTGGAGAAGTACAACAAGGACTTCGGCTACGGCGTGCTGTCGGGCCGGACCCTGGAGGCGACCCTGGAAGGGACGCGCACCTTGGACGGCCAGTCCGACAAGCGCGCCCCGTACGACTTCGCCATCTGGAAGAAGGCTGAGCCCGAGCACATCATGCGCTGGCCGTCCCCGTGGGGCGAAGGCTTCCCGGGCTGGCACCTCGAGTGCTCGGTGATGGGGGAGAAGTACCTCGGCAAGGAGTTCGACATCCACGGCGGCGGCATGGACCTGATGTTCCCGCACCACGAGTGCGAGATCGCGCAGAACCAGGCCTCCCGCGGCACCCAGGGCGTGCATTACTGGGTCCATAACAACATGATCACCATCAACGGGCAGAAGATGGGAAAGTCCCTCGGGAACTTCATCACCCTGCCCGAGCTGTTCAGCGGCAACCACCCCAAGCTGGACCGAGCCTACAGCCCGATGACCATCCGCTTCTTCATCCTCCAGGCCCACTACCGCAGCACCCTGGACTTCTCCAACGAAGCCCTCGCCGCCGCCGAGAAGGGCTACAAGCGCCTGATGCAGGCTGCCAGGGAACTGGGAGCGGAAGAGGGCGCCGCTCCGAGCGACGCTTCCGTCACTCCGGGGTCGACCGGGAATCCTTCCGCCCCTGTCGCCGCCCTCATCGAGAACGTCTACGACGCCCTCTGCGACGACCTGAACACCCCCATCGCCATCGCGCACCTGTTCGAGGCCGTAAAGCTGGTCAACGGCGGGAAGCTTCCCGAGGCCGATAAGGCCGCCCTCCGGAAGCTCTTCGACGATATCGTGTACGGTGTCCTCGGCCTCCGCGACGAGGAGGCCGCCGGCGGCTCCGGCAAGGCCGAGAAGGCGCTGGAAGGCGTGATGGACATCGTCCTGGAGGACCGCCGCAAGGCCCGCGCGGAGAAGAACTGGGCCGAATCCGACCGCATCCGCGACCTCCTGGCCTCCTTCGGCATCACCGTCAAGGACACCAAGGACGGCGCCACCTGGACGCTGGAATAGATTCTCACGTCGGTCTTCGACCTCCTCAGAATGACAAGAGACTGTCATTCCGAGCGAAGCGAAGCGGAGTCGAGGAATCTGTCAGACCGTAAAATGAAACAATCTATGAAGTTCATTTCCTGGAACGTGAACGGCCTGCGGGCCGTGGCGGGGAAAGGGTTCGCCGACGTGTTTGTGGACCTGGACGCCGACTTTTTCTGCCTGCAGGAGACCAAGCTGCAGGCCGGGCAGATCGACCTGGAGTTCCCCGGCTACCTTTCCTATTGGAACTACGCCGAGAAGAAGGGCTACTCCGGCACCGCGATCTATACGAAGCACGAACCGCTGTCCGTGCGGTACGGCATCGGCATTGACGAGCACGACCACGAGGGGCGCGCGATCACCCTGGAGTATCCCGATTTCTTCCTGGTGTGCGCCTACGTGCCCAACTCCCAGGACGGCCTGCGGCGGCTCGACTACCGCATGCGCTGGGAGGACGACATGCGCGCCTACCTCAGCGCCCTTCCGAAGCCGGCCATCCTCTGCGGCGACCTGAACGTCGCGCACGAGGAAATCGACCTGAAAAACCCCTCCTCGAACCGCCGCAACGCCGGTTTCACCGACGAGGAACGCGCGAAGTTCAGCGCCCTGCTCGACGCCGGCTTCATCGACACCTGGCGCTTCCAGCACCCCGGCGAAGTGAAATACTCCTGGTGGTCCTACCGCTTCAACGCCCGCGCGAACAACGCCGGGTGGCGCATCGACTACTTCGTCGTCTCCGCCGCCCTCCGCGACCGCATCCTCACCACCGCCATCCACGACGAAATCACCGGCTCCGACCACTGCCCCGTGGAGCTTGTTTTGGGGTAGCGGCCCACTTGCGTCTCGGTCATCTACCTGATAATCAACGCCTTATATAAAACTCCCTGGTACAAATGTACCAGGGAGAATCTTGTAAGTGGCTGGCGATCAAGAGGTTGAGTGGGACGAAAAAAGGAAGCCTGCCGAGGAAAAACCGGCAGGCTTCTCTTTTGAGACTCGGAATTCCGGTGCGGCCGGTTCCTAGAACGGCAGGTCGTCGTCGGGGGCGTCGGAGGGGGCGGGGGCGGCGCCGGGAGCGGGGTAGACGGGTGCGGAAGGATGCGCGGGCTGGGGGGCGTAGGCGGGAGCGGCGGGCTGGGAAGGGCCCATGGGGGCGTAGCCTCCCTGGGGGCCGGCGGGTTGGCCGCCCTGGCCCTGGAAGCCCTGGCCGGCGTAGCCGCCTTGGAAGTTGCCCTGGCCGCCCTGGCCCTGGTAGCCGCCCTGGCCACGGTAGTCGTTGGGGCCGGAGTAGCCGCCCGGGGTGCCCTGGCCGGGTTGGCCGCCCTGGGGGGCGTCGGGGCGCTTGCCGAGGAGTTGGATGTTGTCGGCCTGGATTTCGGTGGTGAAGCGCTTGTTGCCGGTCTGGTCCGTCCATTGACGGGTGCGGATTTTCCCTTCGATGAAGATCTGGCTGCCCCTGTGGACGAATTTTTCCACGAGGTCCGCGTTGCTGCGCCAGGCGACGATCGAGTGCCATTCGGTGTTCTCGCGGGTTTCGCCGTTGCGGTCGCGATAGCGTTCGGTGGTGGCGAGACGGAAGGACGCCACTTTGGTGTTTCCCTGGGGGCTCTGGGGATTGGAATCAAGGTAACGGATTTCGGGGTCGTTTCCAACGTTACCGATCAGCATAACTTTGTTGAGTGCCATAATGCATATGTTTTACACCCCTAAGTTAGCAAAAAATCCGGAACATCGCATCGGCGTCCGGGGTTTCTCCCGTAAAAATTTCGTACCCGGCGACGGCCTGATACAAGAGCCACCTGAGGCCTGAAATATAGGCCTTTCCACGGCCCTCCAGACAGGGCGTGCGGTAGTTCGCCTCCAGGATGATGGCCTCCGGGAAATCCGGGAATCCGTCCATAGGCCCGGGCACGGTGTAGATCACGAGGTCGGGGGAAAGGGCGGCGAGGTTCTCCGCAGGAATCCACTCACACCCCAGCTCTTCCGCCAGGGAGGCGGCGCGGGAGGGGGTTCGGTTGGCGAGCGTGACGCGGCAGCCGAGGCGCAGCGCGGCTACCGCCGCGGCGCGGCCGGCGCCGCCGCACCCGACGACGAGCGTCTCTGACACGGGCAGTCCTGCCTCGCGCACGGCGAGGACGACGCCGGCGACGTCGGTGTTGTAACCGACGATGCCGGCGGGGGTCTTGACGGCGAGGTTCACGGCGCCGCACAGGCGCGCGTCGTCCGACAGCGCGTCCACGGCGCGGAATGCGAATTCCTTGAAAGGCGCCGTGATGTTGATGCCGTCGTACTCGTCCAGGAAGCGCTGCCAGGAGGCGCCGAATTCGGCGCCTTCGATCAGGTCGTACGGATAGCGGCCCCCATAGGCGGCTTCGAAGAGCTTGGGGCTGAACGATCCCGCGACGGGATGTCCGATAAGTCCGAACCGTTTCATCGGCGGAAGAAAGTTTCGTGGATGTAGGACTCCGCCCCGCAGAGGATGCCCGTGAGGACCTGGGACTCGTGCGAGAGCGTGGCGAAGATGAGGCCGGCCGCGAAGGGAACGCCGTACACGCTCGAGAGCGTGAGGGCGACGGCGCCGTGGAAGGCGCCGAACCCGCCCGGTACGGGGATGAGCGAGCTCACGGCCCCGGCGAACATCAGCAGCAGGGCGTCGGTCATCCCGAGTCCCTCGATCTTCGCAAGGGCCTCGGCCAGTTCCGGGCTCACGGAGGCCGGGTCGATGCCCTGCAGGGCCCACAGGATGGTGGCCGACATCAGCCAGTACAGCACCCAGAGCAGAACCGTGTACAGGAGGAAGAGCCAGCCGTGGCGCATATGGAGGCAGGAGACCATGCCGTCGTAGGCGCCCCGGATCCAGCCCCAGACGCTGCCCCAGAAGCCTTGGCGGTCGCGAAGCCGCCAGCAAAGGTAGACAAGCCCGCCCGCGACCAGTGCGCCGAGCGCGAGGATCCACCAGAGGTGGCCCTTGTCGGCGAGGCCGGGGAAGAGGTTCTCCGTCAGGAAGGTCCCGAACCGGTTCCACAGGAGCCCAAAGATGAGCAGGGTGACCGCCAGGAGGGACAGCCCGTCCCACACGCGGTCCGCCACGACCGTTCCCAGGGCCTTGTCGAAGGTGACGAGCCGCTTCCCGTCGCCGTCGCGGCCGGAATGCTTGACCACGTATCCGCAGCGGACGACCTCGCCCACGCGGGGGAGGACATAGTTGGTGAGCGTGCAGACGTTGACGGCGTTCCACGTCGTGACGCGGGACGTGGAGGCGTCCAGCGGCAGCAGCTGCATCCGCCAGCGGAGCGCGCGAAGCCAGAAGGCCGCCGCGCCCAGCAGCATCGACAGGACGACGAACCCCCAGCGGCACTCGCGGAGCGCGGCGCCGAAATCCTTCCAGTTCACACCCCGGAAGGAAAAGTACAAAAGCGCGGCCGCCACCGCGATCCAACCCCCGTACTGGAGGATATTCTTCACTTTCTTGACCATTGCTCTCACAAAGTTAATGGAAAATCCCCAAATAATGTATAAATTTGTAGGTTATTGGAAAAAACCGCCTTCGTATGAAATCCATCCTGGGCATCGGAAACGCCCTCACCGACATCCTGGCCGTCCTGACGGACGACACGCTCCTCCGGAGGTTCCACCTCCCGCTCGGGAGCATGCAGCACGTGGACATGGAGACGGGCGACCGGATCTGGGACGCGCTCAAGGAATACGGCGTGAAGTACGTCCCCGGCGGGTCGGCCGCGAACACCGTCACCTGCACGTCCATCTTCGGGATGCCGTCGGGCTACATCGGCAAGATCGGCAACGACGACCTCGGGAACCTCTTCAAGAGCACGATGGAACAGTACGGCGTCCGCGCGCAGATGCTCTACGGTACCAAGTCCAGCGGCCGCTGCATGGTCTTCATCACCGGGGCCAACGCCGAGCGCACTTTCGCCGACTATATGGGCGCCACCCTGGAGATGGGCCCGGACGACCTCGTCCCCGAGATGTTCGAGGGCTACGACTACTTCCACATCGAAGGCTACCTCGTCCAGAACCAGGAACTCATCGCCAAGGCCGTCCGGCTCGCCAAGGCCGCCGGCAGCATCATCTCCATCGACATGGCCTCCTACAATGTCGTGGAATCCAATGACGCCTTCTTCCACAACCTCGTGGAAAACTACGTGGACATCGTCTTCGCGAACGAGACCGAGGCCAAGGCCTTCACCAAGCTGGAGCCGCGCGAGGCCTGCGCCGAAATCGCCCGCCACTGCAAGATCTCCGTCGTCAAGGTGGGCAAGGCCGGGTCGATGGTCCAGTCCGGCGACGAGTACCACTTCATCGACCCCTGGCCGGCCAATCCCGTGGACGCCACCGGCGCCGGCGACACCTACGCCGCCGGCTTCCTGTACGCCCATTCCCTGGGGATGCCCCTCCGCGTCTGCGGCGAGGTCGGGTCCATCATCGCCGCCAAGGTGGTCGAGGTCATCGGCACCAAGATCGACATTCCCCGCTGGCGCGACGCCAAGCAGGAAATCCGCGAACTGATCGCCGCCAACACGAAATAGACTATGCTGGAACCGGTAAAAGAAATGCTCAGGCGCCAGAGCCTGAAGAAGAACGCCTCCACGGAGCCCACGGGATTCGTCCCGCTGGACAAGATCCGCTCCGCCGTCGCGTTCATCGACGTGGAGGACACCTCGTTCAACGAGTGCAAGAACACCCTCCTGCTGTTCTTCCGTGAACACAACATCAAGGGCGACATCTTCTTCTTCGACTTCCGGAAGCTCACGGAAGGGGAGCGCCTCATCACCAGCATCACCACCACCATCCTCAAGAAGGACCTCAACTGGTTCGGCAAGCCCTCCCGCGAGAAGGTCGCCCTGATGCTCGACGGCGAGCCCGACCTGTTCATCTCCCTCCTTCCCTCGACCGACTTCCCCCTCGAGTTCATGGCCACCGCCTCCCGCGCGCACTTCAAGATCGGCCGCGTCCAGCTGCCGGGCAACACCTTCGACCTCGTGATCAAGGATCCCGAGGACCGCAAGCTCAGCGAGGCCGAAGTGTGCAAGGAGCTGATCAAGTTCATGGCCAAGATCCGATGAAGAAATACCTCATCGTCTTCCTCATCTCGATGGTGCCGCTGATCGAACTGCGCGGCGCCATCCCGTATGCCGTTGGGATGGGCCTGCCCATCGTCCCGTCCATCATCGTCTCCGTCCTCGGCAACATGCTGCCCGTCCCTTTCATCTTCCTGTTCGCCCGCCGCATCCTGGAGTGGGGGAAGGACAAGAAGTACATCGGCAAGTTCTTCACATGGTGCCTGGAGAAGGGCGAGAAGGGCGGACGCAAGCTGGAGGAGAAGGCCGGACGGGGCCTCTATGTCGCCCTGCTCCTGTTCGTGGGCATCCCGCTGCCGGGCACGGGCGCCTGGACCGGCACCCTCGCCGCCAGCATCCTGGACATGGACTTCAAGAAAAGCGTCCTGTTCGTCCTGCTGGGCGTCCTCCTCGCCGGGGCGATCATGCTCCTGGCGTCGCTGGGCATCTTCGGCGCCATCGACTTCCTGAAATAAAACAACCACATATAAACTATGACACTGAAACGCATCATCCTCTGGAGCGCCTCGCTCCTTCTCGCCGCGAACTGCCTCACGGGCTGCCTCGCCGGCAAGTTCATGACCAACTACGCCCTCAAGCCCGCCCAGCACGGCGAGGCCGACATCGAGCGCACCCGCGCCAAGGCCGACTCCCTCGCCCCCGGCGTGATGGCCTGGTATGACGACCTGCACGCCAAGGGCATCTTCAAGGACATCACCCGCACGGACCCGGACGGCCACAAGCTGCACGCCGTCTACGCCCCCGCCAAGGATCCCGCCACGGCCCAGGGCACGGCCATCGTCGTCCACGGCTACACCGACAACCACCTCGTCTTCATGTACCTCGTGCGCATGTACCGCGACGAGTTCAACTATAACGTGATGGTCCCGGACCTCCAGTTCTTCGGCTACTCCGAGGGCGAGGCCGCCCAGATGGGCTGGCTCGACCGCCTGGACGTGGAAGACTGGGCCAAGGTCGCCCACGACCTCTTCAAGGACGACTTCACCGTCGTGCACGGCGTGTCGATGGGTGCGGCCACCGCGATGATGATGAGCGGCGACGACCTCCCGCCCTACATCCGCGCCTTCGTCGAGGACTGCGGCTACTCCTCCGCCTGGGACCAGTTCGCCCACAACCTCAAGGACAGCTTCCACCTGCCCCCGTTCCCGATCCTGAACAGCGCGAGCATCGTCTCCAAGCAGCGTTACGGCTGGGGCTTCAAGGAGGCCTCCTCCGTGAACCAGCTCGCCAAGTGCGACCGTCCGATGCTCTTCATCCACGGCACGGCGGACGACTTCGTCCCCGTGGACCACGTCTTCAAGAACTACGAGGCCAAGACGCACGGCTACAAGGAGCTCGTCCTCGTCCAGGGCGCCGTCCACGCGAACTCCTACGCGAAGGATCCGAAGAACTACACCTGGCGGGTGAAGTACTTCCTCGATCGCGTCAAGAGCGGAGAAATCAAATAGGAAATCAGCTGTTCCGCTGCCGGACGGCCTCGAAGAGGAGGATGGCGGCGGACACGGACACATTGAGACTGTCCAGGCGGCCGAGCATCGGGATGCGGATGTGCGCATCGGCGGCGCGGCGCCAGACATCGGTAAGACCGGTGGATTCGGTACCCATCACCAGGGCCGTTCCGCCGGTCATGTCCGTATCATAGTACCAGGAGGAATCCTGGAGCTGGGCGGTGAGGATGCGGATGCCGCGAGATTTGAGCCAGTCGATGGTCTCCGCCGACGAGGCGCACACCGTGGGCACGGTGAACACCGCGCCGATGCTCGCGCGGATGAGGTTCGGGTTCCACAGGTCCGTGAGCGGGTCGCAGACGACGACCGCGTCGGCCCGGGCGGCGTCGGCGCTGCGGAGCACAGCGCCCAGGTTCCCCGGCTTCTCCACCGACTCCAGCACCATCACGAGCGGATGCTCGCTCAGCGCGAGGTCCTCCAGGCGCCGCTCGCGGACTTCGACCTCCGCGAGCACGCCCTCCGTCCCTTCCCGGTACGCCACCTTCCGGTACAGCGCCTCGGGGATTTCCACGATGTGTGTCATTCCGAGCGAAGCGAAGGAATCTGTCCCGACCACCTCCGGACACACGAACACCGTCCTTACCCGGAAGCCCGCCTCGAGGCAGTGCTCCAGCTCGCGGCGGCCCTCCACCACGAAAAGACCCTGCTCCCGCCGCGCCTTGGATTTTTCCTGCAGCAGGAGCAGATTCTTGATCTTCGGGTTCTGCGCCGATGTGATGCTTTCTATCCTCATACTTCGAATCGAAGGTTCAGGCACCGAGGTGCCCGGGGGTATTCAAGGGGGCAGCGCCCCCTTCAAACGGAAAAATTCGCTAGAATTTTTCCGGCTTCATCGTCGGGAAGAAGAGGACGTCCTGGATGGCGTCGTTGCCGGTCATGAACATCGTGAGGCGGTCGATGCCGATGCCGATGCCCGAGGTGGGCGGCATGCCGTACTCGAGCGCGCGCACGAAGTCATAGTCGATGTACATCGCCTCGTCGTCGCCCTTGGACTTGAGGGCGGCCTGCTCCTCGAAGCGCTCGAGCTGGTCGATCGGGTCGTTCAGCTCGGAGTAGGCGTTCGCCAGCTCCTTGCCGGCGACGAAGAGCTCGAACCGCTCGGTGAGCGTGTCGTCGTAGCGGCAGCGCTTGGTGAGCGGGGACATCTCCACGGGATAGTCGATGATGAAGGTGGGCTGGATGAGGTTCTTCTCGCAGTATTCTCCGAAGATGGCGTCGATGAGCTTGCCGACGCCCATTTCCGGGGTGACCTCGATGTTCAGCCGCTTGCAGGTCGCGCGCAGCTGCGCCTCGTCCATGCCCTTGACATCGACCCCGGCGTATTCCTTGATCGCGTCCAGGATGCGGAGGCGGCGGAAGGGGCCCTTGAAGGAGATCTCGTTCCCGGCGATGGTCTTGGTGAGCCCGCCGGTGGCCTCGGCCACCTGCTCGAGCATCTTCTCGGTGAAATCCATCATCCACTCGTAGTCCTTGTATGCGACGTACAGCTCCACGCAGGTGAACTCCGGGTTGTGGGTCTTGTCCATGCCCTCGTTGCGGAAGTTCTTCGCGAACTCGTACACGCCCGGGAAGCCGCCCACGATGAGGCGCTTCAGGTACAGCTCGTTCGCGATGCGGAGATACATGTCCACATCCAGTGCGTTGTGGTGCGTGATGAACGGGCGCGCGGTCGCGCCGCCCGGGATGGGCTGCAGGATCGGGGTCTCCACCTCCAGGCAGCCGGCCTCGTCGAAGTAGCGGCGCATCGTGGAGATGATCTTCGCCCGCTTGACGAAGGTCTCCTTCACCTGCGGGTTCACCACGAGGTCCACATACCGCTGGCGGTAGCGGAGCTCCGGGTCCTCGAAACTGTCGTGCACGGTGCCGTCGGCGTCCGTCTTCACGATGGGGAGGACGCGGAGGGACTTGGACAGGACGGTGAGTTCTTTCGCGTGCACGGAGAGCTGGCCCGTCTGGGTGATGAAGGCGAAGCCCTTGATGCCGATGATGTCGCCGATGTCCAGGAGCTTCTTGAAGACCGTGTTATATAAGGTCTTGTCTTCGCCGGGGCAGATCTCGTCCCGCTTGACATACACCTGGATGCGGCCCGCGTGGTCCTGCAGCTCCATGAAGGAGGCGGCGCCCATGATGCGGCGCGACATGATGCGGCCCGCGAGGCACACATTCGCGAAATTGCCCTTTTCAGGGTCGTAGCCCGCCGCGATTTCGGCGGTGGTGGTGTCCACCGGATAGAGGGGGGCCGGATATGGATTGATGCCCAGTTCACGCAGTTTTGCGAGGGATTCCCGACGGCCGCGTTCCTGCTCGTTGAGGTCGATAGTGATTGCCATAGAAAAGGATGTCTGTTTTTTTCCGGATGCAAAGGTACGAAAAACCTCGTACAATCCCATTTCCCTGCGATTTATTTGGAGAAAAGTTCGAAAATTGTTGGGAAAATTAGATAATTCTCCTTATTTTTGTCAGCGTATACTGAAGTGTCCACATGGGACGCTCCGTTTTTGGGCCCCCAAAATGGCCAAAAATGCCGTCGGTATACCTTAAATATTTTAATAATAAGAAGCTGAACAACAACAATTCTTATCATATGAAACTTAAAAGCTTAACACTGATTCTCGCACTTGCGCTGGGCGCCCAGGTGGCGTTCGCGCAGCAGAGCAAGTCCGACCCCAGCCTGGAGTTCAATCCTCACTGGTACGGCCAGATCCAGGGCGGCGCCGGTTACACCATCGGCGAAACCGCGTTCAAGGACCTGATCTCCCCTGCCGGAGCCCTCTCCCTCGGGTATCAGTTCAATCCCACCCTCGGCCTGCGCTTCAACCTCGCCGGCTATCAGGGCAAGGGCGCTGTCGTCGCCCCGCTCGAGGTTTACAAGTTCAACTACCTCCAGGGCGCGTTCGACCTCACCCTCAACCTGGCGCAGCTGCTTGGCTACAAGCATGACCGCGTGTTCAACCCGTTCGTGTTCATCGGCGGCGGCGCCGCCTACGGCTTCAAGAACGGCGCGAACAACATCACCAAGACCAACCCGAAGGAATACTTCGCCCTCCTGTGGGAGAAGAACCTGATCACCCCGGTCGCCCGCGTCGGTATCGGCGCCGACTTCCGCCTGAGCGACGCCGTCGCCCTCACCCTCGAGGTGAACGACAACGTCCTCTCCGACAAGTTCAACTCCAAGAAGGTCGGTCATCCCGACTTCCAGTTCAACGCCCTCGCCGGCCTGAAGATCAACTTCGGCAAGACCACCCGTCCGAGCGCCAAGTACCTCGCCGAGCTCGCCGCCGCGGAGGCTGCCGCCGCCGCTGAGAAGGCCCGCCTCGAGGCCGAGCGCGCCGCGAAGCTCGCCGCCGAGAAGGCCGCCGCCGAGAAGGCCGCCGCCGAGAAGGCCCTCGCCGACAAGCTCGCCGCCGAGAAGGCTGCCGCCGAGAAGCTCGCCGCCGAGATGCGTCAGGTGAACACCTTCTTCACGATCAACTCCTACGTCATCTCCGACGAGGAGGCCGCGAAGCTCGTCCGCTACATCGACTGGCTCAAGGCGAATCCGGATGTGAACATCGCCATCGCCGGCCACGCTGACAAGGGCACCGGTACCAAGCGCATCAACCAGAAGCTCTCCGAGCAGCGTGCCGCTGCCGTCAAGGACTTCCTGGTGGAGCGTGGCATCGCCGAGAGCCGCATCGTCTCCGTCGTCGCCAACGGCGACCGCATCCAGCCGTTCGAGGAGAACGACCTGAACCGCGTCGTCATCAGCACCATCGAATAAGGAAACAAACAATCTTTAATTCCATACCAACTTTATGAAAGTCAAATTCACCAAACTTGCAGCGCTGCTCCTTGCTGGAGTAGCCCTGTTTGCGACCGGATGTACCGACTACGAAGTCGACATCCAGAAGGTAGACAAGAAAGTTGACAATCTGACCTCCGAGGTGAACAACAAGATCGCCTCCCTCGAGCAGCAGATCGCCGGCATCAACGCTACCATTGCTACCCTTGAGACCAAGGCTGCCCACGACGCGGACATCCAGACTCTGCGCAACGAGCTGGCCGCTGCGAAGAGCGATCTCCAGGACGAATTCAACGGCAAGATCAACAAGGCTGTTGCTGACCTCACCGCTGAAATCAACAAGAAGGTCAACCAGGCCGACTACGATGTCGACAAGGCTGCGATCGAGAAGGCCATCAAGGACGTCAATGACGCTCTCAATGCTGCCAAGGATCGCATCAAGGCCCTTGAGGATGCTGACTACCAGGGTCAGATCGACGCCGCCAAGGATCGCATCAAGGCCCTCGAGGATGCTCACTTCCAGGATCAGATCGATGCTGCCAAGGATCGCATCACGAAACTTGAGAACCTTCTCGCCGGTGACTGGGATGGCAAGACCGTCAAGGAGACCATCGACGCCCTCGCCGAGACCGTCGCCGATCTCGAGATTGAAGTCAACGGCAAGATCAGCGCCCTCGACGAGCGCCTGACCAAGGCCGAGGCTGCCATCAAGAAGATCAACGAGGAAACCATCCCCGCCCTCCAGGGTCAGGTTGACGACATCAATAACGTCAAGATCCCTGCTCTCCAGCAGGACATCCAGGACCTCAAGGACGGCAAGCTCGACAAGGCTGAGTTCGAGAAATACAAGGAAGCGACTGCCAACACCATCCGTCTCATGCAGGAGGCCATCCAGAACCTCGCCGACACCAAGGTCGACAAGACCGAGTTCGATGCGAAGGTTGCTGAAATCCTTGCCAAATTCGACGACTATGTGCTGAAGACTACCTTTGAAGCGTTTAAGGCCATTGTCGGCACCGAGGATGAACTCAAGAACTTTGAGGGTACCATTATCGGCCGCCTCAAGGCTTGCGAGGCTCTCCTCGCCGGTGAGTGGGGCGACAAGACTGTCCAGGAGTACATCGACGCCAAGGACAAGGCTCTCCAGGATCAGCTTGACAAGATTGTCAATGAGCTCATCCCTGCCCTCGACAAGCGTGTCAAGGATCTCGAGAAGTCCGTGAACGAGGTTATCCTCCCGCAGCTCAAGTTCGCGCTTGACTATGAGGGTGGCCTCAAGGCTTACATTGATGACAATGACGCCAAGACGCTCGCTGCAGCTAAAGATTACACCGACGCCGAGGTCCAGAAGGTCCGCGATGAACTCAACAAGTTCAAGGCCCAGATGTACGATTTGCTCCATCAGCTGGCCAGCCGCATCCAGAGCATTGTCTATGTCCCGGACTATGACGATCTGAAGATCACCTCCAACATGGCCAAGACGACTGTCCCGGGTGTCGAGGGTGCCCTCTACATCGACCAGCCGACTACGATCACCTACAAGATTCTCCCTGCCGAGTATGCCGCCGCCGTGGTCGATCTCGCTAAGGCCTCTGAGTTCAAGGATCTCCTTTTCTTCGACGTGAAGACAGTCAACACCCGTGCTGACGAAGAGGCTGATGTCGAGCCTGCTTTCCAGATTATCGCCGCCGAGAAGGATGCGAACATCGACGAGAACGGTCTCGTGACCTTCACGGTTCTCCCTGTGAACGTCGCCTCCGCCGCGTTCGCCGCTACCGCTATTCCGGTTGAGTTCAACGCTGTCTTCGGTAACGTCGCCAACGTCTTTGGATTTGATGTCCCTTATCTCTGGGCTGACGGTGAATATGTTTATCCGGTTGTCAAGGAGGAGGATCTCGAGGCTTATCTGGCCCGTACCGCTTTCGCCGCTTCTCTGCGCTTCGTTACCCAGGACATCACCATTCCTAGCGATCCTGCCAGCGAGGAATACAACGAGGTGGCTTCCACCTACAACGTCCTCTATCCGGGCATCTCCCACATTGTGGATGTCCCTGCTGAATCCTTCAAGAAGGAGCCTGATGGTACCCTCCGCGAATTCACCGAGGATGAGAGACATCTCAAGCTCCCGTACAATTCCCCGGATACCAAGATCATTCTCGACCAGGCTGTCCCCGGTTACGTGATCGATGGCGATCTGATGAGCTACGAGCAGGCCTCTGAGGCCGGTATCGTTGTTCCCAAGTATGACATCCAGTTCCCGACGGATGAGGATATCGTTTGGATCGACAACAACGGAAACCAGAAGAAGGACGACTATATAGTCGCCACCGGCTCCTATGTCAAGGTTAACATGAATCTTGACGCGGATGTTGCTGCCCGTATGTTCGAGATCGGCAACCAGGTTGCCGCTACCTACGTCTTCAAGTCCGAGGTGGGCGAATTCTCCGATGAGGGTGATGTGACCATCACCAAGGAACTCGGTGAGATCGCTGTTTCCGCCAATGCCGTTTGGACTTGGGATTGGAACAAGGACGGTGTTGTCGAGCTTGATGGCGAGCCTGTCGATCTCGGTGACGCTTTGATCGACCACAACCGCTATTACAAGGTTGAGCAGGCTGATACGAACTATGTCCGTATGGTCTGGCCTGTCGACATCGACGAGGCTGGCTTCGCGAAGCTCCAGGCCGACCTTGGCATCGAGCTCGAGGACTTTGCCGGTCTTACCCCGAACGTGGAGACCTTCAAGATCGAGGTTGCCGACCGTCTCAATGCAGCTGGCGAGGAAATCGCTGACGAGGAACTCGTGTTCGAGGCTCTCGCTGACGACGCCGCCTTCGAGATTGCGAATGTCGCCATCAAGGACGGCAAGCTCTACGCCGACTTCCTGAACTTCGAGTGGGACAAGGTCTACAAGGTCACTGCCGAGTATGAGCTCCAGTATGCTGTCATCACCGTGAACGGCATCTTCAAGACCTACGACCGTAACCGTGAGCCTGTCACCATCAACAAGTACGAGTATACCTTCGGTATCAACGAGTTCGACGAGGAGACTGGCAACGGCTACAAGCCCGGTGCGGACGGTGCTCCTGGCTACTACTACTACAAGAGCCCGGCCATGAAGGACAATATCTTTGCTGCCTTCGTTGAGAATGGTATCATCGATGTCAATCCTGCCGGTGTCCGTGAAGGTTTCGCCGACTTCGAGGATGTGGATGCATTCTGGACGGGCGAACTCTACAACCGGACTGAGACCTATGAGGAAGATGGCGCTACTGTCGCCGGTACTGCCAACAAGTATGTCATCATCCGCAAGACTGACGGCACTTATGCTGAGACCCGTTCCAACAAGAAGCAGATCTCTGCGAAGGATCTCCTTGCGATGAACAGCGGTGTCCAGTCCGACGACGATCCGTACGTGTTCCTGGGTAATGAGCTCTATCGCTACATCACCTCTTACATCGGTGAGAAGATTGTCATCCCGTTCCAGTTCAACTACCGTGTCCCGGCTTACGACTTCCTGCACCAGACGAACTACACCTTCGACGATGGCCAGTGGTACTCCATGGCTTCTCCGAAGTACGACGTCAACAAGAAGTCCCTCAAGAAGTACGATGTCGAGTACATGAATGTTCCGGCCCTGGCCTTCAACATCGTGGACAAGAACAAGCGTTACTTCAACTACAAGGATGAGCCTATCGCCGATGATGATCCTCAGTACTTCTACAACGATTCCCTGAAGATCAACTTCTACTACACCGATCCTGAAATGGACGAGACTGACATCGAGGAGCAGAGCGCTACCGACGAGCTCAAGAAGTACGGTCAGCTCTGGTTCAACGCCTACGACCAGGCTGCTTACTACCAGGTCGAAGAGGCTAAGAACTTCGAGCACACGGTGTTCTACTATCGTTCCACGCGCGATGCCATCCCGATGTTCGGTACGCTTGAAATCGCTTGCGACGGTGTCCGCTTCCCGATCCCGACTTCCTTCGAGGAGAACAATGGTGGCAAGTATGTCGCCAGCGAGATCCGCGGTGAGGAGACCGACTACTCCAACTTCGAGCTCCGTGCCTGGAAGCCGTTCTATGTCCCGACCTACACCCGTGAACTCGAGGTCAAGCTCGATGAGCATGGCAAGTATGTCGTGAACGTCCTCGAAGGCCTGCAGTTCTTCGATGGCCGTGAGGTGGCCGCCAGCACCCCGCTTGACGAGGTCAAGGATCCGTTCGTGGAGGGTACCTACAGGCTCGATGCCTTCAATAACGGTACGACCTCTTACTTCCGTCCGATGCTCGGCTTCAACGAGGATCCTCAGGGTGGCGAGCCGGTTTGGGGCTGGGTTGTCGGTGATGCCGACAGCACCAACGGTTACTATCCGGGTGTCAGCTCTTGGGATGCTTACGACCTGCAGGAGAAGAGCTTCGTCTTCTCTAAGGATGGTGTCCCGATGGATCTCCGCCGTCTGATCGACATCGACGAAGAGACCTACACCATGACCTTCGACTACAACAGCCAGATCCAGTTCTACGATACGGCTACGATCAGCTTCGGCTTCGATCTCCAGTCTCCTTGGCAGAAGTTCGCCGAGCCGTTCAAGGTCAATGTCGTGATCAAGGGCCTGAACGCTCAGTAGTCTCTACAGTGACTCTCTCAAAGGGTCGGTTCCGCAAGGGACCGACCCTTTTTATTTGTTCCGGGGTTTTCTTATATTTGTACGACGAATTGACATAACCTTGAACCGATGAAACGAATCCTCGTATTTCTTGCGGCCGTTGCTGTCGCGATTTCCGCTTCCCTGGACGCCTTTGCTTCGGAGCCTGACAAGCCTGGCACCAAGCTCATCACCATCCAGGGCGGTTATGGCCCGGGTATCGCCGCTGTTCTTTCCGGCAATATTGCCATGGCGAACCTCGGAGCCAGTCACCTGTATGGCGGCCTGCAGCTGGGTGGCAATTTCCGCCACGGGAAAGTGGCCGAAACGCATAAGACGGACCTCTCGGTGTCGCCCCGCTTGATGCTGGGATGGAATCTGGGCCGGGTCGTGGAGATCCACGCCGGCGGTCTCGCCGGTATTGCGGCGGTGAAATTTGATGCGGACCAAAGCAATCTCGCTTTCTGCTGGGGTGGCTTCGGCGGCCTCCGCCTGAATTTCAGCGACTCCTTCGGTCTCGTCCTGGAAGGCTGCTACTCCAAGCAGCTTCCGTACGGTCTCGCCGGTGTCGCATTCAAGTTCTAATCTATCAGACAGATACAAAAGATTGGCCGGGTCTCCTCCCCAAGAGACCCGGCCGGTATATAAAACGAACTTAACAAATAGACATGAACTTGAATTCAATGTCCATAGCAAAGGTATAACCTTTTACCGAAATAACCAAATTCTTTACGGATTTTAAGTAAATTAAAATATTTTACTTTTAATTTAAAAGATTTTAGATTTCTCGACTCCGCCTGCGGCGTCGCTCGAAATGACAGGGTAGTCATCCACATCGACCCTTTGAAAATCCACTTTTGACGCTCTCGGTGCAGTTCGTAATTGATTGATAATCAAGCGCGAATTCTTTCAGGGGCTCGCTTGTTGTCCACTTTCGGCGGAAAAGTGGAATAATGGAATCGGTTCGTCCGTAATTTTGCACTGTCCGGCACCGGCTGCCGGGCGCACACTTGAACAAACCATTCCAAAACCTTTATGAAAAAAATCGTTGTATTCGTAATGATGCTTCTGAGCGTAGCGGCTTACGCGCAGAGGCGGACCGTTACGGGCACGGTGACGGAAGGGTCCGGCTATCCCGCGATCGGCATCACGGTCGTCGAGCAGGGCACCCAGAACGGCGCCGTGACCGACGCTGACGGCCGGTATTCCATTTCGGTCGCCGGTCCGCAGTCCGTGCTCGTGTTCGACGCGCTCGGCTACGGCACCGTCACCGAGACCGTGGGTTCCCGTTCCGTCGTGGACGTGACCATCCAGGAGGAAGCCCTCGCGCTGGACGCCGTCGTGGCCATCGGCTACGGCTCCGTCCGCAAGAAGGACCTCACCACGGCCGTGTCCATCGTTTCCACCGAAGACGCCGCCCTGCGGCCCGTTTCCGAGGCTTCCGGCCTCATCCAGGGCAAGGTGGCCGGCGTCCAGGTCCAGCAGACCAGCGGTCTGCCGGGCTCCGGCATGACGGTCCGCGTCCGCGGCAACAGCTCCATCGCTTCTTCCAACGACCCGTTGTACGTCGTGGACGGTGTTCCCGTGGGTGAGGGCTCCTACGCCATCGCCTACCTGTCCCCGAACGACATCGAGACGATGCAGATCCTCAAGGACGCCTCCTCCGCGGCCATCTACGGCTCCCGCGCGGCGAACGGCGTCGTGCTCATCACCACCAAGCAGGGCGGTCGCAACCAGGCGCCGCGGGTGAATTTCACCTCCTACGTGGGCATGTCCAACGTGACGCGTTCCTTTGAGGTCCTGAATGTGGACGAGTACCGCGAATACGCGAAGGAATTCAATATCAACATCCCTGCGGGCCTCAAGGACGAGACCGACTGGTTCGACTACACCTACAAGACCGGCATCACCCAAAATTACCAGCTGGGCGTCTCCGGCGGCGGTGACAAGTTCCGCTACTACATCGGCGGCGGCTACTCCGACGAGCAGGGTATCATCAAGGTCGCCTACGCCCGCCGCTACAACGTGCGCGCCAGCTTCGATGTGGACATGTACAAGTGGCTCACCGTGGGCGCGAACGTGGCCTATTCCAACTACAAGAACAACGGCATCATCTCCGGTACGGGTGCGAACCGCGCCGGCGTCGTCCTCTCCGTCATCAACACCCCGACCTACGCCGTGGTGTGGGATCCGGAGAACCCGAAACAGTACTACGACGCGTTCTACGGCCTGGGCGGCTACACCACGCCGGCCGAGAACATGGCTCGCAGCGAGAGCAATTTTGACGTCACCGACCGCGCCATCCTCACCGGCTACGCGCAGATCAACTTCACCAAGAAGCTGAACTTCAAGAGCACGGTCTCGATGGACCGCCGCTGGGTCCACAGCTGGTCCTACCTGGACCCGGTCCAGACCGGTTACGGCCGCACCCAGCACGGCGAGGCGACGGACACCCGCAGCGACGACCGCCGCATGATCTATGACAACATCCTTTCCTACAAGGACACCTTTGGCGGCAAGCACAACCTGGACGTGATGGCCGGCACCTCCGCCACCACCTCCGACTGGCAGCAGCTCAGCGGTTCCCGCAGCAACTTCAACCCCGAGTACTACGACAAGATCTGGGGCCTCGGCGGCGGCAACAAGGGCGGCCTCCGCGGCCAGTCCACGGGCTGGTCCCAGTGGGCGATCATGTCCTACCTGGGCCGTGTCGCCTACAACTTCGACAGCAAGTACTACCTCACGGTGAACTTCCGTGCGGACGGTTCCTCCAAGCTGGCTCCGGGCCACAAGTGGGGCTACTTCCCGTCCGCTTCCGCCGCCTGGCGCCTCACCGGCGAGGATTTCCTGAAGGACGTCTCCTGGCTGAACGACCTCAAGCTCCGCGCGGGCTGGGGCCAGCAGGGCAACCAGTCCGGCCTGGGCGACTACGCCTGGGTCCAGACCTACGGCACCACCTACTATGACTGGACGAACGAGGAATACGCCTATGCGACCCCGTCCATCGGCGGCAAGTCCAACTTCGGCAACAAGTACCTGACCTGGGAAACCACCACGCAGACGAACGTGGGTGTCGACGCGAGCCTCTTCCAGAGCCGGATCACCCTTGCGGTGGACGCCTACTACAAGAAGACGGACGGCCTGCTGATGAACGTCTCCCTCCCGGCTCCGAACCCGAGCATCTTCCGCAACGAGGGCAAGATGTCCAACTGGGGCGTCGAGTTCGCCCTGAACACCGTGAACGTCGCCCGGAAGAACTTCGAATGGACGACCGACTTCAACCTCTCCCTAAACCGCAACAAGCTCGAGAACCTCCAGCTCCAGCAGGTGTACTACTACGTGAACCCCGAGCGCATCGGCGAGAACATCGTCCGGATGGCTCCCGGCGAGGCCCTGTCCAAGTTCTGGGGCTACAAGGTCACCGGCGGCGTGGACCCGGAGACGGGCCTGCTCGTGTACGAGGACCTGAACGGCGACGGCGACATCACCGACGCGGACAAGCAGTACATCGGCGACGCCAACCCGAAGTTCATCGGCGGTATGACCAACAACTTCCACTTCTACGGCTTCAACCTGAGCATCCTGGTGACCGGTTCCTACGGCAACGACATCTTCAACGTGTCCAAGGTGGACATGATGGGCATGCAGAACGGCGCGAACCAGCTGCACAGCGTCGTCCGCCGCTGGCGGATCCCCGGCCAGATCACCGACATCCCCAAGGCCGGCGAGAACTGGAACGCGAAGCCGTCCGACTACTGGATCGAGGACGGTTCCTACCTGAAGGTGAAGAACATCACCCTGTCCTACGACTTCCAGGGCAAGTTCCTGCGCAAGCTGAACATCGCGAAGATCCAGCCTTACGTGACCCTCTCCAACTTCCTGACGCTCACGAAGTACACGGGTTACGACCCTGAAATGAGCCAGTATTCCAGCGCCACCAACATGGGCATCGACTACGGCACCTATCCGAACGTGAAGACCGCCATCTTCGGCGTGAACATCGACTTCTAAACCGGCAGCAATATGAAAAAGATCAATAACATCCTGGCCATCGCCGCCATTTTCGCCCTGACTGCCTGCGACCTGGACCTCTATTCCCCGACCTCCTTCAACAAGGGCAACGTGGAAACCTCCGGCGACTCCGAGGAGACCGCCTCGCAGTACACCCGCCGCTCCGATATGGAGAGCCTCCGCAACTCCCTGTACAACAGCTGGGTGAAGGACATCCAGGAGATGGGCCTCGAAGACTGGCTCGTCTATTCCGAAACCCGTGCCGACAACGCCTACTGCGGCACCACCTCGGCCGAGATCATGTCCCTGGAGGCCAACAAGCAGGACGGCTCCAACAAGAACATCACCCGCGACTGGAACTGGTACCAGACTCAGGTCTCCAACGCGAACCAGATCATCTGCAACGTGGACCGCATCCAGGCCGAGGACAGCTCGATGTCCACGGCCGAGCGCGACCAGTGGAAGGCCGAGGCCCTCATCTGGCGTTCCTTCTGCTTCTTCCGCCTCACCCAGCTCTGGGGCGACGCCCCGATGGTCCTCGAGATCCCTCCGACCATCACCGTCGAGAACGTGGAGCAGGTGTATCCGCTCTATTATCCGGACCGCACGCCGATGAACGACGTCTACGAGCAGCTCGTCAAGGACCTCACCTGGGCCGCCCAGTACGCGCCGAAGTCCAATCCGTCCAACAAGATGCTGATGTCCGACGCCTTCGCGTACGGCCTCCTGGCCCGCATCTACGCCGAGAAGCCCATCCGCGACTGGAGCAAGGTCATCCAGTACTGCAACCAGATCGAGGGCATGGGATTCTCCCTGGAGCCCGAATACGGCAAGCTCTGGAGCTATGACGACGACGATGCGTACCGCAACTCCCCGGAATCCATCTTCGAGGTCCAGTGGACCAACAAGGCCAGTGGCAACTGGGTGTATATGATGTACCACCGCAACGCCTACAGCCCGAACGACAGCTATTCCTGGGCCAAGTGGACCACCCCGTCCCGCGACCTGATCGAGGCCTACCAGAAGGAAGGCGACGAAGTCCGCTACAAGGCTTCCATCGTGTGGGATTCCTGCGGCTGGAGCAATTACTATCCGTCCGACAACTATGCGTTCATGCACAAGATGCCGACGAACGTCTCCTCCATCCTCGTGATGCGTCTGGCGGAGATCTATCTCCTTCACGCCGAGGCGCTTGCCTGCACGGGCGACCTCGCCGGCGCGACCGAGTACGTGAACAAGGTCCGCACCCGCGCGAAGCTCGCCGGGATCGCGGTTCCGGCCTCCCAGGACGCCGCCATCGACGCGATCCTCAAGGAGCGTCGTCTGGAGCTCGCCTTCGAAGGCTTCCGCTTCTTTGACCTCGCCCGCCACGACCGGATCTACCAGGTCCACGACAGCATGAACGCCAAGGACTCCTATTGGCAGCAGCGCAAGCCCCTCACCGAGACCCGCCTCTTCCTGCCGGTCCCGACGACGGCCCTCGACGCCAACCCGAACATGAGCCAGAACGCCGGTTATTGATGCTATGAACAAGGTATCCTTATATACGCTCATCGGCCTGTTCGCCCTGTGCTCCTGCGCCTGTGGGGGCAAGGACCCGGTGCCGTCGACGGACCCGGACCCGAAGCCGGAACCCCCGGTGGAGGTCTACGACGCGACCCTGTGGACCACGACCTTCGACAAGACCCGCGACTTCCAGAAGTCGGGCGTGGCCTTCGGCAAGGCGGCCACGATGTCGCCGAACGTCGTCCGCTTCACGGACGAGACTTTCCAGACGGTGGACGGCTTCGGCCTCGCCATCACCCAGGCTTCCTGCTACAACCTCCTGAAAATGAGCCAGGAAGACCGTACGAAGCTCCTGACCGAACTGTTCAGCACCACGGCGGGCGCCGGCTCCTCGCTGATCCGCGTCTGCATCGGCGGCTCGGACTTCTCGATGGACGAGTACACCTGGTGCGACAAGGAGGGGATGGCGAACTTCGCCGTCCATGAGAGCGAGAAGACGTTCCTGTTCCCGATCCTGGACGAGATCTACAAGATCAACCCTGCCGTGCAGATCATCGGCTCCCCGTGGAGCTGCCCGCGCTGGATGAAGATGGATGTCCAGGGGAACGGAAACCCGTTCAACAGCTGGACCTCCGGCCGCCTGAATCCGAAATATTACGCCGACTATGCCGACTATTTCGTGAAGTGGATCCAGGAAATGCAGAAGCGGGGGTATAAAGTGCTGGGCGTAACGCTCCAGAACGAGCCCCTGAACCACGGCAACTCGATGTCCCTGTACATGCCCTGGGAAGACCAGCGCGATTTCCTGAAGGTCATCGGCCCGGCTTTCGAGAAGGCCGGCCTGAAGACGGAGATCATGCTCTTCGACCACAACTACAACTACGACGACAAGCCCGACCAGCGGAACTATCCACTGAACATCTACGCCGACGCGGCCGCCGCCAAGTATGCGGCCGGCTCCGCCTGGCACAACTACGGCGGGAGCGTCTCCGAACTGGACAAGATCCACCAGTCGGCCCCCGAAAAGGGCATCTGGTTCACGGAAGCGTCCATCGGCACCTGGAATTACAAAAACCACGGTTTCGGCGAGCAGTTCCGCGAGGACTTCCGCGAGATCGTGCTGGGCACCCTGAAGCGCTACGGCAAGGGCGTGACCCTGTGGAACATGATGCTGGACAATGACGGCAAACCCTACCGTCCGGGCGGCTGCAGCACCTGCTACGGCGCCGTGTCCATCGACCAGAAGTCCTACGGGCTCAAGACCGTGGACCGCAAGTCCCACTGGTATGATGTCGTCCACCCGTCCGTGGTCATCAAGCCCGGCGCCGTCCGGATCGGCACGACGGGACGCACCGCCGCGAACGTGACCTACCTGGCATTCCGCAACCCGGACCAGTCCTATGCCGTCCTCTTCCTGAACGAGGGCTCGAACTCCGAACAGTTCGTGTTCGCGACCGACGCCCACTCGGTTCCTATTACGGTACCTGCAAAGTCCGTTGTTTCAGCTACTTGGAAAGATTAAGCGCAATATGAAAAAGTTTCTCTATATGACTTTGGCGGCCGTCGCCGTGATGGCCTGCCAGCCCAAGGAGCCGGCGTTCCTCACGACCGACAAGGGCCCGCAGCAGACGGTCAACTGCGATGCGGCCGCCCTGATGGGCTCCGATTTCCTCTTCACCGTGGACCTGCAGGACCCGATCGCCCTGTCCACGCTGAAGGTCCAGCTCAAGTTCGACGACACGGTCGTGGCGGACACCACGATCCGTACCAAGACGAACGGCGCCTATGAGGGCCGCCTGCTCGTCCCGTTCTACAAGGACATTCCCGACGGCATCGCCACGGCGGTGTTCACGTCCCAGAACATCCAGTTCGGCATCACCACCGAGGAGCGTGAAGTGCGGGTTTCCCGTCCGGACTTCGACTACCTCCTGCTCAAGCCCGTCACGGGCGGCGAGTACCGGATGGAGAAGACCGGGAACTTCACCTATGCGGTGAGCGGTGATTTCGACGCTTCTGTCGATGCGCTCATCGAGACGGCGCCCTTCGACGGCGCCGGCCGCAAGTTCTCCTTCGGCTACGGCGCCACGGGCGTCGAGCTCGGCGCCACCACGCCCATCCCGTTCTCCAACGGCGTCGCGGGCAACTACGAGATTTCCTTCAACACCCGCACCTGGGAGGCCGCTCCGTTCGTGAAGCTCACCGTGAACGGCACCGAGGCCGTGATGATCGACAAGCAGAACTATGCCGCCGTCGTCAACCTGCACAAGGGCGACGCGATCGTCATCGAGGGCTACGCCCCCGGCTTCGACGACTTCACGCTGGATCCGGACTGGTTCACCGAGGACTTCAAGTTCAACGCGGTGGACGGCCTGTACAAGGTCACCATCCAGATGGGCAACCAGTTCTTCCTCGTCGAGAAGATGGTTTCCGCCGATGCGTATGCGACGCTCTCCAACGGCAACGCCGTGTGGCTGATCGGCGACGGCTACGGCAAGCCGGGCATTTTCTCCGCTTCCTGGAACACGGGCCTGGGTCTCTGCCTCGCCGAGGTGGAGCCGAATATCCACCAGATCACCTTCGTGGGCGGCACCTCGCTGAAGACCGGTACTAACCTGAATGTCAAGCTGTTCCACCAGAAGGGCTGGGGCGGCGAGTTCGGCGGCGGTTCCTACGCTTCCGTGGTGAGCGACATCGCCTACGCCGGCGAGTCCGACGGCAACATCCACCTGCTGGAGGGCCAGTCCATCGAGATGGGCGGCATCTACCGCTTCACTCTGGACCTGACCGGCGGCGTTTCCGCGGCCGTGCTCAAGGTCGAGAAGGTGGGCCAGCAGGAGGTCGAGTCCGACAAGATCTCCGTGAACGGGGTCGAGCTCGAGATGCTGAGCGCCAACGAGTACGCCGGCAAGGTGTCCCTGAAGAAGGGCGACGCCCTCTCCGTGAAGGGCATCGACGACCTCGCTTCCTGGTGGTTCGATCCGGACTTCGTGGCCGGTGGCAAGTGGAACGCTGTGGACGGCGACTACGTCGTGACCCTGGACAAGGGGATCAAGGTGGGCCGCGCGCACCGCGTGAACGGTGCCGGCGCCCGGGCGAACCTCGCCGAGGGCGGCCTGTACGTGCAGGGCTGGGGCATCGCCTCCTACTTGATGGACGGCGGCCAGGTCGGCTGGCCGGGCGCCGGTGGCTACCAGCTCGCGCAGGTCTCCGACGGCGTCTTCCAGATGACCGGCAAGGCCGTGGGCGAGAAAGACAGCACCATCGGCGGCCGCTGGCGGATCGACTACGCCAACTTCAAGTTCTTCTTCCAGGACGGCTGGGGCGGCGAGAGCTCCAAGGAGATCGCCATCGACGGCAACGCCGCCGAGCATCTGAGCCAGGGGAGCGACGGCAACCTGAACCTCGTCGGCACCCTCGAGGAAGGCGCCACCTACCGGATGACCGTGGACTTCACCGACTGCACCATCGACGGCAACGCCATCACCGCCGGCAAGGAGAAGATCACCTTCGAGAAGCTGTAGTCGTTGAATGTAAATAGCTCTCTATCAATTGAATACATGAAGTGCTTTAGGCAAAAATGCCTAAAGCACTTTTTGTAATTGGGTGGCAACCAGGCATTTCCATTCCACGGGTTTTTCGTATCTTTGTATGTTATGACACGGAAACTAGTGACCTGGGCCCTGATGCTGGGCCTGTCGACCATACTTTCGGCGAAGGAACCGACGCGGCAGCTCCTGCGGGAGCTGGACGCGGCCTTGGCGAACGCGTCCACCTACGAAGGCTATTTCCAGCAGCGGACGGACGTGCTCCGGCAGATGCTGGCGGGGAAGAACACCCCCGAGCAGGAATACGAGATCCGGAAAAAGCTCGCGTCCGAATTCGAGGCCTACAGCCTGGACTCCACCGTGGTGCAGCTGGGCCGGAACCGGGCGCTGGCCCGGCAGCTGGGCGACGCCTACCGCCAGGCGGAGACGGATTTCGCCCTCGCGCGGGAATACGCCCTGGCGGGCTACCATTCCGATGCGCTGGACATCCTGTCCGGATACCGGCTGGAAGCGATTCCGCCGGGGCTGGAGTACACGTTTTTCGAGGTTTCCAACTACCTGTACGGCGAACTCGCCGCCTATTCCTCCAACAACGCCCAGTATTGGCAGAAGAAGGATATGTACCGCATGTCGATGCTTCCGTTCATGGAGGAGGGGACCTATGAGTGGTACGACTTGCAGCGGGTCCAGGCCGAATCCGACCGGGACAAGGAAAAGGCCCTGGAATACGCCCGAAAGGCCTTGGAAGTGACCGAGCCCAATTCCCGCCAATACGCGCGCGCCGCTTTTTTCGTGTCCATCTACCAGCAGGATCCCGACGAGGAAATCGCCTGGCTGGCCCGCTCCGCCATCGCCGACGTGCTGTGCGCCAACAAGGACTACGCCTCCTTGAACACCCTCGCCGAGCGGCTGTACCGGCAGGGGGACATCGACCGCGCCTTCAAATACACGGCCGACCACGGCATGCCCGACGCGCTGTTCTTCGGCGGCAAGCTCCGCCCTTGGCAGATCGCCCAGTTCTTCCCGGCCCTGGAGCAGGCCTACGCCGCCAAGAACGCCCGGCACACGCGGCAGATGTGGCTGCTCATCGGCCTGGCCGGCCTGCTGCTCCTCGCCCTCGGCGCCCTCCTGTTCTACCTGTCGCGCCGCCAGCGCATCCTGGTCCGCACGCGAAAGGCGCTGGAGGAGGAGAAGGCCCGCGTGGACCGGCGCAACCAGACGCTTCAGGATGTGAACGAGCAGCTCCAGGCCCTGAACAGCGAGCTGCAGGAGTCCAGCAAGGTCCGGCAGGAGTACATTGCCCTGTACCTGCAGAACCTGTCGGAGAACATTTCCACGTCCCGGCAGTATAAGAACCACGTACTCAAGTACATCCGCCGCGGCAACGACAAGTACCTGATCGAGGAGATCGAGGCCTTGCCGCCCATCGAGGACGACATCCGAGAGTTCTACCAGATGTTCGACCGCACCTTCATCAACCTCTATCCCGACTTCGTGGACGAGTTCAACGCCCTCCTCGCGGACGGCGAGGCCATCGTCCCGAAGGGCGACGACATCCTCACCCCGGAGCTCCGCGTCTTCGCCCTCATCAAGCTGGGCATCACGGAGTCCTCCAAGATCGCCTCGCTGCTCCACTACTCGGCCAACACGGTGTACAACTACCGGGCGAAGATCAAAAATAAAGCCCGCGGAGACCGCGAGCTTTTCGAAGACGCCGTTCAGGCGATCGAGTAGATTCCGTCCGGCCCTTCGGCAGGCTCGGGGACCGTACGGTTGGTGAGCTTGCCGAACCACCGTACGGGCTAGTCCTTCACGCTGAAAGCGAAGATGCAGTGGCTGTGGTAGGTCTCTCCGGGACGGAGGACCGCCGACGGCCACTCGGGCTTGTTGGGCGTGTCGGGATACTTCTGGGTCTCGAGGCAGATGCCGCGGCGCTGCAGGTACTGGACGCCCTTCTTGCCGGTGACGGTGCCGTCGAGGAAGTTGCCGGAGTAGATCTGGATGCCGGGCTCGTCGGTGTAGACCTTCAGGTCGATGCCGGTGGTCGGGCACCAGAGCTCGACGGCGACCTTCGTGATGTCGCCCTTGGTGTCCAGGACCCAGTTGTGGTCGTAGCCGTTGCCGTTGCGGATCTGCTCGTTGTCGGCGGCGATGTCACGGCCGACAGCGTGCGCGGAACGGAAGTCGAACGGGGTGTCCAGCACCGTGGCGATTTCACCCGTGGTCATATAGGTGTCGTCCACCGGGGTGTAGTACGAGGAGTTCACGTATAGGATGTCCTCGGTGACGCTGTGGTTCGCGGGGTCGCCGGCGAGGTTGAAGTAGGAGTGGTTCGTCATGTTGATGACGGTCGTGGCGTCGGTCGTGGCCTCGTAGGCGATGTCGATCTTGTTGTCGTCGGTGAGGGTGTAGGTCACATAGGCCTTCACTTCGCCCGGGAAGTTGTTGTCGCCGTCGGGGGAGACGCGGAGGAGCTTCACGTGCTTGGCGTCGGCTTCGACGCACTCATACACCTGGTACTGCCAGCCGGTGGGACCGCCGTGGAGGCAGTGGCCGAAGTTGTTCTGCGGGAGCTGGTACTCCTTGCCGTCCAGGGTGATCTTGCCCTGGTTGATGCGGTTCGCGTAGCGGCCGATGGAGGCGCCGAAGTCCGTCTGGTTGTTGTGCGGGAAATAGTCGGAGACCTTGTCGAAGCCCAGGACGACGTCCTTCATCTGGCCCTGGTTGTCCGGGACGAGGATGGAGACGATGCGGCCGCCGAAATTGGTGATGCACACCTCCATGCCATTGGCGTTGGTCAGGGTGTACAGGGCGGTGGGGGCGTCGTTGAACGTGTCGACGAAATTCTCGGGATTCAGGCCGGAGGCCGTGAGAGCGACTTCCTTCTTCTGGTTGCAGCCGGCAAGAAGCGCGACGGCACCGATCAGGATCAGTAATTTTTTCATATGTACAATTGTTTTGTTGTGTTGTCGTAGTTGTATACAAAGTTGCGAAAAATTTTCTATATTTGAGAGATTTTTAACCGACCGACTATAATTATTTAACAATAAAACACAAGACAACATGACTGAAACCAAGAAAAACACCAATCTGGTGGCCATCATCACGATGTGCTTCATCTTTGCGATGATCTCCTTCGTGACCAACATGGCCGCTCCGTTCGGCAACATCTGGGGCAACAAGTACGAGTGGTCTAAGATGGCCGGTAACCTGATGAACTTCGCCGCCTACCTGTTCATGGGAATTCCCGCCGGCAAGATGCTGCTGAAGGTCGGTTACAAGAAGACCACCCTCATCGCCCTGGCCACCGGTTTCGTCGGTGTCGTCGTCCAGTGGCTCTCCAGCCGTTCCTTCCTGGGCGAGAGCGCCATCTACGTGTACCTCCTCGGCGCCTTCATCTGCGGCTTCTGCGTCTGCATGCTGAACACCGTCGTGAACCCGATGCTGAACATCCTCGGCGGCGGTGGCAACAAGGGCAACCAGTACATCCAGATCGGCGGCACCCTGAACTCCTTGACCGGCACCCTGACTCCGCTGCTGGTGGGCGTTCTCATCGGCACCGTCACTGCCAGCACCTCCATGTCCGATGTGGCTCCGCTGCTGTTCATCGCCATGGCCGTGTTCGCCATCGCCTTCATCATCATCTCCTTCCTGACCATTCCCGAGCCCGCCCAGGAGCGCAAGACCACCGCTTATGAGCACAGCGCCTGGAACTTCCGTCACTTCGTGCTCGGCGCCGTCGCAATCTTCATGTATGTGGGCATCGAGATCGGCATCCCGTCCCAGGTGAACTTCTACCTGGCCGATGCCACCGGCGCGGGCGCCTTCCCGGCCGGCTTCGCCGGAGCTGCCGCCATCGGCGGTGCCGTCGCGGCCATCTACTGGCTGCTGATGATGGTGGGCCGTTTCTCCTCCACCCTCATTTCCGGCAAGGTTTCCACCCGTACGCAGATGACCTGGGTGAGCGCTGTCGCCATCATCCTCGTTCTCGCCGCCATCTTCACTCCGAAGACGGTCACCATCAGCATGCCGGGCTATGAGGCCGGCAAGGGCTTCACGATGTTCCAGAACGTCCCGCTCAGCTGCCTGTTCCTGATCCTCTGCGGTCTCTGCACCTCCGTGATGTGGGGCGCCATCTTCAACCTCGCCGTCGAAGGCCTGGGCAAGTACACCGAGGCCGCTTCCGGTATCTTTATGATGCTGGTCGTCGGTGGCGGTATCATGCCGTTCATCCAGGATCTCATCGCCAAGAACGCCGGTTATATGAACAGCTACTGGCTCGTCGTCGCGATGCTCGGCTACCTCCTCTTCTACGCCCTCATCGGCTCCAAGAACGTGAACAAAGACATCCCTGTAGACTAATCGAATATGGTACAAGATCTCGTTATCGGTATCGACGTAGGCGGCCAGACCGCCAAGTGCGGCGTCGTGGACGCCCGCGGCAACATCGTCGCCCAGACCGTCATCAGCTCCGAAAACACCACCAATGCGGACGAATTCGTCACGGCGCTCGCCGAGGCCCTGAACCGCATCATCGTGGAGGCCAAGGCCGAAGGCAGCATCCGCGGCATCGGCGTGGGCATCCCGAACGGCAACTTTTACACCGGCGTCGTCGAGAACGCCGTGAACCTCGTATGGGCCCAGGGCGGCAACATCCCGTTCGCGAAAATGCTCCAGGAGCAGATGAACGGCATTCCCGTCTCCCTCACCAACGACGCGAACGCCGCCGCGATGGGCGAAATGACCTACGGCGCGGCCCGCGGCATGAAGAACTTCATCATGATCACCCTCGGCACCGGCGTCGGTTCCGGTATCGTGATCAATGGGGAAGTGGTGTACGGCCACGACGGCTTCGCCGGCGAGCTCGGCCACACCTGCGCCGTGCGCCACAACGGCCGCCGCTGCAACTGCGGCAAGGACGGCTGCCTGGAGACCTACGCCTCCGCCACCGGCGTCGCCCGCACCGCCCGTGAATGGCTGGACATGAGCGACGAACCCTCGCTCCTCCGTTCCCTGGACAAGATCAAGTCCAAGAACGTGTACGAGGCCGCGAAGGAAGGCGACAAGCTCGCCCTCCGCGTGTTCGAATACACCGGCCGCATCCTCGGCGAGAAGTTCGCGGACTTCATCGAGTTCTCCGCCCCGGAGGCCATCGTCCTCTTCGGCGGCCTCGCCCGCGCCCGCGAGTTCCTGGAGGAACCCATCCGCAAGGCCATGGACGAGAACGTCATTCCGCTCTGGCGCGGCAAGGTGAAGCTCGTCTTCTCCCAGCTCAAGGAATCCGACGCCGCCATCCTCGGCGCCTCCGCCCTCGCCTGGGAACTGTAAGAGATGGCCGGTCGAGCCGGCCATGACGACGAAGGGGTGCACCAACCGGTGCACCCCTTTTTGTCATTCCGAGCTTGACTTTTTGTCATTCCGGGCTTGACCCGGAATCTCTACTTCTTGCACTCGATCGCCGCGCGCTCGATGGGGAAGGCGGCCTGGTAGGCCGCGAGCCAGGTGTTGAAGCCGGCGACATCGGCGGGATCCGGGGCGATTTCCGTGGCGTTGAGGTCGGCGAAGACCACCTTGTCCAGGAAGTCGGGGAGGGTCATCCCGCTGGCATTGTTCACGAGGAAGGAGGCGAGGATGGCGATGCCCCAGGCGCCGCCTTCGCCCGCCGTCTCCATCACGGAGATGGGAGAGTTCAGGGCGGCGGCGAGGAAGCGCTGTCCCACGACCGGGGTCTTGAACAGGCCGCCGTGGCCGGTGATGCGGTCCACCTTCACGTGTTCCTGCTCGAAGAGCACGTCGTTGCCGATCTTGAGCACCGCGATGGCGCCGTACAGCTGCGCGCGCATGAAGTTCGCGAGCGTGAAGTTGTCGTTGGCGTTACGCACGAACAGCGGGCGTCCCTCCGCGAAGCCGGTGACGGGCTCGCCGGAGACGTAGTTGAAGGCCACGAGGCCGCCGCAGTCGGGATCGCCTTCCAGCGCGTGCTTGAAAAGGATGCCGTAGATGGCGTGCTTGTCCTCGACGGGACCCAGGAGCTCCTGGTACTCGCGGATCATCTTCACCCAGGCGTTCAGCTCGGACGTGCAGTTGTTGCAGTGCACCATCGCCACGAGGTTGCCGTCCGGGGTGGTGACCATGTCGATCATCTCGTTCGGCTTGGACAGCTCCTTCTCCACGACGATCATCGAGAAGGAGGAGGTGCCGGCGGAGACGTTGCCGGTGCGGGGACGCACGGCGTTCGTCGCGACCATGCCGGTGCCGGCGTCGCCTTCCGGCGGGCACAGCGGCACGCCGGCCTGCAGGTGCCCGGAGATGTCCAGGCGCTTGGCGCCCGTCTCGGTCAGCCGGCCGGCAGGGGCGCCGGCAGGCAGGACCTTCGGCAGGATGTCACGCAGCTTCCACGGGAAGCCCTTCTTTTCCACGAGCTTCTCGAACTTCTCCACCATGTCGGCCCGGTAGTTCCCGGTGGTCGGGTCCACGGGCAGCATGCCGGAGGCGTCCCCCACGCCCAGGACCTTCTCGCCGGTGAGCTTCCAGTGGATGTAGCCGGCCAGGGTGGTGAAATAGGCGATCTGCGGGACGTGCTCCTCGCCGTTCAGGATGGCCTGGTACAGGTGGGAGATGCTCCAGCGGAGCGGAATGTTGTAGACGAACAGCTTGGACAGCTCCGCCGCGGCGGGACCCGTGTTGGTGTTCCGCCAGGTGCGGAAGGGAACGAGCAGGCTGCCTTCCTGGTCGAAAGGCATATACCCGTGCATCATCGCGCTGATGCCGATGGCGCCGAGGCGCTCGATCTCCACGTCGTACTGCTTGCGGACGTCGGCGCGGAGGTCGGCGTAGCACTGCTGGAGGCCGAACCAGATGAGTTCCTTGCTGTAGGTCCACAGGCCGTCCACGAGCTGGTTTTCCCACTCGTAGCTGCCCTGGGCGATGGGGACGTGTTCCTCATCGACCAGGACGGCCTTGATGCGGGTGGAGCCGAACTCGATGCCGAGGACGGCTCTTCCGGATTCGATGGTTCTTCTTGCGTCCATCTTACTTGAGCGCCTTGTTGAGCATATAGTACACCTCGTTCATCTTGAGTTCCTTCTTGAACTCGGGGATGGTGGTGTTCTTGCTGATGTGGACGAACTCGATGCCGGTCATCTCGGCGAAGTCGTCCCAGTAGTCGGCCGTGATGTCATAGCTGAAGGCGGAGTGGTGCGTGCCGCCCGCGAGGATCCAGGCGCCGGCGCCCACCTCGAAGGTCGGCTGCGGGACCCAGAGGGCCGAGGCGACGGGGAGCTTGGGCATCGGCTTGGGCTCGATGCACTCCACGTCCTGGGCGATGAGGCGGAAACGGTTGCCGAGGTCCACGACGGTGGCCTTGATGCCGAAGCCGGTCTTGGAGGTGAAGACGAGGCGGGCGGTGGGCTGCTTGCGGATGCCGATGCCGAGGAAATGGACCTCGAGCTTGGGCTTGTCGACCGCGATCATCGGGCAGATCTCGAGCATATGGCTCTGCAGGCAGGAGCTGCGGTCGCCGGCGAAGTTGAGGGTGTAGTCCTCGAGGAAGGAGCAGCCCTTCGGCAGGCCCTGGGACATCACCCAGAGGGTGCGGTACAGGCAGGAGGTCTTCCAGTCGCCTTCGGCGCCGAAGCCGATGCCTTCCTCCATCAGACGCTGGGAGGCGAGGCCCGGGATCTGGTCGAAGCCGCAGAAGTCGGGGGCGTCGACGTCGGCGTCGCCGAGGTCGTCGAAGTTCGTGGTGAAGGCGGTGGCGCCCTCGTCCTTCAGGACGCGGCGCAGGGCGATCTCCGCCTTGGCGGAGTTGCGCACCTTCTCCCAGTACACCTTCTCGCCGGTCTCGTCGATCTTGATGGTGTACAGCTTCTTGTACTCCTCGACCAGGGCGTCGGTCTCTTCGTCCGTGACCTTCTTGAAGTATTCCATCAGGGAGGACACCGGGTAGTAGTCCACGTGATAGCCCAGGCGCTGCTCGAACTCGACGCGGTCGCCGTCGGTCACGGCGACGTTGTTCATGTTCATGCCGAACATCAGGCAGCGGACCTGCTTCGCATCGGCGACGCCGGCGGCCACGCGGGCCCACACGGCGATCTGCTTCTGCGCGGCCTCGTCCTTCCAGTAGCCGACGACGACCTTGCGCTGGACGCGCATCCGGGTGCAGATGTGGCCGTACTCGATGTCGCCGTGGGCGCTCTGGTTCAGGTTCATGAAGTCCATGTCGATGTCGCCCCACGGAATCTCCGCGTTGTACTGGGTGTGGAAGTGCAGGAGGGGCTTCTCCAGGGACTGGAGGCCCTTGATCCACATCTTGGCGGGGGAGAAGGTGTGCATCCACGTGATCACGCCGACGCACTTCTCGTCGTTGTTCGCGGCCTTCATCACGGCCTCGACCTCCTTGCTGGAGTTGGCGGTACCCTTATAGACGATCTTGACGGGAATGTTGCCCGACGCATTCAGACCTTCCACCATTTCCTTGGAATGTCCGTCGACGGCGACCACCGCATCTCCGCCATAGAGGAGCTGCGCACCGGTCACCCACCATAATTCGCAATTTTCAAAAGCCATAGTTCTATTCAGTGTTTTTACGTTTCTTGATTCTGGGTTCTTTCTTCTTTTTCTGGCCGTAGTAAGCGTTCGGGCCGTGCTTGCGGGAGTAGTGCTTCTCGATGAGCATCTTGTTCATCGAGGGCTTGTTGCTTTCCAGCGGTCCCATGTAGATGTTGCTGGACAAGTGGATCGATTTGGCGATGAAGGCCATCTTGGCGACTTCCTCGAGGACGACGGCGTTATGGACGGCGTTGTCGGCGTCGGTGCCCCAGGTGAAGGGACCGTGGTTCTTGACGAGGACCGCCGGGGTGTCCATCGGCTTCATGGCGCTGAAGCGCTCGACGATGACGTTGCCGGTCTCCTTCTCGTACTCCCCGAAGATTTCCTTCTTCTTCATGTCGCGCGTGCAGGGGATGTCGTCGTAGAAGTAGTCGGCGTGGGTGGTGCCGAGGCTCGGGATGTCGCGGCCGGCCTGGGCCCAGGCCGTCGCGAAGGTGGAGTGGGTATGGACCACGCCGCCGATTTCCGGGAACGCCTTGTACAGGACGAGGTGCGTGGGGGTGTCGGAGGAGGGATTGAGATCGCCCTCCACGACTTTCCCTTCGAGGTCCACGACCACCATGTCGGACGGTTTCATCCCGTCATAGGAGACGCCGGAGGGCTTGATCACCACGAGGCCGGATTCCCGGTCGATGGCGGAGACATTGCCCCAGGTGAAGAGGACGAGGCCGTGCTTTACAAGGTCCAGGTTGGCCTTGCAGACCTTTTCTTTGAGTTCTTCTAACATAGACTACCAGAAATAGATGTAGAAGGCCACGGTGAAGGCCAGGATGATGACGGTGTGGATGATGTCCCAGGTGCCCCAGGAGGCGCGGGTTTCGGCCTTCTGCTCGGGCGTGGCGGTGCCGAAGCACAGACCCTGGACCTGCTCGGGCGCGGGCTTCTTGGTGCACAGGGTGACGACGATTGCGAGGGCGATGCAGAACAGGAACATCCAGACGCAGAACGCATAGACGTTCATCTCGTTGAAGATGTAGGTGAAGACGTTGTGGGCCTCCGGGTTGACGATCATCGTGAAGAGGCGGGTGAAGCCCAGGACGAGACCGACGATGAGGGTCCACATACCGGCCTTCGGGGAGGTCTTCTTCCAGCTGATACCCAGGAGGAACACGGCGGCGATGGCCGGGGCGAGGAGGCTCTGGACGCTCTGGATGTAGTTGTACAGGCTCTTGCCCATCCGCTGGATGACGAAGATCCACAGGACGCCGAGGACGACCACGACGACGGTGGCGATACGGCCGATGGTGACGAGCTTCTTCTCATCGGTCTCCGGGTGCTTGCGCTTGTAGATGTCGATGGTGTACAGCATCGCGGAGGAGTTGTACAGGGAGGCGAGGGAGCTCATCAGGGCGGCGAGGATACCGCAGATCACCACGCCCTTCAGGCCCACCGGCAGGAGGGTGTTGACGAGCATCGGGAAGGCGATGTCCGGGTTGGCGACGGTACCGTCGGCCTGGAGGCCGAGAGCGGTCGCGAGCTGCTGTCCGATGGCGGAATCCGGGGTCTTGGTGAGCGCGTAGGCGATCATGCCGGGGATGAGGAACAGGAACACCGGGAGGAGCTTCAGGTAGGCGCCGAAGATGGTGCCGCGGCGGGCCTCCTTCTGGTTCTTGCCGGAGAGGACGCGCTGGACGATGAACTGGTCGGTGCACCAGTACCAGAAGCCGATGATGGCGGAGCCGAAGAGGGCGCCGTACCACGGGAATTCGGGATCCTTGCCGGAGCGCATCAGGTCGGTCATCGAGTCGCCGAGGTCATTGACGGGCTGGGCGCTGCAGATGTCCATCATCGCGTTCCAGCCGCCGAGCTCGCGGAGACCCAGGTACAGGATCACGAGGGAGCCGATCAGGAGAATCGGGGTCTGCAGGACGGAGGTCTTCAGGACGGATTCCATACCGCCGATGACGGTGTAGATGGCGGTGATGATCACCAGGGCGAGGGCCGCGACCCAGAAGTTGATGCCCAGGAGGGTGTTCAGCGCGAGGCCGCCGGCGAGGACGGTCACGGACACCTTGGTGAGGACGTAGCTGGCGAGGGAGAGCCAGGTCAGGATGCCGCGGCTTTCCTTGTTGTAGCGCTTCTCGAGGAACTCGGGCATGGTGTAGACCATGCTGCGCTCGTAGAACGGGACGAAGACCCAGCCGAGGATGAGGATCATCCAGCCCTGGATTTCCCAGTGGGCCTGGGCCATGCCGGCGGAGGCGCCGGTGCCCGCGAGGCCGATCAGGTGCTCGGAGCCGATGTTGGAGGCGAAGATGGAGGCGCCGATGGCGATCCAGGTGGCGCTGCGGCCACTGAGGAAGTAGTCACCGGAGGTTTCCTTCTTCTTGCGGGAGACGTCCCAGCAGATCCAGACCATCGCCAGGAAGAAGATGGCGATCACGATCCAGTCCCAGGAGGCGAGCGAGATGCGGTTCAGGTCCGCAGCCGCGATGAGAAGATTGTTGAACATGGAGTGTGAATATTGAAGTTAGATTTTGAAATTGCCGTCGTATTTCTCCCGGTTGAAGCGGTACAGGGCCGCGCCCTTGCGGGAGAGGGTCTTGTCGATGTGCCCCGTCTTCTCGATGTAGTCCATCTGGGCGATCCGCTTGCGGAAGTTCCGTTTGTCGATGGGCTCGCCGAGGATGGCCTCGTAGAGGGTCTGGAGCTGCGTGAGGGTGAATTCCTCCGGGAGGAGGTTGATGCCCACGGGTTTCACCGTGGCCTGGTAGCGCATGAAGCGGAGGGCGTCCTGCACCATCCGGTCGTGGTCGAAGATGAGGCGGGGGATGGCGGGAAGCTTGATCCAGAAGGCGTTATGGGCCCGGACCAGCTCCCGGTCATAGCGCTTGATGTCCACGAGGGCGTAGTACGCGGTGGAGAGCACGCGCTCCCCGGGGTCGCGCCCCACCTCGCCGTAGGTATGGACCTGGCGCATATACAGGTCGTCGAGGCCCGTGAGTTCGGCCACGATCCGGCGGGCGGCGTCGTCGATGTCCTCGCCGTCCTCGACGAACCCGCCCGCGAGGGACCATTCGCCCTTCGCCGGCTCGAAATTCCGCTGGAGCAGCAGCAGGCTGAGCTCACCCTCCTCGAATCCGAAGATGATGCAGTCCACGGCCGCGTGGAACTTGGGATGTACGCTGTAATAGGCTTGTTCGGCCATTGGCTTTAGCAAGTGTTCAAACTACACTTGCAAAGATAGGGAAATAAAAGTGTACGTGCAACACTTTTTAGAAAAAAGTTTGTATCTTTGGACATGATGAAAAAAATAGCCTTGATTCTCAGCTTGGCGATCCTCGCGCTGCCGGCGGCGGCGAAGGAGGAGCGCGTGGCCGGCCCGGACGGGCGGCTGGTGGTGACCGTGTCGGACGAGGGCGGTATGCCCACGTACAGCGTAGCGTATGACGGGGCGGCGTTCCTGGCGCCGTCGCCGCTAGGCCTGAAGGCCGACATCGGCGACTTCACCGCCGGCCTCACCCTGACCGGCTTCGCCCAGGAGGCCGTGGCCGACGACTACAGCGTCCCGACCATCAAGACCTCGACGGTCCATTACCGCGCGAACAAGGGCGTTTTCACCTTCGCGAAGGACGGAAAGCCCGTCATCGACGTGATCTTCCAGGTGAGCGCGAACGACATCGCTTTCCGCTATCGGATCTACGCGCCGAAGCCGGATACGAAGGTTTGCGTCATCACGGAGGAGGCGACGGGGTACGTGTTCCGGGACGGGACGACGGGCTTCCTGAGCCCGATGATGGGGCCCATGTCCGGCTTCGCCCGCACCACGCCCAGCTATGAGACGGATTATCAGGCCGATCAGCCTCTGGGCAAGAACGGCGACGGCCACGGCTATGTGTTCCCGGCGCTGTTCCGCAACGGGAACGACGGCTGGGTGCTCCTCAGCGAGACCGGCGTGAACGGGACGTACTGCGGCGGGCGGCTCATCGGCAACGCCGACGGCTCCTACCGCCTCGCCTTCCCGATGCCGGAGGAAATCGGCGGCAACGGCACGAGCACCGTGGGCCTGGCCATCCCGGGCTGCACGCCCTGGCGCACCATCACCGTCGCACGCGACCTGAAGCCCATCGTCGAGACCACCGTCGCCTGGGATGTCGTGGAACCGCAGTACGAAGCCTCCCAGGTCTATGAGCCCTCCCGCGGCTCCTGGAGCTGGATCCTGAAGATGGACAGCAACACCACCTATCCCGTGCAGCTGCAGTACATCGACTTCAGCGCCGCGATGGGCTGGGAGACCATACTCGTGGACGCCCTCTGGGACACCCAGATCGGCCGCGAGAACATGGAAAAGCTCGCCGCGTATGCGAAGGAGAAGGGCGTCCGGCTCTTCGTCTGGTACAACTCCAACGGCTATTGGAACGACGCCCCGCAGGGCCCGCGGAACATCATGAACCGCAGCGTCACCCGCCGCGCCGAGATGGCCTGGCTGCAGAAACTCGGCGTCAAGGGCATCAAGGTCGATTTCTTCGGCTCCGACAAGCAGGTGATGCTCCAGCTCTACGAGGACATCCTCGTCGACGCCAACGACTTCGGCCTCCAGTGCGTCTTCCACGGTTGCACCCTGCCGCGCGGCTGGGAGCGGATGTATCCCAATTTCGCCTCGGCCGAAGCCGTCGTCGCCAGCGAGAACCTCTATTTCGGCCAGTACCGCTGCGACCGCGAGGCCTTCAGCGCCACCCTGCACCCGTTCATCCGCAACACCGTCGCGGCGATGGACTTCGGCGGCAGCACCCTGAACAAGGTCTACAATCCCTTCAACGACACCGCCCGCCGCGGCTCCATCCGCCGCACTTCCGACGTCTTCGCCCTCGCCACGGCCGTGCTCTTCCAGAGCTACGTCCAGCACTTCGCGATGACGCCCGATAACCTCACCGACGCACCGGCCTGGGCCGTCGACTTCATGAAGGAGGTTCCGACGAAGTGGGACGAGGTCAAGTTCATCGACGGTTACCCCGGCCAGTACGTCGTCCTCGCGCGTCGCGCGGGCGCAAAATGGTATTATGTGGGCATCAACGCATCGGCGGAATCCCGCACCGTGGAAGTCGACCTTCCGGCCGGCGATTATACGCTGTATTCCGATACGGTCGAGCCCGCCACGGCGAAGGCCGCCCGCAAGCTCCACGGCAAGAAGGCGCCCCTGACGCTGGAACCGCGCCAGACCACCGCCGCCACCTTCCTCGGCGCCCGCGAATCCCGCTCCCACAAGGGCGGCCCCGTGAAAGTCACCATCCCCTGCAACGGCGGCTTCGTAATCGTGCAATAGACGCCGATGGTGGTCCAAAGGAGGGACCACCATCGGCAAAATACCGGTTAAAACGCAGAAGGTGGTCCAGGACATGGACCACCTTCTGCAGTGTCAATCTGGAACTAGTCGTCCAGGCCTTCGATGGTCTGGATGGTGCCATCCTCGTTGTAGGTGAGTTCGCACACCTTGAGGCTGCGGAGGCGGTTGATGCCCTTGGAGGGACCGCTGTCGTGGTGGAAGAGGTACCATTTGCCCTTGAATTCCACGATGCAGTGGTGCGTGGTCCAGCCGAAGACCGGGGTGAGGATCACGCCCTTGTAGGTGAACGGACCGTAAGGGTTGTCGCCGATGGCGTAGCAGAGCTTGTGCGTGTCGCCGGTGGAGTAGCTGAAGTAGTACTTGCCGTTGTACTTGTGCATCCAGCTGGCCTCGAAGAAGCGGCGCTCGTTGTCCTCGACCTTGATCGGCGTGCCGTCCTCGTCCAGGAGGACGACCGGCTTCGGGTCCTCGCCGAACTGGAGCATGTCCTTGGAGAGCTTCACCACGCGGGCCGGGATGGCGGGCTGGCCGTCGGCCGGGTAGGAGGTGCCGCAGTCCTTGGCGAGGTTGTCCTCGTAGCGCTGGAGCTGGCCGCCCCAGATGCCGCCGAAGTACATGTAGTACTCGTCGTCATCGTCGTGCAGGATGGCGTAGTCGATGGAATAGCTGCCGCGGATGGGGTCCGGCATCGCCTTGAACGGACCGGTGGGGGAGTCGCTCACGGCGACGCCCGCCCGGAAGATGTCGGTCTTGTCCTTGGCCGGGAAGTACATGTAGTACTTGCCGTCGCGGCCCTTCACCACCTCGTTGTCCCAGAGCTGGCGGCGCGCCCACGGGACATCCTTGATGTCCAGCGCGACGCCGTGGTCCACGACGGGGGAGGTCATCGGGTCGTCGCCCTCGATGGTGAGGACGTGGTAGTCCTTCATGTCGTACTCGCTGCCGAAGTCGTCGTCCGGCGCGGCGGACTCCCAGTCGTGGGAAGGATAGATATGGATCTTGCCGTCGAACACGTGCACGGACGGGTCCGCCATATAGTCGGCGGGGAGAAGGTAGCGTTTCTGAACTTTCTTGGCCATGGTTTTCAATGGATTATGCGTTGAGGTGTCTTGCTTCGATTTCCTTGTTGATTTCGTCCATCTTCTCGTCGGAGAGGTCGTACTTGGAGATGATCCAGATGGCGAGGAGCAGGAGGATGGCGGGGATCACGCACACGAGCCAGAGGATGCCCTGCAGGGCGAGCGGGGTCTGTGTGGTGGCGTCGGCGTTGAAGCCCACCCAGGCGAGGACGAGGCCCGGGACGACGCCGCCGAGGGCCATGCCGGCCTTGAAGAAGATGCCGGTGAGGGCGTTCACGATGCCGGCGATGCGCTTGCCGGTGGTGTATTCGCCGTAGGCGATGACCTCCGGGACGAGGGCCCACATGTAGCCCGTCGCGGTGATGATGCCGGTGGACTTGACGAACTGGGCGATGCACAGGAGGACGAAGTTGGACTTCGTGGCCGGGATGGACACGAAGGTGTACATCAGGATCATGCCCACGATGGCGACGCCGAGGAACAGGTAGAACATCCCCTTCTTGCCGATCTTGCGCTTGATGGCGGGCACGAGCGGCATGAAGATGAAGGCCGGAATGGTGCCGAGCCACATGAACAGGGTGGTCAGGAGCGGGGTGGCGCCCACGTTGAAGGTCATGAAGTAGGCGTCGGCAGCGTTGCTCACGCTCATCATCGCGAAGGCGGTGATGAAGAAGAAGGCGACGACGCGGAGGGGCTTGTTGCGGCCGAACTCCATCCAGAGGTCGCTCACTTTCACATTGGCGGACTCCTTCTCGTCCATCACGACGCGTTCCTTGCACTGGAAGAAGCAGAAGATCAGGAGGGCGAGGCCGGCGAGGGCGAAGATGGTCATCGTGATGAACCAGGCGTGGGCGGCGTCAGGCGTGTTGTAGACGGCGGTCATCTTGCCGGTCTCGGGGTTCAGCACCTTCGGGGCGAAGAGGGCGATGATCAGCGGGAGGGACTTCACGCACAGGGCGCCGAGGTTCGCCATGAACATACGGGTGCTGGTGAGGATGGTGATCTCGTTCGTGTCCCGGGTGAGGGAGGCGTTCAGGGCGCCGTAAGGGACGTTCACGAGGGTGTAGCACATCGACATGCCCACGTAGGTGATGTAGGCGTACACCAGCGAGCCGCTGAATCCGTTGTAGAAGCACAGGATGGCGAGGCCCACGAGCGGAATGCCGCCGAGGACGAGCCAGGAGCGGTATTTGCCCCACTTCGGGTTGCCCTTGTCCACGATGGTGCCCACGATCGGGTCCCACAGGACGTCCACGAGGCGGACGATGAGGAACATCAGGGCGGCAGCGCCCGGATCCAGTCCGAACACGTTCGTGTAGAAGAACAGCAGCCAGATGGAGATGGTCTGGTAGATGAGGTTCTGCGCCATGTCACCGGCGCCGAAGCCGATGCGCTGGGCCCAGCTCAGCTTGTAGAAGCCTTTGGATTCGTTGTTTGCCATATCGTTAAAGGTGTTATTTCGGGTTATTGTAGTTTTTACCGAATACAAATATACGATTTCCCTTCAGAAAACAAGGCGAGAAATAGGTCAGAAAATTTTAAATCCGGTCTTTTTTCCTATTTTTGCAGGGTTAATAGACGAATGATGCGAATGAAAAGGATATGGACCCTCGTCCTGCTGGCCTCCCTCGCGGCGGCCGCCGCGTCCTCCTGTGGAAAGGACGATCCCACGCTGGTCACCCCGGAAAAACCCGATGAGAAACCCGTGACCCAGGACCCGCCCCAGCCCAAGGTCGTGGACTTTGACAAGTATGCCCTGAAGGAGGTCGCCGCGAAGGCCGGCCTCAAGCTGGGCGTTTCGTTCACGTATTGGGAGTATCGGAACAATACCCAAGTCGCGAACATCCTCAAGCGCGATTTCGCCGCCGTCACCTTCGGCAATGAGATGAAGCACGACGCCATCGTACAGCAGGGAGGCGCCTACAACTTCACGAACGCCGACCAGATGGCCGGCTGGGCGAACGATTGCGGGACCGAGCTGTTCGGGCACACGCTGGGCTGGCATAGCCAGCAGCAGCGCACATACTTGAACAACTTGATTTCCAAGGCTTCCAGGAACAACAACGCGTCGCTGCTGAAGCAGAACTGGAACTTCGAGGCCGGCACCCTGGACGGTTTCCGGGCCGACGGGTTCGAGATTTTCCAGAGTCTGTACGATGTCTTCGCGGGCGATTATGCTGCGAAGGCCGCTTCCGACGGAGCCACCTTGACGGTCGATGCCTCCCTCGAGGCGGAAAAGCCGTACACCTTCTCTTTCTGGGCCAAGACCCTCGCGAAGGAGGGCTCCCTCCAAGTCGCCGCCGGCGACGGCCAGTCGCTGCGGACGAGCGTCACTGGCAAATGGCACAAGTACAGCGTACCCTTCACGCTGGAATCCCTGGGCGATTTCGCCTTCCGGATCACCGCGTCGAAGGACGTGGTCGTCGACAATGTCCGCATTCTCGGGGAAGGAGGAGGCGGCCAGGAGCCGACCGCCGAGGTGATCGATTTCGAAGGCCTTGCCGTAGGCCCGCTGAATTCGCCGGACATTTCCGCGATCAACGGCCCTGATTATGTGCGCGTGACGAATGAAACGGCCCACGGCGGCTCGCTGTCGCTGAAAATGGACAATTCCTCGGGGTATGCGCAGGACGCCTGGAGCATCCAGGTGTTGACCAAGTCCTTCGCTGTCACGCCCGGAACGACCTATCGGCTCTCTTGGTACGCGAAAGCAAGCAAGGCCGCCGATTTCCAGATCGACATCCGCGGTGACGGAGACGTCAAGTACCGGAGTTCTACGTATAACGATTTCCCGAAGATGGGCACCGACTGGACGTACCAGAGCGTGGAATTCACCGTGGCGTCGGGCACCGAGCTTTCCTTCGCCTTCTACGGCGGCGTGGAGGCGGTGACCTATTATCTCGACGACATCCGGCTCGAACCGGCCTCGTCGGCGGCTTCCGCGCCGCGCCGCGGCGTGCCGCCCGCCTTCAACACCTTGTTCAGCCTGGACGGCGAACTCGTGAACGACGTCATCGGCTATGTGTACCGCGACTGGGTGTACACGATGGTCGAGCACTTCGACGCGTACGGCTGGGACGTCGTGAACGAAACGTTCAGCGACTGGCCCGCCGGCGCGTTCCGCACGACGCAGAACACCTCCGGCGAAGTCTTCGTCTGGGGCCAGTATTTCAAGAGCACCAAGGATTGGGTGGACAAGGCGTTCGCCTATGCCACGGACGCCCTGGCCCGCAAGGGAAAGACCGCCGTCCTGTACCTGAACGACTACAACCTGGAGACGAGTTCCGACAAGCGGAAGGCCTATTGCGACTACGTGAAGGGCAATCCGCAGGTGACCGGCGTCGGCACGCAGATGCATCTGGACATGGCCACGCCCGACCTCAAGAACAAGGTCGTCGCCAGCCTGACGGACCTCAAGAACACCGGCCGGATGGTCCGCATCTCCGAGCTGGACATCAAGTGCACCAGCCTGACCGACCAGGCCGACCTGTACAAGTTCATCTTCCAGAAGTACCTGGAAATCGTCCCGGAGGCCCAGCGCGGCGGCATCACCATCTGGGGCATCAACGACAAGGACTCCTGGGTGAAACAGGAGCAGGACGGCAGGCAGAACATGCCGCTCCTGTACCAGGGCGTCAACTACGCCCGCAAACCCGCCTGGGAAACCCTCTACCTGTACCTCTGCGAGGTCGCGGGGTTGGATCCTTATAAGGAATAGTCCCTCGGCCGAGGGACTATTCCGTTTCCGGAGCTTGCTCCGGGGGAATCTTTATCTGTTATTTATTTGCGGCCGACTCGTTTCCGAAGAGGAAGCGGGGCGTGTAGCCGCCGTAGTCGATGACGATTTTCTCGAAGACGATGCCCGGGTCCAGGGGGCGCAGGACGAGGTCCTGCCAGCCGGGGGAGGCGGGGAGGTCGGAGACCGTCTCCACGACGCGGCGGGCGACGGTGGGGTAGTAGACCGAATGGATGTTCTTCGGATCCTCGTTCAGGCGCTCGTTGAAGAGGTGCGTCCGCTTCTGTCCCGCGAGGTCCACTTCGTAGCGGTGGCCGGTGTTGTTGAAGGCCAGGGTCGATTTCGTGATGACATGGACCTTGACATCCGTCACACCTTCAGGAAGTTGGATGCGATAGGTGAGGGAAGCGCCCTCCGTGGGCACCGTGTAGGGCATCAAGGCGACGCCGCTCAGGGTGCGGCCCATGTCCGGAATCACGGTCCAGGCCGCGCCGGAGGCCGCAGAGGCCAGGTTCCAGTGTTCCGCCTCGATGGCCGTGAAGCCGCGCGGATCGGCCTCGAAGGCGTAGCCGCCCGGGGCGGTGTCCTCGACGCGCTCCACCCGCGGCAGGCGGTCCGCCGGGAAGTTGTCGCTCCAGCTGCGGTAGCCGATATGCTTCTGCGTCATCATCCCGTCCCATTTGCCGCCGGCGATGTCTTTGTTGTATTCCTTCATCAGGGCGGCGTCGCGGGCGAAGGCGCGCTCGACCTCGTCGGCCCAGGCGTTCGCGGCCGGGTCTTTGCGGCCGGCCAGGGCCAGGTTCATCGCCTGCGCGTAATACATCTCATAAATATTGGCGAGCGCCTGGACGGGGAAGAGGATGAGTTCCCGGTAGGCGTCCTTGCATTCCGGCTTCAGCGTGAGGAACTGCCGCAGGGCCTCAGCCTCCAGGCGGACGAAATCGTCCCGCACCTGGCGGAATTCGCCCGAAGGCAGGTCGTAGGTTCGCCAGTCCATCATTTCCGCCGTCGTCCGGCCGCTGTACTTGCAGTACAGGTTGAGGATGCGCGCGGCTTCGTCGGCCTGGTCGTCGCCGAATGCCGCCGCGCAGAACGTGCGCGTGTGATCCGCGAGGTTGTCCACCGTGATCGATTCGGGATTCCGCGCCATCGCGAGGAACAGGTCGATGGGATATTCCATCGGCTTGAGGTCGCCGACGTTCAGGACCCAGATCTTGTCCACACCGTAGGCCCAGGTGAGCTGGAGCTGCTCCCACATATTCTGGATGGGCGTGACATTCAGCCACTTGGAGTTCCGCGGGGCGCCCACGTAGTCCACGTGGTAGTACAGGCCCCAGCCGCCCTTCCGCGCCCGTTCGGCCGCGGTGGGAAGCTTGCGGACGTCGCCCCAGTTGTCGTCGCTCAGGAGGATGGTCACGTCGTCCGGGACGCGGAGCCCGAGGTCATAGTACTGCTGGACCTCCTTGTACAGGGCCCATACCTGCGGCCGCTGCTCGGCGGGCTTTCCGGTCACCTTGCGGATGATCTTCCGCTGGTCCTTGATGATGGTTTCCAGGAGCTTGATATACGCGGCTTCCTCGCCCAGCTTGCCCAGGGAGGCGTCGCCGTCCCCGCGCATGCCGATGGTGATGAGGTCTTCCGTGTCTTTCGCCCGCTCGATTCCTTCTGTGAAGAACTGCGTGAGGACTTTCTTGTTGGCGGTGTAGTCCCACGGACCGCTGGAACCGCGCCTACGCGCCCATTCCTGGTGGTTCCGCGCCATCGGCTCGTGATGGGACGTGCCCATGACGATGCCCATCTCGTCGGCCGTGCGGCTGTTCTCCGGATCGTCGGCGTAGAAGGCCCAGCCCCACATTGCCGGCCACATGAAATTGGCCCTGAGGCGCAGCAGGAGCTCGAAAACGCGCGCGTAGAAACGGTGGTCGCCGTAGTCTGTCCCATAGGTGTTCTTCACCCAGGAGGTCAGGCACGGGGCTTCGTCGTTGAGGAAGATGCCGCGGTAGCGGACGCCGGGCTGGGGGACCGTGTAGGTCCCGGCCGCCAGGGAGATGTCCGTGTTATGGGGGACTGGTACGTCGGCCCAGTCATACCAGGGGGAGACGCCCATCTGCTCCGAGATCTCGTAGATGCCGTAAATCGTTCCGCGCATGTCCGCGCCCGCGATGATGACCGTGTCGCCGGTCACCTGCAGGATGTAAGTCTCGTACTGCCCGTTCAAAGGGGTCGTGTCGATGCGCCCTTCCGCCGCGAGGCGCTTGATCAGCGGACTGTCCTTCGTGCCGGCGTAGAGGACGCGGGCGCCTTGCGCCGGCGCCTTGACGCCGCACACGCGGGCGAAGTCCTCGCGCAGCGTCTCCGCTGCGATGAGGACGCCCCGCCGGTCGGCGGGGTCCGTGACGACGGCGGCGGGGACGCCGTTTTCCACGAGGGAGAACCGGCCGGGGGCCGAGCGGCGTTCGGCGAGGCCCGGATGGTCGAGGGCGGCGGCCGGCAGGCTGAGCAGCAGGCAGGCCGCGAGGAGGAACGAATACGGCTTGTTCATGGGCGGAAGCTTCGTTGTTTCGAGTGCAAATGTAACAAAAACGAAAGCGGCGCCCCAACGATTTGGTTACAATCGTTGTTGAAAATGTTACCTGTTTCCGGATTGGACGGTCTTATTTAAACATTTGTTTCAAGGAGTCGTCGTCCGGATTCTCCTGGATGCGCGTCACGAATTCGCGCGGCGACATTCCGAAATACTCCCGGAAAGCGTTGGAGAAATACGAGTGCGAGGAGAAGCCCACCCGGTACGCGACCTCGGACACATTGACCTTGTTGTTCGCGAGCAGGTAGGCGGCCTGCTTCATCCGGAAGGTCTTGATGAGCACGCCGGGGGAGTCCTTGCCGAAGGCCTTGAGCTTGCGGTTCAGGTGCACGCGGCTGATGCCCACGTCCTCGCACAGGGACGCCACTCCGTAATCGGGATCGTCCAGGTGGTTCTGGATGCTCTCCACGATGCGGTGGAGCAGTTTGTCGTCGGCCGAGCCCATCTTGATGCCGGTGTAGTCGTAGTTCATGGCGACGCCGAACTTCTCCTTCACCGCCTCGCGGCTGGAAATGACCTGCGCGATGCTGCTGAGGAGCAGCTCTACGGAAATGGGCTTGGACAGGAACTTGTCGGCGCCGCTGTCGCTGGCGTCCTGCTGTTCCTCGACGCCGTTCTGGCCGGTCAGGATGAGGACGGGGATGTGGCGCGTGGCGTCGTTCGCCCGGATGCGGGCGCACAGGTCGCTGCCGCTTTCGCCGGGCATCACCAGGTCGGTGACCACCGCGTCGGGAAGCGTCCCGGAAACCGCGTCCCAGGCCGATTTCGCATCGGAACAGGCCGTCACATTGTACCGGTTCCGCAGCAGGTTGCGGAGGTATTCGCGGGTGTCGTCGTCATCGTCCACGACGACCACGCTCTTCCGGGCGCGCGCGGCCTTGTCGGCCGGCGCCTCCTCCTGCGTGAACGTCTGGTCCTCGTGTTCCTGTGCGGAGGGGGGCTTGATATAGAGGTCCTTGTGGTGCGAGGTATAGGAAAGCTCCTGCTCGGTCAGGTGGTCTTTGCCTGCGGGCACGAGCACGCGGAACACCACGCCGTCGTCTTCATTCTCGGCAAAAATGTGCCCATGATGCAGTTCTACGAGCATTTTCGTCAGGTTGAGGCCCACGCCGGAGCCCGAATTGGCGTCGTGCGGATTCACCTGCACGAAGCGGTCGAAGACGTGGCTGATCCAGGCCTCCTCGATCCGGCTGCCGGAGTTGAAGATGCGCACCTGGACATACTCCTTGACATCGGCCTGGAGCTCGCCGTGGTTGGGCGTCGGCGCGGATACGTCCACGCTGATGCGCCCGCCGTCCGGCGTGTGCTTGAACGCGTTCGACAGGATGTTGTAGACGATCTTGTCGAAGTTGCCCTGGTCGATCCAGAGCGTCTCCTCCGGATGCGCGGAGGTCAGGGAGAAGTCGACCCGCTTGCTCTCGGCGAGCTTGCCGAAAGACTGCATGATGTCGCGGATGAAATAGACGATGTCCGTCTCGCGGAAGAACAGTTGCATCTGGCCGGCGTCGATCTTCCGCAGGTCCATCAGCTGGTTCACGATGCGATTGATCCGCAGGCAGTTACGGTACATCAGGTTGTAGGTGTCCTTGCGGACGGGGTCCTCCTCGGCCTCGCGGATGGCGCCGAGCGGGGCCATCACGAGGTTCAGCGGGGTGCGGATCTCGTGGGTGAGGTTCGTGAACAAGCCCAGCCGCAGCTCCTTCAGTTCGGCGTCCTTTTTCTCCAGGAACTGGCGCCGGCGCTCCCGGAAGAAATGCACGAGCAGCAGGATGATGCCCGCGAGAATGGCGGCGTATACGGCCCAGGCCCATCCGGTCAGGAACCAGGGGGCCTCGACGCGCAGGTCCACGCTGCGCTCGGAAAAGACTTCGGGCGAGCCGTCGAAATAGGCCTTGACCTCGAAGCGGTAGCGGCCCGGCCGCACATTGGTATACGTGGCCATCCGCAGGAGCGAAGGCGCGGTTTTCCAGTCGCTCTCGAAGCCCGCGAGCCGGTAGTCGAACCGCAGGCGCTGCGGATTGGTGTACTCCGGGACGGAGAACTCCAGCGAGAACATATCCACGCCGCGCGGGATGCGGATCCGGGTGGCTTCGGATATGTGCTTGTCAATCAGGTTGTTGTTTCCTTTGGCGGGATCGTAGACGACAGGCTGGTCCAGCATCGTCAGGCGCGCCAGCGCGACTTGGGGCATCCGGTCGCCGCCACTGTCCACCATCAGCGGCGAGAAACTCGTCAGGCCGCCATTGCCGCCGAAATAGAGCCGTCCGGATGGCGCCTTGAAGGCGCACCCGGTGCGGAATTCATTGCCCTGCAGGCCGTCGTAGGACTGGAAGACGGTGACCTTTCCGGTTCTCGGAGAGAGCCGGTTCAGGCCGCTGGACGTGGATACCCACATATCGCCGCCGTCTGCGCTCAGGATGGCCCGGACCACGTTGTTGGAGAGGCCGTCCTGGGTCGTGTACCGGCGGAGTTCCCGCGAAGTTTCATTCCATTGGAAGAGCCCCTCTTCCGTGCCGAACCAGATCGACCCGTCCGCGCTGCTGCATATGTCGTAGATGCGGGGCGGGAGGTCGTTTCCGGCGGTCCCGCTGAAGGGGATGATGCGGTCCAGCGACGGGTCGTAGCAGAAAGGACCGTTGTAGCTGCCCACCCACAGCCGGCCGGTCGCATCCAGGTGCAAGGCGCTGATCCAGCGGTAGTCCTCGTCCACCTGGCGGGCGACCGGTTTCCGGGTTTTCGCGTCGATGACAGAGAGGCCGGCGCCCGAGGTGCCCACGTACAACAGGTCCCGGGCCGGGTCGTAGACGAGCGTCCGGATCCGGTCCGTGCCCACCTGGTCCGCGTAGGGATAGGGTTTCAGCGTGGTGCCGCCTTCGATGTAATACAGGCCGCCCAGATAGGTCCCGAGCCAGATGGTGCCGTACCGGTCGCCGGTCACGGTGAGGATCGCATTGTTGTTGAGGGCGGAGTTGTCCCGCGTGAACACGCGCTCGGCCTGCCGCTTGCGGCCGCCGGCCGCCGGCCGGCAGAACAGGCCACCGCCGTCCGTGGCGACCCACAGGTTCTGGCCGTCCTCATAGACGTCCGTGACGACGGTATTGTTCTCGCCCGGCATCCCGCGGGTGCTGAATCCCATGTAGGAGAATCCGAAACGGGATTTTGGCGCCACCAGGACGCCGGTCTGGTACAGGCCCAGCCAAAGGTTCCCTTCGGAGTCCCGGAGGCTGGAAGTGGCTTTCCAGTTGCCGGTTTCCTGCCGGATGGACGAGACGAGCGCGGTCCGGACTTCCTCCGTTTCCGTGTCGAAATGGAGCAGGCCGCCGTCCTCGTTCCCCACGAGGAACAGGCGCTCTTCCCCCGAGGCGGTCTGCGAGTCGAAGATGACGGATGCGCCGACGGTCGTGGCCGCCCGCCGCCCGGAAGCCTTCCGGATGAGGCCGGAGCCGGCCTTGAGCAGCAGCAGGCCTTCCGTGCTTCCTAGCAGGATGTCGCCCGTGACCGGGTCTTCGGCCATGTCGTTGACGCGGAGCAGGTCGCCGGCCTTCTGCAGCTCCGGGCTCCATGCCAGCCCTTTCGCAGGCTCCAGGGTGATGGCGTCCAGGACGACGGGCTTGCTGTCGCCCGGGAGGATCCACAGCCGTCCGGAAGCGTCCAGGAACAGGGTATGGATGTAATCCGTGTGCAGGGTCCGGTTGACGGTTTCGCGTTTCTCGGGAAGTTCTTGCCGGGTTTCACTGTCGATGACGAACACGCCAGCGCCACCCGTGCCCACGATCAGGGTTCCCGCGGCTGGAACCTCTAGGAGCCGTCCGATATAAGGATTCACCGGCGTATCCGGGTTCCGGTGCAGGTCGAAGTGCGTGAAGGAGGAGTATTCGGAATCCAGGATGTCCAGGCCGGCGGCCGTCCCGATCCACTTCGTGCCCCGGCCGTCTTCGACCATGTCGATGACGGAGGAGCTGGACAGGCAGTTCGCGCTCTCCCGGTCGTGCTGGTAGGTCTCGAACCGGAGTCCGTCGAAGCGGACCAGTCCGCCTTCCGTGCAGATCCATATATAATCGGTGCGGTCCTGGTAGATCCGGTTCACCTGCGAGTTGGGAAGGCCTAATTCCGGCAGGTACAGGCGGGCGTTCTGGCCCGCCGCCGGAAGGAAAGCGCCCAGAAGGAGCGCGGCCGGAAGCAAAAATCGTTTCATCTTCATTTTTGGCTCATCTGTTACAAAAATACAAATTCTTTTTGTCTCGCAAGAGCCATGGTTCAAAAACGACAACTATTGTTACATCCCTCGGTTTCAATCGTTTGTAAAGATGATACATTTGCAAAAACGCAAACCGACAACCAAATCAATCAACTTTTAATTTTTTTCACTATGCGATTTAACCTAAAGAAAACGCTTGCATTCGTGGCAGCCGGCCTGATGCTCCCGCTCTTCGCCCTGGCGCAGAACGTCCGCATCAGCGGTACGGTCACGGACCAGAGCGGTGCGCCTGTCCCGGGCGCGGCCGTGATGGTCGTGGATTCTTCCAACGGCGCCGTCACGGGCGTCGATGGTACGTATTCCCTCCAGGCGGGATCCTCCGCAATTCTCGAGGTCTCCTGCATGGGCTACACCACCATCCGCGTTCCCGTCCAGGGCCGCAGCCGGATCGACATCGTCCTCGAAGATGATGCCGAGCAGCTCGAAGCCACGGTCGTCATCGGTTACGGTACGGCCCGCCGCCAGGATGTGACCGGTTCCATCGTGTCCATGGGCGGCAACGACTTGCGCCAGGTTCCGGCCAATGACGTCTCCTATGCCCTGATGGGCCGTGTCGCCGGCGTGGATATGCAGTCCACCTCTTCCCGACCGGGCGAGTCCGCTACCATCCGTATCCGCGGCGAGCGTTCCCTCTCCGCGTCGAACGACCCGCTCATCGTGCTGGACGGCATTCCTTTCATGGGAAGCCTGACGGAAATCTCCACCAATGACATCAAGAGCATCGACATTCTCAAGGATGCCGCGTCCACGGCCATCTACGGTTCCCGCGGCGCCAATGGTGTCATCCTGATCAGTACCTATAAGGGAACGGTCGGCCAGGCCCCGGTGGTGTCCTTCAACTCCTATGCGTCCCTGAAGACTCCGATCAAGTATCCGATGATGACCGGCGCGAAATACGTCCGTCTCCGTCAGATGGCCGGGAAGTATGCGAACTCCCTCGACGAATCGGACAATACGGTCACGGACTGGCAGGACATGGTGCTCCAGAACGGTTACACCCAGAACTACGAGGTGAGCGTCGCCGGTGGCACCAAGGGCGGCAGCTACCGCTTCGGCACCTCTTATTTCAAGGATCACGCGACCCTGCCCACGCAGGCGTACAGCCGCATCTCGCTGAACGGCAGCATCGACCAGAAGATCGGCAGATACTTCCAGGTCGGGTTCTCCACCCGGACCCAGTACGGCGCCAATACCGGTAACCAGGTCGGCCTGAACCTCCAGCTCTCCTCGCTCGTCAACCCTTACAACGAGGACGGTTCCCTGAAGTACCGCGTCAACATGCCGATCGACGCCAACTGGTACATCATGGACCGCGACCGGATCGAGCAGCTGACCGCCGCCGGTATCTACAACAGCGAGTCCAACACGGTCAGTACCTATAACAACGGTTTCCTCAAATTCAACTTCCCGTGGATCGAAGGCCTCGCCTATAAGATCAGCGTCGGCCTGAACTACCGCCGCAGCCGCGGAGGCTCCTTCACGGGTCAGGGTGTCGGCGAATCGACTGAAACGTCTCCGAACTCCGCCTCCTGGTCCTTCAGCGAGAGCTCCAACTGGACCGTCGAGAACCTGCTGAGCTACGACCGCCTGTTCGCCAACAAGCACCGGGTCAACTTCGTGGCCCTCTATTCCGCCGAGCAGACCACTTCCAACGGCCAGAGCCTCAACGGCAAGAACATCCCGAACGAACTCTTCCAGTACTACAACATCGGCTCAGCCCTGGCCTCCGACATCAAGGTCAACCCGGGCAGCTACACGCAGTTCGGCCTGATTTCCTATATGGCCCGTCTGATGTACACCTTTGACGACCGTTATATGATCTCCGCGGCCGTCCGTTCGGACGCCTCCTCCCGCCTGGCTCCCGGCCACCAGTGGCACACCTATCCGGCCGTTTCCGTCGGTTGGAACATCCACAACGAGCCTTTCATGGCGGGTACCCGCGGCTGGCTCGACGAGTTGAAGCTCCGCGTCGGCTACGGCGTGACTTCCAACCAGGCCGTGTCGCCGTATTCCACGCTGGGTTCCCTGTCCACCAAGGTGTATAATTTCAACGAGGAGAAATACGCCACCGGCTACTATGTCTCTTCGCTTCCCAACACCGAACTCGGCTGGGAGTACTCCAACACCTGGAACTTCGGTCTGGACTATTCCTTCTTCAAGGGCCGTCTCCGCGGTACCTTCGAGTACTATCGCGTCGACACCAAGGACATCCTGCTCAGCCTGAGCCTGCCCGCTTCGGCCGGCGTTTCCCGCACCACCGCCAACATCGGCGCCACGCGGAACCGGGGTGTTGAATTCACGGTCAACGGCACCCTCATCGAACGCGGTGACTGGCGTTGGGAAGCCGGCCTGAACATCTACGCCAACCGGAACAAGCTTGTCGCCCTCGCGGACGGCACGACCGAAGACAAGGGCAACCGCTGGTTCGTCGGCTATCCTCTCCAGTGCATCTATGACTATGAATATGACGGCCTCTGGCAGGAGGGTGATCCGTACATGGACATCCTCGAGCCCAGCAATGTGGATGCGGTCACCGGTTACAAGGGATCGCTCGGTATGATCAAGGTCAAGTACCATGGCGACTACAATGCCGACGGGTCCCCGACCCGCGCCATCAACTCCAACGACCAGGTCCCGTACAGCGCCGAGGCCCTTTTCATGGGTGGCTTCAACACCCGCGTCGCGTGGAAGAATCTCGACCTGACCGTCATCGGCGACTTCCAGGCCGGCGGTATCTTCACGTCCTCGCTGCACACCGGCTATGACAATCTGATGAGCGGCCGCCGCGGCCAGATCGATGTCGATTACTGGACGCCGGAGAAGCCGAACGTCAAATACCCGCGCCCGGGCTCCACGATCGTCACCGACTCGCCCAAGTACGCGTCCCTGATGGGTATGTTCGACGGCACTTACGCCAAGATCCAGACCATCACGCTCGGTTACACCATGCACCGCCTGCCTGTGTTCAGGAAGATGGGTGTCAGCAATCTCCGGGTCTATTTCACCGCCCAGAATCCTTTTGTGATCTACTCCGCTTTCACCGCCGAAACCGGTCTCATCCACCAGGGTAACGCTCGTTCCGGCCGTATGGCGAGCTTCTCCAACAGCACTCCGCAGACGCACAACTATCTGCTCGGTATCAATTTGACTTTCTAACAGCGCAACGATATGAAAAAGATATTCAACTTCATGTTGGTTCTCGGCGGTATGCTGGTCCTGGCCGCTTCCTGCAACAAGATTCTTGAGGAGCATCCGAAGACCATCTTCACGCCCGGATATTTCAGCACGCCCGCCGGCGTGGAAGGCGGCCTGACCGCCCTGTATTCCCATCTGCGCGATGTGTACGGCGATCCGTACACCTGGTCCGACCTCGAGGCGGCCACCGACGAAACCACGTTCTCGAACAGCGGTTTCCGGGGCAACGACTTCTCCACCGGCGCTCATGTGACGGCCGACAACTGCCCGAAATCCGGCTTCTGGAATTTCACCTATATCAATACCGCCAACGGCATCATCGAGAATGCGACGGCGGCCGGCATGGCGGAATCCCTGATTGCGGAGGCCCGTTTCTTCCGTGCCTTCTACTATTTCGACCTGGTCCGCATCTTCGGAGGCGTGCCGCTCGACCTGGGCTCCGGCGAACTGGCTTTCAATACCAGCGCCGTCCGCGTCTCGACCCGCAACTCCGTCGAGGAAGTGTACAAGAAGTGCATCTTCCCGGATCTGGAGTACGCCCTGGAGAACATCCCTGACAAGCCCCGTATCGGCGGCGCCCTGTCCAAGACGGCCGTGCGCATTCTCCTGTCCCGCGCCTACCTGACATATGCCTGGTGGCTGGAGAACCCGAAGGGACTTCCCACCTATCCCGAATGCACCCGCAACGCCGGTGATGCAAGGACCTACTTCCAGAAGGCGTATGACCTGGCCGTCCAGGGCATCGAGAACCCCGGTCCGTACGGCCTGGAATCCTCCTTCTACAAAGTGTCCCTCGGCTCCAACGACTATAACAAGGAGCAGGTCTTCTACTCCGACCGTACCGAAAAGTCCGAGCAGTACAACGGCGCTCCTGTCACCGGCTGGGACCAGGGAACGAACTTCGTCTGCTGGTTCCACCAGTGGAACTATTCTGCCGCGACGGTCAACGACAATACCGGCAAAGCCACGACCCCGATCCAGCGTACCGACAGCCAGTTCCTGGGTCGTCCCTGGACGCGTCTGGCACCTACGCACGAAGCGCTGCATACCTTTACGGACATTGACAAGGACTCCCGTTTCGACGGCACCTTCACCTGGATTTTCCGCACCAACTGGGACCAGTTCGGCGCCGATACCGAATGGGTGGTGGGCCCGCACGGCAACCACATCGGCGTCAAGGAGCCTCTCCTGGTCTTCCTTCCGTATGTGGATGAGTCGGTGACGTATCCCACTAACTTGACAGGTAATCTCGTCTCCCAGGGCTTCGGCGCCAAGGAGGGCGTGGACTCCTATGTCATCGACCTGCGCGGCATCAACCGCTTCACCTATCCGGGTCTTTGGAAACAGGGACCATACCGCACCAACACGGGCTCTCCTGCCGGCGCCGGTGAAGCGAATGTGGGCAGCACGCGTCCGTACATCATCTACAAGTTCTCCGAACTGTACTTCATCGCCGCGGAAGCCCAGGTGAAGGGCGCCACCGCCAAGGCGGGCAAGTCGGCCTACGACCTGATCAATGTGATCCGTTCGCGCGCCGGCAAGTGGGAATTCAAGAACAACGAGCAGGAGAAGTACAGCGCTGACTTCAGCGCCGAGCTGACGGCGAAGACTCCGAATCCCGTGACCATCGACTTCCTCCTGGATGAGATGCTTCGCGAATACTACGGCGAGGGCAAGCGCTGGTTCGACCTGGCGCGCACCCAGCAGTGGCTCGAGCGTGCGCTGAACTACACGATCACGGAGACGACGACCTCGCACACGCCCGTCACGCTCACCCGCGACATCATCGAGCTCAACTACATGAACCCGATTCCGCAGGGCCAGATCAACGCCATGCAGATGTCGGAAGAAGAGAAGAAGGCGTACCAGACGCCCGGTTACTGGCTTGAATAACACGGCAGTGGTTGGTTAGAATACTTTATGGTTGGGATGAAGGGGCGACCTGACGAGGCCGCCCCTTCTGCTTTTGAGAACTGCGAAATAATGCGCATATTTGCATAATGCATACAAAAGAGTCACCGTTCCGTACCGGCCTCGTGGCCGCCGTCCTGGCTTTCCTGGGATCGTGGTCCTTTTTCCTGTTCGCCTACCCGTATCACCTGATGCGCCGCGAGCAGCAGAACCTGTTCCTCTTCGATGGTGTCCATATCCGCGAAACTTACCGGGGAATGGGCTTTCTGGGGCGTTTCGTGAGTGATTTCCTGGAGCAGTTCTTCCTGGCCGCCGTTCCGGCGTCGCTGATCGTGGCCCTGCTGCTGACGGGAATCGGCGTGGTGGTGTTCCGGATCTGCCGGCATTTCCTGGGAAAGTGGCCGTCCCTGGGCATTGGGGCGCTCTTTTTCATCTGGTCCTTCCTGCGGGAAACGGGGAATCTTTACCTGACCCGTTATACGGTGGCCACGCTGGCGCTTCTTTCCCTGGTCTTGCTGGCGCTGCAGTTCAAGAAAGCCTGGCTCAAGCCGATGGCGGCCGTGCTGCTGGTCGGCTGCGGGATCTGGGCCTTCGGGTCTCCGGTCCATAAGGTATACGGCAAAGCCTGGAGCGTACCCCAGTTCAAATACGAACGGGTGCTCGGGCTGGATACGGAAGCGTGTCGGGAGCACTGGGACAAGGTCCTGCAGTTGTCGAAGGTGGACTTGTACACGGAAGAGGCCAGCTATTGCTACAATCTGGCCCTTGCGATGAAAGGGCGCCTGGGCGACGATCTTTTCGACCATTCGCAAAACCATCATTATTCGCTCTTGTTCCCGGCCTCCTCGGATCAGACGGTCATGACCAACGCCATGGCGGGAGAAGCCTGGTTCCAGCTGGGCGACATGACGGTGGCGGAACAGAGCGCCATCACCTCGCTCCAGGCGTCGCCCAAGCACACCGGCGCGCGTTATCTGGTGCGCCTGGCCCGCGTGAACCTGATTTCAGGGGAGGATGGCGCGGCGATGAAATACCTGACCATCCTCCGCAAGACGCTCTTTTACGGGAGGTGGGCGCGGAGCATGATGCCCGGCCGCCAGGACGAGGCCGTGCGCGTGCAATTGTCCGACGCGCATGCCAGGCTGGCGCGGAAGGACATCGTCCACCAGCTGGACCGTCCCCGGGAACAGCTGCTCGGGCTGCTGGAGGCCGATCCGACGAATGCGGCCGCCCGGAATTACCTGCTCTGCTACGACCTGCTGACCTATGACCTGGACGCTTTCATGCAGGATTTCACCCCGGATATGATCAAGGGCCGTCTCTATCAGGAAGCCGTTCTCCTCTGGCTCACCCTGCAGGGCCGGCTGACGCCGGACGAAATCGCCCGTTACGGGATGGATCTCTCGGTTTCCGACCGGATGAACCGCTTCGGCCTGAATCCCTCCGCATTTAAAAACACCTACTGGTACTACTACCTGAAAGCGATGAACAAGCAGCAATAACCCATGAGGAACAAGATTAAATACCTGTTGTTCGCCTTTTTGGCTTGCCAGACGCTGCCTGGCTGCGGCGGGCCGGACCTCGTGACCGCCGTCGACGGCAGCGAGGGTCCCCTGGTGATCTATCCGGACTACAAGGAGGTCACCATTCCGGCCAGCATTGCGCCGCTCAATTTCCGGTATGCCATGCCGGATGTCCGGCATGCGCGGACGACCTTCACCCTGGGTGACAAGTCCGTCGTGCTCAGAGGGACCGAGGTGGAATGGCGCCTGGGCCAATGGAAGGCTTTTCTGGCCGATGCGGCCGGCCGGACCGTCACGGTGAAGGCGGAGGCCGTCGTGAACGGACAGAAGGTTTCCGACCAGTGGTCCATTTTCGTAAGCGAAGATCCGATGGACGGCTGGCTGACCTACCGCCTCATCGAACCGTCCTACCAGATGTACAACGAGGTCTCGATCCGGGAACGCTGTGTCGAGACTTTCGAGGAAACGGTCCTCTGCGACCACCGGGTGACGGACAACGCCTGTATGAACTGTCATGTCCATGGACAGTCGCGCGGGGATTATTCCCTCTACTACATCCGTGGTCCCCAGGGCGGCAGCATCCTGAACCAGAACGGCAAGCTCCGGAAGCTCTCGCTCAAGAACGATGACATGCTTTCCGCCACCGTATACGGGGAACTTCACCCGGACGGCCGTTTCGGCGTGTTCTCCACCAATATCATCCTGCCGAGTTTCCATACCCTGACGGGCATGCGGATGGAGGTCTTCGACACCGGGTCCGACCTGACGGTCGCGGATTTCGAGAACAACCGGATGATCAACGTCCCGCATGTGGCCCGGCCCGACAAGTTCGAGACGTTCCCGTGCTTCTCGGCCGACGGGCGTTCGGTCTACTACTGCGTGGCGGACTCGGTGGCCCTGCCCGAGAACGTCCAGGAATGCCTCTACGACCTCGTCCGGGCCGATTTCGACCCTGAGACCGGACTCATCGGCGAGCAGGTGGACACGGTCTGGAGTGCGCGGACGAACAACGGTTCCGTCTGCCATCCGAAGGTCTCTCCGGACGGCCGCTGGCTGATGTTCACCGTGGCCGATTACGGCACTTTCCCGTTGTTCCATCCCGAATGCACCCTGTACCTGGCGGACCTGCAGTCCGGCGAAATCCGTCCGATGGACGAGATCAAGGGGGACAAGTCCGATTCCTATCACAGCTGGTCCTCCAACAGCCGCTGGTTCGTCTTTGCGAGCAAGCGGGGCGACGGGCAGTACGGGAAGCCCTATTTCTGCCACCTGGACGCGGACGGGCGCACGACCAAGCCGTTCGTCCTGCCGCAGAAATCCGCCCGC
>JAFRPH010000050.1 GCA_017429205.1 Bacteroidales bacterium
GGCCGGAGCCGTGTAGGTCGTCCGTTCCATCCAGCTGTTGTCGAAAAAGTCGTTGAAAATGTCCGGCAACCAGCTATCATGCGTTCTTCTTGCAGGTAACATAGTTCAAAAACTTTAATCGTCCCGGTTTGGAGGCCCTCCAGCGGACCCTTATTCCCGGAGTTCCTTATCGGAACCGCCTAAGGGAATTGCAAACCCGGGACCAATGCCCGAAAAGTGGACAAAAAGGCACGGGAGGTGACAGAAAGTCCATTTTTGAGACAAAATGACCAGTGGTCCGGAATCTTCCACACGAATTGTTTGTCTATTAACGAAAAAGCATTACCTTTGCATTGGAATCGTCGCAGGGAATTCGGTTAGAAGGGATGACAACCCTCTCAAGGTAACTTGATTCGAGCCCTAAAGTCAGCGTCCCAGGCTGGCTTTTTTTTTTGTTATGCAGTATTGGACATATTCGTCGGTGCTTTTCTGATGCCCGACAATAAGCCGGATTCCTCGGTGATACAAGAGACACATCTGATCAAATGCCTTCTGGTTCTTGTCATTTTTCTTGGTGGGTTTCCTTTTAGTGACAATAGCATTTTTAAGAATTTCTGTCAAATCCATCAACGCTTTTGTAGACTCGTAAGAGATAGAGGCTTGTCCTCTCGTCTCATTGATGGACTGGTATTTTACGTAGATATAAGCACGCAATGATTTGTTCCAGATTCTTTTCTCTGGATGATTTGCACACCAGTCGGCGTAAAATTCACTGATGATTTGTTTCCGGGCTTTAATGTCTTCCCGTTTATTACCTTTGGGTATCTCCTTCTCCATATCCATCAAGTTAGTAGTTTCAGATGATTGATTTGAGGCATGCATCACCTTGAAAAGTCAATGCTTTCCTCAATAACACGAGACTCTTTGTTTTGTGAAGGGAGCCGCACCCCAGAGTGGGGACAATAAGTGCTCCTGATTTCATTACCGGCCGATTTCACGACCCGGATACATCCATGCAAAGTTAGTGATTTCGGTCGATTTGGCAAGTGGCCCGGAATCGGGGCGGGACGGCGGTGGCGCAGGCTCCATGACAGCTTTCAGCGGCTCGCGTAGGCGGGAAGGCGCTTGACGTCGAACTCCTCCTTTTACGGGCCCGGCCCGCCGGTCCCGTAACGTCGTCAAACAAACTCCGTCATCCCGTTCCGGGACCGCACCTTCCCGCCTGCTCACCCGGTGCTGAAAGCTGTAATTCCGCCTGCGCCACCGCCGTCCCGAGGGGCGATTCCGGGCGTCGAATGGAAGTGGTTGATGGACTGTCTGTTAACGAAAAGTGACTGGTCAAATCTGATCAGTCACTTATTTTTAATTCGCTTGTTATTAGGTAGTTACATTCGACGCTTCAAGGCGGATCAATCGACCTTTTTCGTGCACTCGCGCTTGATGAAGCGGTAAAGCCGGACGGCATGGGCGGCCGAAATGAGCATCAGCGCGGCGATCGGCGCCCATAATTGCCAGCGTGCGTGCACCGCGATGTAGTAGATAAGCATCCCGGCGAAGAAAAGCGCGAAAAGGATGGCGGATACCAGGAGCCACTTGTGGATCTTGTGTTCGGTTTTTGCGATTTCGTCCATGACGGAGAGATTTGGAGCAAGGTAGTGATTATCGGGGAATTTGGCGAGTGGAAGGGATTGGGGGGACTTCGTTTACTTCCCGATCATTTTCTTGAAATACTCCCTCAACCCCTCATCCTCACAGTACACGAAACAGCCCTTCTGACCGCGTGTGAGAAGTGTTTTATAGGTGTTGAGGATTAGGCGGCGGGCGACGTCGTCGCTAGCGCCACGGATGCCGGAGGAATTGTCGTCTTTCGAGATAGCGAGTTTGTTCGTGATGACGCGGTCAGTGGCTTTGTCGTAGGTAAGGTCTTTGCCGATGAGGACGCCGACATAGTCGAATTCTAGGCCTTGGGCTGTGTGGATGCAGCCGACTTCTTCAAAGGAACGAGGATTGATTGCCCAAATCTTGTCGTTGGCCAGGTTCCATTTCGCCTGGAAGCCACCAGGAAGATCGATGTCGATGTTGCCACGGCCGTTCTTGACATTCCAGTCGTAGCAATAGCCGGCGACCATGCGGGCCTTGTTATCGATCGCATTTTTCTCCCTCAGGGCATCGCGCATTTGGACGGGGTCGTCGAAGATACGGAAGTCGTAATTCAGTTCGGATAGGGAGACCGAAAGGGTCTCTTCTCCCCGTTGGAGGAGATGGTCTATGAACTGAATGTAGGCATCGCTACCGTTGCAACGGAATTGGGATACAAGTTTGGTCTCTTCACGCATGATAATCGTAGAGCCCAGCGCTTTGCACCATTTGCTGATTTCCTGGACGCTTCCGATGTCCTTGGTCGTGACGGCTTGATCTTCATCGAGCATGAAGATGGTGAGCAGGGATGCATTGATGCATTCTTTTACCTGGTTTTCTCCGTTCCAATCCCCATACATCTTCTTGACAAGCCGATGGGCCTCGTCTACGATCAGGCAGTCATAGACATTGGCCGGCACTTGCGATAGCCCGAAAGGGGAGCGGAACAATTGGCTGATTTCGACGATGTTTTCTGCTTTGTTACCAGAGAGGATGGATAGGAAAGCCTGACGCGGAGCACTGTTCTTGGTGACATAGGCCGCGTTGCAAGCGCATGTGATGAAGTGCATGAGCAGATTGACTGCGAGGACCGACTTCCCGGTTCCGGGTCCGCCTTGGATCAGGATAGTGCGCTTTTTCCTGTCTTTCAGACACTGGAGCATCGTGCGGATGCACATGTCGAAGCAGACCGCTTGTTCGTCCAAGAGGTCGAAGACAGGGGTACCCCGGACCATCGTGGAGAGGGCATCCTGCAGGGATTGGGTGGGACGAATTCTCCCGTTTTCAATCAAGTAGAGCAGGTCTCCGTGAGCCGATTTCTTCGTGATGTACTTCTTGACGAATTCGGTGAACTGCTGTACCTCGTCCATGATGAAAAACGGAGCAGAAGTGAACCAATCCTTGTAAATGTCATCCGAAAGTGCCGACTTGTATTTCGGCATGTAGTTATGCAGATAGGCACAAGGAACCAGATGGATATTCCGCTCGAAAATCGTTTGGGAATAGTTAAGCAGGAACCGTGAATAGGAGTAAGCCTGATAGGAAGGATGACAGACGATTCTGTTATCGTTGGCGACATATGTCCGAACGCTGAAATGCATCTCGTCATCGACCTTCTCCGCCTTGGTCCATTGTTTCAGTTCCACGATGACGATGTTTTCCTTGTCTTTCGTATCAGCGCCGACAATGATGAAGTCCACGCGCTTCGATGTTTGGGGAATGTTGTATTCGATGGCAATTTGGACGTCATCATCGATCTCGGAATCGTCGACGATGTTGCGCATGAAATTCATTGAATTCTGCCAGGATGCAAATTCTCGATCCTGCCCTGCGTTCAGTCCTCTCTCCCGGATGAGATTGAGAATCTTCGGGGCAATTTGATTGGACTTGACATCTTGGACGAACGTCCGTTTGTTGGCATTATAGACTATCATTGCGTTTGCAGATTAAAGCTCATCATACTTTTTCGCGCTCCCCCGGGCTTTCTCCACAGGATACTTTTGGGCATTCCGCTTAAGCTTCTCCAGCATGATCTGCTTGATGTCCAGGCCGTACTTGTCCGCCATCTGGAAAGCGAAGTTCAATACGTCGGCCAACTCTTCCTTGATCTTATCGATGGACGTGTCCTCAGGCTTCTTCCAGAGGAAGCACTCCAACAACTCGGACGCTTCTATGGACAATCCGATGGCGAGGTCTTTCCCATTGTGGAACTGATCCCAGTCACGCTCCTGGTTGAACTTGCGAAGCTCGGCTTGGATGGTCTCAAAGTCGGACATGGTTATAATGGTGTTGAATAATAGACAAAAATAACGAATCCATTGATATTTGGCAAGAATAGCAATCCCTGAAAGCTGTCATGGAGCCTGCGGCAGCGACGGAGTGGACATTTTGGAAAGATTCCTTTTGAGAATCCGAAAATAGTGATTAACTTTGCAACAGCTTCTAGGAAGTTAGAGGGCACTACGGTGCGCCTCCTTGCAGGGGACCTTCGGGTACCCCTGTATTTTTTAAGGGTAAATGTCTAAAATGCTGTCTCCATCGTAGACCCAAACTTCAGCTATTTGAGCGTGGACGTTGAGCCTTGCATTAATGGCGCGTGTAATTTGGCGGAGGGATGTTCCGTTCCTATTGTCAAGGATGATTCTATCTGATTGTTTCAGACCATCGGAGAGCATATTTGCGAGTTTACGTTTATTCCAGGGGCGAACGTAGCTCTCATATTCGTAGAAATGTCCATCGACAATTAAATCTGGGCACTTTCTTTCAAACTTGGTCCCAATCAAATCTCCAAACAGTAGGGAATACTGCTCAGATTTGTAATGGACGGGACGAGGAATGATCACAGAGCACCCAAAGCGCGCAAAACAGTCAGCTATATGGACAATATCATGAGCATCAGGCTTAGACAAATCCAAACCTTCAACCATCCACACCTCCCCGGCATCCTCATAATGCTTTGACAAGTGAAATAAGCCCTCCAGAATCTCCATTGCACAATCCGTTTTAACAAAGTTAGAAAAGAATTCTAACCCAAGCAAGCCCCGCGACTAATTAAGTGCACTGAAAGCTGTCATGGAGCCTGCGGAGCCCATGGCCGGGTCGCAGATGGTATCCTTCAGCTGCGGATCCATGAGTTCCACCATCATCTTGATAATGTGACGAGGGGTGCGGAACTGGCCGTTGTTGCCCGAAGCCGCCATCTTCCCGAGGACGTACTCATAGACATCGCCCATCGTGTCCCGGTTGTTCATGTCCAGGGCGTCGATGCCTTCCACGACCTTGACCAGCGTGCGCGGCGACTGGATGAGGAAGGTGGCCTTGGCCATGAACTTGCTGTAGGCCGACTCCTTTCCGCCGCTCAGGTTCTTGATGAAGGCGAACACGTCACGGCTCACGGTCCGGAACATCTGCTCGGCCTCCATATTCTTGAAGACGCTCCACCGGAGGTCGCTATACGGCACATCGCGGTCAGTATCGGGGTTATGCCACAGGCCCTCCTTGAAGGTCGGATCCTGCACGGTGGCGCCGAACACGCTGGCATTGGCTTCCTTGGTCCGCTGCGCGTCGTCGAGCATCTTCATGAAGAACAGATAGGTCATCTGCTCCAGGATGGTAATGGAATTGGTGATGCCTCCCGTCCAGAAGGTGTCCCATATCTGGTCGATACGTGTCCTTGTCTCACCAGTAATCATCGTATGTGTCGTGGTTAATCCTTCAAAAAGACGGTTTTTTGGCGGAAATGGCAAAAATGAGTTTGCCGCGTAAGCAGATGTTCCTTTTTTGTCGGTCTTTCCGTATATTTGTTGATATCAATTCTATCGATTTATGAAGAAAGGGCTTGTTTTTGTTTTGGGGATGATTGTCGGTGCTTTGCTGACCATCATCGTGATTTACCGTCTTGGTGGTGATTCTTCGAATGGTGGAATCGGCGATAGCGCACCCTATGGAGATTCGGGCATTTCCTTGTTCTCGGAGTCTGGGGATGTGATGGCACTCAAGTCGTTCAAGATTTTCCAAGTCTTATCCAACGGAACCGCGGTGGCAGTATGCCCGTCAAGGAACTGTATCCGTTTGTAGACGAGAATATTCCGTTGACCGAGTGGGAGAAGGCTCCTGCTGGGGGAAATAACGATTAGAACTTTTAAAATAATAAATATGAAAGCACTTAAGTATATAGCACAGGTGTTGGCTGGTATAGCCTATACGGTTTTGGCCACATGGCTATTCTGTTGGTTAATGAATCTTTTGACTCGCTGGATGTTCAATCTATCGGTTGGTTGGATGATTGTATTGCTAATTGTCGGTATCGGTGCAATATGGTTCTTGGTAACTAGAATTAGTTTTATCGGGTCAATACCGTATTACTTTACGAATGGAGAGAATATCGTCGCTGTAGTCCTTTCGGTTCTGCTTACAGTGGTTCAAGTGGTGTTTGGGATATGGTCTATTTGGAACCTACCGCATAATAATGAGTTTGTCCCGATAGTTTCGCTAATTTTAACCACCGTGCTTCTTTTGGTATTTGGCGGTACATTCGTTACTATGCAAATTAGCGCATATGATATCCAATAAAACACCGTATTAAGCGAGTTCTGCGGATAGTATTGGAGATTCCGCAGCAAACTGACTCCTCGTTCCATTTGAAAGTGACCCCCACGTCCTGATGATGGAATCCTTAATAGAATAGACGCGAACTGCGGGATACATACGGGGTACCCGTCTATCAAGAGCAGACCTCCGACCCTCACCTGGCCCCGAAAGGCCACTACATCGGCCGCACCATGCTGGCGGTCGAGGCCCTGAAGGCCAGGCGATAGACTTCTGCCCTTTCATGTGATAGCAATGAACACCTATGCCGATGGTGGTCCCTTGGATGGACCACCATCAGCGATAATGGGGGTAAAACGCCGACGGTGTCCCACATCCTGGACCACCATCGACACTTGGGCCGCCACACCCTCAAAACGGCTGGTGCCCGTATCTTACCAAGGACGTTAGAGGGCACTGCGGTGCGCCTCCTTGCAGGGGACCTTCGGGATCCCCTGTTTTTTTTGTCTTCCAGCCACCGCGAGTCGTAAGAATTAATTCTTAGCCTTGCACTTTTCTTGCGATAATCGGGCAAGAAACCGATAATCGGCATAAAAAACGTAAAAAGTTGGAAGTACCGGCATTCGGTCTGGATGAGGATGTGCGTCATGCTTCGCATCTTTGTTCTGGCTGGCCCTTGTGTGATGGGACCTGCGGGGGAGTTATCTGGGCCGGCCTTTCCCTTGGCAGGCCGTATTCCGGTTTTTATGGGCAATATGCAACAACCCGCGATGGGGCGCTATGCACGCATCATCCTGGACCGCTGGTTCAAGCGGTCGTTCTTGTTTCAGAAGGATAGTTTGCGTCTCCTTCAACTCTTTCTGCAGGAAGTCATTCCTGAGCACGACATTGTTGAAATCCGCACGGACAATGTCGAGCATATCAATCTCCTGGATGACAACAAGGATGTCCGAGTGGACGTCGAGTGTTACGACAAGGATGGTACCCGGTTTGTTTGCGAGGTCCAGGTATCTCCGCAGCATCATTTCTATGAAAGGGCAGTCTTTAATTCGACGCTTGCCATCCAAAAGCAGAAACAGGCGGGGGAAGGGGATTATGATTTCCCGACGGTTTATTTCATCGGACTGATGGACTTCACCTTGCACAAGGACGCCGACAGGGTGGATTTTCGATATTCGATTCGGGAAGACAAGAGCGGAGAACTCATGACACCCCGGATCCGGTATGTTTTCCTAGAACTTCCCAACTCTTTAGGCAGGGCACTGACTCCGCAAGCCTCCGTGCTGGACAATATCTGTTATGCGTTCCATGAGATGGAGCACCTTACCGAGCGGCCGGCAGAACTTAAGCAGGAAATATTCAAACTCTTGTTCAATTCGGCAGAATTGGCTAATTTTACGGCCGACGAACGAGCTAAATACCAACTCGATATGACAACGGAACGAGACATAAAGAATCAGATTGAGTATGCCCGGGACGAAGGACGAGAGGAAGGAATTCGTTTATCCGCGCTCAACATGCTCAAGGACAATCTCCCGGTTGATACCATATGTCGCTATACCGGCCTTTCCGCCGAGGAGGTTGAGGCTTTGCGAAGCTGAGTGTCTGGAAGATGAATCCTCCTCAACTCTTATCCCTCATCCTGCTTTCCCTTCTCCCTGTGCTTGCGCAGGGGAGGGAGCTTGCGCTCCGGACGGTCGGGATCGAGGCGGGGGGAAGGGAGATGAAGGTGAAGGTGCTGGAGCCCAAGGGGGCCAAAGATGCCAAGGACCCCAAGGAGGCTGATGGGCCCGTGCCCGGGATCCTGTGGATCCATGGCGGGGGATACATCACGGGCGGGAACTATATGGTGCTGGTGTCGTGCGGGAAGATGTTGGCGGAGCGGTATGGGGCCGTGGTGGTCAGTCCGGAATACCGGCTGGCGGGGGAGGCGCCGTATCCGGCCGCTTTGGAAGATTGCTATGCGGCGCTGGTGTGGATGTATGAGCATGCCGATGAGCTCGGCATCGACCGAACCCGAATCGTCGTCGGCGGCGAGAGCGCGGGCGGGGGACTCACGGCGGCGGTATGCCTCTATGCGCGGGACAAGGGGGAGGTTCCCGTCGCCCTTCAGCTGCCGCTCTATCCGATGCTGGACTGCGAGGACACGGTGTCATCGGCCGACAACCCGGGGCTGACTTGGGGCACGAAGCGGAACCACAAGGGCTGGCGGAAGTATCTGGGCGATCTCTATGGCTCTGCCGATGTGCCTGCCTATGCATCTCCCGCCCGTGCGACGAACTATGCCGGGCTTCCTCCCTGCTATACCTATGTCCTGGACGGGGAACCGTTCTATGAGGAGACGCTCGCTTTCGTTCGGAATCTCCAGGCGGCTGGGGTGGAGGCCCGTGTCGATGTCTTTCCGGGCGACACGCACGCCTTCGACATCCTCTTTCCCTGGCAGGAACGCAGCAAGCAGGCGAAGCGCCGCCTGTGCGAAGAATACGAGCGTATCATTATGACTCCGTCCTTGTCGAAAGGACATTGACGGGCATAAAAAACCTCCCCCTGTAGTCGGGGGAGGTGCTTTGGCAGTCGGCACGCGGTAGTGAGGAATGCGGGATCAAATGTGCGTCTGTACGGGGTGCTGAGCCATACAATGAGTTGTCTATGGGAACGGCTCCGTTTCCCGGATCACCTTACGTGAAGAGTGGACGTTTTTACCTCCCGTCCGGAGGTGTGCCCGCCCTGCCTCGGCTTTTGTCTTTCTGGTCGACCTATTTCAGGTCCGTCGTCCAGTTCGCCTGCTGGAGCTGGGAATCCAGCTGCCGGAGGTCGCGGGAGAGGTCGTCGACCCGCTTCTGGAGGGCGTTCACGTCGATGGTGCGGACGAACTTGATCTCGTTGCGGGAGTAGCGGTCGCTGCGGACGTTCGCGGCGTCCAGGGCGGAGCGGAGGGCGGCGATGTGCATCGACAGGGTGTCCTTCTCCGCGATGATTTCCGTCAGTGTCTTCCCTTCCCAGACGGTCTCCTGGTTGGTGCGGTTGATGCTGACGATCAAGTCCTTGAGCTGCTTCAGGGCGCCGCCGAGTTCCTTGAAGAGGTCCTCGGGCTTCTCCGCGGGCTGGTCGCCCTCCTGGACCTTGACGTTGTTGGCGAGTCTTTCGCGCAGTTGGGCGATCCGCTTCTGCAGGTCCGCCCGCTGATTCAATGCTTCTGCCAGTTTCATATTGCTTGTTCGGTTGATTCCTTGCGGTTGTTCTCCACAAAAATACGATTTCTCGTCGGGAGTTCAAAGACAATCAGAAATCTTCCATCCCGTGGTTTCCCCGGGCAATGACGTCGCGGGCTGTCATTATTGCGAATAACTTCGTATATTTGTGTGGTTTAATCTCTGGACCCTGACTGCTGCATATGAGGAGAGTGTTTGTTCTTAGGCATCTGGCGTCCCTGAAAACCGAGGACATCCACCTGTCCTCGTCGCCATCCGCGGATGGAAAGAATAGGTGAAACTAAATGAAGATGAGCCGAATTTTTGTCAGTTACTCGCGCTCCGACCGGGATGCCGTCCAAAAGCTGGTCCGTCTCATCGAGAGGGAGACGGGCGAAGAATGCTGGATCGACTTGACCGGCGTCGAAAGCGGAAGCCAGTTCGAGGAGACGATCATCAAGGCCATCGACGCGGCGGATGTCGTGCTTCTTATGCTGTCGGACCAGTCTGTCCAGTCACCCTGGATCAAGCGGGAAGTATACTATGCCGAAGGGGAGGGGAAGCGGATTGTGCCCATTTCCCTGGACGGGAAACCGCTGCGGGGATGGGTCAAGTTTCATTTCGGCCACATCGATTACATCGATGCCACTTCTGGGGATCAGGTGGACAAACTCTTGTTCGACCTCAAGTCATGGTTGAACTCGGAGGTTGGAACGCTTCCTGACGATGGCCCTGCCAAGCCTCTGGGCCGGAGGAGCCGCCGGGTGATTCCTGCCATTGTTGCGCTTGCGCTGGTCGTCGTCGCAGGTGCGGGTTTTTGGCTGGCATCGAAATCCCGAAAGAGCGGGCCCGCCACCGGAGACTCGCCCCAAGTTGTCGCGCCTCCGTCGGAGGGGGGCGATGGCGACCACGAGTGGGTGGACCTGGGCACCGGGGTGAAATGGGCAACCTGCAATGTCGGGGCTGCGTTCCCCGGTGATTACGGCAGCCATTTCGCCTGGGGGGAGACAGAAACGAAGACGGACTACTCTTGGGAGAGCTATCGGTTCCGCAGTAGCGGAAACAGCCCTCATTCCGTCCGGTTCTCCAAGTATAATACGTTGGACGAAAAGGGAACGTCGGACCTGAAAACCCGGTTGGACAAGGTGGATGATGCCGCTCACGCGGCCTGGGGAGGCGATTGGCGGACGCCCACCCGGGAGGAGTTCGAGGCGCTCCTGGCCACTTGTGAAGTTTCCTGGACTAGCCGTAACGGGCACGACGGATGCCTGTTTACGAGCCGAAGCACCGGCGGGCAGGTCTTTCTGCCGGCCTCCGGGTACTGTATGGCCGATTCCTTGAGCCATGTCGGTATCTATGGACACTATTGGACATCGTCTTTGAATGAGCAGAGACCGGAAATCGCCTGGTATCTTTTCCTGGATGAATCCGGCGCCCGGATGGGGGACCGCTATCGTTTCGGCGGCCGCGCCGTCCGCCCCGTCCGTCCATGAGGCGTTTGAACCTGTAACTACGGATTTGCATATGATGAAAACTGTGAAAAAATACTTTGCCATCGGGCTGGCCATCGTGGCCGCCGTGGCGTGCCGTCCTTCCGGCGGGAAGGACCTGGCGACCGAAACCCGCGAGTATGAGAAATCGGCGTCCCACGCGGACCTGTCCATCAAGGTGGAGCTGCCGGCGGCCGGCCAGGGTGCCGCGGCGAGCAGCATCCGGAAGACGCTCGTCGGGGTGATGGACGAGCTGCTCAGCCACATCGGCTCATATGAGGAGGAGCGGCTGTTCCCGGCCTACGAGGGCGATACGGACAAGACGGACCTCCTCCTGGAATACTACCGCGACAAGGCGCTGGAATCCATCGGCAAGCTGTCGCAGGAGGACTATGACGAGCGGGTCGCGAGCATCGAGGAGAACGACGGCCTCACCGAGGGGCAGCGGAAGGAGATCCTCGACGAGATGCCCGGCTGGGAGTACGACTTCAACCTCCTGAAGGACCGCGAGACGGACAAGTACGTGGTCTTCCTCTCCCAGGACTATGTCTATCTGGGCGGGGCCCACGGCGGCGTGGTCGGCCGGGGCGGATTGACCTTCGACAAGAAGGACGGCCGCCTGGTGGAGAAGATGCTCGATCCGGCCTGCCTGGACGCCATCCAGCCGCTGCTCCGCAAGGGACTTACGCAGTATTTCGCGGCTGATGGGGAGACGGAGATCACGCAGGAAGAGCTGGACAACTACCTCTTCCTGGAATCCGGCGTCATCCCGTTCCCGGCCTGGACTCCGCGTCCCGGCGAGGACGGGCTCGTGTTCACCTACCAGCAGTACGAAATTGCCTCCTATGCCGCCGGCATGCCCGAGTTCACCATTCCCTTCGAAGACCTTTTCCCGTACCTGACTCCGGAAGCGAAGGCGCTGGTGGGTTTGGAATAATTCTTTCTATCTTTGTCCCTGATTATGAACCGGATCGATCCCGCATACCTGCGTACGCGGCTGCTGCAGCGGTCGGAGGAAAGCCATAAGGGCGACTATGGGCACCTGCTCGTCGTGGCGGGGTGCCAGACGATGCCCGGGGCCGCCGTGTTGGCGACGGGGGCGGCGTTGCGGTCCGGTTGCGGACTCGTGACGCTGCATTCCACGTCGCGGGCGCTGCAGGCCGTGGTGGTTCGCTGTCCGTCCGCGATGCTGTCGGAGGAGGCGGGGGAGGCGTTCAGCCGGGTGCCCGTGCCGATGGACCGGTACACCGCGATCGCGGTGGGGCCGGGGCTCGGGCGGCGGCCGGAGACGGCGGAAGCGCTGCTCCTGCTGCTGGACGTGGCTCGGCAGCGGCACATTCCGACGGTTCTTGACGCCGATGCGCTGAATATCCTTTCCGAACTGAATCACTGGCCGGATTGCCTGCCGGCGGGGGCGGTGCTCACGCCGCACCTCGGCGAGCTCCGGCGGCTGCTGCCTTTCGGCAGCGACGCGGAGCGCGACCGCCGCGTGCGGGCGCTTTGCGCCGGCGCCGGCTGCACGCTGGTGATGAAAGGTTTCCATACGAAAGTCTATACGCCCGACGGGGACTGCCTGGTCAATGCGACCGGCAATCCCGGCCTGGCGAAAGGCGGGAGCGGGGACGTCCTGACGGGTCTCCTGGGCGGGCTCCTCGCGCGCGGCTACGCCGCGCCCGATGCCGCCGCCCTCGCCGTCTGGCTCCACGGCCGCGCCGGCGACCTCCTGACGGAGGAGCGCACGGCGGAGGCCTACGCCAGCCTGGACCTGGTCGACCATCTCTATCGCGGATTCAAGGAGCTGTACGATGGGCGAGCGTAGGGTCCGGTATCATCTGCTCGCGCTGGCCGTCGTGCTCGTGTGGGGTGTCACCTTCGTGTGCACGAAGGTGCTCATCGGCGCGGGCCTGCATCCTGTGGACATCTTCTGGATCCGGTTCGTCCTGGCCTATCTCGGCATCTGGCTGTACATTCTCCTGACCGGGCGCGACCGGAAGCTGTGGTACGGCTGGAAAGAGGAGCTCGTGTTCCTGTTCCTAGGTATCACCGGCGGCTCTTTCTACTTCCTGACGGAGAATACGGCATTGGCCCATACGCAGGCCAGCAACGTGTCTTTCCTCGTCTGTTCCGCCCCGCTTTTCACGGCCATCTTCACGCTGCTGTACCGCCGCTTCGGCAAGGGCCGGTTCGCCGACTCGCTGGAGAAGGTCCGGCTGGGCTGGCCGCTCATCGGCGGAACAGTCCTCGCGCTCACCGGCATGGCGCTCGTCGCCTTCGAGGGCTCCCGGCTCCGCCTGTCGCCCCTCGGCGACCTCCTCGCCATCGGCGCGGCCCTCTGCTGGGCCCTCTACAGCCTGTTCATGGGCGAGATGACCAACCGCTACGGCACCGTAACCGCCACGCGGAAAGTCTTCTTCTACGGACTCCTGACCATCATTCCGTTCTTGTTTGGCGGCGATCGCGGCTTCTCGCTGGAGCTCCTGCGGCCGTTCCCGGTCTGGGGCAACCTCCTCTTCCTGGGCCTCGTGGCCTCCCTGGCCTGTTTCATCGCCTGGAACCTCGTCATTGACAAGCTCGGGAACGTCAGTTCCACCAATTACGTTTACCTCAATCCCGTCTTCACGCTCCTCACCGCCGCGCTGTTCCTCGGCGAGCGGATGACGCCGCTCGCCGCCCTCGGCTGCGCCGCCATCCTCGCCGGCGTCATCTGGGCCGGCGCCGCGAAGGCGGACTAATCTCGAACCTTATGCTTAAAATCGGAGACAAGATGCCGTCCTTCGAGGTCGTGGACCAGGACGGGAACGCCGTGAAGTCGGAGGATTTCATCGGCAAGGGCCGCAAGACCATCGTCTATTTCTATCCCAAGGACAATACCTCCGGCTGCACGGCCGAGGCGTGCTCCTTCCGGGACAACTATGCGGCGCTGACGGCCGCGGGGTACAATGTCGTGGGCGTGAGCAAGGACAGCGCGAAGTCACACGCCGGCTTCCGGGCGAAGTATGAGCTCCCGTTCCGGCTCCTCGCCGACACGTCCCTGCAGATGCTGCAGGACTTCGGCGCCTGGGGCGAGAAGAAGATGTACGGCAAGTCCACGATGGGCACGCTCCGCCGCACCTTCATCTTCGACGAAAACGGCATCCTCGAGCGCATCATCGAGAAGGTGGACACCAAGAACGCCGCCGCGCAGATTCTCGAATAGGCCCATGAACAAGCTCATCATCCTGGATTTCGACGGGACCCTCGGGGACACGAGGGCCAATATCGTGCTGACGATGCGCCAGACGCTCGCGAAGCTGGGGTATCCCGCGCGGGACGAGGAGACGATCGCCGCCACCATCGGCCTGCCTCTGGAGAAGGGGTTCGAGCAGCTGTTCCCGGGCATCGACGCGGACGGGGTCGCCCTGTGCACCCGGACCTACCGTGCCATCTTTGCGGAGAACCGCAAGCTGCTGGTACCCAAGGTGTTCCCGCATGTGCTGGAGACGCTGGAGACGCTTCGCGACAGGGGGTATGTGCTCACGATCGCGTCATCCCGAAGCTACGGCTCCCTGAAAGAGTTCCTGCAGGAGATGGGCCTGGCCCCCTACATCACCTACATCCTGGGCGCGAACAGCGTCACGCACGCCAAACCCCATCCGGAGCCTGTCCTCAAGACGATGGCGGACCTGGGCTACCAGGCCGATGAGACCCTCGTCGTGGGCGACATGCCCGTGGACATCGCGATGGGCAAGGGCGCGGGCGCGCGCACCTGCGGCGTCACCTACGGCAACGCCTCGCGCGCGGACCTCGCCGCCGCCGGCGCGGACTACATCATTGACGACTTTTCCCAACTGCTTACCATCGACCTTCCATGAATTCCATCGGCAACCTTCTCTGGCTCATCCTCGGGGGCATCCTCGTCGCCATCATCTATTTCCTCGTGGGCCTTCTGATGTGCATCACCATCATCGGCATCCCGTTCGGGGTGCAGCTGTTCAAGCTGGGCGGCTACGCGCTGTGGCCGTTCGGACACGAACTCGTGGACAAGCCCGGCGAACCGGGTTGCCTGTCCATCGTGATGAATCTCATCTGGATTCTGCTGGGCTGGTGGGAGATCGCGATCATCCACGGGGTGTGCGGCCTCATCTTCTGCATCACCATCGTGGGCATCCCCTTCGGCATCCAGCACTTCAAGCTGGCGATCAACTCCATCTTCCCCTTCGGGAAGGAGGTGCGCTAGCGAGGCGCTGCGGCCGGAAGGCCTTCAGAACCACTCCACGTCTGTGAGGTCCAGCTCGTTGCCGGGCAGGTCCGGAAAATACGTGTAAAAGAACTTGTACGCTTCAAGCTCCCGCGGAATGCGGTTCAGGAACGCCAGGTTCGCCGCACCATAGTCCCCGGACTCGCCGTACAGGGTGACCGTCTTGCGCACGTCATCCTTCTTGTACCACCCTCCACCGTGCATTTTGACATAACCGTGGACCTTCTCGTAAGCTTCGAGCAGGTCCTTGTGGTTCCATACCATCCCGTAGACAAACGTGCCCACGAGCGGCTTTTTGGGATCCGAAACGAGGATATACTTCGGGTACATAGGTCGATTATGCCTCCTCGGCGATGCGGAAGATGGCGGGGGAGAGGTGGCAGTAGCCGGTGGGGTTCTTTTCCAGGTAGTCCTGGTGGTATTCCTCGGCGCGGTAGAAGTTCCGGAGGGGGAGGAGCTCCACGGCGAGGGGCTGGCCGAGGGCGGCGGCGCAGCGGTCCAGGGCGGCGGAGATGCCGGGGACCTGCGCCTCGGTCACGAAGTAGACGCCGGTGCGATAGCGGGTGCCCTCGTCCTCGCCCTGCTTGTTGAGGCTGAGCGGGTCGATGGCCCGCAGGAACAGCTCCGTCAGGCGCTCTTCCGTGATGATTTTCGTATCATATTGCAGGTGAACCGTTTCTGCGTAGCCGGTCTGGTCCGTGTACACTTCCTTGTAGGTGGGGTTCTCGGTGAAACCGTTGGCGAAACCCACTTCGGTGAAGGTGACGCCCTTCACCTTGGCGAAAAACTTTTGGGCGCCCCAGAAGCATCCGGCGGCGAAATACAGGTCTTGGGTCATAGGACTTCTCGTTTCGGCCTCAAAATTACGCAAAAAATCCGTAACTTTGTAAGCTTATCATTTTGGACATGCCAGCAGAAGGGAACATCATCATACGAAGGGCGAAGGTCAACAACCTCAAGGACATAACAGTGGAGATTCCGCGGAACCGGCTCGTGGTGGTCACGGGCATTTCCGGGAGCGGCAAGTCGTCCCTCGCGTTCGACACGCTGTTCGCCGAGGGCCAGCGCCGGTTCGCCGAGAGCCTGTCGTCCTACGCCCGCCAGTTCCTGGGCCGGATGTCCAAGCCCGACGTGGAGATGATCGAGGGCATCCCCCCGGCCATCGCCATCGAGCAGAAGGTGAACATCCGGAACCCCCGCTCCACCGTCGCCACCACCACGGAAATCTACGACTTCCTGCGCCTCCTCTTCGCCCGCATCGGCCGAACCTATTCCCCCGTGAGCGGCCTGGAAGTGAAGGCCCATACCGTCCAGGACGTCCTCCGCGACATCTTCGACGGCGAGGCGCACACGGTCTACATCCTCTCCGACATCCGCTGGAAGGACCGCAAGGACAAGGTCGAACTGATGCTCCAGCTCAAGGAGGAAGGCTACGGCCGCTTCTTCGACCTGGACGCCCAGGAGGTCCTCCGCATCGAGGACGTGATGCAACTGGACGGGAACTACCCGCTGAACCTGCATCTCCTCGTGGACCGCGCAAAGACGCACGGGGATGATGACAAGGACCTCCGGACTCGCCTGCTGGATTCCGTACAGACGGCGTTCGACAAGGGGGAGGGGGACATGTCCATCGTGCTGGACGGGAAGCGGAAGGCGTTCTGCTCCCGGTTCGAACTCGACGGGATGACTTTCCGTGAGCCGGACGAGTACCTGTTCAGCTTCAACAGTCCGCTGGGGGCGTGCCCCACCTGCGGCGGCTTGGGAAAGATCATCGGCGTCAGCGAGGACCTCGTCGTCCCGGACAAGACCAAGAGCATCTACGACGGCGCCGTGGCCTGCTGGCGCGGCGACAAGATGAGCTGGTTCAAGGACCTCGTGGTCAAGAACGCGGAGAAATACGACATTCCGGTCTTCACCCCGTACTGCAAGCTCACGGAAAAGCAGAAGAACACCCTGTGGACCGCCCAAAGCGGCGGTGTGATGGACGAGAGCGCCATCGTGGGCATTGACGAGTTCTTCGAGTGGGTCAACCAGAACCGCTACAAGATCCAGTACAAGTATATGCTCAGCCGCTATTCGGGCCGGACCACCTGCCACGCCTGCGGCGGCAGCCGGCTCCGGAAGGAGGCGCTGTACGTCCGCGTGGGCGGGAAGAACATCCACGAGCTCCTGTCGATGACCATCGACGAGCTGCTCGCGTTCTTCGAGGGCGTGAAACTGACCGAATACGAGCGCGGCATCGCCGGCAAGTGCATCGACGAGATCGTCTTCCGGCTGCACTGCATCCAGGACGTGGGCCTCGGGTACCTGACCCTGAGCCGCGCGATGAACACCCTTTCCGGCGGCGAAAGCCAGCGCGTGAACCTCGTGACCGCGCTCGGCGGCTCGCTGGTCGGGTCGATGTACATTCTGGACGAGCCGTCCATCGGCCTGCACCCCCGCGACACCGACCGCCTCATCGCGGTCCTCAAGCGCCTCCGCGACATCGGCAATACCGTCGTCGTGGTGGAGCACGACCCGGAGATCATCCGCGCGGCGGACCTCCTCGTCGACCTGGGCCCGAAAGCCGGCGTCCACGGCGGTGAAGTGGTCTTCCAGGGCGTTGCGGAGCACTTTACCCCGGAGGAGCTGAAGCGCTCGCTGACGCTCCAGTACCTCACCGGCGAGCGGAAGCCGTACGTCCGCACGAAGCGGCCTTGGCAGTATTCCATCACCGTGAACGGGGCGATGCAGAACAATCTCAAGGACATCGACGTGCAGTTCCCGCTGGGCGTGATGACGGTCGTCACCGGCGTGTCCGGGAGCGGCAAGTCCTCGCTCGTGGGGGACATCCTGTACCCGGCCCTGCACCGCCGCATCAACGAGACCGGCGACCTGCCCGGCACCTTCAAGGGCCTGTCCGGCAACCTGGACCGCGTTACCCGCGTGGAGTACGTGGACCAGAACCCCATCGGCAAGAGCTCCCGGTCCAATGCCGTCACCTACCTGAAGGTGTACGACGACATCCGCAAGCTCCTGAGCGACCAGCAGTTCGCGAAGATCAACGGCTTCACCCCGTCCTTCTTCTCCTTCAACCAGGAGGGCGGCCGCTGCCCGGAATGCCAGGGCGACGGTTTCGTGAAGATCGGGATGCAGTTCATGGCCGATGTCACGATGGTGTGCGAATCTTGCGGCGGCAAGCGTTTCAAGCCCGAGATCCTGGAAGTCCGGTACAAGGACAAGAACATCGACGACATCCTGAACATGAGCGTGGAGGAGGCCATCGCCTTCTTCTCCTCCCAGCCGGAGGACCTCGCGAAGTCCATCGCGGAGCAGCTGCAGCCGCTCGTGGACGTGGGCCTCGGCTATATCAAGCTGGGACAGCCCTCCAGCACCCTGTCGGGCGGCGAAAGCCAGCGCATCAAGCTCGCGTACTTCCTGAGCCTGAGCAAGAGCGACGACCGCCCGCGCAAGGACAAGATTCTCTTCATGTTCGACGAACCCACGACGGGCCTCCATTTCTACGACGTGGAAAAGCTCCTGAAGGCTTTCGACGCCCTGCTCTCCCGCGGCCATTCGGTGCTCGTGGTGGAGCACAACCTGGATGTCATCCGCAGCGCGGACTGGGTCATCGACCTGGGTCCGGACGCGGGCGACCGGGGCGGGGAAGTGGTCTTCGCGGGCACGCCGGAGGATCTGGCGGCGAAGGGCGATACGTTCACGGCCAAATACCTCCGCGGATGAAACGGATCGCGGCCATAACGATGGTGCGCGGCGACGCGTTCTACCTCCGGAAATGGACCGCCTGGTACGGCGGACAGCTCGGGGAGGAGAACCTCTACATCCTGCTGGACGGGCGCGACCAGCCGCTTCCGGACTGGTGCCCGAAGGCCCACATCATCCCCTGCGATCGTGTCGGCGGGCAGGTGGCCCGGGCCGACAAGGGCCGCATCGAGCGGATTTCCGACGAGGCGGCGCGGCTGTTCGCCGCGGGGTACGACCTCGTCATCGGCACGGACGCCGACGAGATGCTCGCCGTGGACCCCAAGCGCGGGGTCGGGCTCGCTGAGTTCCTGTCGGGCCTGGATGTAAAGACGGCCGTATCCGGCCTGGGCCTGGACGTGGGCCAGAAGCTGGGCGAGGAGGCGGACATCACGGAGGACCGGCCTTTCCTGGAGCAGCGGCATTATGCGCAGCTGGGCACCCGGTACACGAAGGCTTCGGTGCTGGGAAAGCCCCTCCGCTGGGGCAGCGGCTTCCACCGGGTGGAAGGCCATAACCTGCATATCGTCAAAGACTTATATCTGTTCCATTTCGGCTATTTCGACCGTCGGCGGCTCGAAGAGCGTTTCGCCGACGCGGACCGACGCGCGCAAGGGTGGCAGCGCCACCTGGACAAGCGCTCCCGCACCATCCGGCTGGTGACGCGGAAAAAGGCTTTGGACTTCGAACGGTGGACGCGTTTCGCCCGCCGCTTCCAGACCGTGTGCCGCCCGCCGTACGCTTGGAACAAGCCGGCGATGGCCGGTCTCAAACTCGTGGTCCGGATTCCGGACCGCTTTGCCACCCTGGGCCTATGAGTACGCCGCTTGTTTCCGTCATCGTGCCCGTTTACGGGGTGGAGGCGTACATCGAGCAGTGCGCCCGCTCGATTCTGGGCCAGACCTATCCCGCGCTGGAGTGCATCTTTGTGAACGACGGCACGCCGGACCGTTCGATGGACATCCTCGCCGAGGTTGTGAAGAACTTCCCGGAGCGGAATGTGGTGATTGTCAACAAGGAGAACGGTGGCCTGCCGCACGCCCGCTGGAGCGGCCTGGAAGCCGCTACGGGCGAATACATCATGCACGTGGACTCCGACGACTGGCTGGAGCCGGATGCGGCCGAAAGGCTGGTGGAAGCGGCCCTCCGTACGGAGGCGGATCTCGTGTACTGCGACTTCTGGAAAGAGTACGGTTCCCGATCCAAGTTGGATCACGAGCGCGCTTATACGGTGGAGAACAAGGCGCTTTGGATGAAGCGTTTGTACAACGACGGCGCCTACGGGTATGTGTGGTGCAAGTTCGCCAAGCGGTCGCTGTACGAGGGCATTTTCGTGCCGCGTTACAATATGCACGAGGACATCGTCTTTTCCACGCAGCTCATTTGGCGGGCGCAACGGATTGCCCAGCTTAGCGTCCCGCTCGTCCACTACCGGCGCACCAACCGGACCTCGGCCACGCGCGTGGCGCGGGGAAAACGGCGGATCCAATCGGCCCGGAACATCCTGGACCTGTGCGTGAACGGCGGTCCGGAAGTGGCCGTCGTCCGGAAGGAAATCGTGCGCAAAGCAGCCTGGAACGCGTTCCGTTACGACCGTTCCCTCTTTGACGAATATCCTTTCCTGCGGAAAGAGGCGCCCCTTATTCTGAGGTGGCTAGGCGCCTGAACAGCCGGTCCCATTGATCCAGGATCCGGTCGGGCGTGAAGTCCGCGGCTTTCTGGTTGATTTCCAGGCCCATCGAACGCCGCAGTTCCGGCTGTTCGATGAGGGTGCAGACCTTGTCGGCCATCCCGTCGATGTCGCCGGGGGCGGCCAGCATCCCGTTCACCCCGTCTTCGATGAACTCCGCCGGCCCGCAGGGGCAGGTCGTGCACACGCAAGGAAGGCCGATGGCGGCGGTTTCGACGAGCACCATCGGGAATCCCTCGTAGAGGGAGGTCATCAGGTACATCGAACTGGCCATCATCTCGTCCTTGAAGTGCGGGGTGGCCGGATGGACGCGGACGGCACCTTCCAGCCCTTCCTGCCGGATCAGGGCTTCGGTCCGGGCCTTCTTCTTCCCGTTCCCGTACAGGTCCAGCGTCCAGTCGGGGTGCCGCGCGTGGACCTTCTTCCAGACGCGGACCATATCGTCGTAGTTCTTCTGCTTCTCGAACCGCCCGCCGCTGATGCAGCGCTTGGCTTCCAGGGGCGCCAGCTCGCCGGGGACGTAGTCGGCGGGGTTGTAGATCTGCTCCAGCCTGTCGCAGAAGGGGGCCCAGGCCTTCTTGTCCTCCTGTGTGAGCACGACGAAGCAGTCCAGCCCGCCCACGGCCTTTTCGAGGGTGCGGAGTTTCCGGGTCTCTCCCTTGACCAGGAGCGTGTCGTGGGAGAAGTGGAATTCGGCCATCAGGACCTTGCAGAGGCCCTTCAGCTTCAGCAGGTACGGCAATTCGCTGATGCAGAGGGAGTCGACGATGTCCGGCTTCTCGGCCCGGACGAGGGCTTCCAGGCGCCGCAGATAGCGCGGCAGATTCCAGGGCAGGTGCGTGTTCACGTCCAGGTCGACGAGCCGCACTTTCGGATCGACCCGGAAGAAGGTGGGACGCTCTTTCTGGTGGTTCGTGACGATGGTGACCTCGTGTCCATACCGGGTGGCCAGCAGGTTGGCTTTGGTGATGAGCACCCGCTCCATGCCCGCCGGGCTGTAGATGGTATTGGCCAGATAGAAGATTTTCATACCCCAAAGTTACGCAAAATCCACTATCTTTGCATATCCGTTCCTGATTTGATGCGACGTCTCTGGTATTCCATCCGGGTGGCGCTTTTCGGCCACCTGCTCAATCCGCTCTGGCTTTCCCGGCTGGAACGCCGGCGGGTGCGCGGACGCGCGATCCGCAAGGCGGCCCTGGCCTGTCTGCGGCCCTATGCCGCGGCGGTCCGCGACGTCCCGGAGGACAAGCCGGACCACGCGGAACCCCGCCGCGTTTTCACGCTGTGGCTGCAGGGGCTGGAGCAGGCCCCGCCCCTGGTGGCCGCCTGCCTGGACAGCATCCGGCGGCATTCCGGCGCCGAGCTGGTGGTCCTGGACGGCCAGACGGTGTTCGACTGGATCGACCTTCCGGAGGACATCGTCCGGAAATGGAAGGAAGGAAGGATGAAGGCGGCGCATTTTGCCGACATCTGCCGGGTGGAACTCCTGTACCGCCACGGTGGCGTGTGGATGGACGCCACCAGCTACCTGGACGCCCCCTTCCCCGAATGGCTTTGGGAGGCCGATTTCTTTGTCTATCAGGGGGGGGACACGCTCAAGGGCGCCTATGGCGGCATCCAGAACTGCTTCATTCGCGGGGCGAAGGACGCCTATCTCCTCAAGGTCTGGCGGGAAATCATCCGGGCCTATTGGACCGCCGAGGATTCTGCCTTGGACTATTTCGTCCATCAACTGCTTTTCTCCCTGGCGGTGGAAACCAATCCCCGCGCCGCCGCGCTGTATGCGCAGATGCCGGCCCTGGTCCAGGACCCCACGCACGTCCTTTGGTACGATTATGCGGACAAGCCCTTCGACGAGGCGCTTCTGCACGAAATCTGCGCGAAGGCCCTTTTCCAGAAGTTGAATTACAAAACGCCGTCGGCTGCGAACCCCGTTCCGGGCTCCTTCGCCGACCATCTCCTTGCCCCGTATCGATGAAACGCCTCTTCCTGTTCGCTTTCTACGACCCGCAGGGCGTGGTGGGGGAGGCGGCGCTCCGCTACCTGGAGGCGCTGCACGCCCTCGGCGACATCGTCCTGGCGACGGACTGCGACCTGCAGCCCGGCGAGGCGGAAAAGCTCGCTCCGCTGGTGGTCTCCTATGAGGCCGCGCGCCACGGCGAGTACGATTTCGGCTCCTACAAGCGGGCATTCCGGCTGGCGGATTTGACGGGCTACGACTTCGTTTATCTGGCGAATGATTCGGTCGTGGGGCCGCTGTCTCCGCTGGAGCCGTTCCTGCTGCGGATGGAGGCCCTGGGCACGGACGCCTTCGGGCTCGCGCTCCATCCGTCCCGCCACGGGCGACACCTGCAGTCGTGGTTCATCGGCCTGAAACCGTCCGTTTTCCGCGCACCCTGGTTCCGGGAATTCCTGGACGGAGTCGAGGCGCTCGGACGGAAAGAGGACGTCTGCATCCAGTATGAAAACGGCCTTGCACGCCTCCTGGAGGCGCATTCGGCTTCCTATGCGGGCTTGTGGAAACTGCGCGGGAAGGCCATCTACAATGCCGTGGGACGCCTTTCCCGGCAGGGCTTTCCTTTCCTGAAGAAATCGGCCTTCACCCGGCACGGCGGCAGCCTGGGACCGGCGGTCGCGAAAGCGCTCGCGAAGGCGGATCCGGCGATGGCCGATGCCGTGATCGCCGATATGGACCGTCTGTATGGGGAGGAGTATCGGCGCGCGTTCCTCGCGGCGAGTCCGCTGCGCGCCTTCGGCCGGTACCTGCGCTATCTCTCGGGCAAGCGCTTCTCTTTCTTGGCGAGCTTGGCCTGAAAGGGCTGGAGGAATTCCCGCTCCCAGCGCTCCCGGATGCCGGGATCCACGTTCTCATAGGTTTTTTCGGCCTCGCGGATGGCTTTCCGCAGGCTTTCCACCTTGTACTCGTTCGCGGACGAGAACACGTAGCTACGCCGGTTGGGGTAGTAGAAATAGAGGGGGAGGGCGGTCAGCGTGGCTTTCCGGACGCGGAGCATCACGGCGCTCCACCAGGGGAAATCCCCGTACATGATGCCCGGTGGGAAGGGGATTCCGTCCACGATCTCTTTCCGGTATACGCGCCGCCACGACTGACAGTGGCGGGTGGCCAGTTTCCGCCGGGGGTGACTGTATTCCGTGGCCCAGTCGAAGATGTCCTCCGTGACGACGGTCTCGAAATCCTTAATGTCGCGGAAGCGGGGCTTGGGTTCGGGAAGATGGAACAGCTGGCGGAGGATCAGGCGGTTGCGGTAGGCGTGGTCGTAATCGAAGGCGATGACGTCGGAGCCGTCCCGCTCCGCCAGGCGGTGGCAGGTCTCCAGCATCTGCGGATGCAGGAAATCGTCGCTGTCCAGGAAGACGAGATACCGTCCCTGCGCCAGCTTGACGGCCTCGTTGCGGGCGATGCAGACGCCGGTGTGCGTCAGGTGCAGCACCCGGAAGCGGCCGTCTTCCGCCGCGAACCGGTCCATCAGCGCGCCCGTCCCGTCCGTGCTCCCGTCGTCGGCGCAGACGGCTTCCCAGTCCGGTAAGGTCTGGGCCTGCAGGCTCCGCAGACAGCGGTCCAGGAAGCGGACCGTGTCGAAGGCGGGGATGATGACGGTGAAATAGGGCATCGCAGGACAAATGTACGATAATTCTCCGTCATTCCCAACGCTTCTACGGGTCGATGACGAGGAGGGCCAGCGTGTCCCGGTTCACGGGCGGGCCCGCCTTGAAGTAGACCATCACGGACCCGCCCTTCCGCGTGTGGATGGTGAGCCCGTGGCCGTCCTGGTCGATGTCGAACGAATAGAGTTCGTGGACCCGCTCGTCGTCGTCCCAGGCGACGGGCTCGATCTCGAACCAGGTGTCGGGCGGCGAGACGTCGCACCAGAGGTGGAAGTCCTCCCCGCTCCGGCACTCGTTGTAGGCCGCCGGGTGGAGGTCGAAGCGGGTTTCGGGTACGAGCCGGCTCTTGTCCACCCGCCAGCCTTCCTCGTCCAGTCCGCTCCCTTGCAGATGGACCGTCACCTGGCAGGCCGTGTTGCGATATACGTCGAAATTTCCGGGCCCGTCGCCCAGGTAGAATCGGTAGATCAGCGGCTCGCCCGCACGCGTGTGCCAAGTGTCGGAATGGTAGGTGCCCCGAATCTCGAGGTAGGAGCAGACCTGGCCGTAGGGTCCTTCTGAGAATTGTTTTGCCGTCTCGTCGTCCGTGTCCAGCAGGTCCCCCTGGAGGTTCTCCGGGAGGTACAGGCTCACACGGCCGCTCACGCCGGGGGACTGGTCGATGTTCAGCGCCTGCACCTGCCGCCCCTCCAGCGTGAACCCGCCCGAGAACACCTGGGTGGCCCCTTCCGCCTTGCTGTCCGCGAAGAGCGCGACCGACGAGGGCCCGTTGCCGATGTGCACGGACGTGACCTGGAAGGTGACGTCGCTGCGGAGCCCGGTCCGGTCCAGGACGAGGTCGATCCGGGCCATCGTCCGCACCAGCGGAATCCGGACCTCCGCCTCCCCGCCGCTCACGAAGCCTTCCAGCCGGCCGCTCATCGGGATGCCGCGGCTGTATTCGTCGGGGTAGGCGAAATAGTAGCGATAGGCTTCCACGGCCTCCCGCGAGAGCGCCGGCAGGGCGTAGCCGACATTCGCGGCGACGAAGACGTCGTAGGCGACGCCGGTCAGGAGGGTGGTCTTCAGGGGGATGGTCCCGTCCTCGACGGTAAACTGCCGTGCGGTGAGGTACCGTCGTTCTTCCAACAGCCCCTCCGCATTGTAAATCAACAGATTGATATCGGAGACAAGCCGGTCGTCCGGCAGGGACGACCGGGTCGGGATCCCGCTTTTCACGTCCAGGACGAGCGCGGTGCCGGCGCGCCCGCTCTCCCGTTCCCAACTAGTACATCCTATCACCAAGCTTAACAACAACACAGGCAGGATGCCGACTCTTCTCATCGCTTGTCTCCTCCATCAATCAATGGTAATGTATGTCTTCCCAGGCGCGTCCGTCCCAGTCCAGGACCTGGCTTTCCAGGCGGATGGAACCGGAGGCGGCGGGGGTGTCCGGGTCGGTGGTGCCGGCCCGTGTGAGGGTTACGTCCATCCGGTACTGCACGTCGGCTTGCAGGCCGGGCAGGTCGATGGGATAGTAGTAGGTCGTGCCCCGGAGCTTCCCTTCGATGACAAGGCGCGTGACGGGGCTGCCGAATTCGCTGCCGTCCGACGGGTTCGGATAGCAGTAGAACCCGGCCGAGGGATAGATTCTTCCTCCCAAGGAGGTCGTGAGGGTCTGGAGGACGGTTTCGGGGTGGGCGAGCGCCGCGGTGCCCGCCTCGTCCAGCCGGCCGGCGTTCAGCCAGGAGGACGGCGGGTCCTCCGGCGCGAACGGCCGGCACTCCTGCGAGGCGTAGGTCAGGTACGCGCGCACGTCCTGCAGCCTTTCCCCGGCGTACGGGCGCTCGCTGAACTCGCAGGCGATGGAACGCAGGGTGATCTTTGCGAGCATCGGCCGCAAAGTGACCCGGCCCATCGACCCGGCCTCCGATTCGCCGTATAGCATCGGGGCGGCCGGGTCCTCGTCCTCCAGGCGGAAGGGGAGGTCGGCGAGGGAGCCGAGGCTGCGGATGCCGCTCCAGGCGTAAGTGTCCGTCGGATAGTTGGACAGGATGACGACTTTTCGCGCGGCGGTGGACGATGTCCCGGTCACACGTCCGCCGTTCACCCCGTTCAGATGCTGGTAAGCGTCCAGCCGGAACAGGGGAGCGTCCTGGAAAAAGAGCAAGTCCAGTCCTTGGACGCTTGTTTTTCCGACTGCGTTTATATATATTTGCGTTTTCCGTGCCGCGGGAGCGGATTCCTCCGGCAGCATCTGGGGCGTACAAGCGAGAAACAAAAAGGCCGGGAGGTGCCAGAACGCACCCCGTGTTGCCGCAGACCGACGGCGCCCGAAGCGGGTAAAGACAGGTAAGGGAATGTATTTCAGAATCCGGCCTTTTGACATGATCAGCACCATTTGTTGTTGCTGCAAAACTACGCACGAAGGCGGACACCTCGGCTCGGAAAAATAGCGCTGACCTGAAACTTTTTTTGTTTTTTATTCACTTTAACTGTTTTTTATCCTCTCAGGATCGAAAACATGCGAGCGTAAAAAATAATATTATGCACTTTTTACGAACTTTACGGCACCTTTTCGACGGCAAGCGCGACCTGACTCCCTTCTTCACCCGTCAGGCAGAACTGCTGTGCCAGTCTTCCGATACCCTGGTCCGGATGCTCGCCACCGTGGACCCGACCCAGTGGAATATGCTCCAGCGCGAGATCAAATCCTGCGAGACGCAGGGCGACGCCCTCCTGCAGGACTTCCGCGAACAGCTCTCCGAGCGCGTGATGGGCTCCCTGAGCCGGACGGACCTGTCGACCATCGCGATGTCGATGGACGACAGCCTGGACGTGATCAAGGACGCCGCGAAGGCCGTCCAGATCTACAAGCCCCGCAAGATCGACCCGCAACTGCAGGACCTCGCGCAACTCATCAGCGGCGAGGCGCACGCCCTCCAGCAGCTCCTTCCCCTGATCTGGCACATCCGCCACGAGGCCACGGCCATCTCCCTGCTCTGCGACCGCGTCACCGAGATGGAGCACGCCGCCGACGACGCCTACGAGGAATACATCGGCTACATCTTCGCCGAGGAGCAGGACATGCGAGAAATGACCAAATACAAGAACCTCGCGGAAACCCTCGAAAAAGCCACCGACTCCCAAAAGCACGTCGCCGACTGCGTCCGCCTCATGGTCATGCGCTTTCTCCATGAATAGATTGTAGGTTTTTGGCTGTAGGGATATGGGGTGTCCGGGGGACTCCGCTTCGCTCCGGCCCCTCCCAACGTCTCCTGCGTCCCCGCAAGCGGGAACTTGTATCCGTCGGGCCCCTCCCCCTATACTTGTCCGGGGGTGGACAAGCCCCCGGACACCCCATATCCCTACAAGGAACAAAAACCATAACATAAAAAACCCGGCTCGATTGAGTCGGGCTTTTCTGTAATGGTTCGCGGGACGATTAACCGCCAAAATTATCGAAGAGGATGCTCTCCGGAGCGACGCCGAGGGAGTCGAGGAGGTCGCAGACGCACTTGGTCATCATGGGCGGACCGCACATGAAGTACTTGATGTCCTCGGGAGCCTCGTGGTTCTTGAGGTAGGTCTCGTTCATCACGTTGTGGACGAAGCCCGCGGTGTACTTCACGCCGGCCTCATCAGCGGCCTTGTCGGGACGGTCGAGGGCCAGGTGGAAGTGGAAGTTCGGGAAGTCCTTCTCGATCTCGGCGAAGTCCTCCAGGTAGAAGGCCTCGACGAGGGCGCGGGCGCCATAGAAGAAGTGGACCTGGCGTTTCGTCTTGAGCGTCTTGAACAGGTGCATGATGTGGCTGCGGAGCGGAGCCATGCCGGCGCCGCCGCCCACGAAGATGTATTCCATGTCTTCGGGATCGTCCTTCGGGAGGAGGAATTCGCCGTAAGGGCCGCTGATCATCACCTTGTCACCCGGCTTGCGGGAGAAGACGTAGGTGGAGGCGATGCCCGGAGGGACGCCCGGGACGAACTTGAAGACGCCCTTCGGCTGGGTGCGGTCGAACGGAGGGGTCGCGATACGCACGTTCAGCTTGATGACGTCCTTCTCGGCCGGATACGAGGCCATGGAGTAGGCGCGGATCGTCGGCTCGGTGTTCTTGAACTTGAGCGAGGTGATCCCGTATTTCTCCCAGTCGCCCATATAGATGGGAGCGACGCCCATGTCGGAGAAGTCGGCCTCGTACTCCGGGATGTCGATCTGGATGTACTCGCCGGACTTGAAGTCGATGTGCTCGCCTTCCGGGAGACGGACGGTGAATTCCTTGATGAAGGTGGCGACGTTCTCGTTGGAGATGACTTCGCACTCGAGCTTCTTGACGCTGAGGGCGCTCTCGGGAACGGCGATCTGGAGGTTGTCCTTGACCTTGACCTGGCAGCCCAGGCGCCAGCCTTCCTTGATCTGCTTGCGGGAGAAGAAGCCGGTCTCGGTGGGGAGGATGGTGCCGCCGCCGTCGAGGACCTGGAGCTTGCACTGGCCGCAGTTGGCCTTGCCGCCGCAGGCGGAGGGAAGGAAGATGCCGTGGTCCGCGAGGGTGTGCATCAGGTCGCCGCCGGGGGTGACTTCCAGCTCCTTGGAGCCGTTGTTGATGGAGACCTTGACGGAGCCGGAGGGCATCAGGGCGTTCTTGATCCAGACCAGCAGGATGGCCAGCAGGACCGTTACGACGAGCATCACGAGGATGGCTGCAATCAATGTATTTGCCATAGCGCTTTCCTCCTTATTACAGTGAAATACCCATGAAGGTCATGAAGGCGATGCCCATCAGACCGACGGTGATGAAGGTGATGCCGAGGCCCTTGAGTGCCGGCGGGACGTTGGAGTACGCCATCTTCTCGCGGATGGCCGCGAGGGAGACGATGGCGAGGAACCAGCCGATGCCGGAGCCGAGGGAGTACACGACGGCTTCACCGATGTTCAGGAAGTCCTTCTGCTGCATGAACAGGGAACCGCCCAGGATGGCGCAGTTCACGGCGATCAGCGGCAGGAAGATGCCCAGGGACGAATAGAGTTCCGGGGAGAACTTCTCCACGACCATCTCCACGATCTGCACGATGGCGGCGATGACCGCGATGAAGACGATGAAGCTCAGGAAGCTGAGGTCCACGCCTTCGATGAGGGCGTCGGGCGCCAGCACGTACGTGTTCAGGAGGTAGTTGATCGGAAGCGTGATCAGGAGCACGGCGATGACCGCGACGCCCAGACCCGCAGCCGTCTTGACATTCTTCGATACCGCCAGGTATGAGCACATACCCAGGAAGTACGCGAAGATCATATTGTCCACAAAGATGGACTTGACGAATAAGCTGAGATATTCCATAAGGCGTCGGTGTTACTTTTCCTGAAGGTCTTTCTGGATGCTCCGCTGGACCCACACGATGCATCCCAGGAGGATGAGGGCGAACGGAGGCAGGATCACGAGGTTGTTCGGGACATAGCCGAACCGGTTGAGGATGTCGATCCCGAACAGGGTGCCGCTGCCGAGGAGCTCCCGGAAGAAGGCGACGATGAGGAGGATCAGGCCGTAGCCCGCGCCGTTGGCGATACCGTCGAGGAAGCTCGGCCACGGCTTGTTGCCGAGGGCGAACGCCTCGATGCGGCCCATCACGATGCAGTTCGTGATGATGAGGCCGATGTACACGGACAGCTGCTTGTCGATGGCGTAGGTGGCTTCGAAGCTCTTGAGGATCTGGTCCACCAGGATCACCATCATCGCGACCACGACGAGCTGGACGATGATGCGCACCCGGCCCGGAATCGTGTTCCGCAGCAGGGACAGGATGAGGCTGGAGATGCCGCAGACGACGATCACGGAGAGCGCCATCACGAGCGCACCCTTCAGCGTGACGGTCACCGCGAGGGACGAGCAGATGCCCAGCACCAGGACGGTGATCGGATTACCCTTGAAAATCGGGTTGAGGATGGTTTCTTTCAATTTCGCATTCATGGCTTACTCCTCCGTTTCTTCGTGGTTTTCACAATTCTCGTGGTCGCCTTCGCAACCTTCTCCGCCGCAGCAGTCCTGCTTGGGCGCGTTGTTCAGGAAGAACTTCGCGTAGGCGGCGAACCAGGTGTTGATGGCGGCGTCGAGACCCTGGGAGGTCATGGTCGCGCCGGTGATGGCGTCGATCTGGTTGTCGGCGAGGGTGCCTTCGGCGCCCTTCACGATCTGGAAGACCTGCGCCTGGTCGAAGGCGGCCTTCTTGCCGACGAACGAGGCCTGGAAGGCCGGATCGTCCTTGATCTTGGCGCCGAGGCCGGCGGTTTCGGACTCGTGGTCGAAGTAGGCGCCCTTGATGGTGGCGCTGCCTTTCTCGAAGGCGACATAGCCCCAGACCGGGCCCCAGAGGCCGGCGCCGTAGATGGGAACCACGGTGGTGCCGTCCTTGAAGACGAACACGGGAATCTCGGGCTCGCCGGTGGCGTTGGCGCCGCCCTTGATGTTGTAATTCTGCCGCTTCAGGAGCTTCGGGCTGAACACTTCGCCCTGCGGGAGGTCGGCGACCTTCTCGCCCGCGAGGTTCACGGTGTAGGCCTCGGCGACCTCGTCGGCGTACTTCTGCAGGACCGCGGCGTTGCCCAGCTTCTGGAACTCGGCCTTGGTGCCGAACTGCGCGGCGGTGAGCATCTGGGAGATGGTTTCCGCCTTCTCGTTGGCATCCTGGCGTCCCTTGAGGGACTGGGAGACGAAGGCGAGGAGCGCGGCTACGACGACCACGATGAGGGCCGTGTAGAGAACGGTGTATACGTTGTTGTTGGTATTCATAGCGCGTGTCCTTTAAGCGGTTTTCACTTTCTTCATCCGCCGGTTGATGTGGCTCGTGACGACGCAGTGGTCGATGAGCGGGGCCATCGTGTTCATGAACAGGATGGCGAGCATCATGCCCTCCATGTAGCCCGGATTCCACAGGCGCACGATGACGGCGAGGGCGCCGACGAGGAAGCCGTAGATCCACTTGCCGGTCTCGGTCTGGGCCGCGGTCACCGGGTCGGTGGCCATGAACACGGAGCCGAACAGGAAGCCGCCCATCACCAGCTGATAGTAGCACGGGACGGCGGTGGCGCCGGCGAGCTGGCCGAGCCAGCCCACGAGGAGGCCGCCGGCGACGCTGGAGACCATGATCTTCCAGGAGGCCACGCCCGTCCAGACGAGCAGGATGGCGCCGAGGAGGATGGCGATCACGCTGGTCTCACCGGTGGAGCCGGGGATGAAACCGTAGAACATGTCCATGAAGGAGTACTGGCCCACGGCGCCGGAGACGGCGTCGAAGCCGCCGTCGTGCGCGATGGCGAGCGGGGTGGCCGCGGAGACCGCGTCGACGTCCTTGAGGGCGGAGACCCAGGTCTTGGACACCCACACGGAGGAGCCGGACATGGACGAAGGATAGGAGAAGAACAGGAAGGCGCGGGCCACGAGGGCCGGGTTCCAGATGTTCATGCCGGTGCCGCCGAACACTTCCTTGACGAAGATGACGGAGAAGGCCACGGCGAGGGCGAGCATCCACAGGGGAACGTCCACCGGGACGATGAGCGGGATGAGGAAGCCGGTGACGAGGTAGCCCTCGTTCACTTCCTCGCCGCGGATCTGGGAGGAGCCGAACTCGATGGCGAGGCCCACGAGGTAGGAGACCACGAACAGCGGGAGCATCCGCAGGAGTCCGTACCAGAACATGTGCCAGAAGGTCCAGTCGAGGCCGTAGGTGAGGGAGGTCTGCAGGCCCACGTTGTACATGCCGAACAGGGCGGCCGGAACGAGGGCGATGACGACCATGATCATCACGCGCTTGAGGTCGATGCCGTCACGGACGTGGGCGCCTTTCGCGGTCACCGTGCCCGGAACGCGGAGGAAGGTGTCGAACGCATCGATGGTAGAGTGAAGCCAATACAGCTTGCCGCCTTTTTCGAAGAGGCCGGGTTTCTTTTCGTCTGCCATAACTTATGCCATTTCTTTAATCATCAGGTCGATACCCTGCTGGATCATGGCCTGGATGTCGTTCTTGGAAGGGTCCACATAGTCGCAGAGGGCCAGGTCCTCGGGCAGGACCTCGTAGATGCCGAACTTCTCCATCTTCTCGATGTCGCCCGCGAGGCAGGCCTTGATCAGGTAGATGGGGAAGATGTCCATCGGGGTCACATCCTCGAAGCACTTGGTCTCGACGAAGGCGCGCGGGCCGCCGTGGAGGTTGGTGTCCATGTCGTACTTCTTGCCCGGGGTGAGCCAGGAGAAGTAGCACCAGGAGGAGCTGTGGACTTTCGGACGGAAGGGCTTCGCCCAGCCGAACCACTCGCGCTCCGTGCCTTCGTGCAGGAGGGTGAGCTGGTCCTGGAAGTAACCGAGGCAGCCGTCGGCGCCGAGGTTCTCGCCGGTGAGGACGTCACCGCCGATGACGCGGGCGTCCGCCGGGACGTCGACGAGTTCCTTCACGGGCGTGCCCGGGAGGGCGACGACGTAGGCGGGGTCGGCGACCACGGGGCCGGTGACCGCCACCTTGCGGGTGAGGTCCAGCTTGCCGGTGTTGATGACGCGGCCGAGGGCGGCCAGGAGCGTGACGGGCATCGTCCACACGGTCTCGCCCTTCTGGATGGGCGCGATGTGGCTGATCTGCACGCCCACGTTGCCGGCGGGATGCTTGCCGCTGACGGCGTGGACGATCGCATTCTCCACCTTGTGGAACGGGCTGCTGTTCCAGACGGCCTTGTTCACGGTGAGATGGACGCCTCCGTCGGTGAGCTTGCCGAGGGCGTTCACGCCGGCCTGGATGTCGGCGAGGCGGTCGCCGAGGGTGAACTCGGTGTCGGCCGCGAGCGGGGCGGTGCTGAACGTGGAGACGAAGATGGCCTTCGGGCGCAGGTCGGGGTCCGCCTGGATGCCGTAGGGACGCTGGATGAGGGCGTTCCAGAGGCCGGTCTTGAGGAGAAGCGCTTTCACCGCTTCCGCATCGGCGGGGACTTTCGTCCCGAAGTCGACGTACTCCTGGGAGGCGTCGGCCTCGACGAGGACGGCGAGCAGCTTGCGCTTGTCACCCCGGACGACGCTCTTCACCGTGCCGCTGACGGGCGAGGTGACGAGGATCTGGGGCTTCTGCTTGTCGGCGAGAACGGGGGAACCGGCGAGGACGCGGTCGCCTTCCTTCACGAGAAGTCTCGGAAGAAAGCCCTTGAAATCAGTGGGTTTGACGGCGACGACGCCCGGTTTGACCGTCTTGGCGACTTTCTGGGCGGCGGCACCCTTCACGGGAATGTCGAGGCCCTTTTTCAAATCGAGCTGGTTAGACATTATTGCAGTAAAATTGAGTTTACTTAATATAATGTGCGAATTTACGCATTTTTTCGCTATTTTCGTAAAAAGTTTTGGTAGTTATGAGTGCGATACTCGAGGATTTGAACAAGGAGCAGAGGCAAGCGGTTGAGTGTGTGGAAGGACCGGTGCTGATCGTGGCGGGGGCAGGCTCCGGGAAGACCCGCGTATTGACTTCCAGAATCGCCTATATGATCGAGCAAGGGACGGATCCCTCCCGGATCCTGGCCCTGACCTTTACCAAGAAAGCGGCCGGCGAGATGAAGGAGCGCATCGGCCAGATGGTGGGGGAGCGCAAGGCCCGCCGCATCTGGATGGGCACCTTCCATTCCGTCTTCATCCGCTTCCTGCGGGAGTTCGCCGACGCCATCGGCTTCCCTCCCACTTTCACCATCTACGACACCGGCGACTCCGTGAGCGCCATCAAGGTGTGTCTCAAGCAGTTGGGCCTGGACGAAAAGCTGTACAAGCCCAAGGAGGTGCTCGCCCGCATCTCCAAGGCGAAGAACGACCTGGTCACGCCCACGCCGTACGCGAACGGCGCCGCCGGCTACCGGGAGGACGACCGGGTGCACAAGAAGCCCGAGATCTACCGCGTGTACCAGGCCTACTGCCAGCTGTGCCGGCAGTCGGGAGTGATGGACTTCGACGACATCCTCCTGTACCTGAACATCCTCCTGAAGCAGAGCCCCGACGCCCTGGCCTCGATTTCCGAGCGCTTCGACGCCATCCTCGTGGACGAGTACCAGGATACGAACTATGCGCAGTACCTGATTCTCAAGAAACTGGCGGCGGTGCACCGGAACCTGTGCGTGGTGGGCGACGACTCGCAGTCCATCTACGCCTTCCGCGGGGCCAAGATCGAGAACATCCTGAACTTCAAGAAGGATTTCCCGGAGGCGAAGACCTTCCGCCTGGAGCGCAACTACCGCTCCACCCGCAACATCGTGAACGCGGCGAACTCGCTGATCGCCAACAACGAAGGCCGGATTCCGAAACAGTGCGTGTCGATGGGCGATGAAGGGGAGAAGATCCGGCTCGTACGGGCCTACACCGAACAGGAGGAGGCCGCCCTCATCGCGTCGGCCATCCTGCAGCGGATGCACGAGGTCCACGCCGAGTACGAGGATTTCGCCATCCTGTACCGTACGAACGCCCAGTCCCGCGCCCTGGAGGAGCAGCTCCGCAAGCGGAACATCCCGTACATCATCTACTCGGGGAACTCTTTCTTCGAGCGAGCGGAAGTCAAGGATATGATGGCCTATTTCAAGCTGGCCGCGAACACGAACGACGACGAGTCCTTCAAACGGGCGGTGAACAAGCCCGCCCGCGGCATCGGCGACACGTCGCTGGCGGCCCTGGCCGCGGCGGCGCAGGCGAAGGGCGCTTCGCTGTACGGCGCCGCCTGGGCGGAGGACCTGGAGACCTTCGGCCTCCGCGCCGCCGCCGTCGGCAAGATCCGCGCCTTCTGCCAGATGATCGCCAAGGTGGCGGAGACGCTCGGGCAGACGGATGCCTACGAGGCGGCGAAAACCCTCGCCTCCGACTCCGGCCTGTACCTCTTCTACAAGAGCGACAACTCCATCGAGGGCCAGGCCCGCGCCGCGAACGTCCAGGAGCTCCTGGACAGCGTGGCGGGCTACGTGGAGGAAGTCCAGGGCGACGCCCGCAACGCGCTGGTCGAGGACGGCCGCTACGACGACGCTTCGGAAGTCCCGGAGGCGGACCTCCCGCTGGTCACGCTTCCCGAGTTCCTGGAGAACATCTCGCTTCTGTCCAACGTGGACGTGGCCGATGACGAGACCTCCAACAAAGTGGCCCTGATGACGGCCCATTCCGCCAAGGGCCTGGAATTCCCCTATGTGTTCGTCTCCGGAATGGAGGAGAACCTGTTCCCCTCCGGCGGCTGGATGCTCACGGAGCCGGAGCTGGAAGAGGAGCGCCGCCTGTTCTACGTCGCCCTCACCCGGGCCAAGACGGCCGTCGCGCTCACCTTCGCGCAGACGCGGATGCGCAACGGCAAGCACGAAAGCAACGCTCCCAGCCGCTTCCTCCGCGAGATTGCGCCGCAGTACATCCAGAATCCCCTCCGGAAAGAGGACTTCCAGGTGGAGCGGTCGCTGGACGACGACGACCATCCCGGCTTCCGGTTCGGACGGTTCGGGGGAGGGAGAGAGGCTCCTTCACGGCCGATGGCCGCTCGGAATGACAGGGGCGGTGCGCCCGTCCGGACAAACAGGGGCCTGACCGGGGGGGCGATTAGTCCTGTCGGGACCCCGCGGCCGACCACCCAGGAGGCGGTGCTGAACCGGCCGTTGCCGCCCAAGGTGCCGGACTCCGAATTCACCCCGGACCCGATGTCCAGCTTCCACGTGGGCGATACGATCGAACACAATCGTTTTGGGGTTGGAAAAGTCCTAAAAATATCTGGGGAAGTGCCGGATATCAAGGCGAGCATCGCTTTTGAGAAATATGGCGAAAAAATTTTATTACTGAAATATGCTAAGATTCGTCATATATGATTGATTTATAGAAAAACTTTCTTATCTTTGTAGCGAAGTTTTTCATAGTTTAAGTTTAGGTTAAGTAGCGTGCCCGACGCAGAGATGCGTCGGGCACGTGAATTTAGGACTGACCTATGATTGAAAAATCCAACCCTGGCGAGGTTGGATTTTATTTTTTACCAAAAGATTAGGACTGACTTTCTCATCCCGCTACCCGCAATAGAAGTACTGGTCCACCAGTTTGCGCATCAGGGCCGGGTCCTTCTTGGCGTCGGCGTGGAGGTGCTTGTCGTGGTGGCTCTTCAGGGCGGTGATGATTCCGTCGATCATCCGGGGCTTGAAAACGCCGGCTTCCTCATAGGCGGCGCGCGCTTTTTCCAGGCAGGCCGCGGATTCGGCGCAGCAGGTCGGGAGGGAGTCGAGGGTCGCGAGCCGCGCGGCGTTCTCGCTCTTGTGGATGTCCATGTCCACATACTTGTCGGCCGCGATCCGCAGCGCCTCCTCGACCGGCATCTCCAGGCCCTTGCGGGCGGCGACGCACAGGCCGGCCATCAGCTGGTAGATGTCGGCGGAGCAGTCGGGGCTGCGCATCTCGAAGGTCTGCTTGTCGGTGGTGTCGGCCTTGACCGGCTGCTCGTGCGGATTGGCGCGGGTGCACATGTCCACGCCGGAGGACCATCCCAGCGGCACGCGGACGAGGGCGGAGCGGTTGCAATCGCCCCAGCACACGTTGGTCGGCGCCTCCTGGTGCGGGACCAGGCGGAAGTAGGAGGTGGGGTTCTTGTTGCCGAAGGCCGTGATGGACGGGGCCATCAGCATCAGGCCGGCGATGGCGCGGCGGGCGACCTCGGACAGCTTGCCGTCCGGGCCCAGGGTGACGTTCTTCCCTTCCTGCATCAGGCGCATGTGGATGTGCATCCCGGAACCGGCCTTGCCCACGGTGATCTTCGGGGCGAAGGACACGTCCAGGCCCCATTGGTACGCGAGGTTCCGGATGACCCATTTCGCCAGCAGGAGCTGGTCGGCGGCCGTTTCCACCGGATTCGGGAGGAACTCGATCTCGTTCTGCTCATAGACCTTCCCGTCCAGGGTGAAGTTGCCCACCTCGCTGTGTCCGTACTTGATCTGGCCGCCGGTCTTGGCGACGTGGACCATGCAAGCGCGGCGGAAATCGTTCAGCTTGGCGAAGGGTTCGGACTCGTGGTAGCCCTTCTGGTCCGTGGCGGGGAACAGGGGCTCCGCGTCGGTGATGACGTAGTATTCCAGCTCGCCCATCGCCTCGAAAGTCAGGCCCGTGGACTGGTAGAAGGCGTCCTCGGCCCGCATCAGGGTCATATAGGGGGCGCAGTCGAACGGCTCGCCGTCCTTCGTGAAGAAGCTGCACAGGAAGCACAGCGTCGGGATTTCGTTGAACGGGTCCACGAACGCCGTCCGGTAGCGTGGGATGACATACAGGTCGCTGTTTCCGGCCTCGATGAAGGAAGGGAACAGGCTGGACCCGTCCACGCGCTCGCCTTCGGTGAGCACCGTCTCGACATAGGCGAGATTGTTCACGGTGAAATTCAGCGTCTTCACGCGCCCGTCCTCGGCGGGGTACATGAAATCGATCATCCGGATCCCTTTCTCCCGGATGAACTTGACCATATCGGCGCGGGTGAAATCCTCCGGCCGCTTCCCCAGGAAGGAGACCACTTCGTTGGGGTTCAGTTCAATACGAGCGTCCATTATCAATTGTGCGGTTAGTGGTACGCAAAGATAATAAATCATTATCAAATCTCAAATGATTGCTTTCATATCTTAACAACACGTGGCGCCCCCTTGGTTTTCTCGGAAACTATCCGTACCTTTGTATTCCCGCGCGGAATTAGCTCAGTTGGTAGAGCGTTGGCTTCCCAAGCCGAAGGTCGCGAGTTCGAACCTCGTATTCCGCTCTGAAAAAGTCTGGCTTTCGGCCAGACTTTTTCTTGTTTATTTACCGGGGGAAGACCCCCGGACCCCCTCCGTCGGCTTCGCCTCCGAAGCATGACTTGTCCTGAAATAGGTTTACACTGAATGATGTAAAACTGTAAACTTTATTTAGGACAAAATGAACAGAAAGACTTACAGCAAGGATGAGAAGTTGAGTATCATCCAAGCGTACCTCTCCTCCGGAGAGTCTATGGAA
>JAFRPH010000072.1 GCA_017429205.1 Bacteroidales bacterium
CCCCGATTTCGGAAGAGGTAAATGTCCTTTTGGAAGTCCGAAATGCCCCTACGCCCCCGCCCGCCCCCTTTTTAGGGGCATTTCGGATTGCAAGCAACCTGCAAACCATCCACTACCATCCCATGGAAATGCAACGAATCTCCCCCGACAACGCAACGCGGATGTTGTCCGTTGCATAGGGGAGGCATGAACATTCGACCCTGTTTCAACATAGACCTTTTCCAAAATCGCCTTTCTTCAACGCCTCAACCCCGCAAGTTTACTGTTGATAATGTTGTTTGCGTACACGACGCTACGGGGTCTTGCAAGTCTGCCGCGCGTCCGGGTATGATGCGAAACAGCAGGTGCATGGTAAACACCCGCTGCCAGCATGGGAGATGTTCGAGAGAAGTCGTGGGCCAAATGCCCGTTTTACTGTTCGAACACCGACGGAAACCACCTGCTTGGGGCGAAAGACCCCGCATACTTGTTTGCTTCATGCAGACCCGTCTACCCGGACGCGCGGCAGCGCCCTCAAAGGATACAGCAATGAAAGAAGAAACACAAACCAAAGACGAAGACGCGATGACGCTTGTAGGCATGGACCTGCACAGCGAGAAGGTACAGCTCAGCATCACCACGTGGCGGCACGGCTCCGATCCGGTGCCCCTTCGCTCGATCGTCACCACGGTGGGGGCGCTGGAACGCACCTACCGCCGGCAGGTGCCGGCCGGGGCGCTGACGGTCCTGGAGGCCTCGAGCAACTCCTTCTCCGTGGCTCGCCGGCTTCTGGCCCTGAAATACGACACCAAGGTCCTGCGTTCCGACATCGCCGCGTCCATGTCCGCGAAAGATCGCGTGAACGACCGCATCGACGCATATAACATCGCCGTCGCCTACGCGCGGCGGGGCGCCGGGACGGATGTGTTCATCCCCTCGCCGCAGTTCCACGAATACCGGGAAATCTGGTTCGCGTACCGAAACGCGACGAAGGACGTGACGCGGCTGAGGAACCGAATCTGGGGTTTCTGCAACCGGCACGGGCTGGACGGCCTTGGAAGGTCGAGGACCCGCCGTCCCGACAGGATCCGCAGGCGCGTCGAGGAGCTGGGTTGGAGCGAGGAGCAGGCCTTCCAGCTCGAAACCATGCTCCGGCAGCTTGAATTCGCCGAGTCGATGAAGGAGCGGTGCGCCGGCCGTATCGAGCAGATCGTGGCCGGAGACGCGCAGATGCGCCGAGCGATGTCCGTGCTGGGCATAGGCCACGTCAACGCCTTCGCGCTCGTGGCGTTCGTCGAGAAGGCCGAGCGCTTCGGGAATCCCAAGAAGCTTGTTCGATACGTCGGGCTGAACCCGTCGGTGTGCTCCAGCGGCAAGTCGGACGGGCGGCACGGGCTTGCCGGGTTCGGACGCAGGGATCTGCGCGCGCTCCTAGTGGAGGCCGCCAACAGCGCCATGAAGTACGGAAAAGGCCCCATCCACCGCTGGGCGCGGCGCAAGGCCGCGTCCGGCAAGCCTCGCAACCTGGTGGTTTGCGCGCTGGCGCGGAAGATGCTCGTGGCGCTGTGGCATGCCTTGATGGGGCATCCGACCCCGTCGCGCGAGGCCGAGGACTGCTTCCGCCGCAAACTGGCACTGCTCGCGGGCCATGTCGGCAAGGCTCGCATCAGGGCGATGGGCTTTTCCGGGACGAGCGACTACGTCAACACCGTCGCCGATTCACTTTACGCACATTTGCCTCCACAACCATGGAAAG
>JAFRPH010000051.1 GCA_017429205.1 Bacteroidales bacterium
ACGAAGTCGGGCTCCTGGTCGAACTCCTTCTGGTTCTTCGGACGGATGAACATGTTGGTCACGAAATGGGCCTGCCAGGCGACCTCCATGATGAAGCGGACCTTCATGCGGGTGTCCTTGTGCGTGCCGCAGAAACCGTCGACGACGAACAGGCGCTTGCCGCTGAGCTGCTTCTGGGCGAGCTTCTTGACCGTCTTCCAGACCTTCTCGGTCATCGGGTGGTTGTCGTTCGGATACTCGGGCGTAGTCCACCAGACTTCGCCGGGTGCGCCGACCTTGGAGGTCTTGTCATAGACGATGTACTTGTCTTTCGGAGAACGGCCGGTGTAGATGCCGGTCATCACGTTGATGGCGCCGAGCTCGGTCACCTGTCCCTTGTCGAAACCTTCGAGTTCGGGTTTGGTTTCCTCATTGTAAAGGACTTCGTACGTGGGGTTGTACAGAATCTCCTTCACGCCCTTGATGCCATACTTGGCCAGATTGATTTTTGCCATAATTATACGGGTTTAAAGTTTAATTCTTCAATTTTGCAAATTTATTAAAAAAACGAGATATTTGCAATTGAAGCGCCGAACATTTGCAAAAAATGACGCCACTAGAGACACTGAAAACCTATTGGGGGCACGAAAGCTTCCGGCCCATGCAGGAGCGCATCATCGAAGAGGCGCTCGCGGGTCGCGACGTGCTCGCCATCCTCCCCACGGGAGGCGGCAAATCGGTGTGTTTCCAGGTGCCCGCGATGATGCGCGACGGGCTCGCCCTCGTGGTCACGCCGCTCATCGCGCTGATGAAGGACCAGGTCCAGAACCTCGCCGGCCGCGGCATCAAGGCCATCGCCGTCCACTCCGGGCTCAACCGGCACGAGGTGGACCTCGCGCTGAACAACGCCGCCTACGGCGACTGCAAGTTCCTGTACGTCTCCCCCGAAAGACTCCAGACCCGCCTCTTCCAGAGCTACCTGCCGGTGCTCCCCATCTCGTTCATCGTCGTGGACGAGGCGCACTGCATCTCGCAGTGGGGCTACGACTTCCGGCCGGAGTACCTGGAGATCGGCGCGCTGCGCGGCAGTGTCGATGCGCCCGTCATCGCCCTCACTGCCACGGCGACGCCCGCCGTCGCCGACGACATCATGGACCGCCTCGGCTTCAAGGAGAAGAACCTCCTCAAGAGCGGCTTCGAGCGGCCGAACCTGTCGTACATCGTCCGGCAGAGCGAGGACAAGGCCGGACAGCTCCTGGCCGTGTGCAACGGCGTTCCCGGGTCGGGAATCGTGTATGTCCGCAACCGGAAGAAGGCCGAGGAACTGGCTGGACTGCTCAAGGAAAGCGGCGTTTCCGCGTCGTTCTACCACGCCGGCATCGGCTCCGCCGCCCGCGCCCTCCGGCAGGAGGACTGGAAGGCGGACCGGATCCGCGTGATGGTGTGCACCAACGCCTTCGGAATGGGCATCGACAAGCCCGACGTCCGGTTCGTGGTCCACGTGGACGTGCCGGACAGCCCCGAGGCCTATTTCCAGGAAGCGGGCCGCGCCGGGCGCGACGGCAAGCCTTCCTACGCCGTCCTCCTGTGGAACGACGGCGACCGGAAGCGCCTCGCGCAGATCGAGCGCGTCTCCTTCCCCTCGCTGGAGTACGTCGAGGGCATCTACCACAAGGTCCACATCTTCCACGGAATCCCCTACGACCAGGGGATGGGCCGACAGCTGAAGTTCGACATCGGCGCCTTCTGCCGGCATTTCAAGCTCCAGCTCTCCCCCGCTTTCTACGCCATCAAATACATCGAGCGCGCCGGGCACTGGATCTTCTCCGAGGACCTGGAAATCCAGACGCGCGTGCAGGTCACCGTGGACCGGACCGCCCTGTACGGGCTCGAGCTCCCGGACGCCCGGATGGTGCCGCTGCTGGAGACCCTGATGCGCTCCTACACCGGCCTGTTCTCCTACCCGGTGTCCATCGACGAGGAAACCGTCGCCCGCAAGAGCGGCCTGACGGTGCCGGAGCTGCGCCAGCTCCTGTACGGCCTCGCCGTAAACCACATCATCAAGTACATCCCCTCGGACCAGTCCGACGTCATCTTCCTCCTCCACGACCGCCTGCACGAAGGCAACGTGGACCTGATGCCCAAGCGGTACGAGATGCTCCGGTCGGTCTTCCACGAGCGCGTGGAGACGATGCTCTCGTACGTGGCCGAGGAGGACGAATGCCGCTCCCGCTATCTCCTGCGCTATTTCGGGCAGGAAGAGAGCGCCGACTGCGGCCACTGCGACATCTGCCGCGAACGCGCGAAGAAGCCGCAGGACCTGGCCTCCCGCCTGAAAGCCTTCATCAAGGCCCCTTACACCCTCGCCGACGTCCGTGCCGCCTTCGGCACCGCCGACTCGGCCTGGGAAGATATCCTCCGCGACCTCATCGACCGCGGCGAAGTACCCCCTTATGACTGCTGAAACTATGAAAACGACCCGAATCATCCTGGCCATCGCCACCCTTTTCCTGACCGCCTGCCACTGTTCCAAGCCGGCCCCGGTCACCCCCGACGAACCCGATCCCGAGGTGAAGCCCCAACCCGTCCCCACGCCCTCGTTCGCCAAGGGTGCCGACATCTCCTGGGTGTCGGAGATGGAGAAAGGCGGCCGCACGTTCCAGCTCAAGAACGGAACGAAGGCCGACATCATGGACGTCCTCAAGGAAACGGGCGTCAACGCCATCCGGCTCCGCGTATGGGTCAATCCCACCGGCGGCTGGAGCGGCAAGGACGACGTCGTGAAGCTCGCCACCCGCGCCGCCAAGGCCGGGATGGCGCTGATGCTGGACTTCCACTACAGCGACTTCTTCGCCGACCCGTCCCGCCAGGACATCCCCAAGGCATGGGAGGCCGACAAGAACGACCTGGACAAGATGGCCAAGCACGTCTCCGACCATACGACGGAAGTGCTGAAGGCCCTGCAGGACGCCGGCGTCACCCCCAACTGGGTGCAGGTCGGCAACGAGACCCGCAACGGGATGCTCTGGCCCGCCGGCCAGCTGTGGACCTCTTCCGGCAACCTTCCGAACGGACGGAAGAACTTCGCGAAACTCCTCAATGCGGGCTATGACGCCGTCAAGGCCGTCTTCCCGTCCTGCACGGTGCTCGCGCACCTGAACAACGCCTTCGAGGACAACGCCTGGTGGTTCGAGGAGATCCAGGCGGCCGGCGGCAAGTTCGACGCCATCGCCCTGTCCCACTACCCCCAGACGGAGTCGGACTGGAGCAAATGCAACACGACGGCCATCCAGCGGATCCAGGCCCTGATTTCGAAATTCAACAAGGAGGTCATCGTCGCGGAAGTGGGCGTGAAAACGCCCGCGAACGCGACCCTGGCCGCCCAAGTCCTCTCCGGTTTCATGACGGAGGTGAAGAAGATCGCCAAGTGCAAGGGCGTCTTCTACTGGGAGCCCGAGGTGGACGGAAAATGGAAGCCGGCCGTGTACGGTACGCTGGGCTGGAACGCCTATGACATGGGCGCCTTCACGACCGACGGGAAGGCGACGGGGGTGATGGAGGCGTTCAAATAGATTTCTCGGCAAGCTCGAAATGACAAAGGGAAACGGCTCGAAGGACTATTTGCTCGCCCAGATCCGGGGAGGCGGGACGCTGACGGGCGGCCAGCAGCTGAAGCTGTGCCTGATGCTCAGCTACCCGGCCATCATCGCCCAGCTGTCGTCCGTGCTGATGCAGTACATCGACACGTCGATGGTGGGGCATCTCGGAGCCGCGGCGGGCGCGTCCATCGGCCTGGTTTCCACCTGTATGTGGCTGCTGATGGGCTTCTGCGGCGCCTGCGGCAGCGGTTTTTCGGTGCAGGTCGCGCACCTGATCGGGGCCAACGACTTCAAGACGGCCCGGGAGGTGCTCCGGCAGGCGCTCGTGAGCGCCCTCGCCTTCAGCGGCGCCATCGCCGTCATCGGGATGGCCCTCGCCGGGCCGCTCCCCCGCTGGCTCGGCGGCAGCCCGGAAATCGTCCCCGACGCGACGAAATACTTCTTCATCGTCTCCGCCTTCCTCCCCTTCATGCAGCTGGACTGGATCTGCGCGTCGATGTTGCAGGTGAGCGGCAACATGAAGGTTCCCAGCTACCTGAACATCGGCATGTGCCTGATGGACGTGTGCTTCAACTACCTGTTCATCTATGTGCTGGACATGGGTGTCGTGGGCGCGGCCCTGGGCACGGGCCTGGCGGAACTGATCACGGCGATGGCGATGCTGTACTTCCTCACCGTCCGCTCCCCCGAACTCAACCTGCGGCAGGACAAAGGCTCTTTCAAGCCGACCGGGAAAGTGATCGCCAAGGCGGCCGGCATCGGCGGCCCGATGGCCCTGCAGAACGTCCTCATCCGCGGCGGCTACATCGCATCGACCATCATCGTGGCCCCGCTCGGGACCATCGCGATCGCCGCGAACTCCTTCGCCATCACGGCGGAAAGCTTCTGTTACATGCCCGGCTACGGCATCGCCGACGCGGCCACGGCCCTGGTGGGCCAGTCCGTCGGCGCCGGCCGCAAGGAGCTCGCCAAGCGCTTCGCCTGGATCACCACCGGCCTGGGCATGGGCATCATGGGCCTCCTGGCCATCCTGATGTACGCGATCGCGCCCGAACTGATGCAGATGCTTTCCCCCGACGCGGAAGTCATCTCGCTGGGCGCCCGGGTGTTGAGAATCGAAGCTTTCGCGGAACTGGGATACGCCGCCTCCATCGTCGCCTACGGCGTCTGCGTGGGCGCCGGCGACACCAAGTGGCCGAGTGTGATGAACTTCACGTCGATGTGGATCGTCCGCATCCTCCCCGCCATCTTCCTCGTGCGGGTGTACGGCCTCGTGGGCTTCTGGATGGCGATGGCGGTCGAGCTTACCTTCCGCGGCACCATCTTCCTGATTCGCATCGCGCGCGGGAAATGGCTGGAAGCGGCCTGACGGGCGTCAGCTCCGATGTCGTCTTTGCACCCCGCCCAGGCGGTCCGCCCAGCGTTCGGTGAAAAAGCTGTAGTAGCCCACGGAACGGCCGGGATGCCACCAAAGGGCCCATAACAGCGAAGGAATGCCGATCACCAGCAGATAGAAAGGTCCCAGGATGCGGGACTGGCGGCAGTGGCCGTACTCGTGAAGGGCCATTTGGCCGTAAATGGGAGGCCGGCAGTAGACGAAGTTTCCCAAAGAGATGCCCCCGTACATATTGGAGGCGCCGATCACGTGGATTTCCTCCGGGATGCCGGGGAGGTTGCGGTAGCGCCGTTTTCCTTTCAAAAACCAGCCGAAGACGATTCCGGCGAGGTTCTGCGGCAGCTGCCACATCTGCAGGAGGACGGCGGTGGCGGCGGTCAGGACGCGCCTCATATCACGCGCACGAGATAATAGAACATCGCGAGGACGCGGCGGCGGAGAATGCCGTAGTCCAGGGATTCCGCATTGTCCGTGACCTTGTTGTTCCGGAGGGTGATGCCGGAGGTGAACATCACGGACGGGATGCCGTTGTCCAGGAAGGGCTTCTGGTCGCTGATGGTGCGGTAGAACACGCGGGTGAAATCCTTGCTCCCGTAATAGTCGAAGCCCAGGTCCAGGCTCACTTCCGGACTCTGGTTGGCGATGAGGAGGGCGTCCCGGCGGCCGGTGTCCTTCTCGGAGAGCATCATCAGGTAGTCGGGCCGGCTCTTGCGGAGCGGGGCTTCGGTGCCGCCCACCTGGTCGATGTTGACCATCCGGTCGATGTCCTTCGGGGTGACGGTCCGGCCGGTGCGCGGGTCGCGGATCAAGCCGCCCGCGATCTCGTTCCACAGGTGGAAGGAGCCGGACAGACTCTGTTCCTTGCCGTCCAGGGCCACGAAGATGAGCGTATGGGCATAGGTTTTCCCCATCGTCTGCAAGTGGTGGAACATCTGGGCCAAGGTCAGGAGCGACGCGACGCCGGAGGCGTTGCTGTCCGCGCCGGGATACATCGTGCCGGAGAGGGTGCCGATGTGGTCGAAATGCGCGGCGACCACCACGTAGCGGTCCCCGCTGCCGGGGAGGAAGCCCACGACATTGTGCGCCGGAGCGCCGCCCAGGGTGCGGAAGCCGTGGAAGTAGGTGCCGCCGGCGGGCAGGAGGCCGTAGGCCGCGAACTGGCGGGCGATGGCCGACTGCGCGTGGAGGGAGCCCGGCGTCCCGGAGGCCCGCCCGGCGCAGAGGCTGTCGGCGAAGAAGCCGACCCGGGAGCGGAGCGCGGCCGTGTCGGCCAGGTGCTCGGCGTTCCGGGCGCTGATGATGTAGCCCGCAGGCTGGGCCGCCGCAAGGGGGGCCAGCGCAACGAGGGCGAGGCAGATGCTCAAAAATTTTCGGGTCAGCTGTCCGAAGGGCACGATAAATGCTTATCTTTGTAAATTGATGCGAAAATAGCCATTTCGCCCGTCATTTGAAAATTTTTCTGAATGAAGTGCAAGGGAAAACTGCTGATCTGCCTGCTTGTCCTGCTCGCCGGCGCCCTCGAGGCGCGTGCGCAGTATGACAAGGACGTCTTCATGTTCCGGGGCCGCAACGCCCTGTCGGAAGGGCGTCTGGCGGAAGCGGTGTCCCAATTCAACGTCCTCGCGCAGCTGGACACGACCGACTACTGGACCTTCTTCTACCGGGGCATCGCCAAGTACAACCTCGGCGACATCCGCGGCGCCCGGACGGACTTCAACACCGCCGTCCGCCTGAACCCCGTCTTCACCTCCGGCTACCACTACCGGGCCATCACGGCAAGCCGCTTCGGCGACTACGAAGACGCCCTGAAGGACCTCGAGAAGGCGATTTCGCTCCGTCCCGGCTCGGCCGGGCTGTATTTCACGCGGGGCGTCACATACTTCCTCAGCCAGCAGTTCGAGCCCGCCGTCAAGGACTTCGACAAGTACATCCGCCAGGAGCCCAAGGACCCGTCGGCCTACCTGAACCGCGGCGCCTCCTACCTCTTCCTCGGCGACACCCTCAAGGCGGTGAACGACTACAACAAGGCCATCAAGATCGACCGCTTCGAGCCCGAAGGCTACATCCGCCGCGGTCGCCTGCTCGCGGAGCAGGGCGACTACGAGGCCGCCATCCAGGATATGGACAAGGCCATCGAGCTGGACACCACCAATACGCTGGCCTATTTCAACCGCGCCATCCTGCACTCCGAGCAGAGCCACCTGAACGAGGCGATGGCGGATCTCAACACCGTCCTCCGGCACGAACCCGGCAACGCCCTCACCCTGTACAACCGAAGCCTGATATCGGCCCAGGTGGGCGATTTCGCGGCGGCCCTGTCGGACATGGACCGCGTCATCAACATCAACCCGAACAACGTGTTGGCCTACTTCAACCGGGCCGGCTTCTTCCTGGAGATGGGCCGCTGGGACGACGCCCTGGCGGACTACAACAAAGCCATCGAACTGTATCCGGACTTCGCCAAGGCCTATATGAACCGGGCCTATGCGGAGCTCCAGCTGGGGATGAACCGCGCCTCGCGGGAGGACTACAAGACCGGCCGGCGGAAGGTCGCGGAGTACCGCGCGAAGAACGCCTCCGGCGCCGCGGAGTTCGCGGACACCACCAAGAAATACAGCTCCCTGCTGACCCTCGACGCCGAATTCGCCAAGCACGACTTCGACGACGAGATGCTCCAGCACCGCGACGTGGACATCAACCTCAAGCCCCTGTACAAGTTCGTCCTCGCCTCCGGCCGGGACGACACGAACTACGCGCTCGAGCACCGGTACGAGAACCCGCTCCTGGACCGCTTCTATTCGGTCCTGCCGCTTCCGGTCACGATCACCGACGACGCCGCGAAGGTGTCCAAGCCTTCGCAGGACGCCTTGGACGGCATCCTGTACGGCGGCGGAGCGGAAGGCCCCGCCCGGGAGTTCCTCCTGGCGCTCGCCGAGCTGGACCAGAAGCAGTACAATGCCGCGCAGACGCATTACGACCGCGCCATCGCGGCGGAGGGCGGCGGCGACCGCTACGACTCCTATTACAAGGCGTTCTACTATATGAACCGGGCGGTCCTGCGGGCGGAGATGATCGACTTCATCGCCTCCATCGAGTCCAACGTCCAGACCCTGACGATGGACGACAAGGGCAACACCCGCGCCCGCGTCCGCGAGCAGGTCACAAGCCATTACGACTATTCGGAGGCCCTCGCCGACATGGAGCAGGCGGCCGCCATCCAGCCGGCGATGCCGTACATCCAGTTCAACCTGGGCAACCTCTACTGCCTGTCCCAGCAGCTGGTGAACGCCATCGACAGCTACGGCCGGGCCATCGCCCTGTACCCCTATATGGGCGAAGCCTACTTCAACCGCGGGCTCGTCCTCATCTATCTGAAAGACAAGGAGAAAGGCTGCATCGACCTGTCCCGGGCCGGCGAACTCGGCATCGGCGACGCCTACAACGTGATCTCCCGGTATTGCGAGGAGGAACGGAACTGATGCGCTTCCTGAGCTTTTCCAGCGGCAGCTGCGGCAACTGCTACCTGCTCCTGCACGAGGAGGAGGGCTGCGCCACGTCGGGCGTCCTCATCGACGCGGGCGTCAGCATCCGCCGGATGAAGAAGGTCCTGGAAAGCCAGTCGCTGGACCTGGACTGCTTCCAAAGCGTCCTGGTCACCCACGACCACGGCGACCACATCCGCAACCTGGGCTCCATCTGCAAGCGGCTCTCCAAGCCCGTCTACACGACTTCCATCCTGCAGGACGCCCTGGCCTGGCATCCCTTCACGCGACTGGAAATCGGCGGCTGTCGCCGCGACCTCCTGCCGCGCGTGTGGAATCCCGTCGCCGAGGGCATCGAGGTCCAGTACTTCGAAGTCCCGCACGACGCCACGCAGACGGTCGGCTACGCCATCCGCTGCGAAGGGCGCCTGTTCGTCCTGATGACGGACCTCGGCCACGTGACCGACGAGGCCCTTGAATGGGCCCGGAAGGCCGATACCGTGGTGGTGGAATCCAATTTCGACGTAGACATGCTCCTCGGGGGCTCCTACCCGCATTATCTGAAGATGCGCATTTGCCAGGGCGCCGGCCACCTGTCGAACGACGCCTGCGGCGACGCCATCCGCGCCTTTATGCATCCCGGCCTCCGGAACCTTTTCCTGTGTCACTTGAGCGGAAACAACAACACCCCGCGCCTCGCCTATGACAACGCCCGCGCCGTCCTGGAAGAACTGGGTGTCGAACCCGGCACCGTCCACCTCCGCGTCCTCGAGCGCGGCATCCCCTCTCCCCTGCTGCTGTTGTAGGACGCTTTCCTAGACCATTTCCAGGATCCTCCGCGCCACTTCTTCCGGATGGTCCACGAGCAGCTGCCCGTGATTCATCTTGGGGAAGACTTCGACGTGGGCCGACGGACAGATCGTTAGCAGATGCTTGGCCTGAGGGCGGGCCACGAAGGCTTCGAGCGAGCCGTGCCAGAAGTGGATATCGGGACCGGATATTGACTCCAGCTTATTGGTATAGACCGATTTATACCCGTCCAGTACGGCCCGGCCGCCACCGAAGGGATACACTTTCCGGCACTCGTCCAACAAGACGTCGAAATAGTGCGAATGGAACACCCACCGCCAGAATCCCGTCCAGTGGTAGCAAGTCCATACGTTGGCGCACTGATAGTAGCGGAGCGGCCCTTCCAGCCACTTGGGAAGCGGGAGCAAAGGCGCCGCATCCAGGATGGCATGGTCGATGACGACTTCGTTCCGCTCCAGCACCCGGGAGAGGATCTTTCCGCCCAGGGACAAGCCGTAGGCACAGTCCAGGTGGCCTCCCTGGCTCTCCTTGACATATGCGATCACCTGCGCCGCCTGATCGTCGATGGAGGTGAACCGCGTGAAAGTTCCCAGCGTGAAGCCGTCGACCTGCACGGCGATGATGCGGAACCGCTCCTCCAGCAGACCGATCAGCGGGAGAAAAATCTCATACGACACCCCCAACCCCGGGAGGAGCAGCAACGAGGACGCCCCCTCCTTTCCGAATACCTTGAAATCCATAATGTCAGACTGTTATGCCTCTCCCCTTCCACCAACTTCAAAGATAGCCATTCATCGCCGAAATGCCAAATGTCGGCCCACCGCCATGAGCCATTTATTCTGATTCTTTTACTATATTTGCCAAAAATAACCCTTATCTCGTTATGAACGCTAAAGCCAGAAGGATTCTACGCATCATTGTTTGTTTTGCGACAGTTTTCCTTGCCTTGTCTTGTAGGCCTGTTGATTTGCATGGATATGACGAGGTCCGCTTCTTATGGTTTATTCCTGTCTCCGAAGAGGGTACTTGTATGACGTGCCTGACAGAATTGGTCATTTTCGGATTATGTCTGGCCGCTCCGTTTTTTGCGGATAGAATCGGGTGGCATTCCGCTGAGCGGCAACGCGCCATTCGCAACAAAGACCAAGAGATCATCGGCTATGTGGATACGGGGACTGTGGATCACTGGTATGTCAGCGAAGAGGAACATGAAAAGCAGAAATCACAGTATAAGTTCATCGCACTCTGCGTCCGAAAAGTGATGCTTATCGTTCTTACATGGGGATTTGTCATCAGTTGGGTGTTCCCTGCTCCTTCCACCTGGTTCATAGTGTTCTGGTTACCCATTTGTGGTTACCGGCTTTACCATGCTTATAAGCATTTTGACGACGATGATCTATTGATGCTCTGGGAGAAAGTATTTGTCGTCATTTGCATTATCTGTGCGATTGTTTACCGGTGAAATCTTCCCGTGACCCAACGCTATCAATAGTTTATCTTTGTTACGGGGATATCGTTCCCGATAGTATTGAACGAACCTTAATCTTTTTTTGTCATGGAGAATAAACTTGTTCCTGTCCGCCGAAATGGAAAATTCGGTTATGCCGATGAGACCGGCCGTGAAATTATTCCCTGTAAATATGACTTTGCGAAACCATTCAAGGGCAACCTTGCTGCAGTTAATCTGGGGGGGCAACGTATTGCGGCTTTATGCATGGGCGGGAAATGGGGCTTCGTCAACAAGGCCGGCATTGAAGTAATCCCCTGCCAATATGACAGTATCGATTATGGGTTTGTCGGTGGATTGGCCCAGGTAAGACTTAACGGCAAATGGGGTCTGATTGACGAGACCGGCCGCCAGGTTATACCCTTCAAGTATGATTCTATGTACTATTCCATCCAGAACGAATTGAATCCGGTTGAGCGCGATGGCAAATGGGGTTATATAGACAAGGCTGGAAATGAAGTGATCCCTTGCCAATATGACCATATTGATGATGGTTTTGTCGATGGGTTGGTCAGGGTTCAGCTTAATGGCAAATGGGGCTATATAGACAAGTCCGGCAAAGAAGTTGTCCCTTGCAGGTACGACAAAGTGCAAGTTTTCATTGATGGCGTGGCCAGTGCCCGGATCGACGGCAAAGATATACTGATTGACAAGACGGGGCAGGAACTGATCAGATGCAAAGAAGAAGATGATGGGGAGGGAGGCTATGGCAGCACCTATTTCAATCCGGAAAAACCGGATTTCCGCGACGGCTTAGCCCGGTTCATGAAAGACGGGAAGTGGGGCTTCATCAATGAAGAGGGCCAAACGGTCATTCCCTTCATCTATGACGAAGCCGGCAGTTTCAGCGAGGGATTGGCGCACGTAAAAAAGGACGACAAATACGGCTACATCAACAAGAGCGGCAAGGTGGCGATTCCTTTCCATTACCAGGATGCCCATGACTTTCACGACGGCCTGGCCGTGGTTGCCTTGCACGACCTTTATGGCGTGATTGACAAGTATGGTATGGAGGTGGCGCCATTCGCCTATGGCGCTGTATGCCCTTTTCACCAAGGCCTCGCCATCGTAAGGGAGGAAACCCGATTCGGCTACATTGACAAGTATGGGCGGCGGGTGACGCCTTGCGAGTATAAGTTCGCTCACCCTCTTCGCGAAGGCTTGGCCCTCGTGCAGGATCACAGATGCCTGTATGGCTATATTGACCATACCGGACGCGAAGTGATACCGTGCCATTATACATTCGCCTGTGATTTTGAAAACGGTGTTGCCGAAGTGGACCTCCACGACAAAACGTATCGTATCGATAAGACGGGACAACAAGTCGACAAATAAGACACAGGGGCCGCCCCTCCTCAGCACCCTCTCGCCTTCCACCAACGGATGAGGAAACGGGTCCCTGCGGAGAGCAGGCCCGCCTCCAGCCCGAGATAGAACCAGGCGAAGAAAGACTGCGGAATGCCGGGAACATACTTGAGCGTAATCCCCAGCGTAATCATAAAGGCGATGATGAATACCCCTTGAGGCTGAATGTCATGTAGATGGGCTCCTTGGGCCCCGGCAAAGCATGGATCCGTTCCGAATACTTCCGCACGATGCCTGTGAACATCAGATAGAAAGCCGCAAACACCAGCAAGGACAAAGGAATCATCCACCACAGCTTCTCAGCCGCCGTCCGAAGGTAATTGACCACCCCTGTGACCGCGATCTTCGTCCCGATCGCCGTCCACAACAAGCCGTTCACAGCCAGCAGATGTATCTTCCTGACCTTGCACATATTGCTTCGTCCCAAAGATATCCATTCACCGCCGAATTGCCAAATGCCGGACCTTCCCTTCCTCCAACCAAAACGGTCTAGCGCACTTTCGCCATTCTACGCACTCAATCGCAGCAGACCCCGGCTTACAAAGTGGTGTCTGGCGCATTTCAGCGCACAGAAGGCCGATTCTGCACCAGACCGATTTGGCGACGACGTATTTCGGAGGCCGGAGGCCGACGGAGGGGGTCCGGGGGTCTTCCCATTAGCATATGTAAATAAGGAAACAGTTTGAAGATCCGTAAACCTCGGAGCGAAGCGACGGAGGGGCTCCGGGGGTCTTCCCCCGGTATAATAAAACAAAGAATCCGGGTCGGAACGGCTCGGATTCTTTCATGTCTGGATGACTGGACTTGAACCAGCGACCTCCTGGTCCCTAACCAGGTGCGCTACCAACTGCGCTACATCCAGAGGTCCTTTTTTCAAAGGGACTGCAAATATCGGTATTCTATTCCGAAAAAACAAGAGGAAAACCACTTATTTTTCGGCAGGAGGTGTCGACAGGGCTTCTTGCCGGGCTTTCAGGGCGGATTTGAGGGCGGAGGAGGCTTTCATCCGGCGGATGGGGCCGTTGACGCAGGCGAAGGTGTTCAGGTCCTCCTTCAGTTCATCGGGGCTGAAGCTGGGATAGAGGCGGGCCAGTTCGCTTGCGAAGAGCGCGAGGCGGTCGCTCACGCCCAACGGATAGTCCTCGCCGAAGTAGCGCTCGGACCAGCGGAAGAAGGCCAGGCGGGAGCGGACTTCCTTCTCCTGCACGGACAGGTCGGTCGTAGGGACGGGGGCGGTGTAGCCGATGCGTTCGAAGCGGGCCGTGCGGATGCCGGTGTTCTTCGCCGCCGCCAGGATGACGGCATCGCCCATGCCCGCGGCCTCGGAATCGGCCTCGAAGGCGTCCCGGAGGGCCTTCGCCCGGAAGACGAAGGAGGAGATGGGCGCGGCGTAACCGTCCACGAAGACGTTCGTGAAAAAGCGGTCCGGGCGGGTTTTCAGGCTCCATTTCTTGTTCGGTTCAGCCAGATTCCAGTGGAAGACGTCATAAGTTTCGTGGTCGTCGATGCAGCGGCACATACGCTTGACGCTGGTTTCGGTGAAGTCCACGCCCGGAGTGAGGAAGCACACCCATTCCGCGCCGGGAGCGGCGTCCAGGCAGCACTTCCACAGAGGGCGCCCGGTGAGGTCCACCGTCACGACGGAAACCGGAAGGTTGGGCTCGAAATCCGGGACGACGGCCTGGACGGCCTCGGAGCCGACCGGGTCCACGACGACGGCGCGCAACGCGGCCTCCTTCTGGAAGGAAAGCATGGAGAGGGTCCGGTGGAGCAGGTCCAGGTTCCGGGCCGGTATGACAAAAGTGATCTCGGCCATAAGAGAGGGTTTTATCCTTGCAAAGATAGCGAAAATGCTTTAATTTTGTAAGTTAGTTTCACTAAACGCGCCTTCCGAATGCACGACTTTTTCAAGATGATGAGACAGTACGCCTCCCCGTACAAGGGTTACCTCGCCGGGGCGGTGATCCTGAACATGCTGTCCGCCATCTTCAACATCTTCTCCTTCGCCGTGATCGTCCCGCTGCTGAACATTCTGTTCAAGGTGGACACGGTGGAGTACGCCTTCATTCCCTGGGGTACCGAAGGAATGAAATTCAAGGACATCCTCGTGAACAACGCCTACTGGCTCGTTTCCGATTTCTCCGCGGCCCACGGCGCCGTGACGGCGCTGCTCCTGCTGTGCCTCATCATGATCTTCTTCACGGCCCTCAAGACCTCCTGCTACTTCGGGTCAGCGGCCGTGATGATCCCCATCCGCACCGGCATCGTCAAGGACATCCGGAACCGCATCTACAACAAGATCCTCGCCCTCCCCATCGGCTTCTTCTCGCAGGAGCGCAAGGGCGACATCATCGCCCGGATGAGCGGCGACGTGAACGAGGTGGAGAACTCCATCACCGCCTCCATCGAGATGCTCATCAAGGACCCGATCCTGATCCTCTTCTACTTCGGCATCCTCATCTTCCTGAGCCCGGAGATGATGCTGGTGATGTTCACCTTCGTCCCGGCCTTCATCTGGATCATGGGCGTGATCGGCAAGCAGCTCAAGCGACAGTCCCTGGAGGCGCAGACTCTCTGGAGCGACACGATGTCCCAGGTGGAGGAGACCCTCGGCGGCCTCCGCATCGTCAAGGCCTTCAACGCCGAGAAGAAGATGTCCTCCCGCTTCGACGCCGTCACCGACCGGATGCGGCGGAAGGTGAACCGGGTGAACACCCGGCAGGCGTCGGCCCATCCGGTGAGCGAGTTCCTGGGAACGGTGATGATCATGGCGGTCCTCGCCTTCGGCGGCTACCTCATCATCCGGGGGAAGGGCCTGTTCGGCGGCACCTTCATGGACGCCTCCCAGTTCATCTTCTTCATGATCATCCTCTACTCCGTGATCGAGCCCATCAAGGAGCTCTCCCGCGCCACCTACGGCATCCCGAAGGGACTCGCGTCGATGGAGCGCATCAACCGCATCCTGGAGGCCGAGAACCCCATCACGGAGAAAGAGAATCCGCTTGAAATCAAGGAGTTCAAGGACAAGATCGCCTTCGAGGGCGTCACCTTCTCCTATGAGGGCGGGCGGCAGATCCTGAAGGGGGTGGACCTGGAAATCCCCCGCGGCAAGATGGTCGCCATCGTGGGCGAATCCGGCGCCGGGAAATCCACGCTCGTGGACCTCATCCCCCGCTTCTACGACGCTGACGGCGGCCGCATCACCATCGACGGAAAGGATGTCAAGGACCTGAAAATCAAGGACCTCCGCGCCCTGATGGGCAATGTGAACCAGGACCCGATCCTGTTCAACGACACCATCTTCAACAACATCGCCTTCGGCGTGGAAGGGGCCACCCGGGAGGAGGTCGTCGCCGCCGCCAAGATCGCCAACGCCCACGACTTCATCATGGAGAAGCCCGAGGGCTATGACACGAACATCGGCGACCGCGGGACGAAGCTCTCCGGCGGCCAACGCCAGCGCCTGTCCATCGCCCGCGCCATCCTCAAGAACCCGCCGATCCTGATCCTGGACGAGGCCACCGCCTCGCTGGACACCGAATCCGAACGCATCGTGCAGGACGCCCTGGACCGCCTGATGTCCAGCCGCACCACCATCGCCATCGCGCACCGCCTGTCGACCATCAAGAATGCCGACGAGATCATCGTGATGCACGAAGGACAGGTCGTCGAGCGCGGTCGGCACGAGGAGCTCATCGCCCTGGACGGCTATTACAAGAAACTCAACGACATGCAAGCCCTATGAGACAGATACAAGTTCCCTTCATCGCCGATTTCGAGGAGGTCGACCTGGACACCGCCCTCGAGCTGGAAGGCGCCCGTTTCCAGGTGGACCAGGTGAACTGGCCCGCCACGTTCCCCTACGCCCCTCTTTGCGCCGGCCGCATCGCCCGCACGGAGGACGCGCTCGTCGTGGACTTCCGCGTGAGCGGCCTGGACCTCCGCGCCCTGAACACGGAGGACAACGGCTCCCAGTGGGAGGACAGCTGCGTGGAGGTGTTCGTCGAGAATCCCGACGGAAGCGAATACTACAACTTCGAGATCAACCCCATCGGCAAGATCCTGGCGGCGAAAGGTCCCGGCCGCAACGACCGCGTGAAGCGCCCCGCCGAGGAGATGGAGGAGATCCTCCGCATCGCCCGGTTCGAGGGTCCGCAGGAGTACGCCGGCGGCATCTGGGACTGGCGCGTGACGGTGCTGATCCCGTTCGAACTCGTGGGCGTGGACCCGGAGAACCTCCCGGAGAAACTGCGCGCCAACTTCTACAAGTGCGGCGACAAGACCGCCCATCCGCATTTTTTGAGCTGGAATCCGGTCGGGACGCCCGCCCCGGACTTCCACCGCCCGGACTTCTTCGGAGAGCTGATCCTGAGATGACGCGCCGGCAGCTCACCTGGGCCCGGATCCTTTTCGGGCTGTACCTCGTCGCCGTGGCCGTGCTGTGCTTCGCCAAGTTTCCGGAGAGCGAGGATGTGCCGAGGTCCCTGCTGGGAATCCCGATGGACAAGCTCGTCCACTTCCTGATGTTCTTCCCCCTCCCGCTCCTGGCTTACCTCGCCTTCGACCGTTATCCGGGCAAGCGCGGGACTTCCGCCCTTTGGGCGTCCGTCGCATTCTTCGGCGGCTGCGCCTATGCCGCTTTCACCGAGCTGGTCCAGTCGCGCCTCCCCTACCGGTCGGGCGACCCCGCCGATTTCCGGGCGGACTTCATCTCCCTCGCCGCCTGCTCCGTTCTCATCCTGATCCACATCTTCACGAAACACAAGAAATGATGCGCAAGTTCCTCCTCACCGCCGCCTTCCTCCTCTCCTGCCTGGCCCTTCCGGCCCAGACCGCCCGGGAGTTCAAGACCGCCGCCGACTCCCTGCGGGCCCGCCTCCAACGGCGGACCACCGTGGATTCGTTCCTGAAAGTGAGCAAGGTGACGAAAAGGGGGACCACGCTGGACTTCCACTTCAGCAAGGAGCTCGGGGACTATCCCTGGCGGGCGGAGGACGTGGAATGGTTCCGGAAAGAGCTGATGGACCTGTTCCCGTCCGGCTACCGGGCCTACGCCTTGGGGAATATCTTTGCCGACAAGAACGACCTCACCACCCTGCCGATGCCCGCGCCGACGGCTAACGGCAAGCCGGCCGAGACGCAGCTCCGGACGGCCGACCCGCGGGCCAAGTCACCCCTCGTCCGGACCGACGAGCGCTGGTCCCGGGGGCTTTCCGGCCGGCACATCGCGCTCTGGCAGAGCCACGGCCGCTACTATGAGGCCAAGACCGAACGCTGGGAATGGCAGCGGGCCGCCACCTTCCGCACCGTGGAGGACCTGTACACCCAAAGCTACGTGCTCCCCTTCCTCATTCCGATGCTGGAGAACGCCGGCGCCTGCGTGATGACCCCGCGCGAGCGGGACGTCCAGAGCTGGGAAGTCATCTGCGACAACGATCCTTCCTTCCACGGCGAACGGACCGGGAAGATGCGCCGCACCGGCCATTACAAGGAGTCCGGCTCTTGGAGCGACGCCGGCGAGGGTTTCGCCGACACCAAGCCCGTGTACAGCGTCTACGAGAATCCTTTCACGGCCGGCACGGCCCGGATGTGCGAGACCGTCACCGGCGAGGAGTCCCACCCCAAGTCGTCCGCCACCTGGCGGCCGGAGATTCCGGAGCGGGGCGAGTATGCCGTCTATGTCTCCTATCGGTCTTTCGCCAACAGCACCACCGACGCCGTATACACGGTCCATCACCTGGGCGGCGAAAGCGAATTCCACGTGAACCAGCGGATGGCCGGGGGCACCTGGGTCTATCTCGGGACCTTCACCTTCGCGCAAGGCGACGAGGGATTCGTCCGGCTGACGAACCACAGCTCGGCCGCCGGCGTGGTCAGCGCCGACGCCGTGAAGTTCGGCGGCGGCATGGGCAAGATCGAGCGCGGAGGCGTGCTGTCAGGCTATCCCGCCTTCGCGGAAGGCGCCCTGTACAGCATGCAGTGGTACGGAATCGACACCCATTTGTTCGACGACTGGGAGGACGACTACACCCGCGATTACGCCGGGCGTGGCAGATGGGTGACCAACCTCACGGGCGGTTCGCGCGTGAATCCGGAGATGGCCGGCCGCCGCGTGCCCGTCGACCTTTCTTTCGCCTTCCACAGCGACGCGGGCGTCACCCCGAACGACTCCATCATCGGCACCCTGGGCATCTACACCCTCAAGGCCGACAACAAGGACGAGCTCCCGAACGGCGAATCCCGGATGAACGGACGCCTCCTCACCGACTTCGTGCAGACACAGGTCGTCGAGGACATCCGGAAGCAGTTCGAGCCCAAGTGGTCCCGGCGCCAGACCTGGGACCGTTCCTACAGCGAGTCCCGGACGACGTCCGTCCCGGCGATGCTCCTGGAACTGCTCTCCCACCAGAATTTCGCCGACATGAAATACGGTCTGGATCCGTCCTTCCGATTCGCGGTGTCCCGGTCCGTGTACAAGGGCATCCTCAAGTACCTGAGCGCCCGGTACGGCTGTTCCTATGCGGTCCAGCCGCTGCCCGTCAAGGCCTTCGCCGTCACGATCCTGGACGGGAAGGCGGTGCTGAGCTGGGAGGACGCGAAGGATCCCGACGAGCCTACGGCCGTTCCGAAGGGGTATATTCTCTATACCCGCGAGGATGACGGCGCGTTCGACAACGGCGTCCGGCTCGAGGACGTGGCCAAGGAGGGGAAACGGCTGTCGGTGACCGTCCCGATCCGCCGCGGGCGGATGTACAGCTTCCGCATCGTCGCCTTCAACGACGGCGGCAAGAGCTTCCCGTCCGAGACGCTGGCCGTCGGAACGCCCGGCGAGGACGCCAAGACGGTCCTGATTGTCAACAACTTCACCCGCATCTCCGCGCCCGCCTGGTTCGACACGCCGGGCTACGGCGGCTTCATGGACAACATCGACAGCGGCGTCCCGTACGTCCGCGAGATCAATTTTGTCGGGGAGATGAACCAGTTCGACCGGACCAAGGCCTGGACCGACGACGACAATCCCGGATTCGGCGGGTCGTACACCAACCGCGGCGGCCGGATCGTGGCGGGCAACACGTTCGACTACCCGGCCCTCCACGGTCGCATCCTGCTGAACGCCGGCTATGCCTTTTGCTCCGTAAGTTCGGATTATTTCTCCACGATGGACGCGTCGGAGTATGCGGCCGTCGACCTCATCTGCGGGAAGCAGGTGACCACGCGGGTCGGAAGCGGCGCCGTTCCGGACCGCTATACGGTCTTCCCCGCCCCGATGCAGGACGCCCTCCGGAAATATGCCGCAGGCGGCGGCTCCATCCTCGTCGCGGGCGCGTACATCGGCACGGACGCCTGGGACCAGGTCTATCCCGGAACCTTCCCCATCAAGAACGCGGAGCAGACGCGGGCGTTCATCCAGGAAGTCCTCGGCTACAAGTGGGTCACCAACTTCGGCGACGTCACCGGCACCATCGTCCCGAAACCGGGCGCGCCCGTCCAACTGAGCGATCCGATGAAGTACAACCGCCTGTTCGACGAGCGCTACTACCGCGTCGAGAATCCGGACGGCATCGAGCCCGCCGGGGAGAACGCGAAGACTTTCCTCCGCTACGCCGGCACGGACATTCCGGCCGCCACCGTCTTCGACGACGGCAAGCACCGGGTCATCGCCTGCGGCTTCCCGCTGGAGGCGCTCACGACGGAAGGGGCCCTGGAAGCGATGCTCCTGACCTCGATGGGATTCCTGGTGAAATAGGATTTATTTGGGGTTCCGCGCCATCCGGTGCCGGAACTCGGAGGGGGTCATCCCCGTGCTCTTGCGGAAGAACCGCGTGAAATAGGAAGGATCGTCCACGCCGATGGCGATGGATACCTCGCCGATGGACAGGTCGCTGTCCTTGAGCAGGGATTTGGCCCAGTTGACCCGGGAAATCTCCACCCAGTCCATGGCGCTGTGGCGGGTCTGGGTGCGGACGAGCTTGTTCAGGTAGCTGGGAGAGATGCCCAGCCGTTCCGCATAGCCCGATACGGAACCGAGCACCTGGCTGCGGTCGAACAGCATTTCGAAAAACCGGTTCACGAGCGGATTGGCCTTGGCCTCGCCGGGAGACGGAATCGAATAGAGGATCAGGTCGAACGCGCGGATGAGATACCCGGTGTCTCCGCGGGCGAAGGCGGCGACCATCCGGTCCATCACCTGGGCGACGAAGGTGGCGCTGTCAAACCAGTAGGTGCGAATGACCGGCTTTCCGGAGGTCAGGAAGGAATAGGACATGTCTCGGAGGGCAGACGGGATAAAACCGCCCGTATAGCCCACGATGTCGGTATAATGATGGACGGAGAAAGGAACGTTTGCCGGAACCACCAGCAACTGGCCACCCCGGCAAAGGCACTGCTCGCCGTCCACGTCCGCGAGTATCTCCCCTTCCAGCAGGAACAGAAAAGCGAAGTACGGCAACGTGGTACGCGGGATTTCCGTCGCTTCCACAGGAAGACTTGACTCCACCCGCTTGATAAAAATACCTTGCCGGGCCCATTCGTCCTTTCTTTCCCAATATGGAATGACTCTTTTCATGGAATCGTGTAGTTAGTGAATACAAATATAGTAAAAAACCGGGCAGGTTGTTTTCGGGATAAGGGAGGTTTTTGCTATATTTGCGGTATGGGAAACGCTTCAGCCATCTTTCGGGACCTTTGGAAATCTTTGCGGGAAAAACTCAAGGAATCCCTGATTTCGGTCGTACCGGTCAGCCTTCTGGTCTTTCTGCTCTCCGTGACCCCGTGGGTGGACATCTCCCGGCACGAACTGCTCGTCTTCGCCGGCGCCGCCATTCTCCTGGTGGCCGGCATCAGCCTCTTCAACCTGGGCGCCGACATGGCGATGACCCCGATGGGGCAGCACATCGGCGAAGGCCTCACCAAATCCAAGAAGCTGGGCATCCTGCTCGGCGTCAGCTTCGTGATGGGCCTCCTCATCACGGTGGCGGAGCCGGACCTCTCGGTCCTGGCCGGCCAGGTGAGCGCCGTGATGAACGGGACGATCCTCATCGCGGCCGTCGGCCTGGGCGTGGGCCTGTTCCTGCTCATCGCCGTCATCAAAATCCTGTTCCACAGCGACTTGACCAGCATCCTGCTGTTCTTCTATATGGTGCTGTTCTGCCTGGCAGCCGTCCTGATCGACAGCGGAAAGGGCTCCTTCCTCCCGCTTTCCTTCGACTCCGGCGGCGTGACCACCGGGCCGATCACGGTGCCCTTCCTGATGGCCCTCGGGGTGGGCATCGCCCTCACGGTGGGCGGCCGGAACGCCGGCGAGAACAGCTTCGGCCTCATCGCCCTGTGCTCCGTCGGCCCCATCGCGGCGGTGCTGCTGCTCTCCCTCACCGCCTCCGGCAACCTGTCCTTCGCCATCCCGGACTATTCGATGGACACGGTCCTGAAAGGCGGCGTCTGGCACCTGTTCGGGGAGATGGCCCTGGATGTGGTCAAATCCCTCCTCCTGGTGGTCGTGTTCTTCTTCATCCTCCAGGCGGCCGTCCTGAAGCTTCCCCGGACGAAAATCATCCAGATCCTGTTCGGCATCGTCTACACGTTCGTCGGCCTGGTCCTCTTCCTCGCCGCGGTCTCGATGGCCTTCATGCCCATCGGCTTCAAGATCGGCACCCAGCTCGCGGCCTACAGCCCGAAGCTGCTGGTCGGCTTCGCCTTCGTGCTGGGCATGGTCGTCGTCCTCGCGGAGCCGGCCGTCCACGTCCTGAACAACCAGGTCGAGGAAATCACCGGCGGCGAGGTGACCCGGCGGCAGATGATGCTGGCCCTGTCCATCGGCGTGGGCGTGTCCATCGGCCTGTCCGTCCTGCGCGTCCGTTTCGGGTTCTCGCTCCTGTACTACCTCATCCCGGGCTACCTGATCTCGCTCGGGCTGTCCTTCTTCGTGCCCCGTCTGTACACCGCCATCGCCTTCGACTCCGGCGGCGTCGCCAGCGGCCCGCTCACCTCGAGCTTCATCCTGCCCCTGGTGATCGGCGCCTGCTGCACCCTGCAGGGGGAATCCGCCGTGCTGGACTTCGCGTTCGGCGTGGTGTCGATGGTGGCGATGACCCCGCTCATCACCATCCAGTCCCTCGGTTTCAAGTCCGTCGTGAGCGTCCGCCGGCGGGAGAGCGCGGCCATCCGCCGCATCCTCGCCGCGGCCGACGACCAGATCATTTATTTCGAATAGCATGGCAGAAACCCGGAATATCGCCCCGATGAAGCTGGAACTGCTGCTGGCCGTCGTTCAAAACGAAAAGGCCGCCTATTTCTCCAGCCTCATCCAGTCCCACAAGGCCAATCTCCAGCTCACGGTCCCAGCCAAGGGCACCACGCACCTGATCCTGAACTACCTGGGCCTCACGGAAAAGCCGAAGTCCCTGGTGATGAGCGTCGTGCGCGCCGACAAGGCCGCGAGCCTCATCAGCCTGCTGGACCAGACCTTCAAGAAAGGGAAGAACTACAAGGGCATCGCCTTCACCGTCCCGATGACCAGCGTCATCGGAACGCTCGTATATGGATTTTTGGCGAACGACAAGCGAACCGTCAAGGAAGAAGCATAAACCTATGGAAGAGCACAAACACGAACTGATCGTCTGCATCGTGAATGCAGGATTCTCGCAGAATGTGATGGAGGCGGCGCGGGCCGCCGGCGCCCAGGGCGGAACCATCCTCCGCGCCCGCGGGTCGGCCAATCCCGAGGCAGAGGAGTTCTTCAGCATCAACATCCAGTCGGACAAGGAAATGGTGCTGATCCTCGTCCCCAAGGCCATCAAGGACGACGTCCTCAAGGCCGTCTACAAAGACTGCGGCCTGGCCGACGAGGCCAAGGGCATCGCCTTCTCCCTCCCCGTCAACCGAACCACCACGATTAAAGAATAGTTCCCATGCTGCAGGTCTATTGCAAGAACACGAAGACTTTCCGGAAGTACCCGGAAGGCACTTCCCTCGCCCAGATGCTGCCCGACTTCGAATTCGACCGGCCCTACCCGATCGTGTCGGCCAAGGTCAACAACGTCTCCCAGGGCCTCAAGTTCAAGGTGTACCAGAACAAGGACATCGAGTTCCTGGACGTCCGGGAGGCCAGCGGCCGGCGGGTGTACTTCCGCTCCCTGTGCTTCCTGATGTTCAAGGCGGCCACGGACGTGTTCCCGGACAGCCAGCTGTATATGGAGCACCCGATCTCCGGCGGCTATTTCTGCCACCTGCGGAAGGCCGACGGCACCGACCTCACCTCGGAGGACCTCAAGCTCCTGGAGGCCCGGATGAAGGAACTCGTGGAGAAGGACCTGCCCTTCCACCGCTATGACGTCCAGACCGAGAGGGCCATCAAGGAATTCCGGAAATCCGGCTACGACGACAAGGTCAAGCTCCTGGAGACCAGCGGCGAGGCCTACACGGACTACTACACCCTGGACGACACCGCCGACTACTACTACGGCAAGCTCGTCCCCTCCACCGGCTACCTGACCGTCTGGGGCATCCAGCCCTACCACGACGGCATCCTCCTGCGGGAGCCGGACCTGGAGAACCCGAACGTCCTCGCCCCCTTCACGGACCAGCCCAAGACCTACGAGATGTTCAAGGAGAACCTTCGGTGGAACATCATCATGGGCCTGAACACCGTGGGCGACGTCAACTGCGCCATCCTGAACGGACACGCCACCGAGCTCATCCAGATCGCGGAAGCCCTGCAGGAGAAGAAGATCGTCCAGATCGCCGAGGAGATCGACCGCCGCTACCGCAGCGAGGACCCGGTCAAGGTCGTCCTCATCACGGGGCCCTCCTCCTCCGGAAAGACCACCTTCTGCAAGCGTCTCTCCATCCAGCTCAAGGCCTGCGGCCTCAAGCCCCTGTCGATGTCCACGGACGACTATTTCGTGAACCGGCTGGACACCCCGCGCTTCCCCGACGGCAGTTTCGACTTCGACAACTTCGAGACCGTGGACCACGCCCTGATGGAGAAGGACATCATGCGGATGATCGCCGGCGAAGAGGTCGACGTCCCCGAATTCAACTTCGTCACGGGCCTGCGCGAGTACAACGGCAAGAAGATCAAGCTGGAACCGGGCTGCATCCTCCTCATCGAGGGCATCCACGCCCTGAATCCGGCCCTGACCGAGCAGATTCCGGCCCCGGCCAAGTTCAAGATCTTCATCAACACCCTCACGGGCATCCTGCTGGACAACCACAACTGCATCCCCACGAGCGACAACCGGCTCCTGCGCCGCATCGTCCGCGACTACAACAAGGGCGCCTTCACGGCCCGGGAGTCCATCAGCCAGTGGCCGAACGTCCGCCGCGCCGAGCACCAGTGGATCTATCCCTACCAGGAGATGGCCGACGTGATGTTCAATTCGGCCTACCTCATTGAGTTCGCCGTCCTGAAGAACCACGCGGAGCCCATCCTCCGCAGCGTGCCGCAGAACTGTCCGGAGTATTCCGAGGCGCACCGCCTGCTGAAGTTCATCCACTACTTCACGCCGGTCCCCGACAAGGAAATCCCCTCCACTTCCCTCCTCCGGGAGTTCGTGGGCGGCTCCAGCTTCAAATAGCCGGCGAAATGGTCTTCTCCGAGACCATCCTCCGCTGGTATGCCGAGAACGGCCGGGACCTCCCGTGGCGGAGGACCCGGGACCCGTACGCGGTGTGGCTGAGCGAAATCATCCTGCAGCAGACGCGCGTGGCCCAGGGATGGGCCTACTGGGAACGGTTCATGGACCGCTTCCCCACCGTGGATGCCCTGGCCGCCGCCCCGGAGGACGAGGTGCTCCGCCTCTGGCAGGGGCTCGGCTACTATTCCCGCGCCCGGAACCTGCACGCCGCGGCGAAACAGATCGTGTCGATGGGCGACTTCCCTTCCACGCTGGAGGGCATCCGGAGCCTCAAGGGCGTGGGCGACTACACGGCCGCGGCCATCGGCTCCATCGCCTTCGGCCTCCCGGCCGCCGTCGTGGACGGAAACGTCTACCGCGTCCTTGCGCGATATTTCGGGATTGCGACGCCGGTCGGATCGACAGCCGCGAAGAAGGAATTCACGGCGCTCGCCCAGCGGCTCCTGCCGCCGGAGGCGCCCGCAGCCTTCAATCAGGGAATGATGGACTTCGGCGCCACCTGCTGCACACCGGTGAATCCCGCCTGCCTGACCTGCCCGCTGCAGCCTTCCTGCCAGGCCTTCCGCGACGGAAGGGTGGAACTCCTTCCGGTCAAGCAGGAGGCCAGGAAGCCCGTGGAAAGGCATTTGACATATGTCTATGTGCGTTTCCAGGGCCGGACCGCCGTCCATCGGCGCGGGCCGGGCGACATCTGGCAGGGACTGTGGGAGCCGCTTTTGACGGAGGATGTTCCCGCCGGAGCGAAGCCCGTCGTGAAAGGCTTCAAGCACCAGCTTACGCACCGCACCCTCCTTACGGACTTCTATCTTTGGGAGCCCGCCGTCAGGCCGGATCTCCCCGACGGATACCGTTGGATCGAAGAAGCGGAGCTTGAATCCTACGCCAAGCCCCGCCTGTTCGAGATGCTGCTGGAAAAGCTTTAATCCTTCCTTTCGGGAATCGACTTGATATACAGGTCGCGCTGCGGGAAAGGAATCTCGATCCCGTGGATGTTCAGCGCATCGTATATCAGTTCCTTCGCCTTGGCCGGATACCTGTAGTGTTCCTCCACGGTGATGTACTGGTACACGGACAGATTGACACTGTTGTCCCCGAAGTCCTTGAACCGGACCTGGATGCCGCGCTTCGGATCCACGATGTCGCGTCCATACTCATCCTTGGTCTTGAGCGGTTCCAGCGCATCCTGGATGATGCCGCGGACCTCGTCCACGTCGACCCCGTACTTGACGCCCACATCGAAGGTGAGCAGTTCGTATGAGCCGTTCCTCGTGAGGTTCTTGAAGTTCTTGTTGAACAGGGTGGCGTTCGGGAAGGCCATCACGGAATCGTCGGTAGCGATGATCTGGGTGCTTTGGTACGTGATGCTGTCCACCTTGCCCCGGATTCCGTCGCATTCGATGTAATCCCCCTTGCGGACACGCCCGGACATCAGCTGGATTCCGTAGAAGAAGTTGTTCAGGATATCCTTCATCGCGAATCCCAAACCGGTGGCGAGGCCGGCGGCGACCACCTTGATGGCGGCCGTCGGAATCTTCAGGAGCACGAAGATCGTGATGACATAGATGCCCCAGAGGGAGATGCCGATGGCGTTCTGGATCAAGGGGAAGTTCGCCTGGTTCTCGAGGAACGTGCCATGCGTCTGCACGATGGATTTGACCGTGGCCAGGCGGTAGATGGCCTTTCCCAGATACACCAGGTAACGGAACAGGAAGAACAGGACGACCACCAGGATAATCTTGTAAAAGGACAGGCTGATATAGCCTTCCACGTTCAGGAACGGCTCGCGGTAATACTGGTTGAAGATCTCGTTCAGGTCGAACACGCTGGACGCCATGAACAGGCTGAACGGGATGGACAGGACGATGGCGACCGGAAGCAAGGCGTTCTTGACGAACGAATGCGGCCAGGTCACTGCGATGAGGTCCTCGTCGGTATCGTTCGGAAGGTTGGGATGCGCCTCGATGTACTTCGTCTTCATTTCCCTGATATGGCGCACATAGTAGATGTGCAGGAGATCGTACACGGCCGTGACTGTCTGGAGCAGCGTCAGGAGGAAGATCCACCAGATGAGGAGCTGGATGCCCAGCAGCACGAAGCCGCGGAGGGCGATGATGCTCGTCGCGACCAGCACTAGCAGGGAAATCCAACCATAGACCACATCCCAGGCAGGCAGGTCCTTCTTGTTCTGGAACAAGGTCCAAGCCTGGGCGGCCGTAAAGATCAGCAGCAGCGGCGGGAAGATGATGTTCAGCAGGCTGTTCGGAACGAAAGCGATGCGGAGGGAGATGACAATGAAGCTGAGGAGCAGGATGGGAACGTACAGGCGGATCCCTTTCCGGATCGCCTCCCCTTTCAGGCGGATCACGATCGAGACGAGGATGGCGGCCAGCATCCAGGCGAAATCCACCATCAGCTTCGAGGCCATCGCGAAAAAGTTCTGCTTGGAGGCCCAGCTGGCGATCATAATGGACAGGGCGAAGATGACGACGCCCGTGATGAGGGTCATCTCAAAACGATGATTCACGAAACGCTCCTTATTGAAGAAAGCGACCTTCCGGATGAGGAAGGCGACCAGGACGACCGCCAGGACGATCGAAATCACCAGATAGAGCAGTAGGAACAGCGAGAAAGCGGTCACCATGGGCCCTCGCCACTGGCTGTTCACGTCTCCGATCGTGCGGGGACTGTACTTGTCGATGGCGTCACGGGTTGCCTGCTGCCAATAGCGGGGGAAGTTTTTGAGGAGGGTGCCGTAAGCCGTCTGGCCTTCGATGAAGATGCGGTTCTGGACGGTCTTGTAGCGCTGCTGGGCGTAGTCGTAGCTGGATTTCAGGAGCGCGGCGGTCTCCGCGTAATGCGTGCTGTCGCGCACCAGCTGCTCCTTCTGCAACCGGCAGGCATCCAGCAGGTTCTGCGCGTAGAAGATACAGCTGTCCCGGTCGGCCTGGCCGAGCGAATCCAGCATGAAGGGGCGCGTCCGGCCGGTCGTGTCCATCGCGCGCCGGGTGGCCATCTCGCCGCGCGTCTGGCGGAGCGAATCCCGCCGGTGCCGCCACGCATCGCGATCCAAGTACACCAGCTGGCCGGTGCTGTCGCGGTAGGCCATCAGCTGCGCCGGCGGCAGGCGCTTGAGGGTATGGACCAGGCGGTCGTACCGGTCGATGTCGATGTCCAGCCGGGTGATGATGTCGTCGAACGGGAGTTTCTGCTCGGCGAACTCCTCATACTGGCGGGACACCTCGTTCAAGGCATACGTCATATCGAACGTGTAGTCTTGCTTCTGCGAATACAGCATCAAGGAGAGCTCGTTGCTTCGCTGCATCATCTCCACGAGCTGCGCCCGCTGCCGGGCGCCGCGGCTCATCGTCCGCTGGGCCCGTTCCGAGGACGCCTTCCAGGCGGAACGCAGTTCATACCGGAGCACGGACAGCGTCTGCGAGAGGTCCTTTTCGTTGAGCACCGCATACGCCGGAATCAGCGCGATCAGCGCCAACACCACGACCAGTAATCTTTTCTTCTTCATGGATCGACCGTTTGGTTACATCCACAAAGATAATCAATTATTTCTTGGGAACGAAGTTCACGAGGCCGACGCCGAGGAAGACCAGGAGGGAGGCGGCGACTTTGAGGGCGGTGAGGTGGTCCAGGCCCATCGCCAGCGCGATGACCATCGCGATGACGGGCTGGACGTAGGTGTACATGCACACGACCACCGGGCGCAGCCGCTTCTGGCCGATGGGAATGAGGAAATAGGCCACGAAGGTGGCGAAGACGACCACGTAGGCGATCTGCCAGAAAATGTCCATGGGCACGGCCGCGAGGTTAGAAGCCTGGAATGCGCGGAAGCTGAACGGGAGGGCCATCAGGGACGAGAAGAGGAACATCCATTTCATGAAGGTCACTACCGAATACTTCCGGATGACGGGCTTGAAGATGCCCACGTAGGCGGCGAAGCACAGCGTGTTCACGAGCATCCCCAGGATGCCCCAGATGGAGGTGGAATCGGCCCCGGAACGGATGGAGACGCAGTTGTAGATGAGGATGAGCACACCCACGAGGCTGAGCGCGATGCCCGCGACGCCGCTCCAGGTGATTCTCTCCTTGATGACGAGGGCCGAGATGACGAGCGTCATGATGGGGCTCAGGGTGCTCATGATGGACGCGTCGATGGCCGTTGTCTTGGTGATGGCGAACAGGAACGAGAGCTGCGTCATGAATAGGCCGAGGAACGAGGCGATGACCACTTTCCAGACATCTTCCTTGTGGATGTGCTCGTGCGGGGCCGTGAACAGGGACCACAGCCAGAAAAGGGCCGTCGCCCCGAAGGAACGGAGGCAGAAGAGGGCCATCGGCGTGACGTTCCCGTCCAGGGCGATGCTCTTGCAGCTGATGATGTTGAACCCGAAAATGGCGTAGGCCGCGAAGCACGCCAGGTTGCCGATGAGTGAGCTCTTTTGATCCTGATTCATCCCGTATCGCAAAAACGACCGCGAAGTTACGCATTTTTTGCTATCTTTGGATGATAAACACGCTGACCATGAAAAAAGTCCTTCTCTGGATCCTCGGCATCCTCCTCTCCCTCATCCTTGTCGTCTTCTGCATCTGGGGCGGCGAAATCCGCACCGTCTGCTCCATCGAGTCCGTCGACGGGAACCCTTACCTGTATCAGATGGTGTACAAGGCCGCCTACGACCTGGACGACCTCATCGACAAAGACGTGGACACGAACGCGGAGCTGCTGGACTATGTGGTCGGCCGCATCGGCAAGGGCCTCCCCCTCAAGATCAAGAGCGCGCAGGTGGCCGACGAGAACGGCGAAATGGCGACCTTCAACTGCACCAGCTTCCAGGCCGCGAAGGCCGAGGGCGGCGGCTTCCGGTTCGGCCGCAACTACGACTACTTCAAGAACCCGACGATGGTGACCGTCTCCCGCCCGAAGAAGGGCTACGCGTCCATCGCCGTCAGCGACATGTCCCACTTCGGATACTCCCTGGAGAAGCTCCCGGAGTCCGTCCTGGCCTCCTTGAGCTGTCTCGCCTCCGTCTACGCGCCCGTGGACGGAATGAACGAGAAGGGCCTCTGCACCTCCATCATGGCCCTTCCGAAGCAGGCCGCCCAGCAGGACACCGAGCGGCACAACGTGGGCACGACCATCATCATGCGCCTGTGGCTGGACCGCTGCGCGACCGTCCAGGAGGCGCTTGACCTGCTGGAGACCGTGGACGTGTGCCACGACGCCGCCGTGGGCTCAGGCTACCACTATATGGTGGCCGACGCGAACGGCGACTGCGCCGTCGTGGAGTTCGACAAGGACGACGGCTGGAAGACGATGGTTGTCCGCAAGGCCCCCGACGCCAATTACATGCTGGTTACCAACCACTTGCTGTCGGACAAGTACTACACCACCGAGCCCGATCCGGCCGTGGGCAACCCCCACAGCAAGAGCTGGTGGCGCTACGAGACCGCCGGCGCCTACCTCGCCGGCCACAACGGGACCCTCACCTTCGACGAGGCGCAGGAATGCCTGGCCCAGGTCCATTGGAAGGACCTCGTCTGGGACAACGGCACCGTCGAGGACACCCAGTTCAGCAACGTCTACGACCAGTCCGCCCTCACCCTCGACCTCCGCAACTGGAACGCCTACGGGGAGACCAAGCACTTTGCGCTGTAAGGGGCCCATCGGGAAATAATCCTTATCTTTGTAGCATAAACCTTCCAGACGATGGCTGAATCGAACTTCATAGACTACGTCAAGATCTTCTGTGCGAGCGGACACGGCGGGGCCGGGTCGATGCATCTGCACCGGGCGAAATACGTGCCCAAGGGCGGGCCGGACGGCGGCGACGGCGGCCGAGGCGGCCACATCATCCTGCGGGCGAACCCGCAGTTCTGGACGCTCATCCACCTGCGCTACCGCAAGGTCGTGCGGGCGGAGAACGGCGAGCCGGGCGGGGCGGCGCTCCGCAAGGGCAAGAACGGGGCGGACATCGTCCTGGAAGTGCCCCTGGGCGTGACCGTGAAGGACGCGGAGACGGACGAGGTCATCACCGAGATCGTGGAGCCCGGCCAGGAGTACATCCTGTGCGAGGGCGGCCGCGGCGGCTGGGGCAACGACCATTTCAAGTCGCCCACCAACCAGACGCCGCGCTATTCACAGCCCGGCGAGGAAGGGGTCGAGGGCTGGTTCATCCTGGAGCTGAAGGTCCTCGCCGACGTGGGCCTCGTGGGCTTCCCGAACGCGGGCAAGTCCACCCTCCTGGCAGCCATCACATCGGCCAAACCCAAGATCGCCAATTACGCCTTCACCACCCTGGAACCGAACCTGGGCATCGTCAAGTACTACGACGACCGTTCCTTCGTGATGGCCGACATCCCCGGCATCATCGAGGGGGCCCACGAGGGCAGGGGCATCGGCATGCGCTTCCTGCGGCACATCGAACGGAACTCCGTGCTCCTGTTCATGGTCGCCGCCGACGAGCCGGATGTCGCCAAGGCCTATGACATCCTGCTGAGCGAGCTCAAGGAGTACAACCCCGAGCTGCTCGTGAAGGACCGCGTCCTCGCCGTCACGAAGACGGACCTCATCGACGAGAAAGAGCGCAAGAAGATCGAGAAGAAACTCCCGGCGGACATCCCGCACGTGTTCATCTCCGCCGTCGCGCAGACGGGCCTGAACGAACTCAAGGAAGAACTCTGGAAGGCGCTGAACAAGTAGCATCGTGGAGCGGCTCATCGGCATCGACCAGGAAATCACCTTGTGGCTCAACGGGTTCCACAGCCCGTGGAGCGATCAGTTCTGGATGTTCCTGTCCGATGTCCGCATCTGGTTCCCCATGTACGGGGTCATCATGGGGGTGATGATCTACCGCCTGGGCTGGAAAAAGGGACTCGTCGTCATCCTGTCCTGCATCCTTTGCGTCACCCTCGCGGACCAGATCTCCTACCATATCAAGGAAGGCATCGACCGCCTGCGGCCGTATTACACGACAAGCCTGCTGGAACGCGGCCTGCACTGGCCCATCAACCGCTCCAGCTTCTTCGGCTTCTTCTCCGGCCACGCCAGCAACGCCTGGGGATTCGCCATCTGCTCCTGGCTGGGCTTCCGGCTCAATGACCGGCAATGCCGCTACCGGGCGTATGGCATCTGCATTTTCCTGTGGGCGGCGCTCGTCGCCCTGAGCCGCGTGATGATGGCGGCCCATTTCTTCGGCGACATCTTCGTCGGCACCCTCTTCGGCCTCGCCGTCGGCCTCTTCTGCGCCGCGCTTGGGCGGGGGGTGATCCGGAAATGGATGGAATAGGCTGCCCGGCGTGCCCGTAGGTCCATTTGCGGTACCTACGGAAAGAAAAAACCATTTGAAATCAGCCCGTAGGTACCTCCATTGGACCTACGGGCAAACGCTATGTGGCAAGAGGGCTCATCGACAGGCCGACAGACCCGTTTGGGGCGAATTCTGCCAAACAGCCGCTCACAGAATGTGTCTGTAGGAACCCATGTCGATGGTTGCGGTGCGGCGATGCCCGATATCGGCAGTTGGCGCACGCGAAAAGCCGCACGAAGTGCCCCGAATGGGGCCGTCGGTGCGGCTGCTTGGCGAAATGGGAAGTGGAGAATGGGCGGTGAAGATGCTACAGTGTCGGAAGCACCTTGCCCATGCGGATGCTGTTGGAGCCTTTGACGAGGACGGTGGCGCCGGTCAAAGGACGCTCCGCGAGGGCGGCGGCGAGGTCGTCGGAGGTGGCGAACCACTTGACATAGTCCGGTGTGCCGGCCTCTTCCAGGGCCTTCTTGAACTCTTCGCCCACGAGGCAGGCGTGCGTGAGGCCGCAGTCGTCCAATTTCTGGAGGATCTTGACGTGTTCCTTCACGGAGTCCTCGCCCAGTTCGCGCATATCTCCCAGCATCGCAATCTTGCAGTCAGCCTGCAGAAGGGCGAAGTTGTCCAGGGCGGCGGCCATGGAGGAAGGATTGGCGTTGTAGGCGTCCTCGATGACGACGTTGCGCTCCGTGCGGGTCATCTGGGAGCGGTTGTTGGACGGGGTGTAGGCCGCGATGGCGGCGAGGCCGTCCGCGAGCGGGACGCCGAACTGGCGACCGACCGCGAGGGCGGCCATCACGTTCGCGGCGTTGTACGCGCCGACGAGCTTGGTTTCCAGCGTTTCCCCGCCGATGGTCATCCGAAGGAACGGGTTCTCCGCGGAGGTGGGCAGGATCTCCGCGTCCTCCCCCGCCACCCCGTACGGGATGATGGAGAGGGGCCGGGAGACGGCCATCTCGTAGAGGTTGTCGTCGTCGACATTGACAAAAGCCTGGCCGTCGTGCGCGGAGAGCCAGTCGTAGAGCTGGCCCTTGGCCTTCTTGACGCCCTCGAAGCTGCCGAAGCCCAGGAGGTGGGCCTTGCCCACATTGGTGATGAGACCGTACACAGGCTGGCTCACCCAGGTCAGAGCGGAGATGTCGTCGGGATGGTTCGCGCCCATCTCCACGACGGCGATTTCCGCGTCCGGCCCGATGCCGAGGACGGTCAGGGGCACGCCGATGTCGTTGTTCAGGTTCCCCTTCGTGGCCGCGACAGTGAAATGCGTGGCCAGGACCTCGCGGATGAGTTCCTTGGTGGTGGTCTTTCCGTTCGTGCCGGTCAGGCCGATGACCGGGATCTCCAGCTGCTGCCGATGGAAGGCCGCGAGCTCCTTCAGGGTCCGGAGCGTGTCCGGAAAACGGAGGAGGCGGGGGTCGTCGCCCTCGGCGTAGTCATTGACGATGGCATAGGCGGCGCCGGCCTCGAGGGCCTTCATCGCATAGGCGTTGCCGTCGAACGTTTCGCCCTTGAGGGCGACGAAAAGCTGGCCGGGCTGGATGGTCCGGGTGTCCGTATTCACGCCCTTGGAGGCGAGGAACAGGGAATATAACTCGCTGATTTCCATAGTTTATCTTCCAGTGCTGCCGAAACCGCCGGCGCCGCGCTCCGTCTCGTCCAGGCTGTCGGTCTCTTCCCATTCCACCCGCTCGTGGCGGGCGACGACCATTTGCGCGATGCGCTCCCCGGGGACGATCTCGAACGGGGTGTTCGACAGGTTCACAAGGATGACTTTGATCTCGCCCCGGTAGTCCGCGTCGATGGTGCCGGGGGTGTTCAGGACCGTGATGCCGTGCTTCGCCGCGAGGCCGCTGCGGGGGCGCACCTGCGCCTCGAAGCCGGCCGGCAGGGCGATGTAAAGGCCCGTCGGAACGAGGGTCCGCTCCAGCGGACCGAGGGTGACGGGCGCCTCGAGGCAGGCCCGGAGGTCCATCCCGGCGGAAAGGGGGGTCGCATAGGCCGGCACGGGCTGGCCGGACTTGTTGACGATTTTGACTTTTGTCATACTATTTCGGAGCGATGATGTACAGGAACGCCGCAATGAGGGCATAGAGGATGTTCGGAATCCACGTGGCGATGCCCGCGGGCAGGGTGTCCGTCACGACGAACATCTTGCTGAACTGCTCGAACAGGACGTAGGAGAAGCCGAGGGCGAGGCCCACGGCGATGTTCCATCCCATGCCGCCTCGGCGCTTCTTCGAGCACAGGGACACGGCGATGATGGTGAGGATGATGGCCGACAGCGGCATCGAATACCGCCGGTGCTTTTGCATCTGGGCGTACATCACGGTCGCGTCGCCGCGGGCGAGCTGGGTGTCGATGAGCTGGTCCATCTGCTTGGCGTCCAGCTGCTCGATCGTATAGTCGTTGTAGTAGAAGTCGTCGAGGGTGAGGCTCAGGGTCGTGTCCAGCTGGCTGCCCGACCGGATGCGGTCCTGGAGTCCCTCGCCGTAGTCGCGGATGAACCAGTTGCGAAGCTTCCACTTCCCGCTGAGGCTGTCCCACTGGGCCGACTCCGCGGAGAGCTTGGAGATCATATGGTCGTCCGAAATCTGCTCGAGGGTGAAGTTGTACGCCGTGTTGTTCCAGGAGCTGAAGGACTCCAGATACACGAACTTGTTGTCCTCCAGCTTGTAATGCATGTCGTGCCCGAACTTGACTTTCGCGCGGGGGTTGTACTTCTGCTCGAAGGCCACCCGCGTCACGTTCGCCCGCGGGATCACCCAGAGGCCGAGTCCCATCGACGCCAGCGCGACGATGCAGGCCGACACCAGGTACGGCACCATCATCCGGTGGAAACTGACGCCGCAGGAGAGGATGGCGACGATTTCGGAGTTCTGCGCCATCTTGGACGTGAACAGAATCACCGTCAGGAACACGACCATCGGGCTGTACATGTTCATGAAGTACGGGATGAAGTTCAGGTAGTAGTCCACGACGATTGCCTTCAGCGGGGCCTCCTTCTGGACGAAGTCGTCGATCTTCTCGCTCACGTCGAAGATGATGACGATGACCGTCAGCAGGCCCAGGGCGACGATGAACGACCCCAGGAACTTCTTGATGATGTACCAGTCGAGTTTCTTGATTCCCATTACAGTCTCTGCATCAGCTTTTTGACAGTCGCGTCCTTCCAAGCCGCGAAATCCCCCGCCTCGATGTGGCGACGGGCCGTGCGGACGAGGTCCAGGTAGAAGGCGAGGTTGTGCTCCGTGGCCACCATCGCCGCGAACATCTCCTTCGCGACGAACAGGTGGTGGAGGTACGCCCGGGTATAGTAGTGGTCCACGAACGAGGTCCCTTCCGGATCCAGCGGCGTGAAGTCGTCCGTCCACTTGGCGTTGCGCATGTTCATGACGCCCTGCCAGGTGAACAGCATGCCGTTGCGGCCGTTGCGCGTGGGCATCACGCAGTCGAACATGTCGATGCCGCGGGCGATGCCCTCGAGGATGTTCGCCGGCGTGCCGACGCCCATCAGGTAGCGCGGCTTGCCCTCCGGCAGGAGCGGGCAGGTCACCTCCAGCATCTCGTACATCTTCTCGGTGGGCTCCCCGACGGCGAGGCCGCCGACGGCGTAGCCGCCGCGGTTCGCATTGTCCAGGCTCAGCGCGTGCTCCACCGCCTGCTTCCGCAGGTCCGGATACACGCAGCCCTGGATGATGGGGAACATCGTCTGGCCGTAGCCGTACAGGGGTTCCGTCTCGTCGAAATGCGCGGCGAAGCGCTCCAGCCAGCCCTGCGTCAGCTTCAGGGACTTCGTGGCGTAGCGGATGTCCGCGTCCCCGGGGCAGCACTCGTCCAGGGCCATGATGATGTCGGCCCCGATGATGCGCTGGGTGTCCACGTTGTTCTCCGGGGTGAAGGTGTGGCGGGAGCCGTCGATGTGGGAGGCGAACCGGCATCCTTCCGGGGTCAGCTTGCGGATGGGGGCCAGGGAGAAGACCTGGAAGCCGCCGCTGTCCGTGAGGATGGGCCGGTCCCAGTGCTCGAACTTGTGCAGGCCGCCGGCCTTGCGGAGCGTGTCCAGGCCGGGACGGAGATAGAGGTGATAGGTGTTGCCGAGGATGATCTCGGCCCGGATGTCCTCCTCCAGGTCCTTGTGATAGACACCCTTGACGGAGCCGACGGTGCCCACCGGCATGAAGATGGGGGTGCGGATCTCCCCGTGGTCGGTGGAGATCACGCCCGCGCGGGCGGCGGACCCGGGATCCCGGGCTGTGAGCTGGAACGAGAACATCAAATTTCCTTTAATCGGTCAAAGTTACGGATTTTTTCGTATTTTTGTGTGATTGAGAACCCGAAACGATAATCAAACCATACACTGAGATGAAAATCAAACCCGTAACCTTCAAGCTCGTCTTGATGCTGTTCCTGGAGTTCGCCGTCTGGGGGGCCTACCTCACCTCCCTCGGCCGCTATCTGGGCAACATCGGCCTGGGCAGCCAGATCAAATGGTTCTTCGCCATGCAGGGCATCGTCTCCATCTTCATGCCCACGTTGATGGGCATCGTCGCCGACAAGAAGATGGAAGCCCAGCGGGTCCTTTCCCTGTGCCACGGCCTCGCCGGCATCTTCATGGCCGGGGCCGGCTTCTACTGCATGAGCGCCGGCGCGGCCGTCCAGTTCGCTCCCCTGTTCATCCTGTACAGCCTGAGCGTCGCCTTCTTCATGCCCACCATCGCCCTCGTGAACTCGGTGTCCTACAATGCGATGGCCGTCGAAGGCATGGACCCCGTGAAGGAGTTCCCGCCCATCCGCGTGTTCGGCACCGTCGGTTTCATCTGCTCGATGCTGGCGACCAACTTCGTCCACATCGGCGGGGTCGCGATGCAGGACAGCTACACCCAGCTCATCTCCTCGGGCCTCCTGTCCCTCGTGCTGGCCGGCTACGCGCTCACGATGCCGCACTGCCCCATCGACAAGACCAAGAAGGACGAGAGCCTGGCCGACGCCTTCGGCCTGAAGGCCTTCACCCTGTTCAAGGATCCCCAGTTCGCGATCTTCTTCATCTTCTCGATGCTGCTGGGCGCCTCCCTGCAGATCACCAACGGCTACGCGAACACCTTCCTCGGCTCCTTCGCCGCGGACCCGGCCCTCGCGAACACCTTCGCCGTGAAGAACTCCAACGCCCTGATCGCCATCTCGCAGGCCTCCGAAACCCTTTGCATCCTGCTCATCCCGTTCGCGATGAAGCGCTTCGGCATCAAGAACGTGATGCTCATCGCGATGTTCGCCTGGGTGGGCCGCTTCGCCTTCTTCGGCCTCGGCAATCCCGCGATGCCCGGCGTGCTCCTGTTCGTGCTGAGCTGCATCGTGTACGGTTTCGCGTTCGACTTCTTCAACATCTCCGGCTCCCTGTACGTGGAGCAGAACGCCCCGCAGGACATCCGCTCCAGCGCCCAGGGCCTGTTCATGATGATGACCAACGGCTTCGGCGCCACCATCGGCACCCTCGCCGCCGGCGCCGTCGTGGACGCCACCGTGTACAAGGCCGCGAACCCGTCCTGGCCCAAGGCCTGGTACATCTTCGCCGCCTACGCCTTCGTGGTGGGCGTCCTGTTCTGGATCCTGTTCAAGGACCCGCAGAAGAAACAGAAGGCCGCGTAAACATCGGCCTTTGAAAAGAAAAAACCGGACGGTCATTCCCGCCCGGTTTTTTTATGCCCCGGCCGCTTCGTCGCGGGCCAGGGGCAGGTTTTCCACCGCAAGGCCCGAGATCCGGGTGTCCATGTCGACGAAGACGATGTCGAAGCAGCGGCACACCGTCCGGCATCCCTCCCGGCCGCTGGACGTCACGAATCCCAGGCGGTAGCCCAGCTGGGCGAGCTCCTCCTTCGCGATGGAGCGGACGCCCACCTGGATGAGGTGGCGCAGGATGTCGTGGTTCTTCTCCAGGATGCCGATGATCGTGGCATACCGGAACCGCCACTGCCGGGCCTGCCGGTTGTGGTTCCGGTTCTTGCAGGCCGGACAGCAGAACTTCCGGTCTTTCCGCCCGTAGGGCAGCGGGTTGCCGCACTCGAGACAGTGCGGAACGGTTTCCTCCAATCTGTACTTCATAGTCTTCCGCGTTTTACCGCGTGAAGATGGCCCTTCCGCGGGGTTATTCCAAGGATGGCAAGAAAAATAGCGCGGGTTTTAACGATTCTTTGAAACAACGGGAAACCCGCACGGCAAGAATTGTTTCTTACGGCCGCTTTTTTCTTGTCCCCGCAGGGCAAGAAACGCACAATCTGCGCAAGAATCATTAAAAGATGCACGCCGGAGGCCCTTTTCCGGCGGCTTTCCGACGGCTTCTCCCCTACCTTTGTCCCGGCCGGAAACCGGAAGCGCGCCCGGACCGACGGCCTGGTCAAACCCCTAAAACTGTTTGCAATGGAATTTCTGAACAAGATCGAACTCCGCGGCATCGTGGGCCAGTCCTCCCTCAACCGGGTGGGCGACTCCCAGGTATGCCGCTTCTCCCTCGTCACCGAATACTCCTACAAGGACCGGGGGAACAACCCCGTCGTGGACGTGACCTGGTTCAACGTCACGGCCTGGGAAGGGAAGAACATGCCGGAACTGCACCTGATCGGCAAGGGCGTCATCGTCCAGGTCGCCGGACGGGTGCGCACCTTCCGCTTCACGATGGCCGACGGCGCCGAACGGAGCGGCTGGGAGATCCTGGCCCGCCGCGTGACCATCCTTCCCCCCGACGACGACCCTGTGCAACCCCAAAGATTCCTGTAGCGTTATGCGTACGCGGTTGACAGGCGCGGTCCTCCTGGCCGTCCTCCTTCTCGCCGGCTGCGGCTCCCAGGGGAAACTGGAGCGGCTCCGCCGCCAGTCCCTGAGCGCCCAGATGGTCATCGCCGACGAGAAGGAGCTGCCAGAGATCGTGATGGGCGGGGAACCCCGCCGGGACACGATGGTCGTGGAAGACCCGGACGGGAACCAGGTGCTGATCATGCGGGCCGTCAAGGACGAGAACGGAGAGATGGTCGCCACGGATGTCATCCAGGCGGCCCGGATCACGGCCCGCTTCCGCAACGTGGCGGAACGGAGCGGCAAGGTGGACCTCAACTTCCGGATCATCGTGCCGGAGGCGATGCAGGACCGGGACTGGCAGCTCCGCTTCTACCCGGACCTGTTCGTGGCGGAGGACAGCCTCCGGCTGGACCCGATCCTCATCACGGGGGAAGGCTACCGGAAGGCGCAGCTGAAGGGGTACGAGCATTACCGGCGGTTCCTCGATTCCATCGCGGCCGATTCCACGCACTTCGTCGACCGCTTCCAGCTGGAGATGTTCCTGCGGCGGAACCTGCCGGACATCTACCGGTACAAGACCGACTCGACGGCCGTCTCCGACGACGAATTCCGGTCCCATTACGGGGTGACCGAACAGCAGGCGCTGGTGCATTACACCAACCAGCTGGTCGTCCGCCGGAACCGGTGGAAAGTGAACCGCAAGGACGACATGTTCCGGAAATACGTGAAAGCGCCCATCGTGACGGAAGGCCTCCGGCTGGACACGGTCATCGTGAGCCCCGACGGAGACATCCTCTACGACTATGTGCAGTCCATCCACGTGCGGCCCTCGCTCCGCAAGGCGACCGTCCTGCTGTCGGGCGACATCTTCGAGGAGGACCGCCGGATCTACCGGGTGCCCCGGACCGATCCGCTGACCTTCTACATCAGCTCCATCAGCGGCCTGAGCGACGAAGCCGTCCGCTACAAGACCGTCGTGACCGAGCGCCGGGTCCAGGCCAACACCGCCTGCTACATCGACTTCGAGCAGGGCCGCGCCGAGATCCGGAAGGAGACCGGGCACAACCGGGAGGAGATGGCCCGCATCGAGGGAAACCTGCGGAGCCTCCTGCAGCACCGGGACTTCGACCTGGACTCCATCGTGGTCACGGCCTCGTGTTCGCCGGAGGGATCGTTCGAGCACAACCGGAAACTGTCGATGCGGCGGTCGGAAAGCGTCTCGGACTATTTCGAGGGCTTCCTCCGGCACTGGCGGGACTCCGTCCGCCGCAGCGGATTCCATATCGGCCTGGACGACACGTACCAGGAGGAGACGCCGGCGGAGATCCGGCTGCTCTCCCGGAACAACCCGGAGAACTGGACGATGCTGGACGCGCTTGTGCGGGAGGATGGAGACTTGAGCGTGAAAGAGAAGGAGGAGTACGCGCGGACGGCCTCCGTCCGGGAGCCCGACCTGCGGGAGCAGCGGCTCCAGAAACTCCCCTCCTACCGGCACATCCGCGAAAGCCTCTACCCCCGCCTCCGAACGGTCCGGTTCGACTTCCACCTGCACCGGAAAGGCCTGCAGAAGGACACGGTCCATACCACCGTGGTGGACACGGCCTATATGCGGGGCCTCCAGGCCATCCGCGACCGGGAGTACGAACAGGCGGTCACGCTGCTGCGGCCCTACAAGGACTACAACACCGCCGTCGCCTTCTGCGCCCTGGACTACAACGCCTCCGCCCTGGAGGTCCTGGAGCCGATGGAACGGACCGACAAGGTCCTCTACCTCCTCGCAATCCTGTACAGCCGGCGGGGCGACGACCGGCGGGCCGTCGAGAGCTACCTGAAGGCCTGCCGCCTCAATCCGTCGTTCGTGCACCGCGGGAACCTGGACCCGGAGATCGCCGGCCTCATCCGCCGGTACGGCCTGGACCGGGAACCGGACGAAAACGACAACAACTTGACATTCAAACCCTAACCTTTTTTCATCCATGAAAACCCATTTCCTTGTTACCGCGGCCCTGGCCGCCCTGGCCATCGCCTCCTGCACCCGGGAGAAGGCCGACATCGACGGAAAGCCCGTCGAAGTGAACGTCACCATCCTTGGAACCACCCCGACGCGCGCCACGTCCGTGACCTATGCGAACGAATCGAAGGTCGCGAACCTGCAGGTGTACGTGTTCAACAACGGCAAGCTGGAGGACTACCAGGACGCCGGCGCGGCGATGACCGCCCAGCTGACGGCCACCTCCGGCGAGCGGACGGTCTGGGCCCTCGTGAACGCGCCGGCCCTCAAGGACGTGTCGACGGAGGCCGAACTGAAGGCCAAGGTCAGCCGGCTGGCCGACAACAAGACCGACGCGTTCGTGATGAGCGGCAGCGCCACCCAGGAGCTCAAAGACGGCGGCACCGTCCCCGTCACCGTGAAGCGCCTCGTTTCCCGGGTGTCCATCAACAAGATCTCCACGGACTTCCAGTTTGCGCTCGCCCAGGAGACCCTGACCCTCGACGGCATCTACCTGATCAATGTCGCCGGCGACAACACTTACGCCGCGGACGGGACGCCCGGAACCTGGGTGAACCAGCTCGGGCACAAGGACAACGGCCTGGACGCGCTCCTGTACGACAAACTGACCTCGACAACGGTCACCAATGCGAAGCCGTACAAGAAAGAGCACGTCTTCTACCCCTATCCGAACCCGACGCAGGAGGACGCCTACGACGCGACCTGGAAACCCCGCCACACGCTGCTCGTCGTCGAAGTGACCTTCGAGGGCAAGAAGGGATACTATCCGGTGGTGCTGCCCGTCCTGGAGCGGAACAAGACCTACGTCATCGACGAGCTGGTCATCCGGCACCGGCCCGGCGACGTGCCGTACAAGCCGATCGAGACCGGGGACGCGACCGTCCAGATCACCGTCAACGAGTGGGAACTCGGCCTGAACATGGGTACAATCACGCTCTGAGCCGGCGATGGAAGCGAAACTTACGGCCCTGCTGGGCGGCCTCCTGATCCTCGGCGGCTGCCACCGGGCGGCCCCGCCCGGGCCCGGGAGCGTGGAGGTCGTCTTCTCCGTCCTCGGAGAGACGACCCGCGCGACCGGGACGGACGGCGAGGCCGCGGTGGACGGCTGGGCGCTGCTGCTGTACCGGGACGGCCGGCTGGCGGAAGCCGGGACCTCGTCTTCCGGTGCGGAGATCCGGAAGACGCTCCCGGCGGGCGACTACACGGCCTTCGCCGTGGTCAATCCCCCGTCGTCGTTCGACCCGGCCGGATACCTCTCCCCCGGCGCGCTCGCTGAGGCGGAATCCACCCTCGGCGACAACGCGCCCGGGCAGCTGGTGATGGCCGGCCTCCGGACCGTCTCCGTGCCCGTCCCGGACGGTAGCGTGCAGCGGATCGGCGTAGACCGGCTGGTGTGCAAGGCCGGGATCCGGAAGATTTCCGTCCAGTTCGCGGATCCCGGTCTCGCCGACCGCCCTTTCCGCCTCAAGGGCGTCTACCTGACCAACTGCTACGGGAAATCCCGCTATGGAAGCGACTGGGCGGCGGAGGACATCCTCTCCACGGCTTCCGTGTGGCACAACCGGATGGGATTCCGTTCCGAGGCGGGCCTGGACGCCCTCCTGGCCGAGACCGGCCTGGACATCCCCGTCTCGGCCGACCGGCCCCACACGCAGGAGCACGTCTTCTATTTCTACCCGAATCCCCTGCCGGCGTCCCTGGACACCCGGTCCGGGACCTGGGTCCGACGCCGAACCAGGCTCGTCCTGGAGGCGCAGATCGGGGACCGGACCTACTACTACCCCGTCACGCTACCCGAATCGCAGCGCAACCGGACCTACCTCATCGAGGAAGCCGTCATCCGGAAGCTGGGGTCCCTGGACCCGGAAAAGGACGAGCCCGGCGTCATCGACGTCACATTCAGCACGGCCACGGACGACTGGTCCCCCGCCTTTCAAGTCACTGAAACCTCCTGATTTATGGACAGATACCTCATCCCCGCCTGCCTGGCCCTCCTTGCGGCCGGCACGGCCTGCTCGGTCAAGGAAGACCGCGGCCCGTGTCCCTGCCACCTGCAGGTCTCCTTCACCGACCCCGACGCGGCCGGCGAAGCGGAACTGCTGGGCTGGCGAGACGACCGGCTGTTCCGGGACCGGGTCCGCATCGAAGAGGCCCGCCCGCACTGGACGAAACCCGTCCCCAAAGGGATGCTGTCCCTGTCGGCCTGCACCGGCTACCGGGAAGCCTTCGCGGAGGGGCGCCAGATGCGGATTCCGCCGGGGTCGGAGGCCGATTCCCTCTACGCCTGGGCCGGGGAGGTCGACGCCACCGGCGACATGGCCTATGCCAGCGTCACCTTCCGGAAGCAGTTCGCCACCGTGTTCCTGGACATCCGGAAAAGCGCGGACATCGTCCGGGCCTGCCGGTTCCTCGTCGAGGGGAACTCCTGCGGATTCGACCTGCTGGACCTGTCGCCCGTGGACGGGAAGTTCCGGTGCGAACCGCGCCCCCGCGCCGGGGAGAGCATCGTCACCTTCCGCGTCCCGCGGCAGGGCGACGACGGCCTCGCGGTCACCATCCATCCGGAGGGGTCCGCCCCGGCCCGTTTCCCGCTGGGCGCCTACATCGACCGGCTCGGGTACAGCTGGAAGACGGAAGAGCTCCAGGACATCTACGTGGCCATCGACCTGGTCCGGGGCCTGGTCGACGTCCGGGTCGCGGACTGGGAGGAAGGGACGGCTTTCCCGCTGATCGAACAATGAAAACGAAGGAACTATGAGAAGAATCATCTGCCTCACGGCCCTGACCGTCCTGCTGGTCGCCTGCCGGCAGGAACGTCCGGAAACGACCGCGTTCCACATTGCGGAAGCGGATTCCTGGACCGTCCGGACCCGCTCGCTTCTGACCGCGTCGGACATCGAGACCCGGAAAACCGGCATCACCCTGGCCGCCTATGCGGACGGAACACTCGCGGCTTCGGGCCATTTCGCAACCGGCCTGGATGCCATGGTCCTGGACCTGGAGCCGGACCGGCCCCATACGCTGTACGCCCTGGTAAACATGGGAGATATGACAGGCGCCTTACCTCGTTCAGAGAGCGAGTTAAGTGCTATCACCTATAGAATTCCTTCCTATACCGAAGGAACGGGGGCGCTGGCCTCCCGCGGCATCCCGATGGCCGGCAGGCTGGCCTGGCCGGACCAGGGAACCGTCATTCCGGTCCGGCGGCTGCTGGCCAAAGTGACGGCCCATCTGTCCTGCGACTGGACCGGGGCATCCATCCGGTCGGTCCGCGTATGCAACCTGAATCGGATGCTCCGTCCCTTCGGCGACGCCGTCCGGGAGGAAGACTGGGACCAGCAGGAATTCCAGGAGGGCACCGGAGCGTCTTCGGGCACCTTCGTTTTCTATGTGCCCGAGAACCGCCAGGGAACCATCGACGGAATCCGGTCATCCCAGGACAAAAGCCCGGACCGGAACGCGGCGGTGCAGGCGAAGCAGGATGCCTTGACCTATCTGGAAGCGTCGGTCACTTCGACCGAATCGATCTACGCGGGAGACATCACTTACCGCAGTTACCTCGGCGGCAACGCCACGAGGGACTTTGACATCGAGAGGAACGGCCTTTACGACTGGACGGTCGTCTATCACGGGGACCGGACGCAGGACCAGGACTGGAAACGCGACGGCGACATGTTCCAGGTGGTCGTCACGGCCGACAAGACCGACGCCTATGTGGGCGAGACTGTCCACCTGACGGCATCCTGCCGCCGGAACGACCACGGCGCCGAAACCGTCACGGACGTGACGGGCGCCGCCATCTGGACAAAGCCGGGCGGCGGAAGCGCGGCCATCCGCATCTCGAAGGGAGCCGTCACGGCGACCGCCCCCGGGGCCGCCGCATTCCGTGCCGGATATACGCTGAACGGCCGGACCGCCTATGGCGACAGCCCGACAATCACCTTCCGCGAACTGCCGCCTCTGACCGTAACCTGGGCTGAACAGGCCGCTTATGTGGGCCAGCGCGGCAGTTTCACCGTGTCCAACCTGGTGGACGGGGCGACGATCACAAGCGTGGCCTCCAGCGACGAGAGCATCGCCGCAAAGGCGGCTGTCAGCGGAAAGACTGTCTATGTGAACTATCTGGGAGCCGCCGGCGACGCCACAATCACAGTCAAGGCTTCGAACGGCCAGACCGGAACCATTTCGGTCTCCCCCGCCGCACCGCATCTGCTGGATGCAAACGGGGCATCGGGAACCGTCCCCTATTACGGCCATCCGGACGGAACGGACGTCAACACGAATGCGAGCGGACACGGCGGTCTCCCGCCTTCGTTCGGCTATTATACGGGAACCACCGTCAGCATCTCCACCCGGATCAGCGTAGGAGCCGACGCTTCCCAGACAACCGCTTACACCGGCAGAACCTTCGCCCCGGATCTGTACGAAACCATTCTGAAACCCGAGCTGACCGTGAGCAATCCGTCCCGTTTCGGCACCGAGGGGACGGGCCGCATCTGGGTGAGAAGCCTGACCGGCTATCCGTCTTCCGGCGGCGTGGCCATCGGCACTTTCACAGTCTCCCCCGCCCACGCCGGCTGCGGCGTCACCCCGCTGACAGAGACCGTCTACAGTGTCAATCCGTTCCCGGGAATCACCTCCGCAACGACCTGGCCCGACTTCCACGACAAGGGGATGCTGGTGCAGTATGTCGATTGTGAAGAATCCCACCGGAACATCCGGATTCCGGACGCTTCCGCCGTCAATGCAGCGGCATCCGCCCTGGGATGGGACGTCAAGATCGCCGGAGAATGGAATGCCACGATGAAGTCGCGCTTCACCGGCAACGGCAGTTACCTGTACTTCGATTACACCGAAGGAGACGCCCTGCCGCATATCGGCGGCCTGTGCGAAGTGCAGCGCACGGTCACGAATCCGTACAGCGGAGAAAAGATCGGCAGGACATTCCTTTCCTTCAACGTCATCGTCTGGGGCGCCGTCGGCGGTTCGGTGGCCATCATCACGAATTCCCAGTTCGAGGTCAGGCCCGCTTACATCGGACCGGACGCGACAAGACCGACAGGGCTCGTCTTCCATACGTCATACGCCGACGGTGAGAACGTGAAGATCTACGGTGACGCCGGGAACAGAATCCTGAACGGAACGGTCAGCCGGGACAACGTCGGCCATAGTCTCGGACAGGCCGTCTACACCGTCACGCTGTCCAGCGGCCACGTAAAATACAACGCCCAGGTCTACCGGTCCATCCACCCCCGCATCACTTTCACGGCCCCTTCCGATCCTTATTACCGGATCGTAAGGCTCGAAGACATCCAGACCAAGGTCATCCACCCCGACCATCATCCCGGCTGGGTGGCCTCGCCCGACGAGCCGGCGGATCCGCCCATCGACTGACATCTGTTTCCTTTATTTTCAAACATCAACGGCTTATGAAAAAGATCATGTATTTCGCCGCCTTGCTAGCAGCGCTGGCAGCCTGCAGCAAGCCCGCCCGGAAAGACTTCCATCTGACGGGCGTCCACGACCTTGTCGTCTCCCACAACGGAGAGAATGCGCTCTTCGGCATCGAAGCGAACCCGGAGGACGCCTGGACCCTCACGTCCGACGCGGACTGGTTCACCGTCGAACAGAGCTTCGGGAACGGGGACGGTTCCCGCGGAAAGGGGGACGCCGTGTTCCTCCTTTTGAGCGGACGTTGGATCATGAACGAGGTCCGGACAGGGACCATCACCGTGACCGGTCCGACGGGATCATTCACGAAAACTTTGACGCAAACGCCCAAACCCGTTCCTGATGCGCCGCTTCAACTGAACGGCTCTATTCCGTTCACTGGCAACGAGTCCAAGATTGCGCTTCCGGAAGGTTATTGGGTCCGGGCGGAATCTTCGGAAGCCTGGCTCGAGGTCGTTCTTTGCCAGGAAGGCGAACTGACCGTGAAGGCCGGTCCGAATCCGGTCGCGGACCAAAGACGCGAGGCGGTCGTGCACATCTTCCTCTCCGACGGGACCCTGCTGGCAAACGTGGCGATTACACAAAACTCGGAAAAGGTTCCCGTTCCGGTCGATTGAAGCCCGATTTTTGCAAAATGGGAGGATTTTGCGAACTTTGCAGGAATGAAAAGAAGCGGAATCCTCCTGTTGACCCTCCTGGCGGTCGTGTCGTGTGGCATCACGCGGCACGCTCCGTCCGTGAAGGAGGTCGATGCGCCCGTCATTCCGCCCCTCACGGACGCCGCCGAGATCGCCCGGACCCGGGCGCGGGCGCAGGCCGTGATGGATTCCATCGACCTGGTCCGGTCCGGCGTAACCGCCCCGGAATCGAAAGAAGGCATCCGCACTTCCCCCGCCGCAGCCCCGCTTCCCGAACCGCCCAAGGAACTCGTCGACGAGCTCCTGGACTATGCCAAGACCTTCATCGGCGTCCCCTACCGGCTCGGCGCCTCCGGGCCCGAACGCTTCGACTGCTCGGGCTTCACCAGCTACGTCTTCCGGGAATTCGGTTACAACCTGCCCCACAACTCCGTGATGCAGTTCAGGGACAGCGTCCCGGTGGAAAGTTTCTCCGACCTCCGCAAGGGCGACCTCGTCTTCTTCGGCGCCCGGAACAACATCCGCGAAATCGGGCACGTGGGCATCGTCGTGGACGTGGACCTGGAGCGCGGCATGTTCCGCTTCATCCACGCCTCCACCTCCAACGGCGTCGAAATCCAGCGCTCCACCCAGCCCTACTTCATGATGCGCTACATGGGCGCGGGCCGGATCCTGAAGGAATAAAAGTCCGGGGGTCTTCCTCCGGTAAATAAAAGCACAAAAAAGTCAGCCTTGCGGGCTGACTTTTTTGTGGAGGTGAGCGGACTCGAACCAGCGACACAACCTCGCGCAGAAATCCTTGATTTAACGATTTATATTGCGTATATTTGCAGTGCACCCCGGATAAACAACCTCATTTTTGGGGCAACAAATGGGGCAACATTTATATTCGCATGGAGATCAAGCGCAATATCACCTTCAAGATTCGGCCCATGGGGAGAAGGACAACGGTGTTCCAAATCCGCATGAGGGTAACCTTCCTATCGCAACGTGTCGATTGCAAAACCGGGCATTCCATCTCCGACAAAGAGTTTTGGGATGACCGTGAAGGCCTTGTCAAAGACGGCTATTCGGACGAGAAAGGAGCGACGGCCCTCTCCATCAACACCGACCTTCGAAAGCTTAAGGATCAAATGAACACCGCCTTCAAGTACTTCGAAGTGATTGAGAAGATCCCTACGCCGGCAGAACTGCTGAACAACTATGAAGATCGGCTTGATGGTATTAAGCCCCACCGTCCTAACGCTGAAGAATCCAAGAAGAAAGAAGCAAAGGAGCCCGACCTCTTTGAAGTCTTCGACAGATTCGTTACGGAAAGCACGGAAAAGAACGCTTGGTCCGTCGCCACTGTCAAGAAGATAGCGACGCTGCGAAACGACCTGTCAGCCTTCAAGAAGACCCTCAGATTCTCCGATCTTACTGAGAACACGCTCACACGCTTCGTCGCCTATCTGCGTGACGACAAGAGGCTACGCACTCCCCGGAAGAAGAAAGGCGAAAGACAAGAGTATGACAAGGAGGACATTACAGGCATCAAGAACTCCACGATCGAAAAGAAATTGGAAAATCTGCGCTGGTTCTTGAAGTGGGCCACCGACCACGGGTATAACACAAACTTGGCTTTCAAGGCCTTCCATCCCACGCTGAAGAGAACCCAGAAGCGAATCATCTTCCTTACCAAGGACGAACTTCAGCGGGTCCGAGATTTGGAGCTGCCCGAGGAGAGACTGTCCCTGGAGCCTGTGAGAGATGTCTTTCTGTTTACCTGTTACTCTGGCCTTCGCCACTCAGACGTCTACAATCTCCGCAGGACCGACGTCAAGAACGGTAGCATCGAAGTAACCACAATCAAGACGGCCGATAGCATCGTGATCGAGTTAAACAATAGAACCAGGGAGATCTTGAAGAAATACGAATCCATCGACTTCCCCGGGAACAAGGCTCTCCCAGTGATGCAGAATCAGCCGATGAACCGCGCCCTCAAGGAACTCTGCCGCCTGGCCGGAATAGACGAGGAAATCCGCGTTACCACCTACAAGGGCAACGAGCGCCACGACGAGGTTCACCCGAAATGGGAACTTGTCGGAACGCACACTGGCCGTCGTACATTCATAGTAAATGCCCTGTCGATGGGCATCGCGCCGAACATCGTGATGAAGTGGACCGGGCACTCGGATTACAAGGCCATGAAGCCCTATATCGACATCATCGATTCCCTCAAGGCCGATGCAATGAGGAAATTTGACGAACTATAACTAATTCATATACAGAATTATGGCTACTATTGACATTGTCCGCATTCTCGCTGTTCAGCCGCTCCGGGACTTCGAAAACACCCCGGAGAAGGTCAAGAAAATCCATCGCTACTTCAACAATGCTTATGCCTTGTTCACATTATTCTTGATGATTCTTTTGCCTGTTACCAAATGTCAGATGGGTCATTCGGTCCTCGACTTCAGTGGAGATGTCATGCTATGGACATTTTCACCTGTCATTGCCATGTGGTTCATTGGCTACCGTATACAGTTGCTTCAGAGCCGCGACAGTGCCAACCAGACCAGTGTGAACACTTGCCCCCCCAGCCAGAACATCTTTCAATTTGTATTGAATGAATCTGTCAAACCCGATAATGGTAATATCCATCCTGTTGATTCAAAGGAATCAGAAGGGGCGGGACGTCCCGCCTACGCTCGTTTTGAACAGACTGAAGGTCCGCTGACGGATGAGTTTATGGCGGCGGCTCTTGATGAGCTGATGAATGAATACGACGATTATGAGCTCCATGCCATAGATGGTCGGAATATCCTCGATGCCATGTCTGATTCCAAATTCTATAAAGATCAGTACACGCTGGAGAGTCTCGCCGAATGGTTATATGAGCGCTACAAAGTGAAATTCTGGAAGAAGATGAAATCAGGTCTCTCAATGACAACGACTGGAAACAGAACGTATGATTTTGAGAAACGTAATAGTATCTCTAAATCCTTGGAAAGCAAGTATTCCAAGATTATGAAAGGAAGATTAAAGAATAATTAGTTTATCTTTTTTCCGCCTCGGAATCAAGCTAAAAACCATATTTCTTTGTTGCCGGATTGCTCCATGGAGTGGTCCGGCTTTTTTGGACATTAACCCAATTAAAAGATACATTCAAATGAACACAGAAAGCAACAACATCAACATCAGCGAGCTGCTGGGGCGTCCGCTCTGGCAGCTGACCTGCCAGGAGTATGTGGCCCTCATGCGCCATCTCCTGTCCGAAAGCGGAAATGCCGGCAATGGGTCCACTCCTCCCCGCCAGGCGATCGGCATGACGGCACTTGCCAAGGCGCTTGGCTGTTCCACATCTTTATTATATGGAATTCGCCACAACGTCGACTTCGGCGACGCGGTGATCAGCAGAATCGGCCGGAAGGAGGTCTATGACATCGAGGCCGTGAGAACCATCGCCAACGACTACATGAAGCGCGAGCGCGAGGCTCGCCTGCGCAGAACCTACGACACCGGCGCCTAGCGCAAACCCCGCCTCGGGGGCGGGGTTTAGCGTAGCTCAGAGCCGGGGCTCGTGTTGTCTTGAAGGTGCAGCACAAAGATACGGAGACCCAGGCTGAGCGACAAGGAAAATCACATAATCATTCATCCTGCAGAAATCAGCCATGGACGAGAACAACAACTTTCCAGTGGGAATCTTCCCCGTACGGATCCAGTCTATCATCAACGAACTCAACCGCGACCGGAAATACCCTATCGACTACCTGAGCGGTGCCATCCTCTGGGTGGTGTCCGTGCTCATCGGTGCCTGCTCATGTCTGAAGACCACGCTCGGCAAGACCTACGCCAACATCTACATGATGCTTGTCGGCGCGCAGGGTGCCGTCAAGAGCCATCCGCTCGCCTGGGCGACCGCCTATCTCCACGAGCTCGACAACGCCGCCCTGACCATCTACGAACGTGAAATGGAAGAATACGAGGCCGCCAGGGCCCGCGGAGAACAGCCGGAGAAGCCTTCCTGCCGGCGGCTCCTGATCGACGGAAGCACGCCCGAGGCGGCTTTCAAGCGCCTGGAAGAAAACCCGAAAGGGATCGGTCAATGCGCGGACGAGATCCGGAAGGCCTTCGGCGACCTGGGCCGGTACGCCAATTCATCGGATGTCGAAGTGTATCTCCGGCTCTTCAACGGAGACACCCTGACGATCGACCGCGCCCATCAGAATACCCTGCACGTCTCCAGACCGTACTTCTGTCTCTGCGGCACCATCCAGAATCCGACATTCAACCGGCTGTTCACGAAGGACAAAGTCGAGAACGGGCTCCTCGCGCGGTTCGTGGAGATCGTCCATTACGAGGAGGGCGCCCTCCTGTGGAATCTCACCGAGGACCTGCCTTCCGGCTCCGAAATCGAATACCAGAACTTCCTAGTGAAGATGCTGGAGCGCAGAGATGCTGCCGACATCAGGCATCCTCACGAATACAGACTGACGTCCGAAGCGGCGGAAACGATCCAGTCCTGGCAGAACGGGCACGAAGTCAAGATAGAGAGCCACGGTCGAGACATCGACCGCGCGACGTTCCGGAAGATCCAGATCTACGTTCTCAAGTTCGCCCTGATCATCCAGATCATGGCAGACGTCGATTCCGGACGCGAGAACCCCGAGCATCTGGTCGACTTCGGCTCGGCTACCCTCGCGACCCTTCTTGCCGACTACTTCTTCATGAATGCCAAGGACCTTGCCCGATCGGTCTACGTGCGGAAGCTTTCGCAGAGGGAGCAGGAGGCTTACGAAGCCCTTCCGGTCGAGTTCGAGAGCGACGAGGGACTGGCTATCGCGAAGAAACACGGCCTCGGAAAGACTTGCTACTATGATCTCCTGAGCAAGCTGCGCGGAGTTCTCATCGACCAGCCTTTCCGCGGACACTATGTTAAGAGGTTTACGCAATAATCTTACGGACTTACCGAACTATCCGGACTAACCCGGTTCCACGCACCTGGAAGGCCGATTTTTGTCCGGTCGAATTCCGGTTAGTCCGGTTGAAAATCACAAAATCACATAAGCATTTCATCACACCATCAAACAATCATCACATGAAAAAGCCCATCATCATCGCGATTGGGAACCGCAAAGGCGGCGTCGCCAAGACCACTACCGTATCCTCTCTGGCCGGGTACTTCACCAAACGGGGATTCCGGGTACTCGCCGTGGACCTGGACACCCAGGCCAACCTCACCACCACATTCCTCAAGGACATCCCGGACGACACCGTCACGGACATCTTCGACAAGAAGCGCATCCCCATCCACCATATCAGGGAGAACCTTGACCTGGTCGCCGCCGACGCCGACCTCGTCGCGGTGGAGAGAATCCTGAACAGGCCGGACGACCGGCTGATCCTCGCCCGGGCGCTCGCCGTGGTCAAGGACAAGTACGACATCATCCTCCTGGACTGCCCTCCTGCCCTCAGCTGGCTTACCATCAACGCCCTTTCGGCGAGTGACAAGCTGTTCGTTCCCATGGACATGGACAAGAAGTCCGTCGATGCCGTCTCCAAAATGGCGGAGGTGTGCTACCAGTCCGCGACCCCGACGAAGATCGACGGGATCTTCTTCACCAAGTACGAGCCCAGGCTGAAAGCGACCAAGAAGGTGGAAGACCTGGTGCGCACCCGCTTCGGTTCCACCGTGATGGACGTCGCCATCCGCAAGTGCTCCAAGATCCCGGAAAGCTCGCTGGAGAACACGGACGTGGTCACCTTCGCCCCCAACAGCAACGCGGCGGAGGATTACCAGCGCCTCGGCGACGAGATTCTCCGCATCGCAGGAATCGTTGACGGGGACGGGAGCAAAGAAGCATAGCATCAATGTATCACGATATCATTTCAGCAAAGAATCATGTGTAGCAAAGTGAAAGGGTCGGCGCAAAGTTACTTCTCCTCCCTTGAGAGCACGACACGCCGCGGGTCCGACGAAATCCACCAGAGCTTCGTCCTTCCCTGGGGCCTGCACAGGGTCGCAGTCGAGATAGCATTCAGAGAGGGTAACATGCTCAAGAACCTCATTATCATCGCCATCGGGAAGATGGTCGAGCGCCTGGACGGGATCAAAAACAAGGACAAGGAGGACATTTCCTTCACCTTCGATTCCGAGGAGAAGATGGTCCACACGTCGGCATACCTGCCGAAGGAGCTGATCGTCAACCTGAGGAAGGTCGCCCACTATACGTCCATCAAAAAGCAAGTAATCATCGCTTACGGCCTGACCGACCTTCTCCTCCAGGAATACGGCGAGAAATACCCGGATCTGGTATGCCCGATCAAAGAATACATCATCAGAAAGGCATAGCATCACACAATCACATTATTACCATCCAATGAAATCCTACAAGGCCATCACCAACCGCAGCCCGCCTCGTCCGGTTCCGGTTCCCGGAAGTCCCCACCGGGGACGGCCGGGCCGGCTGCGTCGTCCGTACGTACCGCTGACTCCTGCCTCCGTGGCAGTCGTCGCCGCTCCCGGATGGAATCCGGTTCGCGGCCGCTATCCCAGCCAGATAAACCTGCCTGGCATTCCGTACGGACGTTCCGGCTTTGCCGGCAGTTCTCCCCTCAGAAGCGCAGCGTACAGGGCAAGGAAAGGTGGGGAGAACTAGCCCACTAGGGGATCTCGACCGTGTCCCCGGCTCTCGATCCCCGGTGGGCTCCTACCCGGAGGGGGTTCCTGCCCGGAAGGGGCTCCTCCCGGAGGGGGCTCTGCCGAGGGCGTCAAGGGCGCCGCCCTTAACAATCCCGCCGAGGGCCTGCCGCCCTCTGGACACCCCGCAAACAAAACGACCATCACCAACCAAGAACAAGAGACATGGCAAAAGCAAAAATGAATTCGAAGAAGGGCGGAGCGAGCTCGCACCTCCGCCCGTGCAAGACCGCATACTGCGACAAGCATAACGAACGCCTGGACAAGAATCCGAGCAACTCGAACATACGTCCGGAGTTCTCGATGAACAACAGCGTCTGGAAGGCCGAGGACGTACCGAACCTCGTCACGTTGGACCGACAGATCCGGAAAGACTACTACGAAGCTCACGAACGGCACATGCCGGATCGCGGCCCGAGCAAGGCGTCTCCGCTCAAGGAGAGCGTGACACTGATGCCCAACGGCAGTAAGGAGACCGACGAGATCCAGAGAAGGATTGTCGAGCGCATCGAGAAGGAATTCGGCATCCGATGCATCCGGATGTACAACCACCGGGACGAGTACTGCGAAGAGACCGGCGAGTACAACTGGCACGGCCACGAGGTCTGGGACATGTACGACCACGAGAACCATCGCATGCTCGCTCTCTCCCGCGCCGACTGCCGCAAGTGGCAGGACATCGTGGCTGAGGAGACCGGCATGCCTCGAGGCAACCCCGCCTACGAGACCCGGAGGAAGTGGCTCTCCGCGAACGAGTATAAGATCACGAAGCAGAATGAGTCCATCGCAAAGAAGGAGGCCGAGCTCAAGGAGATGAACGCCAAGGTGGAGCAGAAGACGGCCGAGGTGGAAGCCCTTAAGAACCAGGTCCGCGAGAAGGAGGAGGAGCTGGCCAAGGCGGCCAAGAGTCCGATTGCCCGCGTGATCGCCGGCGTGAAGACCAAGATGTCGGGCAACTACTCCCAGGAGGAGGTCTCCGAGATGATGGCGAAGGCCAAGGCCGAGGCCGACGAGCGGGTGCGGACCGTCCAGGAGCAGGCCGACAAGGCGATGGACGCCATGGCCGAGGAGGCGAATGCGAAGATTCTGGCCGCCCAGAACGAGCTGGCCCGTACCCGCAAGGTCCTGGCGGACGAGCGCGAAAAGAAGGGCGAGGATATCCGCCTCGCCTCCGAGAGGGCGGCCAGTTGGGCCCGGGCGTCGGCCAACAAGAGCATCCAGGAAGCCGTCGACCGGTCCACCGCCGGCCTGCGCGGCAGACTTGACAAGACCCAGGCGGACCTGGAGGCCGCGAACGGCCAGATCGACAGGCTCAAGAGCAGTTCCTACAATGCCGCCCTCATCGCCCACACCTTCCTGACCATCCTGAAGGATGATGACGTGAAGAATTTCCAGAAGAACAACATGCTCGCCCTCTTCACAGACCACCTGGACGAGAACAGCCGGAAGATCATCTCCAAGATCCTGACCGGCAACGGCATCAACAAGACCCTCCGGACGACTGCCGAGCTGGAACGCTTCCGTCAGCAGGCGGCCAGCCAGCCTCAGCCCCCGAAGAAGGGCTTCGGGATGAAGAGGTAGGACCTTCCCGCAAACCTTCGTTTCTGGGAAGATGAAGGCAGTAACGAGAAAACACCGGTTCGGAAACCGGAAACAGTCCCGCAACCGGTGTTTTTATCAAAGTCCCACAATAACCCTTAAAAGCACTTAAAATGAGAATCGGATATGCTCGGGTCTCCACCCAGGACCAGAACCTGGACCGGCAGCGGGATCAGCTGCGGCAGGATGGGTGCGAAAGGTTTTTCGAAGAGAAGGTCAGCGGAGCGAAGAGCGACCGTCCGGAACTCGCGCGGATGCTCGACACCCTGCGCGAAGGGGACGTCGTGGTCGTCACCGAGCTGTCCAGGCTCAGCCGCTCGGTGCGGGACCTGTTCGACATCGTCGGACGCATCGACGGAGTCGGCGCACAGATCAAGTCCCTGAAGGAGCCGTGGCTGGACACCACCACCCCGCACGGCCGGCTCCTCTTCACCTTCTTCTCGGGCATCAGCGAGTTCGAGCGCGACCTGATCCGCCAGCGGACGCTCGAGGGCATGGCGGCGGCGCGGGCGCGCGGACACAACGGCGGGCACCCGGCGTGCGACCCGAAGAGCGTCGACCTCGCCTTGAAGATGTACGACGCCAAGACCTGCACGGTACAGGAGATCACGAAAGCGACCGGGGTCAGCAAAAGCGCGTTGTACCGGTACGTCCGCGAAAGAAAAGACAAAGAAAGATAGTCCAACACTATACCATTATCTAACTAAAAACAGCTATCGTATGGGTGATCCTTTAACCATTTTGAACTGTGGCAGACGGGCCATTCCGGTCTACCACGAGAATTTCGAGTATTTTCAGCCGAATACTCACAAGTGTGATGACTGCGTTATCCGGGCAGTCGCGAAGGCCCTTGACGTGAGCTGGCCTGAGGCCATGACCCACCTCTACAACATGTCCAGGGTAACCAACGAGGCCCCTACCGCAGCCAAGACGGTCAGCGATACGCTGAAGGTCCGCGGCTTTGCCTGGGTAGGATTCAAGACCAAGGGAGGCGGAAAGCTCCCCACCGTCGCCAGCTTCGCCGAGGCCCACAAGACCGGGAGGTATGTCCTCCGCCTGGCCAAGCACGTAGTCTGCGTTGTCGGAGGGCGGTACTACGACATCTGGGACTGCGGTGCCAAGCCCGTCTACGGCTACTGGGTGAGGAAGTCTTCCGTCGCTCCCGGACGCCTGTTCTAGCCTTTCCGCCTCGATTCGTCCCCGTGATGCGGGATCAACGTCACGGGGATGATTCGTGTAATTACACTTTCGGGTAAAGTGTAATGAGCCATATTGAAAAAGAGTCATTACACTAATGATTGTATGATTGTGTAATTACACTATACAAGAAACAGTACTGACACAAATGATTAAAATGTAATTACTTAAACCAATTCAGCTATGGCGACAAGCATGAAAACGGCCAAGAAGGCCAGAAACATCAGCCGGGAGCCCCTCCAGAAGCACGTCCGCAACGCACGGGGCGCCGGTCGGAAGCCCGCGACATCCATCATGGTGCCGCGGGAGCTCAAGGAAGAGTTCGACTGCTTCAAGGAGGCGTACGCGGCCCGCTCGGGCGCGGCTGCCACCAACGAGCAAGTCCTCCGCCGCTGGATGGACGGCATCGGCACCGCCTTCGACTCAAAGGTGGCCCAGGAGGCCCGCCGGCTGTACCGGCTGCGGAAGAAAGGCAAGTAGGGTGAAGATGGCCCTAAATGCCAGCTTTAAACAAATGATTTTCAGCCAATAAATATGGCCCAGTATTACCTGAACTCTGGGAAACTAAGTGCCGCCATCCGGAAGGTCGGGCGAAAATACTCCTTCCACAAAGCCAAGGTTGACGAGATCTTCCGGAAACTATAGTAGTGTTGACCTCGGCGCCAGCTGTTCTTCCAGATCTTTACCCATTCATTTAAAGCCACATTTGCGGTAGGGGTTCAACAGGTGAGCATTCTATTGCAAAGGCTTATTCAAACATTTGGACGCCTAGGGCAGATAAACAAGTTCTAGTATCTTTATAAGCAATATCAGCCTCACCGTAGGAAGGAGTATACCCCCCATGTATGACCCTATTGCGAATTTTGATTACAGTTTCTTCTATATTTGGGATACCCCCCAAAGAAATACCTATAGACTTGCATAAACCGACCAATTTTGAGTAACCGTCAGCTTGCTTAAGCAAATAATTCTGTAACTCTAATGTGGTATGATTAGATGAGCAATAGGTGGATACTTTCTGCTTTAGTACTATCTCTATTGCAGTTGCAGAATTGAGTACAGCAGCACGAGTATCTTTGCGTACCAGATTCACACGAGCATTATCCAATAACTCAAATGAAGCCGAGACCGTCTTCCCTGAATTATTGAGGCTATTGGAAAATCCTCTCGAAAGTGACCCGGTCGTGGTCCTCGTAATTGACCCACCCCCTTCCTTCAATTCGCCGAAAAAACAGAAGCAGGCTGAAGTGACCAAAAACCACTCCAGCCTGCTTTGTATTCAGGTTTTTCCTTTCAGCTAAGGCGGGTCACTTTCGAGGACCAAAGTGGATCACTTTCATAAGACCTGTCCTTTCCGGATTTAGGTTGACTCAGATTGAGTCTATCCCTGATAGAAGTTGACTCTGGTTTACGTTATTACTGGTTTAGGTTGACTGCCGTCTTTTGGTTGTCTTTCCAGGTCTTATCCCGTTCAGGGGTTGACTGAC
>JAFRPH010000052.1 GCA_017429205.1 Bacteroidales bacterium
CACGAAGGCACACGCCACGCTTCTGAGGGCAAGCATCCAGCGCACGAGACTTGCTCTTCACTTCGAGCTGCTCGCGTCCTTTGCGGACCAACTGTTGAATAGTAGGCATAAATGTTTGTAAATAAATAAATTAGGTTTTGTCCCAATGCTTCGGGAGTCTCCTTCCCGCTATTTTGGGGGTGCAAAGATACGTAAAAAAATTTAATTAACAAAGTTTTCAACAGGCAACCTCCGCCTGTAATGTGCGGATTTTTCCGATTATTTCGTATATTTGGGGTATGAGAAGATTGCTTTTGCTGGCCGCCCTCGCGGCCGTTGCGTGCGGAGCGCGCGCCCCGAAGGAGGAAACGATGGCCCAGTTGCGCGAGCGCGTGTTCGCGGACGCACAGGTGCAGGCCGTTTATATGGACAGCCTCCTTACCGTCATGGCCGGCCCCGACCGGCCATCTCGCTGCCCCCGGAACTTCCAGGACGGGAAACTGGTCACGTCGGACATCGACTGGTGGTGCAGCGGGTTCTACCCGGGCGTCCTCTGGATGGTGTACGAGCAGACGGGCGACGAAGCGTTCCGTGACCTGGCGGTGAAACACACCCTGCCCCTCGCCGAACTCCTGAACCACAAAACCGACCATGACATCGGATTCCAGCTGATGTCCAGCTTCGGCAAGATGGCGCAGGACTGTGATTCCGAATTTCTGGGGGGCGTAGGAATCTCCCCCGACTCCGTCCTCACCCGCGGCGCCCGCGCCCTCGCGTCCCGGTTCCTGCCCACGGCCGGGGTCATCCGCAGCTGGGACCACGGCAAGTGGAACTTCCCCGTCATCATCGACAACATGATGAACCTGGAGCTGCTGATGGACTTCGGCGACCGCGAAGTGGCGGAGAAACACGCCCTCACCACGATGAAGAACCATTTCCGCGAGGACGGGACCTGCTACCACCTGGTCAATTATGCCGATGACGGCACGGTCCTCGGCAAGCAGACGGTCCAAGGGTTCGCCGACGAATCGGCCTGGGCGCGCGGCCAGGCATGGGCCCTGTACGGGTACGCGATGATGGCGCTGAAGGAGAAGGAGGCCGGCAACATGGACCTGGCGGACACCTTCTACGGCGTCGCCGCGAAGCTGGAAGACTGGCTGCTGCCCCGCCTTCCCGAGGACGGCGTCCCTTTCTGGGATTTCTCGCAGACGGACTACCGGGACGCGTCGGCCGGGGCGATCATCGCCGGCGGCCTGCTGAAACTCCGGCAGTATCGCGGCGCGAAGGATGACGGCAAAGGCCTCCGGGCGGCGGAGCGCATCCTCCGCACCCTCGCCTCGCCGGAGTATCTGACCGAACCCCGCACCAACGGCGGCTTCCTCCTCAAGCACAGCGTGGGCCATCTCCCCAACAAATCCGAGGTCGACGTCCCCCTGACCTATGCGGATTACTACTTCCTCGAGGCGCTGACCCTGTACCCGTATGCGGACTAGGTGGACGCTGCTCGCCGGGCTGCTGCTCGCCGGCGCGGCGGCCTTCGCGCAGATTCCCGAGCCCGGGGCGCACCCGCGGCTGCTGATGCGGGCGGGGGAAGAGCCGAAGGGCGTGGCGGAGGGCCTGTTCAAGGCGGCCGACAGCGTGATCGTCTCGTTCAGCCGGAAGACGCTGAAGCAGCCGCCCGTGGAACGGACCATGATCGGCCGCCGGCTCCTGCATACCTCCCGGACCGTCCTGAAACGCACATTTTGGCTCGGATATACCTACCGGGTCCATGGCGGGGAGGCGTATGCACGGCGGGCCATCGACGAGATGCTGGCCGCCAGCGCGTTCCCGGACTGGAACCCGTCGCATTTCCTGGATGTCGGCGAGATGACGATGGCCCTGGCCATCGGCTATGACTGGCTGTACGACCGGATGACGCCGGCCGAACGGGAGACCGTGGCCCGGGCGATCATCGACAAAGGCCTCAAACCCGCCGGGAACAAGGCCGACGCCTGGTTCTACCGCAACGAGAACAACTGGAACTCCGTGTGCAACGCGGGGATGGTGTACGGCGCCCTGGCCGTGTGGGAAGAGGATCCGGAATTCTGTCGGTCGATGCTAGAGAAGTCCTTGGAATCCAACCTGTTGGCCTATAAGGCCTATGCGGGCGGCGGCTACCCCGAAGGCTACAATTACTGGGGCTACGGCGCATCGTTCCAGATCATGCTGGAGGCGGCCCTGGACCGCGCCTTCACGGACGGCTACGTCCGCTCACCGGAAGCGGAAGCCGGGCTCGCCGCCCTCGTCGCATCGGCCGATTTCATCCGGTTCACCCGGACCCCGGCCGACCATTGCTACAGCTTTTCAGATTCCTACCGCCGGGCGGACGGGCAGTATATGCAAGCCTGGATCTTCCGGCATACGGGCGACGCCTCCTTCCTTTATCCAGAGTTGCGATACATGGAGGCTTCCGGATACCGCAGGCTGTGCGAAGACCGCCTGTTCCCGATGTACCTCATCTCGCTGGGCGGCGACGCGCCCGCGCGCATCGACCCGCCGGAAGGACGCTATTACCAGTGCGGCGGCACGACGCCCGTCTTCGTGTACCGCAGCGGATGGCAGTCCAAGGAGGACGCCTACCTGGGCGTCAAGGGCGGGCTCGCGATGTCCAGCCATTCGCACCTGGACCAGGGCTCCTTCTACTTCGAATCCGACGGCGTCACCTGGGCGACGGACCTCGGGATGCAGGACTACAACTCGCTGGAATCGGCGGGCGTGGACCTTTGGGACATGCTCCAGGACAGCGAACGCTGGACCGTCTTCCGCATCGGCCCGTTCTCCCATAATATCCTGACTGTCAATGGAAAAGTGCCCAAAGTGAACCGCGTCATCGACTTCCTCCGCACGCGGAAGCCGGACAAGCCCTCCGCATCGGACCCCGCCGGCGCGGAGCTGTACCTCCGACCGATGTACGACGACGACCTCGCCTACTACCTGCGGGAAGTGCTATTCGATGGCCAGGACCTCCACATCGTGGAGCACCTCCAGGCCGGGGACTCCACCTGCGTCATCCGCTGGGCGATGGCGTCCGAGGCCGATGCCTCCCTACCACACGGGCCCGCCGAGCCCGCCATCCTGCTGCAAAGCGGTCCGCATCGACGCGAACTGACGGCCGAATTCCTGGCCCCCTACCTCTCGCGGTTCTTCCCGAACGCCCCGAAATCTGTCGATGCGGATACCCCTGTCCTCACCCCGCACCGCTGGCCCACGACCTACGATCCGGAAGTGCGGGATGTCGACGGGATGCAATACCTCCACCCCACCGACGTCGCCAACCCCGGCACCTCGCTCGTGGGCTACACCTTCACCCTGCAGCCGCACCAGAAGGTCGTGCTGCACGTGAGGCTTTAGCGCTCGTAGGCGAGGCGTTCGGTGCCGTCTTCGAGCCAGATGATGCCGCAGTAGGTGAAGCCGTGCTTCTCGATGAGGTGCTGCATGATGCGGTTGTCGCGGTGCGTGTCGATGCGCAGGTGCGCAAAGCGCAATGCGGCGTAATCAATGATCGTTGAAAAGATTCCGTGCACTTCCGGATAGCTCGCCATCCGATGGATGACGCCGTACGGCTCGTCGGTGAGCCAGGCGCCGTCGATAACGTCGTAGGTCGGTTCCGGGGACGGGAGGAGGGCAAAATACGCGACGATAGTACCGTTTTCAATGACAAAGCCTCCTCCGCGGGCGATGTCGCGGAGGAGGAGGGAGTCGTCGGGGAAGCCGGGGGCGGACCACTGGGAGAGGTTGCCGTCGGCGCGCATGATGCTCTTGGCGGCCTCGAAGACGGGCCGCAGAGCGGGGAGGTCAGCCGGTGTAGCCGGACGAATTACCACTTGTCGTAGTGGATATTTTCGGGCTTCCACTTGTCCTTGGGCTGGTCGTCACCGGCGGGATAGCCGCAAGGGACGACGCACAGCGGCGTGACGTTCTCGGGAAGGCCCAGGGCTTCGCGAATGGGGTTCACCCGGTCCTCATACGGATGGGCGGCGGTCCAGACGGCGCCGAGGCCGAGGGCTTCGGCCGCGAGGAGCAGGTTCTCCGTCGCGGCGGAGCAGTCCTGCGTCCAGTTGCCGTTGGGCACTTCCACGGCCTCCGCGTCGGGCTGGCCGAAAGGCTTGCGCATCAGGGTGGTTTCGCCGCAGATGACGAAGACGACGGGGGCCTGGGCGATCATGCCGCCGCGGGGTCCGGCGAGCTTGTCCTTGACGGCCTGGTCGCGCACGACGACGAAGCGCCAGGGCTGGACGTTCATGCCCGTCGGGGCGGCCATCGCGGCGCGGAGCATCGTCTCCACCTGCTCGTCGGAGACGGGCTGGTCCGTGTAGGAGCGGACGCTCTTGCGGGAGAAGATGACGTCAAGCGCGGAGGGGCAGGAGGCCTCCTGCGGCTTCGGCGCGCAAGCGGCGGCCGCTACCAAAAGGGAGGCCAAAAGGAAAAACTTTGCAATTCTCATTTTGTCAAGCATTTAATGCCGCAAAGATACATATTTTTCCTTTCCGGGCGGTTGCCGATGTGTCAAAGAATTGCTATATTCGCATAATAGACTTGAACGCGCGTATGAGAAGACTGATCGTTTGCTTCGCCGTGGCGCTGGCGGCCTTTGCGGCCGCGGCGCAGCCGAAAGGCCGGACGTCCTTCAACGAAGGCTGGACCTTTGTCAAGGACGGAGAGAGCCGGCTGGTGGACCTGCCTCACGACTGGGGCGTGGACGGGCCGTTCCGGCAGGAATATCCCGGCGAAAGCGGGAAGCTGGCCTGGTGGGGAAAGGCCGTCTACCAGAAAACGCTGACCGTGGGCCTGGACGAGCTGCTCACCCAAGACATCGACCTGGAGATCGACGGTGCGATGTCGCACGCGACCGTCACCGTGAACGGCGTCGACCTCGGCGGCTGGCCGTACGGCTACGCCTCCTTCGCCGTCCGCCTGAACCCGGCGCTGAAGGCCGGGAAGAACGAGATCGCCATCCACATCGACAATCCCGAGGAATCCTCCCGCTGGTATCCCGGCGGCGGCATCTACCGCAACGTCTGGATCACGAAGACGAACAAGACCTCCGTCGCCCATTGGGGCACCTATGTCACGACGGCCATCGGCCCGGTCGACAAGAACCTGAACCAGGCCGACGCCACGGTCGCCCTCCGCGTCACCCTCAAGCACGCGGGCGAGGAGACGGTGGGGATGGTCCGGACGCGGATCATCCGCCAGGAGCGCATCAAGCGCGACGGGAAGGAAATGGTCATCGACCGCATCCTCGCCGAGACCCGCAGCATCGAGCTGATCGAGGACGGGAAGACCGTCTGGCAGACCTTCGACCTGGAGGGCGCCCGCCTCTGGACCCCCGACAGCCCGACGATGTACCTCGCCCGCACCACCGTGGAAACCCCCGACGAGGTGCTGGACACCTATGAGACGCCGTTCGGCGTGCGCCAGGCGGAATGGAGGGCCGACGGCTTCTACCTCAACGGCGAAAAGACCTTCCTCAAGGGCGTGTGCCTGCACCACGACGCGGGCGCGCTCGGCGCCGTCTGGAACGACGACGCCTGGGTCCGCCGCCTCGAGATGCTCAAGGAGATGGGCTGCAACGCCATCCGCACCTCCCACAATCCCCCGGCACCGGAGTTCCTGGACCTGTGCGACCGGATGGGCTTCCTGGTGATGGACGAGCTCACGGACACCTGGACGGTGCCCAAGAAGGAGCACGGCTATGCGGAACTCTTCGAGGAATGGGCGGAAAAGGACCTCGTGGCCCTCATCCACCGCGACCGGAACCACCCGTCCGTGATCCTGTGGTCCATCGGCAACGAGTGCGGCGAGCAGGGCGACAGCACCAAGTGGTGGATCCCGCAGATGCTCACGGACATCTGCCACCGCGAGGACCCGACGCGGCCCACGTCCGCCGGCAACGACAACCCCTGGGCGGCCAGCCAAGGCTACGCGAGAACCCTCGACGTGTACGGCTTCAACTACAAGCCGCATCAATACGCGCAGTTCGTGAAGGACCATCCCGGCCAGCCGGTGTTCGGCTCGGAAACGGCCTCCTGCATCTCCACGCGCGGGTATTACCGCTTCCCGGTGGAGCAGGAGAAAGGCAAGGGATGGTCGATGGACGCGCCTTTCCAGGTGAGTTCCTACGACCTCTACGCCCCTGGATGGGCCTCCAAGCCCGATTATGAGTGGCAGTTCGAGGACGTCGTGCCCGAGTGCGCGGGCGAGTTCGTCTGGACCGGCTACGACTACCTGGGCGAGCCTACGCCCTTCAACATGGACCCGTCCGTGCTGACGAACTTCCACACCGAGGAGGAGCGCGAGGCCTTCAAGAAGATGGTCGCGGGCTGGGGCCAGACCATCGCCGACGTCCCCCTCCCCTCCCGGAGCTCGTACTTCGGCATCATCGACCTGGCCGGCTTCCCGAAGGACCGCTACTGGATCTACCAGGCCCGCTGGCGCCCGGAACTGCCGATGGTCCACATCCTTCCGCACTGGACCTGGCCCGGCCGCGAAGGCCAGGTGACTCCGGTCCACGTGTACACCACCGGCGACGAGGCGGAACTCTTCGTGAACGGCAAGTCGATGGGCCGGAAGGCCAAGGACGGCTACCGCATCGTCTGGGATGACGTCGTCTATCGCCCCGGAACCCTGAAGGTGGTCGCCTACAAGAACGGCGCGCCTTGGGCGGAAGCCGAGACCGTCACGGCCGGAAAGGCCGCGCAGACGGCCCTGGAGGTCGATTTCGCCGGCGACGACCTGACCTTCGTCACCGCCCTCGTCCAGGACAAGGCCGGCGTCGTGGTCCCGGACGCGGACAACCTGCTCGAATTCAAGGTCAAAGGCCCCGGCGTCCTCGTCGCGACCGACGCCGGCGACCCCACCTGCCACACCCCTTTCCACAGCCCGGAAATCCAGGCCTTCCACGGCCTCTGCTCCGCCATCGTCCGGCGGACCGGCCCCGGTGAGATCACCGTCTCCGTGGCCGCCAAGGGCCTCAACCCCGCGAAAATCACCCTGTAATGAAAAAGATACTCACCCTCCTCGCCCTCGCGCTGACCCTTTCCGCGGCCGCCCAGCAGCCCCGGAAGGCCGCCCCCCAGAAAGTCACGAAGGCCAATTACGAACTCGCCTCCCGCTTCTCCCAGAAGCGCGTGGGCCAGCTGGTGTATTCCACCAAGATCACCCCGCACTGGTTCGCCGAAGGCGACCGCTTCTGGTACAGCTGGAAGACCGCCCAGGGCACGAAGTACTACCTCGTGGACCCGGTCGCCGGGAAGAAGAGCGAACTCTTCGACCTGGACAAGCTGGCGATGCAGATCACCGAGATCACCCGCGACCCGTACGACGCCCAGCACCTCCCGCTGACCCTGGAGCTGAAGGAGGACAAGTACTTCCAGTTCGACATCACCTCCAAGACCGAGAAGAAGGACACGTCGGCGAAGAAGAAAGGCAAGACCGAGTTCGTCAAGTACCGGTTCTACTATGACATCGCCACCAAGAAGCTCACCTGGGACACCGACGAGCACCCGCGGAAGTATCCCACGTGGGCCAACGTCTCCCCCGACGGCACCAAGGGCGTGTACGTGAAGAACCACAACCTGTACCTGATGGACTCCACCTCGCTCCGCAAGGCGGCGAAGGACGAGAAGGACAGCACGATCGTGGAAATCGCCCTCACGAAAGACGGCACGGCCGAATTCTCCTGGGACGGGGACAGCTACCACGGCGACACGCAGACGGACTCCACGAAGCGGGGCTCCGCGGCCGTCTCCTGGTCGCCGGACGGGAAGAAGTTCGCCATCGTCCGCTGGGACATGTCCAAGATCAAGCCCCTCTGGGTGATCAACTCCGTCACCGAGCCGCGCCCCAAGCTGGAGACCTACAAGTACCAGATGCCGGGCGAGCCCGGGCCCACCCCGTACCTGTACGTGATGGACACCGAAGGCAACAAGCAGGCCGTGAAGAGCATCGCCTTCAAGGACCAGGACATCAGCATCCTGGACGCCCCGCGGACGCAGAAAGACGCGTACAACGAGTTCCGCGGCGGCAAATGGATGGGTGACGGGAAGCATTTCTGGGTCACGCGCCTGAGCCGCGACCTCAAGCGGCTGGACCTGTGCCGCGTGGATGTGGGCGCCGACAGCACGAAGACCATCGTCTCCGAGCGGATGAACACCTACGTGGAGTCCCGCAGCCCGCGCTTCCTCCCGGACGGCAGCTTCGTCTGGTGGTCCGAGCGCAACGGCTGGGCCAATCTCTACCTCTACGGCCCTGACGGCACGCTCAAGCGCAACCTCACCGAGGGCGCCTTCCACGTGGACGACGTCGTCGCGGTGGGCGACGGCTTCCTCCTCGTGGCCGCCTGCGGCGTGAACAAGGCGGAGAACCCGTACCAGATGCACACCTTCCGCGTCCCGCTCGCCGGCGGTCCGATGCAGCAGCTGGACATGGACGACATGAACGTCGCGGCCGTCGCCCCGGACGACGGCAAGTACTTCGTGGCGAACTACTCCCGCGTGGACTGCAAGCCGGCGGCGGCCCTGATTTCGGCCGCCGGAAAGCGCACCGAGCTGGAGGAGGCCGACTTCAGCCAGCTCTTCGCGGCGGGTTACAAGTTCCCCGAGCGCTTCGTGGTGAAGGCGGCCGACGGCATCACGGACCTCCACGGCGCCATCTACAAGCCCTTCGACTTCGACTCCACGAAGGTCTACGCCCTCGCGGACTACGTGTATCCCGGCCCGCAGGTGGAAGCGAACAACGTCGCCTGGTCCAGCGGGATGACCCGCATCGACCGGCTCGCCCAGATCGGGATGATCGTCATCACCGTGGGCAACCGCGGCGGCCATCCGAACCGCTCCAAGTGGTACCACAACTACGGCTACGGCAACCTCCGCGACTACGGCCTGGAGGACCAGAAATACGCCATCCAGCAGCTCGGGATGCGGCACAAGTACATCGACCTGGACCGGGTGGGCATCCACGGCCATTCCGGCGGCGGCTTCATGTCCACGGCGGCGATCCTGCAGTACAACGACTTCTTCAAGGCGGCCGTCTCCTGCGCCGGCAACCACGACAACCGCATCTACAACCGCTGGTGGAGCGAGCAGCACCACGGCATCGCCGAGAAGATCGAGAAGGGCGACACCACCTTCGTGTACAAGATCGAGACGAACCCGGAGATCGCCTCCCGCCTGAAGGGCCACCTGATGCTGGTCCACGGCGACACGGACAACAACGTGAACCCGGCGAACTCCATCCGCGTGGCGAACGCCCTCATCCGGGCGAACAAGCGCTTCGAGTACGTGATCATGCCCGGCCAGCGCCACGGCTTCGGCGACATGAACGAGTGGTTCTTCTGGAAGATGGCGGACCACTATTCCCGCTGGCTGATGGGGGACAAGACCCCGCGGCCCGTGGACATCGGTGAAATGAACAATGACTGACGATATGAAACGTTTCTTACCCCTTGCGGCGGCCCTTCTTCTCGCGGCCGGCTGCAACCTCCGGACCGCCACCTACTCCGACGAGCAGGCGACGCCCCTCGGCGAAGGGCAGACGGACTCCCTCCTGCAGTCCGTGTCCATCGAATATCCCGTGAAGGGAGCCAAGGCGGAGGTCCTCGCGAAGATCGAGGACGGCATCCTGAACACCGTCTTCGACATGGAGGAGATTCCCGGTTCCGTGGAGGAGACCGCCCTCCGCTACGAGGACAACCTCAAGGACGAGTACTTCAACGAGTATGAAGGCCTGGAGAGCGGCTTCGGCGCCAAAACCTGGGAGGACCACGTCAACGGTTATTTCTCCGGCCGCTACAAGCAGTATCTGTCCTATATGGTGGAACTCTACAGCGACCGCGGCGGCGCCCACGGCATCAGCACGATGACGCCCGTGGTCTTCGACAAGAAGACCGGCGAGATCGTGCCGGAGGAGGCCTTCTTCGCCGACGGCTACCGCGAGCCGGTCGCCGCCCTGCTCCAGGCGCACCTCCCGGAGGCGCTGGAGGGCGACGAAGAGGCCCTCGCGGCCGTCTCCGACCCCGGCCTGGTGGTCCCGAACGGCCTCTATGAGGTCACGAAGGACGGCGTCACCTGGTACTACCAGCCCTACGTCATCGCCCCCTTCTCCGTGGGCGTGATCTCTATCTCCATCCCCTGGAACGAACTGAAACCCTACGTGCGGTAATGGCCTCCGATTGTCTCCAGGGAGCAAGCCTCCGTTTCGTCGGCCTGCACTATGAAACGAGCCTTTACGAGCTGCACGGCCCGCAATTCACCAACCGCTACTACATCCTGAGCGGGGCGGGAACCCGGCAGCTGATGGCGTTCCCGGAAGTCGTCGGCTTCGACTCCTACCAGGCGATGCTGCCCGCCACCGTCGCCGCCCTCCGCCTCCTGTTCCCCGGCGCCGGCGGCGACGTCGACATCCTGACTATCCTCCGCGGCGGCTTGAACTATCCCGTGGAGGAGGCGTGCGCCCGCAACGGCATCCGCGTGCGAGACATCCATTTCGTCTCCTGCGAGCGCATCATCGAGAACCACATCATCACCGGGCTGGACATCAAGTACGAGAAGATCCGCGTCTCCAAGGACCGGGTGCTCGTCATCGGCGACATCATCGCGACGGGCGACACCCTCCGGCTGTGCCTGTCGCAGGTGGTGGACCGCTTCCGCCGCCGCGGGGGCAGCATCCGCAAGATCATCTTCTTCACCATCGGCGGCACCCGCGCCATCACCCTGATGGAGAAGATGGCCGAGGACATCCGCGCCGTCTTCCCGGAGTTCGAGGGCTTCGAATGCTTCTTCTACGAGGGCGTCTTCACGGTCTACGAGAACAGCGGCGCCTCGGGCATCAACGTGCCGGACATCGACTTCGGCTGGAAAGGCGGCTGCATCTCGCCGGAATTCCGCCGCTTCGTGCTGGGCCATCCCTACTCCCTGCTGGAGAAGTGCATCATCTACGACGGCGGCGCGCGCCGGTACGAGATTCCGGTCCATTTCCACGAGGCGCTGGAGTACTGGGAAGGCATCTGGGGCCGGGCCGCGCAGATCGACCCGGTGGCCTTCGTCGCGGAAAAGCTGGGGTACGACCATCCGCTCTCCTACGAGGAGTGGCTGGAAGTCAATCATTTCACGGAGCTGCCGGAAACCGGCCTCCTGGACCTCTGGAACGAGGAGACGGCGCTCCTGGAGAACGCCGCCGCCCTTTCGCTGGAAGCCATCGCCCTCCAGCGCGTCAACGCAATCAACGCAATCCTGAAGCAATATGAGTAACAAGAAGATCACCGACGTCGACTACACGACGTCGCCGGTCGATGCGGCCGGACGCAAGAGCAACCTGAGCATGTTCATGGTGATGCTCGGATTCACCTTCTTCTCCGCCAGCATGTGGGTGGGCCAGCAACTGGCCGCCGGCCTGGACTGGTGGGGCTTCGTCTGGGCCCTCATCCTGGGCGGCATCATCCTCGCGGCCTACACGGGCACCCTGGGCTGGATCGGCGCGGAAAGCGGCCTGTCGCTGGACATGCTCGCCCGCCGGAGCTTCGGCACCAAGGGCAGCTGGCTTCCCAGCGCGATGATCAGTTTCACGCAGACCGGCTGGTTCGGCGTGGGCCTCGCGATGTTCGCCATCCCCGTGGCGAAAGAGCTGATGGGCCTGGAAGTGACGCCGGATTCGATGCCTTGGCAGGGCTATCTCCTCGTCGCCATCGCCGGCATCCTGATGACCGCCAGCGCCTATTTCGGCATCAAGAGCCTGACGATCATCAGCTACATCGCCGTCCCGGCGGTCGCCATCCTCGGTACCGTCGCGATGATCATGGCCATCCGCCACGGCGACGCCGGCCTCGTCGAGCAGTTCGCGAAGGGGTCGAAGGACCTCGGCGTGATCGCGGGCGCGGGCCTCGTCGTGGGCAGCTTCGTTTCAGGAGGCACGGCCACCCCGAACTTCACCCGCTTTGCCAAGAGCGGCAAGGTGGGCCTGTGGATCACGGTCGTGGCGTTCTTCATCGGCAACTCGCTGATGTTCCTCTTCGGCGCCGTGTCCAGCATCTATGTGGGCGGCAACGACATCTTCGAGGTGATGCTGAACCTCAACCTGTTCTACCTCGCCGTCCTCGTCCTGGGCCTGAACATCTGGACCACCAACGACAACGCCCTGTACACCGCGGGCCTCGGCCTGTCGAACATCTTCGGCCTCTCGAAGAAGACCTGGGTCATCATCTCGGGCCTCATCGGCACCGTTGCGGCCGTGTGGCTGTACTGGAACTTCTGCGACTGGCTGAACGTGCTGAACTGCACCCTGCCGCCAGTGGGCATCATCCTCATCCTCCACTACTTCTGCAACCGCGGGAAGGAGGTCCAGGAACCCGTCGTCGACTGGAGCGCAGTCGTCGGCGTGATCGCCGGCGCCGTGGTCGCAAACCTCGTGCACTGGGGCTTCGCCTCCATCAACGGCATGGTCGTCGCCGCCCTCTGCTGGGGCATCGGCCAGCTGATCTTCAAGCGCAAGTAGCGTCCGGCGCGTATGGTTACCGAATGGATTATCACGGAAATCGACGGCAAGATCGCGTCCATCGCCGCCGATTACCGGCACTTCGCCGAGATTGCGGCGAAAGTGGCCCAGCTCCCCCCGACTAGCGTCGATGTCATCACGACCCAGAAAGTGTCGACGGACGAACTGATTGCGATGGCGGGAACGCTCACGTGGGAGGATTTCCGCCTGTTCGGCACCAAGTTCCAGCTCGGCGTATGGAAGACGCTCTTCGAATTGGAGCCCCGCCTGTACAGCTATTCCGAGTTCGCCGCGCTCTGCGGCAACCCGCAGGGCGTCCGCTCCGTCGCGCACGCCGTCGCCATCAACCCCATCGCGTACGTCTTCCCCTGCCACCTGATCATCCCGAAAGAGTCGATGGACAAGGCGCGCGACATCCGCGCCGTCGCCGAATCCACCCTCTTCAAAGGCAGCGACCTGTACCTGCTGGACAGCATCGACGTGGGGGAATACGCCTATGGGCCCGAAACCAAGCGGGAGCTCATCAAACGCCACCTGAAGCGGTAAGGGATGGCCCTGCTGGAAGTCTGCTGCGGCAATCCGGAAAGTGTCGATGCCGCCGTGCTCGGAGGAGCGCGGCGCATCGAGCTTTGCGCGGACCTCGAGGCCGACGGGCTGACGCCGCCCACGGCCTGGATCCGGGACGCCAAGGCCCGCTACCCTTCCCTGACCGTCCACGTGCTCATCCGCCCGCGGGCGGGGGATTTCGTCTACTCGCCGGCGGAGGCCGATGCGATGGCCGCGAAGGTTGAAGAGGCACTGGAGGCCGGGGCGGACGGCATCGTCATCGGCGCTTTGACGCCGGAGAGGGATGTGGACGAGCCCTTGATGGAGCGGCTGGTTTCGCTTGTGGAGTCTTATAATTTGGCGGCCGAACTGCTGCGCTCTGACCTGTGTCACGCCGCGAATGACAGCCATTTCTTCCCGAGCCCGGGACATCGGGTCAGCATCACTTTTCACCGGGCTTTCGACCGCTGCCGCAGGCCCTTTGACGCGCTCGAGCAGATCATCGGCCTGGGGTGCGACCGCATCCTGACTTCCGGGCAGGCGGCGACGGCCGAGGCGGGGGCGGCGAGGCTCGGCGAGCTGCGGCGGCGCGCCGGCGGAAGGATCGGGATCCTTCCCGGGGGCGGCGTCACGCCCGGCAATGCCGCGCGGATCCTCGCCACGACCGGCTGCGCCGAAATCCACGCCTCCGCCTCGGTGACCCGGGACGAAAAGAAGGTCACGGACGCCGGTCGGGTCGCAGAAATCCTGCGGGCGATTAACGGGTAAACGACATTTATTCGCGTTTCAACGACGGATTGACCGAAAAATCCGTACCTTTGCCTTACGATGAAAGCGAAAGGAAAGAAACTTGATCCGAAGATGGAAACCTGGGTGGACCTCGGTGTCTGCCTGGTGCTCATTCCCTGCCTCGTGTCGGTCTTCCCGGTCGAGGAATGGATTCTCTGGCGGGCGTCGGACGTCCTCGTCTACCTGCTATGGACCTACTTCTGCTGGTACCTGGGTCGGCACCTGGTCCCGACGCTGTTTGCGACGCGCAAGCGGTGGACCGCGCTGGCGGTCGTATTCATCGCGACGGTGCTCACCTATCTGATGAGCCTGAAGCAGGTGTCCTTCCCCCGCGAGATGATCGCGGACCGGCCGCCGCGGCTCTATATGTACCAGCAGGCGGTTTGGACCCTTTATATCGGCGCGATGGGCGCAGGCCTCGCCACCGGCTTCCTCTCGCTGAAAACGAAGCGGCTGGAGCAGACGAAGGACGAACGGACGGCGGCGCAGGCCGTGCAGTCCGCCGTGGACGTCCTGGCCGCCCACGCCGTCGCCGGCGAGACGGTGACGGTAAAGGCGGACTACAAGGACGTCACGGTCCCGCTCGCCGCGATCCAGTACATCGAAGCCCGGAACAACTACGCCTGCCTGCACCTGGACCACCAGGACGACGTCGTCTCCCAGATCACGATGAAGGCCCTGCTGGAGATGCTTCCGGAAGGGAAATTCGTCCGCATCCACCGGTCCTACATCGTCCCCGTCCACCGCATCGAAAGCAAGAAGGCCACGTCCGTGAAACTCGTCGGCGTGGACACGCCCCTGCCGGTGGGCCGCGCCCATAAGGAGAACCTGAAATGAAGCAGAAAGAGGGTCACGATTCGTCGTTCTACAACGGCGGACGCAAGACGCACTGGGCCGTCGTCGCCTTCGCGATGATCGGCTCCTGCATGTCCGGCGTGACGTTCGTCTCCGTGCCGGGCATGGTAGGCACGAGCGGGTTCGGCTACCTGCAGATGTGCATCGGCTTTTTCCTGGGCTACCTGGTCATCGCCTTCGTGCTCACGCCCCTGTATTTCAAGCTGAACGTCGTCTCCATCTACCAGTACCTGGAGAACCGGTTCGGAATGGCCTCCTACAAGACCGGCGCCTGGTTCTTTTTCATTTCCAAGATGCTGGGCGCGTCGGTCCGCCTGTTCCTCGTGTGCCTGACCCTGCAGCTGCTCGTGTTCACCCCACTCGGCCTCCCCTTTTGGCTGAACGTGCTTTGCAACGTGGCGGTCTGCCTGGCGCTCACCTACCGCCACGGCGTGAAATCCGTCATCGGCGTGGACGTCGTCCGGACCGTCTGCATGATCGTGGCGGTCGCCCTTGCGATCTTCTTCATCGGCAAGGACCTCGGCGGCATCCGGATCCACGAGCGGGTGTTCTTCTTCGACGACGTGAACCACCCGCAATACTTCTGGAAACAGCTCCTGGGCGGCCTGTTCACGGTCATCGCGATGACCGGCCTGGACCAGGACATGATGCAGCGCACATTGGCCTGCAAAGACTACCGCGACTCGCAGAAGAACCTCGTCGTGAGCAGCCTCCTGCAGACGGTCGTCATCGCCGGCTTCCTGTGCCTGGGCTCGCTCCTGTACCAGTTCGCGGCCGCGCACGACATCGCCGAGACCGGCGACAGCCTCTTCCCGGCCGTCGCCACCGGCGGCCTCCTGCCCGCCGTGGTGGGCGTCCTCTTCGTCGTCGGCCTGATGATCAGCGCCTACGGCGCCGGCGGATCGGCCCTCACCTCTCTCACGACCTCCTTCACGGTGGACATCCTGGACAAGACCGGCGACGTCAAGACCCGCAAGCGCGTCCACCTCGCGATGGCCGTCCTGATGGCCGTGACCATCGTCGTCTTCAACGCCCTCAACAGCACCAGCGCCATCGACGCCGTCTACAAGCTCGCGAGCTACACCTACGGCCCCATCCTGGGCCTCTTCGCCTTCGGCATCCTCACGAAAAAGCAGGTCAAGGACAAGTACGTTCCCCTCGTCGCGCTCCTCGCCCCGGTCATCTGCCTCGTCCTCCAGCTCAACTCCGAACGCTGGTTCGGCGGCTACAAGTTCAGCTACGAACTCCTCCTCCTCAACGCCGCCCTCACCTTCCTCGGCCTCACCCTTCTCATCCGCCGGGAGAAATAAGACACAAAAAAGGACCGACTCGAGCGAGCCGGTCCTTTCGTTCAAACCGAGAAGAGATTATTTCTTCTTGGGTTCGGCAGCCACCTTCTTGGCGCCCTTCATGGTGGCGTCGTACATGATCGGAGTACCGATCAGGATGGAGGCGTAGGTGCCGATGACGATACCCAGGCAGAGGGCCACGGCCAGACCGCGGATGGACTCGCCGCCCCAGATCGCGATGGCGAGCATCGGGAGGAGGGTGGACACGGACGTGTTCACGGTACGGGTGAGCGTGGCGTTCAGCGCGGTGTTCACGGTCTCGCGGAAGTCGGCGTTCGGGTGCAGGGCCTTCTGCTCACGGATACGGTCGAAGATAACCACGTTATCGTTGATGGCGTAACCGATGATGGTCAGGATGGCCGCGATGAACGTCTGGTCCACATCCAGGTTGAACGGCAGGATTCCGTTGAACAGGGAGAAGAAGCCGATCACGATGAGGGCCGTGTGGGCGAGGGAGACCACGCCGCCAAGACCCCAGGTCCAGCCCTTGAACCGCCAGGCGATGTAGGCGAAGATCATCAGGAGGGCGAGGAACACGGCGATGAACGCGCTGCGGGTGATGTCGCGGGCGATGGTCGGTCCCACCTTGTCGGAGGAGACGATACCGTTCGGGTTCTCCAGGGTGGAGGTGAACTCGGCGAGGCTCGTCGGCTCGGCGTAGAAGCCCTTGAGGGCGTCGTAGAGCAGGCTCTCGATTTCGGCGTCGACGGCGGTGTCCTCGGACTTGTTCTTGTACTGGGTGGTGATCTTCATCTGGGCGTCGCCGCCGAACTGCTTGACCTCGACGGAGTACTGGTCCTCGCCGGCGGCCTGGGCGGCAGCCTGGAAGGTGTTCTCCACGGCGGAGCGGACATCCTCGGCCTTGACACCCTGGTCGAAGCGGACGATGTAGGTACGGCCACCGGTGAAGTCGACACCGTAGCTGAAGCCCTTGAACGCGATGGAGGCGATGCTGATGAGGATCAGGGCGCCGGAGATGATGTAGGAGTACTTCTTCAGGCCGATGAAGTCGACGTGC
>JAFRPH010000053.1 GCA_017429205.1 Bacteroidales bacterium
CGCCGGTTACGGTCGTCGAGGTCGGGCTCACGGTCTGGCCCTCACGGCTGCCGTTGAGGTAGGTCAGGGTGACTTCCGGGACAACGTACTCGCCGGTGTAGTCCGCAGTCACGTCGCTCATCGAAAAGCTGAGCTGCGCCGGCTCGACCGTGATCATGCCGAAGGAGACTTCGCCGATCTCATACTTGTCCTGCAGGTCCGTACGGATCGGGCCCGGCGTGAAGGTCGCGTCCACGGTGCCCACGTTCCGCAAGGCTTCCACATTGGAATACGAGATCTGGGTGCCGGGATTCTCCGAACCGCGGGCGCCCTGGTAGTAGATGTGGGCGCTGTGGTAGGTACCGTCATAGATGAAGGTCTCGCTGACCGACCACATATTGATCTTATCCTTGGCCAGCGTCAGCGTGCCCTCGACAAGGGACACATTGGTGAAGAAGGCCGTCACGTCCTCGCCGTTGCCGTCGGTGATGGTGTAGGACGCGATCGTGTTGGGGGAGGATCCGCCCACGGTCTGCTCGCCGGTGACCTCGGCGGTCAGGGTGAAGCCCGCGGGCAGGCCCTCCACCGTGTATTCGGCCTTCCTCAGCCCGAAGGGAGAGTACACGCCGCTAGCGTCCGCGGAGGTGACGGTGATCGGGGTATCGTTGGGCGTCACGGTGAGTGTTCCTGCGACGGTCGTGACGTTCGGGAAGCGATCGGTCACGTCGTTGCCGCCGGCATCCAGAATCGTGTAGGCTGTGACGGTGTTCTCGCTGCTGCCCACCGCTGTCCGGCTGCCGGATGCGGTACCGGTGCAGGTGTAGCCGGACGGCAGGCCCGCGGCGGTCACGCCGGCGGCGGTCAGCGGCGTGCCGTCATAGAGCTTGGAGGCCGAGTCGGCTGTGACGGTGACCGTTCCGCTGAAGGAAATGGTATAGCTGCTGTTGTTTCCGAAGTAGACGAAGTGGAAGTTGTCGGGGTTGCCCGACACAATGCTGCCGGATGTCGTGACGGTGTGGGACCCGATGCCGTTTTCCGCCCATCCACTGGAAGTCACGATGACCTCGTCCCCCGAGAACAGCGTGAAATGTGCCGTGATGACCCCGTCCGCATAGCTGAAGTCATCCGGGGTGATATACTCGCCGCCTTTGAGGCTGTTCTGATACTGCAGCCTGAGATCATTCTGCGTCGGCGTCACCGGCGCGGCGCTGAGGTCCCTGCTCATACGGTTGGCCGCCGGATAGACGTGGAGGCTCATTCGAGCGACGGTAAAGGTAACGGTGTCTCTGGTCCAGGTGATGCTGTAGTTGGCGGCATTGGTCGAACCCACGCCCGTGACCGCGCTGTGGGAGATCGTGTAGGTCCCGACGTCGCGGCAGCCGTCAAGAACGATGGCCAGGCTGTCGCCCCAGCCCCAGTCGATATGCCAGTGACAGTGCGGATCCGTGGTTGACTGAGGCTCACGAATGAGCTCGAAGTCCGGATTCGGGCTGGTGACGTTCACGGCGACGCCCTGGAATTCTCCGTAATAAGGATACGAGCCGTTTTCCATGCTGAGTGTCACCGGCAGGGGATCCACGGTCAGGGTGCCGAGCTCCTCGGTCACGGAGTAGTTGTCGGGGTTCCAACCGTTCCAGTCGCTGATGACATAGGTGTTGTCGGTGCTGCCCGCGTCGGTGATCGTGCCGGTGGCCGAGATTACGATGGATTCGCTTCCCGGGAAGCCGGTGACAGTCACCTCGTCGCAGGTCAGCGGCGTGCCGTCGAAGACCTTTGTCGCCGAGCCGGTGGTGATGGTGATCGGAGCGGGATGCACGGTCAGTGTTCCGCCGCTCACAGTGAGATCGAAGTTGTTCGGATTACCGTAGGTAAACCCGTAGCTTACGAAGGACAGTTCCGTGATGCACGCGTCCTTGCTCTTGGCGGTCACTCTGAACACCATTGACAGCCGCGCTCCCGGCAGATTCACCGCATACATGCTGTCGCCGAGGAACTCCGCGGTGAAGTCCGCGTCGCAGGTGACGCTCACGTCCACGAAATGGTATGCGTTATCGAAGGTATACTCGGTGTCGAGAATGTCGACAGATATGGCGATGGGGCTTACGGTCAGCGTGCCGAGCTTCTCGGTGAGCGTGTAGTTGGTGCTCTTGACTGTGCCCCAGTCGATGGAGTAGGCGTTGCTCACCGTGCCCGCGTCGGTGATCGTGCCGGTGGCGGTGACGGTGACTTTGTCTTCATCCGCGGGGACCAGGCCGGTCACGGTGACCGGGGCGGTCAGGGCCGTGCCGTCGTAGGCCTTTTCGGCCGAAGCGGTGGTGATCGTCAGCGGAGCGGGCTTCACGGTCAGGGTGCCGTCCACATAGGTGATATTGGTGAAATAGGAGGTGGGGTCTCCCGCCGCTTCGGGATCCAGGACCTCGAAGTACGGATGGAGAGCCTTTGTCACGGCGTCGGAGGCATAGAATTCGCAGTCCGCCATGTATTCGATGCCCTCGGGCAGACCTTCCACGGTGACACCGACCCAGCCGCCGATCTCCTCGCCGTCATATACCTTGGTGTAGTCTCCGGCGGTGACGGTGATCGGTGTGCTGTTCGCGGTCACGGTCAGCGTGCCGTTCACGGCGGTGATGTCGGTGAAGAAGGCGGTGACATCGGTGCCCTTTCCGTCGCGGATGGTGATGTCGCCGATCATGTTGTCGGTGCTGCCAGGGTCATGCTGCGCACCGCTGACGGCGGCCTCGCAGGTGAAGCCCGCCGGCAGGCCTTCCACGGTGAAGCTGCTGTCGGAGAGGGTTTTTCCGTCGTAGGGCCTGGAGACGGAGGCGGCGGTGACGGTGACCGGCGTGTCGTTGGCGGTGACCTCCAGGGTGCCGGTCGTGGCCGTGACGGCGTAATTGCCGCTCTTCACCTCGCCCCAGTCGATGGTGTAGGTGTTCTCCGTCTTGCCCACCTCAGTGACGGTGCCGATGGGCGTGACGGTGATCACGTCGCCGTCCGCCGCGCCGGTCACGGTGACCTCGCCGCAGGTCAGCGGCGTGCCGTCATAGGGCTTGGCGGCCGAACCGGTGACGATGGTCAGCACGGCAGGCTCAACGGTCAGCGCAGCGCCGCTGAAGGACATGTCGAAATCGGCGATGTTCCCGGAGGACGTGCTCACGGTGCCCGTGAGGGTGTAGCTGCCCACGTCCGTTCCCATGCCGGAGATCGTGATCTCCACGGTGTCGCCCGTGAAGAGCGTGAAGCCGAACCGGGCGGACTGCACATTCGCGAGCGGCACGGGATCCGTGCCGGCCAGGAGGAGACGGTTCTGCCTGCTGAGGCGGACGCCGGTGACGGCTTCTCCCGCATGGCTGCCGTTCTGATAGGTGACCGTGGGGGAGGGGATCTGGACGGCGCCGTTGTAGGTCACACTGGCGCCGCCGAAATTGACGGCCAGGGACAGGGCTTCCACCCTGAGAGTGCCGAGGGTCTCGGATGTCACCGTGTAGTTTTCGGCCTTCGCGGTGCCCCATTCGATGGCATAGGTATTGTCGCTTTCACCCGCGCCGGTCTGCGAACCTGTGGCGCTGATCCCGGCGGTCTCATCGGCGATCAAGCCGGTGAGCGTGGCCTCCTCGGCGGTCAGGGGCGTGCCGTCGTAGACCTTCTCCGCGGAACCGGTAGTGACGGTGAGCGGGGCCGGGCTGACGGTCAGCGTGCCGGATTCCACACGCACGCGCGGGAACTGGGCGGTGACATCCGTGCCCTCCGCGTCATAGATCGTGTAGGAGGTCACCTTGTTCTCGCCTTCGCCGGCGTCGGTCTGGCTGCCCGCGACGGTCGTCATCATGGTGAAGCCCGCCGGGAGTCCCACGGCCTGCACGGAGAAATTCGTCAGGGGCGTGCCGTCATAGACCTTCTCCGCGGAGCCGGCGGTCAGGGTCACCCAGCCCTCGTAGAGGGGGAGGACCTTCAGGGTGCCCAGGTCTTCCTTGAGGATATAGTTGTCGGGGTTCGTGCCGCCCCAGTCGATCTCGTAGGTGTTGTCACTCTCGCCGGGCTCGGTCTGACTGCCGGTGGCGGTGATCACGACGGAGGACGGGATGCGCACCGGGGTGAAGTGCGCCTCATCGCTGCCGAGGGCGCGGCCGGTGTAGTTCGTGATGCCGGAGTCGATGGTGATGCGCACGTTCGTGCTGTCGATCATCAGGGCATCTTCGTCCTGCGCGGGGATCATCAGGCCGCTCTGTTCCACCAGCTCGGTCCCGCCTTCGATCTCGGGCAGGGCCGCGATCCGCTCCGCGAGCAGCTCGGGATCCCAGCCCGTGTCCTCGCAGGCCTGGGCCATCAGTTCCGGGTTGGCCGCGTAAAGGCGGAGGATCTCGTCGGGGAGCTCCTCCACGGTCATCGTCTCGACCTGGAATTCGATGCTCTCCCGGCTGTCCTCGTTGTTCAGGCGGACGGTCAGGCGCTGGCCGGCGAAGAGCTCGATCTCCTGCGTCTCGCCGGTGATGGGGTTGGAGCCGTGCACCCAGAGCACGCCGCTGGCGGCGTACATGGTCTCACTGCCGATGGAGGTGGTCGTGATGATGGAGGTGTTGCGCCAGGTGGGCTCGCCGCTCACATAGCCGGGCACGGTGCGGATCTCCGCCTCCGGGCAGGTCAGCGGTTCGCCGTCGTAGATCTTCTCGGCGCTGCCGGTCCATATGGTCAGCGGCGCGGGGTCCACGGTGAGCACGCCGTCCACGGTCTCGATGCTCGGGAAGTGGGAGGTGACGTTCTCGCCCTCGGCGTTGAAGATGCTGTATCCGGCGATCGAGTTGGTGCTGCTGCCCGCGTCGGTCTGGGAGCCCTTCGCGGCCACGTGGATGCTGAAGGCCGAGGGCAGGCCGTAGACCAGGACGTCGGATGAACGTGTCAGCGGCGATGCATCGTAGAGCTTGCTCGCGCTCTGGGCGACCAGGGTGACCGTGCCGGTCCAGCTCCAGTCGCCGTCCGCGGGGAAGGACATCTCATTGCCGACCGTCGGCGGCTGATCTTCCGGGGGCTGGGCCTCACCGGTGGAGGCTTCCTCCCCGAGAAGCGTCTCGTCGAGGAAGTCCGTGGCGGTCGTGATGCGGTCAATCAGGACGGGACTGGCTGCGACCTGCTCGAGGACGAAGCCCTCCACGTCGGCCGGGGTCATAACCGTGACGACGGGGGTGCTGTCGGCCGCGCTCTGCGGCTGCGCCGGGATCACGGCCTTCTGTCCGGCCGGGAGATCCATCAGACGGTGCGCTTCGGAACTGTCGGTGTAGCTGAGGTGGGCGACGCCCTCCAGCACGCCGAAGACCGCGGCGGGCTTGTCCGACGCGTCGGGCGTGAACTGCGCGAACACGACGGTGCCGCGGATGCCGGCGGTCATGGTGGAGACCTCGATGTCGAGCGACTCGTTCTCCGTCAGCTTCTGCTGCACGTCGAGCATCAGGGTGCCCTGCCGGAGGGTCAGCCTGGTGTGGCCGCCCTCCTTGAAGAACTCCACGCGCGTATCGGCGCCGAGAATGACGGTCCGACCGTCGTCCAGGCCGACCGTGGCGGAGCTGTCCGCGCCGGTCGACATGGCCTCACCGCTGTTGAAACGTGCGTTCTCCAGCACAAAGCGCGCGTTCCCGGCGGCATCGGTGATTTCCACGGTGCCTTCGTACGCGAGCAGGCGCATGGTGGCGGCGGTGTACTCCTCCGCCGACACGGACGCGCAGACCGACAGCCCGACGATCAGCGCGAGCAGGACGGTCAGGTGTCTCAGAAAGGTGCTTTTTGCTTTCATATTCGATCTTCCTCCGTTGCGGTCCGGCGTTTGATCTTGATTTCCATATGCGGACAGGCCGTATTGCGACAGACTCAAAACGGTGATCTGACGATCCGCCATGCGCACCCGCGCGCGGGGCGGAGCATCATTTCCTTACATTATATGATACGTGATTCAACGGCATCCGTCAATGAATTTCAACTGTTTTTTTGATTTCTTCACGGAAAGTTAGGGAAAGCATATGGGGGTTTCGCGCTCTGCGGAGCGCGCCAGGGGCTTTCCGATCGCCCCTGGACCCTTCGGGGCCGTCTCTTTCTTGTTAGTTGTCGGGTAAGGCTGAGAGCATAGCCTGTCATTCCATCAAAAACCTGACAATTCCCCAAGAAT
>JAFRPH010000008.1 GCA_017429205.1 Bacteroidales bacterium
ACCTCCCGCGGAAGGACTTCGGAGTACGCCGGGACAAGGAGTACATCGTCAAAAGTAAGGCCTTCCTGGGCAATTCTTTCATCGATAAAGGACATGGCTCACGCGGAATTTTTGCAAAGGTAGCAAAAAACGGCAAAAAATCGGCAAAAAATCGGCGGGTCAGCGACTGTATTTCCGCGGGAAACGGAAGACGATGGAGAGGGCGGCCACGAGGCCCAATGCGAAGGGGTAATAGAGGTAGCCCGTGATGGAGGCGGCGGAGACGCCGGCGAGGCCGGAGGCCATCAGCATCTGCGCGCCGTAGGGGATGATTCCCTGCACGAGGCAGGAGAAAGTGTCCAGGATGGAGGCCGTCTTCCGCGGGTCCAGCTTGTACCGGTCGGAGATGTCCTTCGCCAGCGGGCCCACGGTGATGATGGCGATGGTGTTGTTCGCCGTGCAGAAGTTCACGAGGGACACCAGGCCGGCGATGGAGAAATAGGCGCCGCGCGGCCCCCGGATGCGCCGGGTGAGGCCGTCGATGATGAAGTTCAGGCCACCGTTGTACCGGATGAGTTCCAGCATGCCGCCGGCGAGCAGGGAGACGATGATGAGCTCGCCCATCGACCCGATCCCGGTGCCGATGGAGGTCATCCAGCCGATCCAGTCGTAGGCGCCCGTGCTCCAGCCGATGATGCCGTTCACGCCGATGCCGATGGCGAGCACCGTGACCACATTGACCCCCGCGAGGGCGAGGCCGATGACCAGCAGGTACGGCACGAGGCCCAGCCACTGCACGTGCTGCACGGCGGGCGCGGCCTCCACTTTCAGGCCCATCACCACATACAGGATGGTCACGAGGAGCGCGGCCGGCGCGGCGATCCACAGGTTCGCGCGGAACTTGTCGCGCATCGAGCAGCCCTGGGTCTTGGTGGCCGCCACCGTCGTATCGGAGATGAAGGACAGGTTGTCGCCGAAGAAGGCCCCGCCGATGACGACCGCCGTCATCAGGGGCGCGCCCACGCCCGTCTCCGCGGCGATGCCCGCCGCGATGGGCACCAGGGCCACGATCGTGCCCACGCTGGTGCCGATGGCCATCGAGATGAAGCAGGACGCGAGGAAAATCCCCGCAAAGATGAGCTTCCCGGGCAGGATCCGGAGGGTGGCGTTCACCGTCGCGTCGATGGCGCCGATGTCCTTCGCCGTCGCCGCGAACGCCCCGGCCAGCACGAAGATCCAGATCATCAGGAGCACGTTCCGGTTCCCCGCCCCGGACGAGAAGATGGAGATCTTGTCGTCCGTCTTGTCCACGCTCCGCGTGATGAGCATCGCATAGGCCGATGCGATGATGAACGCCGCCGCGACCGGGACCTTGTAGAAGTCCCGCGCCACGATGGACGACACCAGGTACACCAGCAGGAACACCAGGAGCGGGCTCAGGGCGAGCCAGCCGTTCATTTTCTTTCCGGAGGGCAGGTTCTCTTGGGGATTCTCGGTATGGATGGCCATGACAGTTCGTTTGGGGAAGTGCAAAGATACGAAAAAGATTCCGTACCTTTGCCCCCGATGAAACCGAATGTCCATCTTGACGTGCCCCTCGGGGCGAAGCGCGTGCTTCTGCACGCGTGTTGCGCCCCGTGCTCGAGCGCGGTCGTGGAGTGCCTGATGGACAATGGCGTCGAAACGGCCATCTTCTACTCCAACTCGAACATCTTCCCGAAAGAGGAGTACGACCACCGGCTGAACGAGTGCATCCGGTACGCAAAGAAGTGGGGCATCCCCATCGTGGACGACGTGTACGACCACGAAGACTGGGGCGGCTGCGCGGAAGGGCTCGAGCACGAGCCCGAGCGCGGCGGGCGCTGCCTGCAATGCTTCAAGTACCGCCTGCTCCGCGCCGCCCGCTACGCCGCGGAGAACGGCTTCCCAGTCCTCACGACCACCCTCGCCTCTTCCCGCTGGAAGAGCCTGGCGCAGGTCGATGAAGCCGGAGAATGGGCCTGCAGCCAGGTGGAGGGGGTCGTCTGGTGGCCCCAGAACTGGCGCAAGGGCGGGCTGCAGGAGCGCCGGAACGAAATCATCCGCAACGAACAGTTCTACAACCAGCGATACTGCGGATGCGAATTCTCGGTCGTTCCGGACAAGGCGAAAAACGATTGACCGCAGGGCATCCATGGTTCATTCTTTTTCCAAGAAACTCTACTTAACCTGCCTTGGCTTCTTCCTGTACTTGCTCGCAGACGCGCAAGTCACGAAGGTGCGCGGCATCGTCACGGACGCCGCAGACGGAACGCCCATTCCCTTCGTAAGCGTCTATTTTTCAGGCTCCACGACCGGCATCTCGACGGACCTGGAAGGAAGGTATTACCTGGAAACGCGCGACGAGTCGCTGACGGAGCTTCAAGCCCACCTGATCGGCTATCATCCTGCCGCGAAACAGATTGCGCCCGGGACTTTCCAGGAAGTGAACTTCTCGCTGGCGCAGAACCCCGCCGAATTGACGGGAGCCGTCGTCAAACCCGACCGGGAACGCATCCGGCGGTTCCTGAAGAAGCTGGACGAGAGACGGGACCGGCACAATCCCCTCAGCTATCCGGCCTGGAGCGTTCCGCTGTATACCCGCACGGAATTGGACGCCACCCACGCCGAAGGGCTGGTCAACTTCCCGCTGTTCAAGAAAGCCCTGGCCCCGATGGAAGCGTGCAAGGACACCTCGGCCGTCACCGGTGCCGAGTACTACCCCGTCCTGCTGTCCGAAACCCAGTCGACCCTCTACCACAGCAACGACCCGTCGGTGGACAAAGAGGTCATCGAGGCCAACCGGATCACCGGCGTGGACCCGGACAACTTCCTCACCCAGTTCTCCGGCCAATACCTGTTCAAGGCCAACCTCTACGAGAACACCCTCTCGCTTTTCAACCTCAACCTTCCCTCCCCTGTCGCCTCCTCCGGCCATCCTTTCTACGACTACTACCTGGTGGACAGCCTGATGGTCGAGGGCCGGAAGACCTATTGCCTGCGCTTCCATCCCAAGCCGCTGGTCACGTCGCCCGCCCTCGACGGGCAGATCGACATCGACGCGGAGGATTTCGCCATCCGGTCGGCCCGGGTCCGGGTCTCGGACAAGTCGAACATCAACTGGATCCGGCACATCGACTACAGCCTGGACTACACCCGGCTGCCTTCCAGCCGATGGTTCCCCCGGGAGGAATCCGTGTTCATCGACTTCTCCATTTCCGTGAGCGACAGCGCCAAGGTGCTCTCTTTCCTGGCGAACCGAAGGATGCTGTACGACGTTCCGGTCTTTGAGGCGGACATGCCCGAAGCCTGCCTGGAGAACGGCGATCCGGTCCTCGTGCCGACGCCCGACGCACATTTCGACTGGGAGGGGAAGCGGCCGGTTCCGCTGACGCCCCGGGAGGAAAGGATCGTGGAAGCCGTCGGGCAGATCCAGCGTTCCTCCTCCTACAATGCGTTGTATGCGCTGGCCCGTTCCTTGGTCGTCGGCTATGTCGAATGGAAAGACTCCCCCGTCGGCATCGGCCCCTGGGCGAAGACCTTCCTGTACAATCCGACGGAGGGATTCCACATCGGGACAGGATTCCGGACCACGCAGGTCTTCCACCCGAAGGTGCGCTTCATCGGGTCCGTCGGCTACGGATTCAAGGATCGGAAAATGAAAGGGGGGCTGACCGCCGAATATATGATGCGCCGGGACAAGACGCGGAAGCTGACCGCCGGTTTTTCCAAGGACTATGTCCAGCTGGGAGAGGGGTCGGGCACGCTGTCCAGCAACAATATGTTCAATTCCCTGATGAGCCACCGGAACGACCGGCAGTCGCTGCTGCTGCGCTACGGCGTCGAGTATGAGCACGAATTCTCCCGCGTCTTCTCCGGCTGGATCGGCGCGGAGCACCGACGGGTCTTCGGGAACGAACAGGTGCCGCTGCTGCTCCGCGACCGGACCCGCCTGGACCATGTCGATGCCACCCAAATGCACCTGCGGGCCCGTTTCGCCTGGGATGAGCATCTGCATCGGGGGCCTTTCAAGAAGACCCGCATCTTCACCAAGTATCCGGTCCTCGCCTTCGACCTGACCGGCGGCGCCACCTCCTCGGGCGCCCGGGCCGCGGAGCCCTTCCTGCGGGGAGAGATGTCCTTCACCTGGAATGCGCCGGGGACGCCGGCCGGCTTCAGCGTCGTCAGCATCCAGGCGGGTTCGATCTGGGGCAAGGTCCCTTATACGTTCCTGAAGCTGCACGAGGGGAATCCCGGCTGGTTTTCCGACAATTCGGCCTTCTCCTGCATGCGCTATTTCGAATTCGCGTCCGACCAGTGGGCCAATGTCTTTTTCGAGCACAACTTCGACGGGCTGGTCCTGGGCAAAGTGCCGCTGATCCGGAGACTCGACTGGCGGGAAATCCTCTCGGTCAAGGCCGCCTTCGGCCGCATCCGGCCGGAGAACCTGGAGGACAGTCCGATCGTCCCGATATCCGGTATGCAAAGCCTGGAAGGCGCCCCTTACCTGGAAGCGGGCGTCGGCATCTCCAACATTTTCAGGCTGTTCCGGGTCGATTACGCCTGGCGGCTGACACGCCGGTCGCCGGACGGCGGGAACGCCTGCCTGAAGATCGGGATGGACATGAAGTTCTGACACAAAAAAACATCCGCAGCGGACGGCTGCGGATGCGATTTTTCGAAGCGATCGCTTCGTCATGGCCGGCCTGACCGGCCATCTCAAGATTAGAACACGAAACCGACACCGAGCTTCAGGTTGGAACGGTGGGTCTTGGTGGCGTTGTCGCCCTTGTACAGGTTCATCATGCCGTAGTCATAGCCCACGGTGATCTGGATCGCGGACACCTGGAAACCGATACCGCCGCCGAGATACACATTGAAGCGGTTGTAGTTCTGGTTGTCGTAGTTGTTGTACGTCCTGTCACCGCTGAATTCGCCCACGCCGCCGGCGAGCTTCGTGGTGGAAGCGAGGCCGTACTGGAGGGTCGGGCCGGCATAGACGAACACGTTGGTGTCACGGGCGAGGTCCATTCCGTAGTTGAAGTACACGGGGACGTTGATCGCATGCTCCATGAAGGTGGAGGAAGCGGACGCGGGGATACCCAGGATGGTACCGGCGCCACCGCTCTTGTTGGTGATCAGGGAATAGTACACACCGGGGGCGACGGCAAAGGCGCCGGAGATCGGAATGTTGAAGGAGACACCGGCATAGGCGCCGTTGGAGTTGATGGATTTCGAGTTGGAATCCTGGAAGCTCTGAGTGGAGTTCAGGTAACCGGCGTTAACGGACATCTGGGCGAAAGCCTGGGTGCCGAGCAGCATCAGGGATGCGGCCAGAAGGGTGGAAAAAATTTTTTTCATACGCTTTTTATTAAGGTTTAAAATGTTTCCGAGGGCTATTTTTGCAAAAATCAAGCCAGCGCCAAAAACTGACACGCCGTTGCTATTCCCCGCCAAAATGACTATCTTTGTATGATTCAAATCCAGCAAGCCATGAAGAAGATTCTGATTATCAGCGGCATCATCGCCGCCTTCCTCTGCCTCGCGCAGAACGCCAATGCCCAATACGCCCGCCAGGGCGCCAATATCGTGGACAAGAGCGGCTATGTCCTGTCGGACTCCCAACTCACCAAACTCGTCGGCAATGAAGTCTTCCAGCAGACGGTCGTCGGCGCCCGCAAGCAGTATAAGGCCGGTAAGACCCTCATTTGGAGTGGTGCCGGCGGCTTGGTCGGTGGCGCCGTCCTCTATGGTGTCGGCCTTTCCAAGATTGCCGGGGAAGTCAATCAAAACAGCAGCAAGGATGAAATCCAGGCAGTCCTCGAGAGACATCCCGGTTCGACCGGTATGGTCCTGGGAGGAACCCTGCTGATGGCCGCCGGCGCCATTGCCTTGGATGCCGGTATTCCGCTCCTCATCATCGGTAAGAAGCGCCTGGATTGGGTCGAAGGCCAGGCGAACGCCGCCAAGGGCTATTCCATCGACCTCGGCGCCACGCCGTACGGGGTCGGCCTCGCCGTCCGTTTCTAATCCCCTCAGGATGGTCCATCCCGCCGACCGGCTCCTCCCGACTCCGTCGATGAAGATGGCGGAGTTGATCGCCGTCAGCCCCAACCTGCCGGGGGTGCTCACGCGTATGGGCATCCCCTTCGGGTTTGGGGACGAGACGGTGGAGGAAGTGTGCCGTCGGAACGGGACGGACCCCGAGACGTTCCTGCTGATCTGCAGCGTCTACTCCGGCGACGGAAGCCTGCCCGCGAAGGAGCGCATCCGGAAGGCGGACTTGAAGGATGTCCTGAAGTACCTGCGGCGGTCGCACGCCTACTATATGGAGGTGGCGATGCAGGAGATCACCGCCGCCCTGGTGGCCCTCACCGAACCCTGTGACGAACGCCACCGGAACATCATCCGGAAGTTCTTCTCGGAGTACAAGGAGGAACTTTTCAAGCACCTGGAATACGAGGAGAACATCGTCTTTCCACAGGCGGAGGCCGCCCTCCACAACGGGCGCCCCACGCCGGACGACTACGAGGAGAACCACTCCCACGTGGAGGAGAAGCTGGAGGACCTGAAGAACCTCGTGATGAAATATATGCCGCCCGTGTGCGCGCAGCAGGACATCTTCCGGGCCTTGACCTGCATCTTCTCCCTGCAGGAGGACCTGGCCCGGCACATCCTGGTGGAGAACGGCATCCTCGTTCCCATCGTCAACCGCCGGATGCACGCCGACCTGGAAAGCCGGTTCGACGCGCCCGGCGAAAAGGGGGAGGAACTCTCCTCCCGCGAGAAGGAAATCCTCGTGTGCGTGGCCAAGGGCATGCTGAACAAGGAAATCGCCGATGCGGAGAACATCTCCATCCACACGGTCATCACGCACCGCAAGAACATCACCCGCAAGACGGGCATCAAGACGGTCGCGGGCCTGACAGTCTACGCTCTGCTGAACAATCTCATCGACATCAACACCATCGAATAATGGAGTACAAGGAAGTCCTGAAGTTCTATCCGAACTTCCCCATCCACGGGGTCAATTTCGTGGACATCATCCCTTTCCTGCAGGACAAGGGCGTCTTCAAGGAACTGATCGACGACATCGGCAAGGCCTGCGTCTCCCCGAACATCGTCGCGCCCGAAGCCCGCGGCTTCCTGTTCACGGCGCCGCTGCTGTACAACGGGATGGCGGAGAACGTCATTCCCATCCGCAAGAAAGGGAAACTCCCCTTTTCGGAGGGCGACCTCGTCGCCGTGGACATCGTCAAGGAGTATGGCAAGGACCAGGTGTTCTACCGCGTCTCCGACCTCGCCGCCGGCAAGCCCGAGGGCGATGTCATCCCGATCACTTTCTTTGACGACATCCTCGCCACGGGCGGCACGGCCCGCGGCATCGTGGAGAGCCTCAACGCGCAGAAGGTCGCCATCGACGGGAAGGAATATCGGGTGAAAGTCACCGACTTCGTGTTCCTGGTGGAGATCGACGACCTCCCCGGCCGCAAGGTCATCGAAGACCTCGCGCCCGTGAAGTCGCTGATTCATGTGACGGAAGGTTAAAGCAGCAGGAACAGCCGGTAGGCGGCGAAGCCGAAGATCCAGGCTACGAGGATCGTGTACAGGGCGCAGAGGATGGCCCAGCGCCATTTGCCCGTCTCGTTCTTGATCGCCACGAAGGTGGCGATGCAGGGGAAGTACAACAGCACGAACACCATATAGGCCACCGCGGCCGCCAGCGGGACATCGCCCTTCAGCACGCTCTGGAGGGCGGTGCTGTTTTCATCGGCCTCCGCGCCCTCGTCCCCGGCGTACATCACGCCCAGGGTGCTGACCACCAGCTCCTTGGCGCCCACGCCGGCGAGCAGGCCCACATCCATCTTCCAGTTGAAGCCGAGGGGCTCCAGGGCCGGTTCCACCGCCTTGCCCAACATCCCGATATAGGAGTGCTCCTGCTGGTAGGCCATGCCCTGCTCTTCGTTCCGCGGGAAATAGCCGAGGAACCAGATGACGATGGAGAACAGGAGGATGGTCGTGGCCATCTTCTCCAGATACTGCTTGCCCTTTTCCCAGGTGTGGCGCCAGATGGCCTTGCCGGTGGGGACCCGGTAAGGTGGGAGCTCCATCACGAACGGGAGGTCGTCGTCCTTCACGAAATGCTGCAGCGCCTTCGCGCTCAGGATGGCGAGGACCACGCCCAGCAGGTAGATGCCCAGGAGCGCCGTCGCCGCACTGTGCGGGAAGAACGCCCCCGCGAAGAGGACGAAGATCGGCAGCCGCCCCGCGCAGGACATGAACGGGATGATGGCGATGGTGATGAGGCGGGACTTGCGGCTCTCGATCGAGCGGGTGGCCATGATGGCCGGGACGTTGCAGCCGAAGCCCATCACCATCGGGATGAAGGACTTTCCGTGCAGGCCGATCCGGTGCATCAGCTTGTCCACGATGAAGGCCGCGCGGGCCATGTACCCGCTGTCCTCCATCAGGGAGATGAACAGGTACAGGATCATGATGTTCGGCAGGAACACCAGGACGCTGCCCACGCCGGCGATGATGCCGTCCACGAGGAGGTCCTTGAGCCAGCCCTCCTTCATGAACGCGCCCACGAAGGCGCCGAACTTCCCGACGAGCCAGTCGATCCAGTCCATCGGGTACTGGCCGATGGTGAAGGTGGCCCAGAAGGTGAACCACAGCAGGAGGAGGAAGATCGGGAAGGCCAGCCACTTGTTGGTGACGATGGCGTCGATGCGGTCGGTGACGGTCCGCCGCGGCTTCTCTTCCTGGTATTTTTCATAAGTTTCCGCCAGCGCGCCCTGGATGAAGGCGTACTTGGCGTCGACGATAGCCGCTTCCGGCGAGGTGTGCAGGAGGGCCTCGATGCGCTCGGTCTCTTCCTTCCGCGCCGCTTCCAGCGCCTCTCGGTTCGGGAATTTCGCGATGACCTTCTCGATGTCGCGGTCGCCTTCCAGGTACTTGATGGCCAGGTAGCGGGTGGAGTATTTCGACCGGACCTCCTCGTTCTCGAAGATGAGGTCGCGGAGACGGACGATGCTCTTCTCGATTTCCGCGCCGTGGTTGATGTGGATGTGGCGGGCGAGCGTGGGGTCGGAATGCTCGTAGACCTTGATGACGGTGTCGAACAGCTCCGGGATGCCCCGGCCGTCCCGGCTCACCGTCGGGCACACGGGCATGCCCAGCAGGCGTCCCAGCTGGTCCGTGTCCAGCTTGTCGCCCTTGTGCTGCAGCTCGTCGTACATGTTCAGGGCCACCACGGTCCGCAGGTTCATGTCGATGACCTGGGTGGTCAGGTACAGGTTCCGTTCGATGTTGGAGGCGTCCACCACGTTGACCACGACGTCCGGCATCGCATCGACGAGGTTCTTCCGGACGTACAGTTCCTCCGGCGAATAGGCTGACAAGGAATAGGTTCCGGGCAGGTCCACCAGGGTGATGTCATAGCCGTTGTGGTGGAAATGGCCCTCTTTCGCATCGACGGTGACACCTGAGTAGTTGCCCACGTGCTCGTGCGCGCCCGACGCGATATTGAAAAGGGAGGTCTTGCCGCAATTGGGATTGCCCACCAGGGCGACACGGATCACGTGGTTCCGCTCCTCGGCGAGGTGCGCGAGGGCGCGGTCCAGGCGTTCGCGCTCGTCGAGGTCCTCGGGAAGCCCCTGCAGGTGCTCGTCGCTGACGAGCGCCTCGCGGGCTTCCGCCTCGTTGACCACGTCGATCTGCTCCGCCTCTTCCCGGCGGAGGGAGATCTTGTATCCGATGATCTCGTATTCGATCGGGTCCTTGAGCGGCGCGTTCAGGACCACCGTCACTTCCTTCCCTTGGATGAAGCCCATCTCGATGAGCCGCTTCCGGAAGGATCCGTGTCCATGGACCCGCACGATGACCGCCTTCTCCCCGGTCTGGAGTTCTGAAAGCTTCATTGTTTCTCTTACCTTGCGCTTTGACGGCGCAAAGTTAAGGGGATTGAACCAAAGATTCAATCCCCATAAATTGGTATTTGCGGCGCAAATACCAATTTGCTACTCGCCCACGACCCACACGAGAACGTGGCGGTCGAAGGTGATGTATTCGAGGTCGAACTCCTCTTCGTCGTCTTTCTTGCTGGTGAAGGTGGCTTCGAGCTCGCCCTCGCCGCGGGGGCGGAAGCGCTCGATCTCGATCTGCTCGGCGAAATCCACGTTGTAGCGGCTCAGGAGCTTGAAGACGGCTTCCTTGGCGCACCAGTAGATGGCGAGCTGCTCGTTGCGCTTGTCGTCCTCCAGGTCGTCGATTTCGTCCTCGGAGAGGGCCTTCTTCTCCACGGCGGAGAAGTCGCGGTCCAGGGACTCGATGTCGATGCCCACGTTCTCCTCTTCGTGCAGGATCACGGCCACGTATTTTTCGGTATGGGTGATGGAGATGTTCACCGGGTTGTTCTCCAGGTACGGCTTGCCGTTGTCGTGGTGGCTCAGGTACACCTTCTCGTCGAACAGCGTGTTGAGGAGGGCGCGCACGGCCAGGCGCTGCTTCCGCAGGGATTCGCTGCGGATGAACGAGATCTCCTCCATCTCGTCGCTGGGGGTGGAGCTGAGTTCCTTGAGCTCCTCTTCGGTTTCCGTGATCTGCCAGACGCCGATCACCGCTTCATTGTCAAGTTCCTTCTTAAGATATAGTCCCATTTAAAAGTTGATTTGAACAAGATACAAAACCGCGCCCGGGGCCTCTAGAGGTCCGGGTGCTCCAGTATGTAAGTGCGTCGCAACGGAGGTTCGTCAGAACTGACGACCCCTAGAATTGTCGAGACGGGACTGGGAGGCTCCATATAGCTTGTTACCAATTAACTCCGCAAAGATAATCTTTTTTTATAAAAACTAATAATTTTTCGTATCTTTGCACGCTATTTCAAAACGAACGTATTCTTATGGCTACTGGTAATTTTCTTACGGATGAAAAACTTCTGATTGTCGGCGCCGGCGGTATGATCGGCTCCAATATGGCCCTGATCGCTGCCATGCTGCGCCTGACACCGAACGTCTGCCTTTACGATGTGTACGAGCCCGGTAACAACGGCGTTCTTCTCGAGATGCAGCACAGCGCTTTCCCGCGCATGCGGTTCATCGCCACGACGGACCCGAAGGAAGCCTTCACCGGCGCAAAGTACATCGTCTCCTCCGGCGGTGCTCCCCGTAAGGAAGGCATGACCCGTGAAGACCTGCTGAAAGGCAACTGCGAAATCGCCGCCGGCCTCGGCGAAAATATCCGCAAGTACTGCCCGGAAGTCAAGCACGTGATGATCATCTTCAACCCGGCTGACGTCACGGCCCTCACCGTCCTCATCCACTCCGGCCTCCGTCCGTGCCGGGTGTCCTCCCTGGCCGCCCTCGACAGCACGCGTCTGCAGACCAACCTCGCGAAGGAGTTCGGCGTCCGCCAGTCCGACGTGGAGAACGCCTTCACCTACGGCGGTCACGGCGAGTCCATGGCGGTGTTCATGTCCAAGGCCACCATCTGCGGCACCCCGATCGCCCGGATGGGCCTGACCAAGGAACGCATCGAAGCCATCAAGCACGACACCATCCAGGGTGGCGCCGAGATCATCAAGCTGCGCGGCCGCAGCTCCATCCAGAGCCCGGCCCTCCTGTCCATCAAGGCCATCGAGGCCGCGATGCCGGGCGGCGAGCAGTTCCCCTGGCCTTCCGGCACCTATGTGGACACGCACGAGTTCAGCCACGTGTTCATGGCGATGCCTACCTTCATGGACGCCACCGGCATCCACTACACGATGCCCGAAGGCAACAAGGAGGAGATGGCGGACCTCAAGGCCTCTTACGAGCACCTGGTGGACCTGCGCGACCAGATCATCGAGCTGGGCATCATCCCGCCGGTGGACGAGTGGCACAAGATGAACCCGTACCTCTGGAACCGTCGTCTGCCCCGCATGAAATAAGGCGGCTTGCTATCTGACAAAAGACCCTGGCGAAGTTCGCCAGGGTCTTTTTGTTTTATCGCAACTTTTCCAGCGGCACCGTACCGGGGATCACGTCCTCCGGCGGCTCGCCGTGTAGATAGATGATCCGCTGGTTGGGGCTGCCGCGGAACAGGAGCTCCGTGTCGCGCTGCTCCAGGATGAAGGGGCCGTCCACGAGCACGTCCAGCCAGGGAAGCATCTGCGCGAGGGACGGATCGGCCTGGATCTCCTCCAGGGTGAAGCCGGTCCAGCACCAGATGGTCTTCGTGGTCTCCTGCTTGATGCGGCGGGCGAGCTCCGTGAAGGCCTCCACCTGATAGAAGGGGTCGCCGCCGGAGAAGCTCACATTGGACATCGAGTCGGCCTTGATCTTGGCCAGGATGTCGTCGACCTCCATCCACTCCCCCGCATTGAAGTCCCACGACTGCGGGTTGTGGCATCCCTTGCAGGCATGCTTGCACCCAGCACAATAGACGGACGTCCGGAAACCCGGGCCGTCCGCCATTGTCTGTTCAAGAATCTTGAGGACCCTGATCCGCATTATTCGTGAATCACGCGGTCGTGGAGCTCGGCCAGCTTGCCGGAGTTCCAGCGGTTGGTGGTGCCCACCAGGTAGCCGGTGATGCGCTGCAGGGTGTCGATGTGATGGCCGTGGCAGTGCGGGCACTCGTGGAGGTCCTTCTCGGCGTTCTCGTAGCCGCAGTCCAGGCAGCGGTTGCGGTTGTGGTTCACGGAGCCGTAGCCGATGTCGTACTTGTCCATCAGGTCCACGATCTGCATGATGGCCTCCGGGTTGTGGGTGGCGTCGCCGTCGATCTCCACGTAGAAGATGTGGCCGGCATTCTCGTACTTGTGGTACGGGCCCTCGATCTTCGCCTTGTGCTCCGGGGTGCACTTGTAGTACACGGGGATGTGGCTGGAGTTCGTGTAGTAGTCCTTGTCCGTGATGCCCGGGAGGATGCCGAAGGTCTTCTTGTCCCGCTTGGTGAACTTGCCGGAGAGGCCTTCCGCCGGGGTGGCGAGGAAGGTGAAGTTGTGCTGGTAGGTCTCGGCGAAGCCGTTGATCTTCTCCGCCATGTGGGAGATGATCCGCAGACCGAGCTCCTGCGCCTCGTCGCTCTCGCCGTGGTGCTTGCCGCAAAGGGCGATCAGGCACTCGGCCAGGCCGATGAAGCCGATGGAGAGGGTGCCCTGGTTGATGACGGACTCGATGGAGTCGTTCTCGTCCAGCTTCTCGGAGCCCAGCCAGAGGCCGTTCATCAGCAGCGGGAACTGCTTCTTGAGGGCGGTCTTCTGGAAGTCGAAGCGCTCGTTCAGCTGGCGGGCGGCGATCTCCAGGGCCCAGTCGAGCTTCTGGAAGAACTTCTGGATGCGGAGGTTCTTGTCCTGCTCCTCCTGCATCGCCTCGATGCCCAGCTTCACGATGTTGATCGTGGTGAAGGACAGATTGCCGCGGCCGATGGAGGTCTTGGGACCGAACTTGTTGCCGTACACGCGGGTGCGGCAGCCCATCGTGGCGACCTCGTGCTCGAAGCGGCGGGGATCGTCCGGTTTCCAGGCGTCGTCCTGGTTGAAGGAGGCATCCAGGTTCAGGAAGTTCGGGAAGAACCGGCGGGCGCTCACCTTGCAGGCGAAGCGGTACAGGTCGTAGTTGCGGTCGCCCGGGAGGTAGCTCACGCCCCGCTTCTTCTTCCAGATCTGGATCGGGAAGATGGCGGTGGAGCCGTTGCCCACGCCCTCGTAGGTGGTGTTCAGGATCTCACGGATGATGCAGCGGCCCTCGGCGGAGGTGTCGGTGCCGTAGTTGATGGAGGAGAAGACCACCTGGTTGCCGCCGCGGCTGTGGATGGTGTTCATGTTGTGCACGAACGCCTCCATGGCCTGGTGGACACGGCCCACGGTCTGGTTGATGGCGTGCTGGAAAGCGCGGTCGCGGCCCTGCAGGCCGATGAGGTCACGCTTGATGTAGTCGTCGATCTCCGCCTTCTTGAGGTCGCTGAAGTCGGTGTTGAACATGTCGCTGACCTGGTCGACCTCTTCCTCGAAGGTCTTGCGCACGAACGGGGCAAGATAGAAGTCGAACGCCGGGATGGCCTGGCCGCCGTGCATCTCGTTCTGCACCGTCTCCATCGAGATGCAGGCGAGGACGGAGGCCGTCTCGATGCGCTTCGCCGGGCGGGACTCGCCGTGGCCGGCCTTCAGGCCGTGCTCGAGGATGAGGTCCAGCGGGTGCTGGATGCAGGTGAGGGACTTCGTGGGATAGTAGTCCTTGTCGTGGATGTGGATGTAGTTCTTGGCGACCGCCTCGCGGACCGGGTCGGAAAGGAGGCACTCGTCCACGTAGCTCTTCGTGGCCTCGGAGGCGAACTTCATCATCATGCCGGCGGGCGTGTCGGCGTTCATGTTCGCGTTCTCGCGGGTGATGTCGTTCACCTGGGCGTCGATGATGGTCTGGAAGATCTCGTTGGTCTTCGCCTTGCGGGCCATGTTCCGCTTGTTGCGGTAGCGGATGTACTCCTTCGCCACTTCCTGGCGGGGGCTGTTCATCAGCAGGTTCTCCACGACGTCCTGGATCTCCTCCACGGTCATCTCCTCCTTCTCGAGGGTGGAGATCGCGTGGGCGATCTGGGCGGCGAGCACGATGTCTTCACCGGCCTCGGTGACATCCATCGCCTTGAGGATGGCGGCTACGATTTTCTGGTTGTTGAATTCGACGTGTCTTCCGTCGCGTTTCAGTACACGTTTTACCATAGCGTTATGTGTCAGTTAGGGGCAGCGCCGGCGCTGTTTGGGAGGCCGGATGCCGTCAGGTTTATGTTTATTTTAAAGTTTCGTTTCAGGAGGTTCGGGTGTGGGGGCCAGAACCGCAGTGACAAAGATAATTCTTTCCCTGCAAATAAAAATAGTTTCTCTCGGAAAAAGTTATCAACAAGGACCAGAAAACCCTGTTAATTCATTGGTTTTCAAGCCCTTGCTAAAATATTTAATTTTGAATCGTTCTAAATTGGAACTTTCTTGTTACTTTCGCGGACAAGTTTTCAACAGGGGGCCGCGGGAGGCCTTACCGGAGCCAGTTTTCGGGGTTCTGCGGGGTGCGTTCCTGCCAGAGCTGGAAGTGGAACTGGTCCTCGCCGGAGAGGGTGTCCACGGTGCCGAGGACCTGTCCGGTCTTCACTTTCTCGCCGGCCTTGACGGAGACCGACTTGAGCTTGCAGTAGAAGGTGAAATAGGCTCCGTGCTGGACCAGGACGCACTGGTTGTAGCCGGGGATGACGACCACCTGCGCGACGGTGCCGTCGAAGACCGCCTTAGCCTGGGCGCCCCGGGAGACGGCGAGGGTGACGCCGTTGTTGAACGGCAGCTTGACGTTCTTGTACACCGGGTGGTAGTGCTGGCCGTATGACTCGATGACGGTGCCCTCGACCGGCCAGGGCAGGCGGCCCTTGTTGGCGGCGAAGTTCTTGGACAGGGTCTCATCGATGGCGGTGGAAGTGGTCTTCCCTCCCTTGGAGGCCTTGCCGCCGGACTTGGGCTTCGCGGTGGCCTTGCGGATGATTTCCGCGATCTCCCGGTTGAGGGCCTCCACCTCGCGGTTCTTCTTGCGGAGCTCGTCCTGATATTTCCGGCGGTCCTTCTCCAGGCGGGCGACCAGGGTGGCGGACTCCCCTTCCTCGCTGCGGAGGGCGTCCACGTCGGCCTGGCGCTGGCCGCGCAGGACCTGCGCCTCCTCCTTGAGCCCCGCGAGCCGCTCCTTCTCGAGCTCGAGCTCCGCGGCGGTCTCCTGGATGCGCTTCCCCTGCTCGGACATGTTCCGGGACAGGCCCTTCAGGTAGCCGAACCGGCGGACGGCCTGGCCGATGTTCTCGCTGGAGAGGATGTACATATACCAGAGGCGGCTGTCACGGTTCTTGTAGGCGCCCCGCACCAGGCGGTTGTAGTACAGGGACAGGGTGTCGTGCCGGGCCTGCAGGCGATCGATCTCCCGCTGGCGGACCTTCATCGAATCGTCCAGGGCGCGGATCTCGCGGTCGCTCTCGGCGATGAGTTCCTGCCGGGCGGCAATCTTCCGCCGCACCAGCGAGAGGTCCGTCAGCGCCCGGCTCGAAGAGCGGGCGTTGTCCTTGAGCTGGCGGTTGATCGCGGCGATCTCCTTCTCCAGCTGCGCCTTGCGGGATTCCTGGCGACGGGTGTCCTGCGCGGACACCGCCGCCCCCACGAGGAGCAGCCCCAGGACGACAGGAAGGATTCTTCTCATTTGCCGATGGCCTTGAGACGGGCGGCCACCCGTTGGTCCAGGTCGGGGATCTCCCCTTCCGTGTTCTTGGCCTTGGCCTGGCTCCAGTACACCTGCGCCAGGTCGTATTCGCCGAGGGCGTAGAGGACCTCGGCATAGTGGTCCAGCTGGACGGCGCTGTCCTTGCCGCCGTACAGCATCGCGTGCTTGAAGACCGGCTTCGCCTCCTTGTCCTTCCCCAGCAGATGCAGGATCCAGCCATAGGTGTCCAGGTAGGTGGCGTTGTCGGGCTCCGCCTCGATCGTCTTCTTGGACATCGACAGGGCCTTCTTGAGCTGCTTGCCCTCCTCGCTCAGGTAGTAGGCGTAGTTGTTCAGGACCGGCGCGTAGGACGGGTCGATCTTCAAGGCCTTGTCATAGGCCTTGTAGGCCGATTTCGTGTCCCCCAGCAGATGGTGCATGTCGCCGATCTGCGACCAGCAGTTCTTGACGAGGTCCAGGTTCTTGGGCTCCCGGGCGATCAGGTACCGGCAGTTCCGGATGACGGCGTCGTAGTCCTTCAGGTAATAGTTCGCCGAATTCAGGTACTCCATGAAACCCAGCTCCTGGAAGCGGTCGAAGGCGGCGATGCAGCGGTCCCGCACCTCCGCCCAGCGCTCGGCCATCATCAGGATCTGGATGCAGGAGACCGTCTGGTTCAAGCTCTCGGGATGGAGGTCGGCGGCCTTGCTGAAGAAGTCCACGCCCTTGTCCAGCCGACCGGTCGCGTAGAAATAGCCGCCGGCCGTGGAGAGGGCCGTGGTGTCGGAAGGATGCCGGTCCACCAGGCGCTCCACCACCTCGTCGAAACCGTCGCGGTGCAGGTTGATGAGCTTCGGGTCCAGGCTGCGGACCACGTTCCCGACATACATTCCCTTGGCCTCCACCGGGACGTTGTCATTGTCGATGAACTCGTCCAGCGTCGCGAAATACTCGGGATAGCGGCGACCGAGGCGGTACACCTCGGACTTGCCCAGGAGGGCGGGGACGTAGTCGCTCTGCGTCTGGAGCGCCTCCTCGTAGCAGGCGAGCGAAAGGGAGTCCTTGTGCTCGGAGAGATAGTAGTCGCCCATCATCGACAGGACGGCAGGGGACGTGAACTGGTCGTTGAAGTCCACGAGGGCCTGGAGGGCCTCCTCGTCGCGGTCGAGCTGCCGCAGGATGTCGTAACGCGTGCGGACGGCCTGTTCGCTGGGGCCGGCGGTCTTCTCGATGTCGGTGAGGGCCTGGAGGGCCTTCTCGAAGTCCTGCTTCTTGATATACAGGTTCAGGAGGTCGTACAGGACCTCCGTCTTGTCCGGGAACTCCGAAAGGATGCTTTCGTCCATCTGGATGACCATCTCGTCCTCGCCGGCGGCCTGGTAGAGGTCCGCCAGGCGGCGCTTGTACCAATAGTTGTGCGGATCCAGCTCCACGGCCTTGCGGAGGTGGGAGACGGCCGCGTCGGCATTGCCCAGCATCGCCTCGTCCAAGCCCAGGTAGTACCAGACGGCGTCGTTCTCGGGGGCCGCCTTGGAGAGGGTCTGGAGCAGGGTGCGGGACTGCGCAAAGTTGCGGTTATTGTAGAGGGCCACCGCGTCCATCAGCTGGTTTTCCACATTCTGCGCAAAAGCGAGGGAACTCAGCAGAAAGAGCAGGCCGGCCAGCAAAATCCTTCTTCTCATGTTCGTTGACTGTCCGTTGTTCATAAGTCGACTTACAAAAATAATACAAATCACGGAAAAAATTGCCAAATTTGTGTTCGCATACTTTTTTCCAGGGCGGATGAAACGTTTGAGCGACAAATTGCATCTTATTACCTGGATGGCAACCGATGATCCCCCTGCGGGCGGCGGCACCCTGGAACAGCTGGTTCCGGCCTGCCGGAGCGGTGACCGGAAAGCGCAGAAGCGCCTTTTCGACGCCCTCGCCCCCAAGATGATGGCACTCTGTCTCCGTTACGTCGGGGACCGGCCCACGGCCGAGGACGTGCTGCAGGACGGGTTCGTCACGTTGTTTTCCAGACTCGACAGCTATTCGGGGGCAGGGTCCTTCGAAGGCTGGGCCCGACGGATCTTTGTCAATACTGCCCTGATGCATTTGCGGAAGACGGACGCCCTGAAACTCAGTGACGACATCGAGGAAGCCCGAAAGCTCTTCACAGAGGAGGCTACGCCCGTCCAGAAGATGGGATACCGCGAATTGATGGCGCTCATCGCGCGACTTCCCGCCGACGCCCGCACCGTCTTCAACATGTACGTGATCGAAGGATATTCCCACAAAGAGATTGCGGAAACGCTGGGGTTCAACGAAGCGACCTCGCGTTCCAAGCTCCAGCGGGCGCGGATCAGGCTGCAGGAAATGATTAGAAAGACCGAGGAGGAGAAGAAAAAATGAAAGAGAACGAGTTTGACATATTTGATATACAGGTAAGGAACCTGATGGCCGAGGCGGAGGAATCCGTTTCGCCGGATGTGTGGAAGGGCGTGGAGGCCGGCTTGGACCGGGCAGCCCGGAAGCGCGTGGTTCCCGCTTGGCTCTGGCGCGGCCTAGCCGCCGCAGCCGTCGCCGCCGCGGCAGCCGCCTTCGTGCTGCTGCGACCTGCGCAGAACCTTTCTAACCAACCAACCATACAACAACCCGTCGCCCAGGCGACAGACGCCCCTCTTCCGGCTGCAACCCAGCCGGAAGAGGACGACGTCACTCCCGTCGCTCCCGTCACTCCTGTCCAAGACATTCCGGACATCCAGGAGCAGGCCAAGCGGCTGCAAGGCCGCGTAGCCCAGGTCGTACCTTCCCCCACCGCCTCCGAGGCGACGGAGGAGCTCGTCGTTCCTGAGCAGGCGGCCGAACAGGCGACTGAACAGACGGCAGGGCAGACAGATCAGGAGCCGGCCATCCGCCGGCCGGACACGGTCGTCGACCCGGACACCGTCGTCGCCCCCGACGCGGAGCCGCAGGAGTCTTTCGTCTCCGACGAGGACGCCTTCCGGCAGCTCGCTTTCGAGGAGCAGAAGGCCCGCCGCAAGGGAGGCCTCTCGATGGGCGTCCTGGGCAACATCCAGTCCAACACCCGGCCCGACGCCCCGACCTCCACGGTCCGCCGTTCGCCCGGCTTCTTCGTGATGCCCGCCCCCACCGAGACCAAGATCTCCCGCGAGGGAACCGAATTCAGCTTCGGCCTTCCCGTCTCCGCCGGCATCAGCCTCCGGTATGACTTCAGCCCCCGCTGGGGCATCGGCACGGGCGTCGTGTACACGAACCTCAGCCGCTCCTTCCTGGGCGACTACCAGGAAGTGGAGAACGGCGAGTTCACCAAGAAGCTCTTCGACACCGACATCACCAACCAGCAGCACTACATCGGCATCCCGGTGAACGTGTTCTTCAACATCGTGAACACCGGCAGCTGGAACTTCCACGCCCGGATGGACGGGATGGGCGAGAAACTGGTGGACAACCACTTCCTCATCCACGACAGCGAAGGCGACATCCACCTCCACCAGAAGGCGCAGGGCCTGCAGTTCTCCGCCGGCCTGGGCATTGGCGTCGAGTTCAAGTTCTCCCCGCAAGTGGGCATCTACTTCGACCCCACCCTGCGCTACTACTTCAACGGCAACCAGCCGCGCTCCATCCGGACCATCCAGCCGCTGCGGATGGACTTCGAAGCCGGCGTCCGCTTCTCGTTGGGAAAATAAGAAACACATAAAATACATATTGAAACAACACAAGTTATCAACCGCTTGTGTTGTTTTTCGTTTCGGGGCGCTATCTTGGCGAAAAAAAGGATATGCGCAACGCCATCGGAATCATCGGCCTCGCCCTCCTCGCGGCGGCCTGCATCCGGGACCCCCTGTTTCCCGGCACCCCCAGAAGTTCCCACGAACCCGGCTCCGGCCGCCGGACGGACACGACGGCCGCGCCCCCGCCCGGGGGACACGTCTACCTGACCGCCGTCCGCTTCCCGGACGGATACGCCTGGGACCTGGACACCTGCGCCGTGGACGGGGAGGTCTGGATCGACCTGTACCGGGACGGCGAGCGGGTCCGGAGCCTCCCCGCGGGCGCGAGCGTACACCCGGACATGCACCGGTATAGGGACGGTCACGTCTATGCGGACTGGTCCACGGACACGGAGACCGTCGTCACCCGCGAAGGGGCGGAACTGTTCCGGTTCGACGGGCGGGAGGCCCTCCGGGGCTTCCTGGTCCGGGAGGACGGGGTCCACACCCTGGGCCAGGACCGGGACGGGAGCGGCTTCACCTACCGGGTCGACGGGCGCATCCTGTACCGGAGCGAAACGGGCATCGTCCTGGGTGGTCCGGACACGCCCGGGGCCCCGGGCGGCGCGCTGTCGGTCTACGGGGAGGACGTCTACTATGCCTGCTGCCTCCCCTCGGAACGGGGCAAGGAATACCACGTGATGCGGAACGCGGAACGCTATCAGTCCTTCCCGGTCTCGGACGGGACGCTGGCCGTGCTCGTCACCGGCGGGAAGGTCGCCCGCGTGCGGTCGAAGCCCCGCAGCCTGGTTCTGGAAGTGGACGGGAAGGAGACCCGGCTGGCGCTCGGTGGCAGCGAATACTGCCTCTGGAGCCGGCTCGCGGCCTGGGAGGAGGACATCGTCGCCCTCGTTTGCGCCCAGAGCGCGGGCAAAAAACGATATTACCTGCAGACCGCGGGCGGGAAGACGTTTACCCCGATGGCCGGCGAAACAGTATCCGACGTGCTTTCCGACGGAAAGCGGATGGGATGGACCATAACCGACGGGCGGGGCGACCTCCTCCGCGTCCGCTGGAGCGACGGCGGGGTGACGGAAGGGACGGGCGGCTTCCTCGTCTCGGGGGGCTGCGCCCTGCTCCGGGACGGACATCTCTTCCTCGCCCTGACGGGCCGCGACGGAGCGCCGAACCGCCTCCAGGAGGACGCGGTCCACACGGACATCCCCTTCAACGGCTATTTCACGTCCGTAACTGTGGAATAATTTGCTATCTTTGCGGGTATGATTACCCGCCCGAACGTCAAACTGAATGTGGGCCTGCGGGTCCTCCGCCGCCGCGAAGACGGCTACCACGACCTGGACACCCTCTTCATCCCCTACAGAGGTTGCTACGACACCCTGGAGATTGTCGTCGGCGACGACTACAGCCGCACGTCGGCCCATCTGCAGGAGGCATACTCCGGAGAACAGCTCGCGCAGGGCATCACCCCCGACGGGAAACTGATGGTGACCCTCGCCCGGAAGAAAGGTGTGGACTGGGACCCGTTGAAGGACCTGACGGCGCGGGCGTATGGTCTGCTGGCGGAACAGCATAAGCTGCCGCCGATGAAGATCTTCCTGGAGAAGACCTCGCCCGTGGGCGCCGGCCTCGGCGGGGGCAGCGCCGACGCCGCCTTCGCCCTCCGGATGATCGCCGAACTCGCCGGCGTGGAGCTCACCGACCCGGAGCTCGCCGCGCTCGCCGCCCGCCTCGGCAGCGACTGCGCCTTCTTCGTCTACAACCGGCCGATGCTGGGCTCCGGCCGCGGCGAAATCCTGGAACCTTTCGACATCGACCTTTCCGGCTACCGGGTGGAAGTGACCGTCCCGGAAGGCATCGCCGTGTCCACGGCCGACGCATACCGCGGCATCGTTCCGAGTATGCCCGAAATCCCGCTGCGGGACATCCTGACCCGCTCCGTCGAGGAGTGGAAGGGCCTCGTGGTGAACGATTTCGAGACGACGGTCTTCGCCAAGCACCCCCATCTCGCGGAAATCAAACAGTCCCTCTACGACGCCGGCGCCGTCTATGCAGCGATGTCCGGCAGCGGCTCGGCCCTTTTCGCCATCTATCGCAAGTAACCGCCTTCCGGCGTTCCCCTCGACCAGCCTCCTGGCATCCCAGGAGGCCTTGTTTTGCACTTTTCTTTGAAACAACCCGAAACATTTCGCCACATTTTTATGTTTCTTGCCCCCGTTCCCGGGAGTTTTCCGTAGGTTCGGGCAAAAACGGAATATGCTGGTATATGTACACGGAGCGAAGTGCGTCGGGATCGAGGCGGTCCCGGTGACGGTGGAGGTGGATATCACCCTGGGAATCGGGATCCACCTGGTGGGGTTGGCCGATGCGGCCGTGAAGGAGAGCCTGCTCAGGACGGTGACGGCCCTGCAGGCGAAGGGATTCCGCGTCCCCGGGAAGAAAATCGTGATCAACCTGGCGCCGGCCGACCTGCACAAGCAGGGAAGCGGGTACGACGTACCCATCGCCCTGGGAATCATCGCCGCCTCGGAGCAGCGGGCCTTGCCGGGGCTGGAGAAGTACCTGATCATGGGCGAGCTGGGCCTGGACGGAAGCATCCGCTATGTGGCCGGAACCCTGCCGATGGTGGAGCTCGCCGTCCAGAAAGGGTTCAAGGGCGCCATCCTGCCGGAACGGTCCGCGCTGGAGGCGGTGGACTTCGACGAGACGCTGGTGTACGGGGTCCGGACGCTGGACGACGTCCTGCGAATCCTGGAGGAGAAGGAAGACTCCTCGGACCTTCTCATCTGGAACACGGAATGCTACGGCGCCGCCCTCCGGGAGGAACGGGAGCGCCCCGTGACGGCCGACTATATGGACTTTGCCGACATCCTGGGGCAGGAAAGCGCGAAGCGGGGCGTCGAGATCGCGGCGGCCGGCGGGCATAACCTCATCTTCATCGGCGCTCCCGGCTCGGGCAAGAGTTCGATGGCGAAGGCTATGGCGGGCATTTTGCCGCCGATGACGCGGGAAGAATCGTCCGTCACCAGCAAAATCTGGTCGGTAGCGGGCAAAACAACGGGACACCTGGGGCTGATGCGGCGACGGCCGTTCCGCGCCCCGCACATCTCGGCCTCCAAGGCGGCCATCTTGGGCGGGGGCAGCGGGGAGAACATCCTGCCGGGAGAAGTCTCGCTCGCCAGCGGCGGAGTCCTCTTCGCCGACGAGTTCTGCGAAGCCCCGAAATCCACGCTGGAGGCCCTCCGAGGGCCGCTGGAGGACCGCAAGGTCACCATCTCCCGCCTCAAGGCGAAGATCGTCTACCCGGCCTCCTTCATGCTCGTCGCCGCCTCCAATCCCTGCCCTTGCGGCTACTACGGCGAGGGCGAGCGCTGCACCTGCTCCGTCGGGGCGCGGGCGGCCTACCTCTCGAAGCTCAGCGGCCCGATCATGGACCGCATCGACCTGCAGCTCTGGATCCATCCCGTACAGACCAGCGCCCTGATCGAGGGGCGCAAGGGGGAACCCTCCGCCGCCATCGCCGCGCGGGTGCAGCAGGCCCGCGAAGTCCAGCGGAAACGGTTCGCCGGCACCGGCATCTTCACCAACGCGGAAATGTCCTCCAAGCTCCTGGAGCGCTTCTGTCCCCTCTCCGCCGACTGCAAGGCCACCCTGGAGCGCATCATCGACCGCCTGGGCCTGTCCGCCCGCGCCTACACCCGCATCATCAAGATCGCCCGCACCATCGCCGACCTCGCCGGCCTCCCCGACATCCAGCCCGGCCACCTGCTCGAGGCCGCCGGCTACCGCTTCCTGGACCGGCGGAATATTCTGGATTTATGATTAACTTTGCAGGGTCATGATGCACGAAATCCATATCAAGGACCTGCAGGACCTGGACCGGGCCGCGGGGGAATTTCTCGAGGCCGTCGGGGATCACAAACTGATTGCATTCTACGCGCCGATGGCGGCCGGAAAGACGACCTTCACGACGGCCGTTTGCAAGCGGCTCGGCGTAAGCGAGGATGCCGTGAGCTCCCCCACTTTCGCCATCGTGAACGAATACCGCACCGGTTCGGGCGAGCCGCTGTTCCATTTCGATTTCTACCGGATCGAACGGCTGGAGGAGGCCTATGACATCGGCCTGTACGACTACCTGGACAGCGGTTGCCTGTGCCTGATGGAATGGCCGGAGAACATCGAGGAACTGCTCCCCGAGGAAACCCTCAAGGTCCATATCCGGGTGAACCCGGACTCCTCCCGCACCCTTTTCTGGGAGGATTTGGAGCGAAGCGACGCAGGGGGTCTGGGGGATTAGGCCCCCAGTATATCACGAAGCTCTAGTGACCACTAGAGCTTCGTAGGGATAACCTGTAGGCGGTCTTTGTAGATGGACTTCAGGCGCGCGACGGCGTCATGGAAGGACATCCGTTCGTCGCCGTTGATGATGTTGCCGCCGTTCTGGGAGGCGTCCTCGGCGGGATTCCACATCGCGAAATTGAGCTTGGCCGACTCCGTCAGGAGCCGCTCGCACTCGTCCATATAGTCCGGAATGGTCTGCAGCTTGGGCAGAAGTTCGTTGAACCGGGCCTTCAGCTTCGCCTCGAAGGCCGGGTCCTGCCGCAGGCGGCCGTACCAGATGGCGCTGTGGTTGATGAGGCCCGTGCGGGCCTGGGGGGAGGTGTTGTAGGAAAGGACGCCCCAGTCGAAGTCCCAGCAGGGGCCGGCGACCAGCTTGCCGCCGCGGTCCTTGTGCATGAACACGCTGCCGGGATTGCCCAGCTCGTGATTGCCCATCACCTCGAAGACGATCCAGTAGTCGATGAAGGAGTCCACGTCAAGGTACTTCGCATACCCATTTTCGGGATCCTTGAAGTTGCTGCCGTACAGCACATTGGCCGTCTCGGAGATGTAGCCTTTGATGTAGGTGAGCTGCTGGGGGGTGAGGTCGTCCGGGTCCGGATACTTGACCCCGAAGGGGATGCCGTTCCCCCACTGGTTGTTGTGCCCGTGCGGGTCGGTCCACTGGACCTCGTTGTCGTAGTGGAAGTCCAGCTCCAGCAGGTAGCCGCCGGTGACGGCGTCGCCCACATTGTCCTGCGGCGTCATTTCGGTGATGGCCACCCGGTGGTTGTCCACCCGCACCTGCTCGATCAGCAGGTACGAGCCCATGTGCTTCCCGTTCAGGACCAGCTCCACCGGCTGGCAGCCGGGCGTCCAGGCGAGGTTCGTCATCATCGACGCCACCTTCATCGACACGAGGTTCCGCATCAGGGTCCGGTCCATGAAATTCGCCAGCAGCACCCAGCGCTTGTGCTTGTGCATCCCGAAGATGTGCTGCTTCTCGTCCAGCTTGATCAGATACGGCTTCTTGGGCCAATACCAGGTCGTGTTGCCCCGGCCGCGGATTTCGCAGGACGTGGCGTCGAGGCCCTCGAGCTGCTCCGTCCCCTTGATCTTCAGGGAAGCCTTCACATACTCTTCCTTGGAATTGATCGGCCTGCTGCCCTGGGTGTCGACATAGACGACCGGGAGGCCGGTCTTGACGGTTCCGGGCGGGTCCGCCTCGGAGAACACCCGGAACGGAGAGGACTGGACCACATATTCGTTCCCGGTGGACGCATCGCGCTGAATGATGGCCAGACGCACGTTCAGGTCATAGTTCTTCCCTTTCCCCGCATCCTGGATGACGGCTTGGTACACGCCTCTTTCCGCCCCCCGGACTATCTCACGGACGGAGAGCTCGTTCGGCTCCCGACCACCGTCCTGCAGCAATTTCACCTCCTGGAACGTCGCCTCCTTGTCCTCCACCACGAAGGGAAGGGAGACGCTTTCTCCGGGAGGAATCTCCAAGGAAGAAGCTTCCACGCGCACCGTACGCACCACCGGCGTGTTGTCGACGGGCTCTTCTTTACCCGTACAGGCGGCACAGACCAGTGCCGCCCACAGGAGTGCGCGAAGACTCTTTTTCATCAGGTTGCTACTTCACTTCAAAGGATACCGGTTTTCCGGAGGCGCTGTCTCCGGCCACCCAAAGCTGGAATTCGCCGGGCTCCACCTTCTTCACACCGTCCAGGCCCACGAAGGCGAGGTCGCCGACCGGGATGCCGACCGTCAAGGTCCGGCTCTCCCCGGGCTCCAGGGCGACGCGCTCGAAGTGCTTCAGCTCCTTGACCGGACGGGTGATGGAACCCACCAGATCCCGGACGTAAATCTGCACAACCTCCGTGCCAGCGCAGGCGCCGGTGTTGGCCAATGTGAAGGAAACCTGCACGGTGTCCTCCGTCCCGTAAGTCTCCCGGTCCAAGGCGACGCCGGAATAGGCGAACGTCGTGTAGCTGAGGCCGTAGCCGAAGGGGAACAGCGGATAGGCGCCGTAGTCCAGGTAGTAGGACGTATTGCCCAGCGAGGTCTGGCCGGCCTCTTCCGGGATGTCGTCCAGCAGGGTTTCGCCGTTGTAGGGACGCCCTGTCATATTGTGGCTGTAATAGAGCGGCGCCTGGCCCACGGTGCGCAGGAAGGTGACCGGGGTCTTTCCCGAAGGATTCACGTCGCCGAACAGCAGGTTCACGAGCGCGGGACCGCCCATCGTTCCGGGATGGAACGCGTACAGCAGCGCACCGCAGTTGGGGAGGTCGCGCTCGATGGTGAGCGGACGCCCGGCCATCACGGTCGCGACGACCGGCTTGCCCGTGGCCTTCAGGGCGGCGAGCAGCTCGCTCTGTGCGCCCTTCAGGTTCAGGTCGGCCAGGGAATGGGCCTCGCCGGAGAGGATGGCCTCCTCGCCGAGGAACACCAGGACGACATCGGCGCGGCGGGCGGCGGCGACCACATCGTCGAAACGTTCCCGCCGGCTGCGGCTGTTCTTGAGTCCCTGGACAAAGGTCACCTTCCCCGGGAAACGCTCCTGCAGGGCCTTCAGCGGCGTGACGGTATGGGCCGACTGGCCGTCAAAGGCCCAGGTGCCCAGCTGGTCGTGCGGCGCATCGGCCATCGGGCCCGTCACCAGGATGTTGCGGACGGCATCGGCCTTCAAGGGCAGCACGCCGTCGTTCTTGAGCAGGATGGCCGACTCTTCCGCGGTCTTCTGCGCCGCCGCCAGATGCTCCGGCGCATACTGGACCGCCTTGCCGGCCTCCACGTCCACATACGGGTTCTCGAACAGGCCCAGGAGGATCTTCACGCGCAGGATGTTGCGCACGGCCTGGTCGATGGCGGATTCCTTGACGGCCCCGCTGTGCACCAGCTCTTCCAGGTGCGACAGGAAGCCGTAGGTCATCATGTCCATGTCAACACCGGCCTCCAGGGACTTCCGGGCGACGTCCTTGCGGTCCGTGCCGAAACCGTGGTTGATCATCTCGCCCATCGAGTTCCAGTCGGTGACCACGAGCCCGTCGAAGCCCCATTCGCCGCGGAGGACGTCCTTCACCAGGAAGACGTTGCCCGTGGACGGGACGCCGTCATTGTCGTTGAAGGAGGTCATCAGCGTGAGCGCACCGGCCTTCACGGCCGCCTCGAAAGGCGGGAGGTACACATTCCGCAGCTGGCGTTCCGTCAGGAACGTGCTGTTGTAGTCCCGTCCGCCTTCAGCGGCGCCGTAGCCGGCGAAATGCTTGATGCAGGCCGCCATCGACGTGGCGTCCGACAGGTCGCCTTGATAGCCGCGGACCATCGCCTCGGCCATCTTGGTGTCCAGCCAGGTGTCCTCTCCGCTTCCTTCCGCGATGCGGCCCCAGCGCGGGTCCCGCGCGATGTCCAGCATCGGCGAGAAGGTCCATCGGACCCCCTGCCCGGTCGCCTCGACGGAGGCCACACGGGCGCCCGCCTCCACGAGGGCAGGGTCGAAGGTCGACGCCAACCCCAGCGGAATGGGGAAAACCGTGTGGAACCCGTGGATGACGTCCCGGCCCACGAGGAGCGGAATCCCGAGGCGGGACTCCTCCACGCAGATGCGCTGGAACTCATTGACCTTGACGGGGTCCACCTCGTTCAGGATGGACCCGATCTGGCCCTTGCGGAGGGCGTCGGCATAGTTGGCCACCTCGCCGCCGGCGGAGACCTGGTTCATCTGGCCGATCTTCTCGGCCAGGGTCATCCGGGAAAGGAGCTGGTCCACGCGGCGCTCCACCTCGGGCGAAGCCCCCACGGTGGAGGGTTTGCGCTCGGTGCAGGAGAGGGTCGCCGCCAACAAGGACGCCACGAAAAGGATGCGGATTGATTTCATCGTCTATTTCTTCTTGAAAACGCGGACGTAGTCCACTTCGTAGGTGGCCGGAAGGCCGTTCGGGTCCGTCGCGCCGCCCATGTTTCCGCCCCAGGCCATATTGAACTTGAGGTAGAAGGGGGCGTCGAACGGCCAGGAATCACGCCCCTTGCCTTCGTTCTTGAAGACCAGGTGCTGCTTTCCGTCCACATAGAATTTCATTTCGGAGGCCGTCCATTCCAGCGCATAGACGTGGAATTCGGAGGCCGCGTTCGCCACGGGCTGGACGTGGGTCTTCTGCGTCCCGGCCGGCCAGTTGTAGGCGTTGCAATGGATGCTGGAAGAGCTCTTGTCCTTGCCCTGGGTGCTGATGGCGTACTCCATGATGTCGATTTCGCCGTCGCCGGGCCAGCTCGTGAAGTTCTTCGGCATCATCCAGAAGGCGGGCCAGGTGCCCTTCACGTCGGACACCTTGATCCGGGCCTCGAACCAGCCGTACTGCCAGGCGCGTTGGGTGTTCATCCGGATGGAATTGACCTCGGAGCCGATCCGGCGGGCCTGGATCTTCAGCGTGCCCTCGGAGATGAAGGCCAGGTCGATCCCGTCCTTGGAGCCGGCCACATAGACCTGGCTCTCGTTGTTGCCCCAGCCACCGCCGCCGGTCTCGTACCACCAGTCCGCGAGGGACGGTTTCCCGTTATCCTCGAACTCCTCGTGCCAGTCCAGCACGTAGCCGTCCGGGACCACGATCTCGCCCGGATCCGGCGGGAGGTCTTCGTCGCTGAATCCCTGCTTGACAGGGACTTCCAGCGTCTTGGCCCCGTACCGGAAGGTCACGATGGTTTCCCGCTCCTTGCCGGTCCGGTTGGTGGCCAGGTTGACCTTCACGTCCGAGACGCCCTTGATGCCGCCCGAAGGGGTCACCGTGCACCAGTCCTTATCGGCGGAGGAAACGCCCCAGTCGCCGGTCGCATTGACGGACAGGACCGCCGTCTGCGCCTCGTAATTGACGTTGACGCTGGAGGGGCTGACCGTCAGCGTGGACTCGGAGGTCGACGGAACCGGCTCCGTGCCGCACCCGCAGGAGAAGTTGAAAAGGGTTGCCGCGCAGAGCGGCAGCAACCCTTTGATGTTCGAGGCCAGACGCATTACTTGACGCGCTTGAAGACGTACTGCCAGGCGATGGAGCCGCCGTTGTTGCCGGTCGCCGTGTAGGTCATCAGGACCAGCTGGTCGGCCGTGCAGGACTTGACATAGAGCCAGGGCTCGTCCTCGAAGGCGTTGTTCGGGATGTAGGAGAAGAGGCCGCCGTCGGCGAGCTTGATCACGTCGAGGTCGTTCTCTTCGTCGAGGGTGAAGTCCCAGGTCGTCTTCTCGTTCGTGTAAAGGAAGTCGTCGCCGTAGGGAGAGTCGCCCTTGCGGTCGTTCAGGAAGGTCACGTCCTTGTTCATGTAGGAGAAACCGTCCACCGGGTCCAGGGTGTACTTGCCGTCGGCCGTGAAGGTGATGGTGTCGTCGTACATGTGGGCGTTGTCCTTGCAGTGCGCCTCACCGTTCCACCAGCCCAGGGGGTTGCCCAGGTCGGGGCCGCAGCCGAAGTGGCCGTTCTGGTCCGGATCCCAGGCCCAGGTGCCGACGAGCGCCGCATCCAGCGAACCGGGTTCGCCACCGCCGCCCTGGCCTTCCTTGGGACGGAAGATCATCTGCCAGCAGATACCGTCGAACTTGGCGACCAAGACCAGCTTGTCCTTGGTGAGCTCCTTGATGTAGAGCTTCGTGGGCGCTTCCAGGACGGCCTTGTTCGGAACATAGCCGAAGAAGATGCCGGCCGGGAGCTCGATGTAGTCGCCGTCGTCGTCGCTGTCCAGCGTGTAAGTCGCCTCCTGCGGATCGGCGGGAGCGTCATAGTCGCTGTTCTGGCCGCCATCCCACAGCTCGTGGTGATAGTTGGACTCCCAGTTGCAGTAGACCACGCCGTCAGCGCCGGGGTTGAAGGTGTACTTGCCGTCGGCGAAGAAGGTGAGTTCATCATCCTTCACGCCGAAAGCGTCCTTGTCGTGCGGGGCGCCGTTCCACCATTCGGTCGGATTGCCGAGACTGCCGCCACAGCCCAGATAGCCCTGGGCGTCGTTGTCATAGACCCACGTCTTGCTGGTGACACCGAAGAGGGGATCCTCGGCGACGGGCGCGCCGTCGCGGGGCTTGAAGATCAGCTGCCAGCAGATGCCGTTGAACTTGGCGACGAGGACCATCTTCGTCTCCGTCAGTTCGGTGACGTACAGGCGGGTGGGTTCGCTCAGGATGGCCTTGTTGGCCACATAGCTGAAGAAGATGCCGGCCGGAAGCTCGATGTAGTCGCCGTCGGCGTCGGAGCCGAGGGTGTAGGTCGAGGTCTGGACCTCGGCGGGGGCGTCATAGTCGCTGTTCTGGCCGCCGTCCCACAGCTCGTGGT
>JAFRPH010000054.1 GCA_017429205.1 Bacteroidales bacterium
CCTTCACCGTGACCTACAACGGCACGACGCCCGCCTATGCCAGCACCGGCACGGGCAAGACCATCACCATCGCGGATATGGCGAACACCGTCATCGACGCGACCCATCCCGCCTCTTTCAAGGTGTTCTGCCTCCCGCAGCTGCTCAGCCACCTGAAGATCCAGTTCACCGTGCGCGGTCAGGGCTGGACGAAGGACGAGACACGCAGCCTCCTCCTGAACTACGCCGACGGCAGCCCCGTCGAGTTCGCCGCCCGGAAGATCCACAAGATCTCCGGCACGATGCAGGGCCTCTACAACTTCAAGTACATCACCCTGGAAGGCCAGGCCGTCGATTGGGAGGCCGTCGAGGTGGCCGAAAACTCCGACAAGCTCCCGCAGACCAGCCAGTTCTACGTCAGCGGCGTCCATAACGTGTACGAGCTGCACAACACCGCCGAAGGCAAGGCGCTCCGCCAGACTTGGATTCTGGGCGACAACACCGCCACGGTGAGCTTCAAGATCTTCTCGCCGGAAGGCGGCTCCTGGGAAATCGTCCCGCAGGGTGCCGTGGACAAGTTCCTGGTGAATGGCCAAGTTCCCGCGACCCTGTCGGGCAGCATCAACACCCGCACCCAGGAAGCGAGCTCCGGCGCAACGAAGGTGACCTTCACTGTCAGCCCGAACGGCGCTTCCGCAGGCGACCAGATCTGGTTCAAGACCTACGTGTACACCGGCGCCGACAAGACCGGCGACAAGATCAGCATCGACTCCGAGACGCAGCTCTACGACATTCGCGGATTCCATTATTTCCGGATTGACGATCCGCTCCAGTAATCCAACGCAATGAAGGATATGAAAAAGTATATGATCATCGCGGCCGTCGCGGCCGCTTCCCTCATGGCTTTCTCCTGCACGGGCGTCGAGCAGGATATCGAGACCAATGACGGCGTGCTCGTCCTGAAACTGGACGGCGGCCAGATGGAGACCCGTACGGTCGACACCTCCTTCGAGACGGCCATCGACCACTTCGACTTCTTCTTCTTCTCCGACGCCGAGGGTACCACCCCGATTCCCGGCATGCACGGCCGCGCCGAGGGATCCTCCAAGAGACTCGACACCCAGGTCGGCGCCGAATACGAAGCCCTCCGGAGCGTCACCTCTTATGTATATATCCTGGCCAACTACCCGACGGCCATCGACCACACCAACGACTGGACGCTGGCGGACATCCTCGCCCTCGACGTGACCAGCCCGCTCCTGACCGAGAAGAAGACCGAGCTGAACCCGATCACGGGCAAGCAGGAGGAGACCGGAGAGGTCACCTTCGTCCAGAACCTCGTGATGGACTCCTGGCGGGTCGAGAACGACGCCGACGTCTACACCGTCCAGCTCACCCCGACCAAGATCCAGGAAGAGCGCACCGTCACCGTCGACCTCCGCCGCCTGGCCGCGAAGCTCACCGTGAACATCACGGTCACCGAGAGCGAGACCATCGGCGAGTACGTGTGGGTGTCCCGTCCGGAACTCCTCAAGGCCTACTATGTGAACGCCCTGAACAACAAGACGACCGTCCTGGGCGCGCCGCTCCAGCGCAGCGCGATTCCCGCCGCCGACGTGGCCAACTACGAGTACCTGACCTACCCGCAGCCCTATAAAATGACGCCCGCGCCCGCGGAGGACGTTTATCAGTACACGACGGATCCCGTCTACACCTATCCGCAGGAATGGACCTCCGACGACAACGGCGAGCCGTATTTCAAGCTTGAGATGCCTTGGCTCAACGATACGGAGGGCCAGACCGACACGAACGGCGACCCCCTCATTTCGATGGGCTCCTCCAACTTCTACTACAAGGTGACCGTCCCGAAGCCCGGCACCGACGGCAAGTGGACCCTCGAGCGCAACAAGTGGTACCAGGTGAATGTCACCCTCCGTATGCTGAACCCGCAGGAGGACTATGCGGAGGTCAACTTCGACTGCTCCGTCGTAGACTGGGCCGACAGCGGCTTCAGTGGCGGCAATGACATGGCTTCCGCCCAATTCTTCGACGTCCCCACCCGTGAGTTCACGATGTACGGCCAGGAGGAGTTGTCCATCCCCTATTCTTCCAGTTCCACGGTGAACGCCTATTTCGAGGAAGTCAGCTACTGGTTCTACGGTTCCACCAACGGAACGCACTACCACTTCCGCTACGATCCGGATGACCAGGTTTCCCAGATGAC